>NZ_JBVJHT010000009.1:334089-392805 GCF_055586685.1 Micromonospora sp. NPDC049529
CAGCCAAAACCACCCCCCCCCCCCCCCCCCCCCCTCCCCCCCTCCTCCCCCCCCCCCCCCCCCCCCCCCCCCCCCCCCCCCCCCCCCGCCCCACTCGGGGCGGTGCCGGCTACTCCGGTGCGGTTCCGGCTATTTCGGGGCGGTCAGCCGGAGCGCCAGGGCGGGACACATCCGTACCGCCTTGCGGGCGCCGGCTTCGAGCCAGGTCGGCACCGGCGTGGGCGGGAACGACGGGAAACCGTTGCCGTCCAGCCGGATGAACTCGGGCACCACGTGGGCACAGAGCCCGTGCCCGTCACACCGGGACCAGTCCACCGCGAGCCGGGCGGAGACCGCCTCCGGACTCGCGGGCAGGCCCAGCACACCTTTTACCCGCCGGCCGCAACCGTCGCGGGTGGCATGGGCGGCCAGATCCTCGGCGAACACCTCGATCGCGGAGGTGGCGAACCGGGCGGTGCCGTCCGGGTGGCTGCACGCACCGCGTCCGCGTACCGCCCCGGCGGCGGCCCGGACGATGTCGGCGGCGGCGGTGCCGGCGACGATCAGGTCGACCGAGCGGGCCAGGTCCGGCAGGCCGAGCCGGCACGGTCCACACTGGCCGGCGGACTCCCCGGCGAGGTACTGCACCACCTGGGCCACCTCGCCGAGCGGACAGGTGTCCTGACCGAGCGGGATCATGATGCCGGCGCCGAGGGTGCCGTTGACCGCCGCCAAGCCCTTGCGGGAGATGACCGCCTTCGCCGCCGCCTCGGCGGTGATCCACCGCCCGTGGTAACCACCGGTCAGCACGCCCGGACCGTCGGGCACCTCGCACAGCCGCAGGATGTCGGCGAGCGGCGTACCGGCGGCGCACTCCACCACCGCGGGTCGGGCCGCCGCCCCGGTCACGGTCAACAGGACGGTGCCGGGCTCGTCGTCGGTGCCGACCGCCGCATACTCGTACGGCCCGAGCCGGGCGGCGATGGCGAGCTGCGCGTACGTCTCGGCGTTCGACAGCAGGGTGGGCATGCCGGCGACACCCGAGTCACTGGCCCGCTTCTTCACCCCGGGCGGGATGTGCGCCTCGCCGTTGATCCCCTTGACCAGCGCGCCGCCCTCGCCGGAGATGAACCGGTGCGGGACGGTGACGATCCCCGTTGGCACCGGCATCTGCCGTTCGGCGAGCGCGGCGGCGAGCGACGCCTCACCGATCCCGTCGTCGGCCACCCCGATCACGATCTCGTCCGCGTCGAGCGCGTACGCGACCATCGCCGCGCCGTCCAGGATCAGGTGCGGGGCGCGGGTGAGCAGGACCTTGTCCTTCCAGCTCGCCGGCTCGCCCTCGGTGGCGTTGACCACCACCACCGGGGCCAGGGCCTGCCGGCGGGCCGAGTCGAGGACGGCCTGCACCTTGCGGGCGAACGGGAAGCCGGCACCGCCCTTGCCCTTGAGCTTCATCTCCTCGGCGAGCTTGATCAGCCCGTCGACCGAGAGCCAGTCGAGTTCGCCGTGCACCTCCTCGTGCGCGAGCAGGTCCAGCCGGCCGTACTCGCTGAAGCCGGCGGTCAGTCGCGGCGCCCCGAAGGTGGCGACCGGGGGTACGGTCGTCCGACTCACTTGGCCTCACCCCGCAGCTCACGCCAGTACGCCTCGTCCACGCTGTCCCCGGCGCCGCGCTTGCGCCGCCCGGAGCGGCCCGAGGAGCCGTCCGTGCCGGCCGCCCGCATCGCCCGTCGCAGGTCCAGGTTGACCAACGTCGGGGTGTCGTCCACCACCGGGGGCGGGGCATCGCCCCGACGCGGCTGGTAGTCCAGGTCGGCATCGTCGTCGGCCCGTCGCCGGGGCCGGTAGTCGACCTCGGCATCGTCGTCGGCCTGCCGGCGCGGTCGGTAGTCGACCTCGGCATCGTCGTCGGCCTGCCGGCGCGGCCGGTAGTCCAGGTCCGCCTCGTCGTCGGCGCCCCGGCGGGGCCGGTAGTCGACCTCGGCCTCCGGTTCCGCTCCCCGGCGCGGCCGGTAGTCCCGGTCGGCGTACTCCCGGTCGGCGTAGTCCCGCCCGGCAGAGTCACGTTCCGCATAGTCCCGACCGACCGAGTCACGGTCGGCATAGTCCCGACCGACGGAGTCACGGTCGGTGTAGTCACGGTCGGCGGAGCGGGAGCGGCGGCCGCTGTTCCGCTGGGGTCGACCGCTGTCGAGGTAGTCCCGCTCCACGTCGGCGTCGAGGTGGTCGCGCCCGCCGTCCGCCTCCGAGCGGCGCCGGCTGGTCGGGGCGGAGTCGGTGTCGGTCCGCGCCGACCAGCGCCGGCCGTACCGGGGGCCGTCGGCGACCGGCTCGGCCCCGACGGTGCCGGGACGGGGCACCTCCGGTACGACGAACCGGCTCGACCGGCGCCCCGGCGTCTCCTCGGCGGCGGTGCGGTCGGGCCGCGCCCGGCGTCCGACCCGCTCCTGCGCCCGGCCGACCCGCAGGTTCCCGACGCCCTCCGGTTCGGCCCAGCTGACCCGGACGTCGCCCGCCCCGGCACCGGCGAGCGTGGTACGCGTCTCGGCGCCGTCGCGTACCGCCCTGCCGACCGGCTTGATCGTGCCGGTGGTCTGCCCCTGGTCGCGGCGCTTGCGGCCGAGGCTGACCGAGAGCCGGACCAGTAGCGCCACGATCACCAGGAAGACGCAGAGCAGGTAGCTCAGGGTGACCCAGGCGGCGGGCTGACGACCGGCGTTCAGGCCGTGGGTGAGCGCGACCGGCCAGGAGGCGTACGCGGTGCTGTGCAGGGCGCGCCACATCCACGGCTTGCCCCGGTCGACGAAACGGGCCCGGATCAGGCCGGTCCAGAGGGTGGCGACCATCAGGTACGCGGCGATCGTGCCGAGCCCGACGTAGAGCCCCCGCTGCGAGACGAACGGGAGGAAGGCGTCGGTGGGTGCGGCCCGCCCGCCGGAGACCTTGGTGAGGATGTGCAGGCCGAGGGTGGTGACCGCGATGATCCCGGTGGTCCGGTGCGCCGACTGGAGCAGTACCCGGTGCCGGACCAGCAGCACTATCCGGTCGGTGGCCAGCAGCCCGGCCATCACGGTCAGGCTGAGCGAGACCAGGGCGACCACCCCGGCGTAGAACTCAAGGTAGACGTAGCTGTAGACGTAGAGCACCTGGCCCGCCGCGGTGAGCATGGCCAGGGCCCAGGCGGCGGCCAGTAGGGACGCGCCGAGCACCGCTATCGCACCCTTGGACCGCTGCGGCGTACCCCGGCTGGTGACGGTCCTGGGATTGGCGGGTCGCTGGATCTGCTGTGTCCGAGCCATACGCTCCTCGATCTCCCACCCAAGCTCTTCCGTCACGTCATACGTAGGAACGGGGCGAGCGGATGAGGGGCTGACGCGATTTCTTCTCATGATCGGTACGGGGATCGCCGGTCGACCCGAACCATCGCCACCGAACGGCGAGACTTACCAAATGAGAGGAGTTCACCACGTACAGTTAATGTGTGCCTTTTGTCCCTTCGGAACCGCCGGGTCCGAGTCGGACGCGTGCGCGTCTGCTGCTCTCCGCTGGCCTCCTCGCACTGCTCGGCGGCACGGTCGCGCTGACCCTGGTGATCACCTCGGGAGTCGGCCCGGACCAGGTCGCCCCGGCTCCGGTCACGTCGACTCCGGCGCCGAGCCCGACCGGCCCGGCGAACAGCGCGCCGACTGTCGAGCCATCGATAACCGCGATACCGCCGCCGGCCAACCTACCAGTGGTCGACTATGCTGCGGCACCCGGCGGTTTCCCCGCCGACCCGGACCCTTTGTCGACCGTACGCCTGGGTGAGGGACTGCGTCCCACCGCCAAGGTCGGCGCGTACGACGCACCCGGCGGCCGGCCCCGGGCCTTCCTGGAGCCGTATCTCGCCGGGGTGCCCCTGGTCATGCCCATCGTGGAACGTCGGTCCGGCTGGACCGCCGTCCTGCTCCCCTCGGCGAACCGGACCGTCGCCTGGGTGCCGCCCGGCGACTGGACCACCGTGCCGCTGCGCGACCAGCTCGTCGTGGAACGGAAGACCTACCGGCTGACCTGGCTGCGCGACGACAAGCCGGTCCAGACCTGGCGGACCACGCTCGGCACCCGCGAAACGCCGACCCCACTCGGTCGCACCTTCATCCTCGGCCGCTCCGCCCTGATCGGCCAGGTGTACGCCGACACCGACGTCTTCGCCCTCGGCGCGGTCCCCGACGACCCGGACGCGGTGCCGGCCGGCCTGCGCGGCGCCCACATCGGACTGCACACCTGGTACAACGACGACGACCTCGGCACCGACGTCACCGACGGCTGCATCCGGATCACCCGCAGCGGCCAGCGCAAACTGCTGGAAGAGATCGACCCCGGCACGACGTTGGTGGTCGTCGACAAGCTTCCCGCCGCCACTCCGGGCCCGCTCACCGGGGACTGACGATCGCGCGGCGGGTCACCGCGTACCCGCTCGGACACGAACCCATCCGCGCTAGCCGCTGGCGACCATGGTGTCCATAGCGGAAACGCATCGACCCAACTCGACGTGTCGACGGCCGGACCGTCCCTTCCGGCGGTTCTGGACCGGACCGACGTCAATCTATATTCGTGGTCCTCATTCCGCTCTACCCAAGGAGCGCAAGTGCGACGGACCATCCGCATCCTCATCGTCGGCGCGTTCGGTGCCGCCCTGGTCGCCGGGGGCGGCATCAGCGCGGCGGCGATAACACTGCCGTCGTCGGTGCCGGCGAGCGCCACACCGTCCGCGCCGTACACCCCCTCGGCGCCGCCGGTGACCCCGTCCGCACCGCCGACGACCCCCGCGACACCGCCGCCGACGACGACCCCGTCCGCACCACCCACGACCGGCACACCGAAACCGCCGACCGAGCAGCAGATCAAGGACCTCTTCAAGGGCTGGGACGAGGCCCTGGCGACCGGTGACGCGACGAAGGTCGCCGACCGGTACGCGCCGGACGCCGTCCTGCTCCCGACGGTCTCCGACGAGGTGCGCAAGACCCGTGCGGGGATCATCGACTACTTCGAGCACTTCCTGGCAAAGAAGCCGCGCGGCACGATCAAGGACTCGACCGTCAAGATCATCGGCGACAAGGTGGCCATCGACACCGGCGTCTACGAGTTCACGGTGACCACCGACGGCGTGACCGAGAAGGTGCCGGCGCGCTACACCTTCGTCTACGAACTGCGGGACGGGAAGTGGCTGATCGTCAACCACCACTCGTCGAAGATGCCGGAGCAGAAGTGATTTCCGGATAGGCCATGCACGCGCCGGCCGAACCCCCGGGACGGGTTCGGCCGGCGCGACCGTCGGGCCCCGCCCGGTCAGGTGTCGGTGCCCAGGGCGGTCACCGGGCTGACCCGGGACGCGCGCCGGGCCGGCAGCAGACCGGCCAGCGCGGTCAGCGCGATCAGGGCCAGGAACAGGCCGGCGAGGGGTAGCGCCGGGAACTCCAGCGGCGCGTTGGCACCCAGGGCCTCGATCGACAGCCAGGCGTACGGGACGCCGAGCAGGAGGCCGAGCGTGGCGCCGATCAGCCCGTACAGCCCCGCCTCGGTGGTGAGCATGAAACGCAGCCCGCCCCGGGACAGCCCGACCGCGCGGAGCAGCCCGGACTCGCGTACCCGCTCGACCACCGAGAGGGCGGTGGTCGCGCCGACACCGACAACGGCGATCAGCACGGTCAGCCCGACCAGCCCGATCGCGATCCCGAGCAGCGTGTCGATGAATCCGTTGATCTCGTCGCGCTTGTCGGCGAGCACGGCCAGGCCGAGCCCGTCGGTCCCCTCGGTCACCTGCCGCAGCGCCTTCTGCCCCGCCGTACGGCCGTCCTCGCCGGATCCGGTGGCGTCGGCAAGCAGCCCGGCGTAGCCGGCCGGGGCGCCGAGCCGATCCAGGTCGGCCGGGTCGAGCACCACACCCGACATCAGCGGGGTGGCCCCGGGCAGGACCGCGGCGACCCGTACGTCGATGGTCCGCCGCTCCCGGGTCAGCGTGATCCGGTCACCGGCGCGCAGGCCGGTGTCCCAGGTCACGTGCCCGGCGAGGATCACCGCGCCGGGGCCGAGGTCGGCGACCCGACCCGACCGTACGTCGAGTTTGCGGACCGCCGGCAGCGCGGCCAGGTCGAGGTCGGTGGCGTCGAACGCCGACTCCCCCGCACCGCCGACCGGCGCCGTCCCGCCGGAACGCCCCAGGCTCAGCCCGTCCAACCGCCGGTACGGCGTCACGTTCCCGATCTCGCCGCGGCCGCGCGCCGCCTCGACCACTCCCGCCGGCAGGGTCGAGCCGGCGCCGGCCGTCACCTCGAAGTCGGCGGGTGCGGTGACGGCGAGTTCCCGTTCGCCCAGCACCCGCATGGAGGAGCCGCCGACCAGGACCCCGGCGATCAGGGTCACCCCGAGCGCCACGACGACCGAGACGGCGGCGGCCCGCCGGGGTGCCCCGCCGATGCCGCCGACCGCCAGCCGCCCGACCGGGCCGAGCCGGCGCAGCGGCCAACCGACCAGCCACAGCACCGGCCGGACCAGCACCGGACCCAGCGCCACCAGGGCGAAGAAGGCCAGCGCACCGGAGATGACGATCATGAGCAGGGGTGTCTGCGGGTTGTAGTTCTCCGGTTGCGGGCCGGGTAGCCGGGTCACCACGAGCCCGGCCAGCAGCGCCGCCCCGGCAGCCAGCAGCAGACCGCCGACCAGCCGGGCCGGGCCGATGTCGCGCCGGCCGGAGGTGGTACTCGCCGCCCGCATCGCCTCCAGCGGGGCGACCCGCGCCGCGCCGAACGCCGGTGCCAGCACCGCGACCAGGGTGACCAGGGCCGCGCCGGCCACCACGGCGAGCCCGGGAACCAGCGGCAGTCCCGGTGACGACACGGTCAGCCCGAACGCCCGCAGCAGCACCGGCAGGGCGTGCCCGAGGACGAGCGCGAGGGTGACGCCGACCGTACCGGCGACGAGCCCGGTCAGCGCGCCCTCGACGGCGAGCGCCCCGGCGAGCCGGCCCCGGCCGGCGCCGATCGCCCGCAGCAGGGCGAGCTGCCGCATCCGCTGGGCGAAGACGATCCGGAAGGTCGAGGTCGCCACCAGGGCGGCGGCCGCCACCGCGATCGAGATGAACATGCCGACCAGGGCGAACACCGGACCGAGCCGGGCCACCGCCCGCTGCGCCTCCGCGGTCCGGACCTCCGCACCGGTACGCAGCACCGGGCGCTCCGGTTCGGCCACCGCCGCGAGGATGCCCTCCACCCGGGCGCGTACCGCCGCCGGATCGGCGTCCCCGGCGAGGCGCAGGTCGACCTGGCCGAGCCGGTCCGTCCCGCCGAGCGCGGTCACGATCCGGTCCGGGGCGTACGCGTCCTGGCCGCTGTCGTCGTTCGACTCGACCACGCCGGTGACGGTGAGCGTGACCGGTCCGGTCGGCGCCCCGGTCGCGGCGGTGGTGACCGTGCCGACGCCCAGCCCCATCCGTTCGGCGGTACGGACGGTCACGGCGATCTCGCCGGTGGCGTCCGGGTAGCTGCCCTGGACGATCCGGGCGCGGGCGAGCGGGCCGGAGCCCGGATCGGCGTGCAGCCCGAGGTACGTGCTGCCCGAGCCGCCGAGGCCGAGCCCGGCGTCGATCCGGCCGGCCGCCTCGGCGACGCCGGGCAGTTCGCGGATCCGGCGGAGTACGTCGGTGCCGACCGGTGTCCCCTCCGGGTCGCCGACGACGAGGTCGACCGCGGCCGGCGTGCCGCTGGCGGTCGCCTCCACCGTCCGCTCGGTGATCTGCTGGGCCAGTACGGCGGCGAACACGACGAACGACGCGACCAGTACGGCCAGCCCGGTCAGCAGCAGCCGGCTCGGGCGGCGGGTCACCCCGCGAAGCTGGGTACGCAGCACGGTGGCGCTCATCGGGTCGCCGCCAGCCGGTGCAGCGCCTCGGTCACCGAGGCATGGTCGGGACGGGCGAGGTCACCGGCGATCCGCCCGTCGGCGAGCAGCACCGCCCGGTCGGCGTACGCGGCGGCGGTCGGGTCGTGGGTGACCATGACGATGGTCTGGCCGAGGTCGCGTACGGAGTCGCGCAGGAAGGTGAGCACCTCGGCACCGGAGCGGGAGTCGAGGTTGCCGGTCGGCTCGTCGGCGAAGACCACCTCGGGGCGGGACACCAGGGCGCGGGCCAGTGCCACCCGCTGCTGCTGGCCGCCGGACAGTTCGCTGGGCCGGTGACCGAGCCGGTCGCCGATGCCGAGCACCTCGACCAGGTGGGCGTACAGGTCCGGGTCGGGGCGCCGGCCGGCGAGGTCGAGCGGCAGGGTGATGTTCTGCGCGGCGGTGAGCTGCGGCAGCAGGTTGAACGACTGGAAGACGAACCCGATCCGCTCCCGCCGGACGGTGGTCAGGGCCCGGTCGGACTGCGTGGTCAGGTCGGTGCCGCCGAGCAGCGCCTGACCGGAGGTGGCCGAGTCCAGGCCGGCGAGGCAGTGCATCAGGGTCGACTTGCCCGAGCCGGACGGGCCCATGATGGCGGTGAACTCGGCCCGGCCGAAGCCGACCGTGACCCCGTCCAGGGCCCGTACGGCGGTGTCGCCGGTGCCGTACACCTTGACCAGGTCGACCGCGGCCACGGCGGCCCGGCTCCGGTCGGCCTGCGCGGATGTGACGGCGTGGTGCTGCGCACTCATCGATCCTCCAGTGGCTGTCCGAACTACTCGGCTGGAGTCTCGCGGCCGGTCACCGTGACGCGCATCGGTCCGCAGCCGGGTTCGGGCGGCGGCGGCTCTGACTTTCGGCCGATCTGCGATCGCCGCGCACTCACTACCCTGGGTCACGATGATGATGTCCCGACTGCAACGACTGTGGCTCCGCCTGGGCCAGCTCGCGGCCCTGGCGGGGATGGCGCTGCTCGGGCTCGTCGACCTGCACGGCGGCCTGTTCGCGGAGTCCGGCACCGCCGCCCTGGCCCTGGTACGGATCGGGCTGGCGGTGGCCACGGCGGTGATCTGGCTGCCGGCCCGCCGGCGGATCTCCCGGCGGCTGCCGAAGCAGGCGCTGGTGCTCGCCGCCGGGTCACTGGCGGTCACGCTCGTGATGGCGTTGCCCGGCCTCGACCGCACCAACCCGGCGGGGTGGGGCTGGGCGGAGGCGGCGGGCCTGCTCGGGGTGCTCTGGGTGGTGGCCCGCCGGGCGCCGGTCCGCTGGGCGCCGGGCACGGTGCTCGCCGTCGGGACGGCACTGGTGCTGCTGCCGGCCCGGACGGGGGACGGCTCGATGTACGTGATCGCCGCGCTGTTCCTGGCGCTGTGCGGGTGCGGGGCCACGGTCGGCGGGGCGTACCTGCGGTTGCTGGACGACGGGCGGGAGCGGGCGATGGCCACGGTCCGGGCCGAGCAGCGCGCCGAGTTCGCCCGTGACCTGCACGACTTCATCGCCCACCACGTCACCGGGATCGTGGTGCAGGCGCAGGGCGCCCGGTTCGTCGCCGAGCAGGACCCGCAGCGGGTGATCCTGGCGTTGGAGCAGATCGAGCGGGCCGGTGCGGAGACGATGACGTCGATGCGGCGGATGGTGGGGATCCTGCGCGACCCGCAGGCGGCACCGGACGCGCCGCTGGCGCCGCTGGCCGGGGTGGCGGAACTGGCACCGCTGCTGGCCCGGTTCAACGGCGCGTCGACGGCGGTGGCCCGGCTGCACGTCGACGGGAGCCTGGAGGAGATTCCGGTGGAGGTGTCCACCTCCGGCTACCGGGTGGTGATGGAGGCGCTGACGAACGTACGCCAGCACGCGTCCGGGGCCCGGTCGGTGGACGTCTCGGTTCGCCGTACCCGGGACTGGTTGTTGGTCCGGGTGACCGACGACGGTGCCGCCCACCGCGTCCCCGGCCCGCGCGGACACCACGGGTACGGTCTGCTCGGTCTGACCGAGCGGGTACGCGCGGTCGGCGGGCGCTTCTCCGCCGGTCCGGGCCCCGACGGCGGCTGGCTGGTGGACGCGGCGCTGCCGCTGCGGCAGGCGGTGACCGGGTGATCGCAGTGGCAGGTGATGACCGGGCGATCGCAGCGGCGGGCGGCGCACGGCAGGGGGTGACCGGGTGATCCGGGTGATGATCGCCGACGACCAGGCGATGGTCCGGACCGGCTTCGGCATGATCATCGGCGCCCAGCCGGACATGACGCTGGTCGGCGAGGCCGCCGACGGTGTGACGGCGGTGGCGCTGGCCCGGCAGTTGCGCCCGGACGTGGCCCTGCTCGACATCCGGATGCCCCGGATGGACGGGCTGGAGGCGCTCCGGCTGCTCGCCGGCCCCGGCGTCGCCGACCCGGTCCGGGTGGTCGTGGTGACCACCTTCGACCTGGACGAGTACGTGCACACCGCGCTGCGCAACGGCGCCTGCGGTTTCCTGCTCAAGGACTCCGGCCCGGCGTTGCTGGTCGAGGCGGTCCGGGCGGCGGTCTCCGGGGACGCGCTGATCAGCCCGTCGATCACCGTACGACTGCTGGAGCACCTGAGTCCCCCGGCACCGGCCCGCGACGACGCCGGCCTGTCCCCGCGCGAACTCGACGTGGTGAAACTGGCCGCGCGGGGGCTGACCAACGCCGAGATCGCCGCCCGGCTGTTCATCGCGGTCGGCACCGTCAAGACCCATCTCGGCAGCGTGCAGACGAAACTCGGCGCCCGTAACCGGGTGGAGATCGCGGCCTGGGCGTGGGAACGCCGGTTGCTCGGCTGAACTGCTCCGGGCGGCCCGCATCCCGCGATCCGGCACCCGAGCCGGGGTCGGGCTGGGATCATCTCCAGGGGGCGACCGGAGGCGTTCTCCCAGCTCATCTCGGGTGAAGGAGGGGCGCGATGCCCGACGACCAGATCCTGTCCGAGTCCGCGTTCCACGCGGTGATCAACGCGCCGATCCAGCGGGTCAACATCGCCGACTGGCTGTTCAACCTGCCGGACGCGGAGTACCAGCGGTGCGCGCCGCCGGACCACATCGCGGCCGGCTACACCACGACCGACGACGGCCGCCCGATGTCGATCAACGTGGAGCAGATCGGCGACGGGTTGATCGTCCAGCACTACGTGGCCGACCCGGCCGGTCCGCACCACTGCCGGATGGTGTCGATCTCCGACGTCTACACCACGGGTGGGCGTACCAAGGTCAGGGTCATCTGGGATCTCAGCGTCAAACCGATCGACGACGGACGCTGCGAGTACACCAACAGCGTGGTCGCCCTGACCACCCCCGAGTTCCTGGACTTCATCGACCGGCAGGGCATCACCCTGCAACAGGCCGCGGCGGCCCGCCAGGTCGCCTCGGCGGACCACAACAGCCGGGAAACCCCGCTGTACGCGCAGAGCATCGAACGCCGGGCGCTGGGCACCACCCCCGGCTGACCGCCACCGCCGCTCCCCCGCCACCGCCCGCGAGATCAGCTCCCCGAAGGGACCACCATGAGTACGCCGGACCCGACCTTCGACCTGGCCCACGCCTTCTCGCCCCGGCTCGCGGCCCTGGTCGACAACCCGATCTACAGCGATGTCTGGACCGACCCGGCGTTGAGCCCCCGTGACCGGAGCCTGGCCACGGTCGCCGTACTGGCCGCGCTGTACCGGCCGGACGAGTTGCCGGGGCACCTGCGGCGGGCGATCAACAACGGGGTGACCCGGGACGAGATCGCCGCACTGCTCACCCACGTCGCCTTCTACGCCGGCTTCCCGGCCGCCATCTCCGCCTCCGCCATCGCCGCCCGCACCCTGCCCGCCTGACCTGGCCGGCTGGCTCAGGGCAGGGACGGCGCCGGCCACGTGCCGGGGTCACGGCCGGAGACCGGTTCGAACCCGCCGATCATCTGGAGGGCGTCCCCGACACGGGGCTGCCCCGGCTGCCCCAACTGAATCTCGACGACCTCGGCGATCCCGTCGCCGTAGTCGTACCGGGTCGTACCCTCGACAACCTCCACCTGCCGGCCGGCCACCACGGTGTTCGGGTTCGGCGGTGCGGCGAACTCACCCGTCGAGGTCCGTACGGTGAGCACCGCGCCGCCGGCCCTGAGCCCCATCGAACTGTCGCTGACTCCGCCCGGTGCCGTCAGGGCGAAGGAGCAGGAGTCGACGGTGGCGCCGGGCGGGGCCCAGGTGAGCCGGAAGTTCACCACGCACCAGTGCACCCGGTCGAAGCGGAGCCACTGCGCCACCTGGAGCAGGGCGGCCCGGTCGTCCTCCGCCCGGCCGCCGAGGGTGCTGTCGAAGTACAGGTGGACCCCGACCCACACCTGCGGTGCCTGCTGCCAGCGCAGCACCCCGTACCGGTCGGCCTCGGGTATTCCCCGGCCCAGGGTCAGCGTCGCCGGCCTGCCGTCGACGGTGACCTGTTCGGTGATCGGCGGCTCGGCCGACACCTCCCGGCCGGCCGTTCGTACGCCGTAGATCGCGCTCTGTGAGGAGGCCACGAACATGTGGTACTCGCTGAACGAGCGGCGCCAGCTCACCGCCCGGTTCACCTCCAGCCACTCGATTCCCGGCCCCGACCACCAACGCAGTTGGGACACGTCCGGGTCGGTGACGTCGAGGTGCAGCAGGCGCGGGTCGGCGCCGACCTCGCCACCGGCACTCACCGGTGTTGCCGTGCTCGCCGTCGGGGGGCGCGAATCTCCCAGCGCCGGCTGGCGCTGCTCCTCGGGCAGGGGGCTCGGGGAGGAGGGCGGCCCGGTCGGGGCGGCGGAGGTGGGCGGGGTGGTTGCCGGGGGGCCGGGGGCGGCGGCGGGCTGGGGTACGAGGGCGACGAGCCCCACCGCGACCAGGACCGCCGCGCCGACCCCGGTGCTGACCAGGGTCTGCCGGATCCGGCGTCGCCGCATTCCCGATCGCCGGGCGCCAGCGAGCAGGCTCTCGACGTGCACACTGCCTTCGGCCCGGTCCCGGATGGCCACCATGATCGACTCGTCGATTTCGCCGCTCATCGCTGCTTCCCCTCCGAGGTCAGGGCCGGCGGCGTGCCCAGCCGCCGGCGGAGTGTCGCGAGAGCCCGCATCGTCTGGGTGCGGACGGTGACGGGCGAGCACCGGAGGATCTCGGCGATGGTGTCGTCGTCGAGGTCCTCGTAGAACCGGAGCACCACCGCCGCCCGCTGTTTGGTCGGCAGCTCGGCGACGAGTCGCCAGGTGGCGTCGCGTTCGGCGGTCTGGTGGGCGATGTCGAGCCGGTCGCAACGGTCCACGATGGTCCCGGTGGCCAGCTCGTGTGCGGACCGCCGCCGCCACCAGGACGCGTTCGCGTTGACCAGCATCCGGCGCAGGTACACGTCGGGGTCACCGTGCCGCGCGATCCGGTGCCAGCGGACGTACGCCTTGCCCAGCACCTCCTGGACCAGGTCCTCGGCCAGGTGCCGGTCGGCCACGAGCAGCCGCGCGAGCTGGACCAGCCGGGCCCCTCGCAGCCGTACGTAGTCGTCGAATTCGACCACCGTCGTCCCCCTTGAGTTCGGCCGTCGTACTCATCCACGCGTCGAGGGGCCGCCGTTGTTGCACGGGCCCGGCCAGGAAACGGGTGGCCCGGTCGCCACGCAGCGTGGTCACCGGGCAGGTTGAGTCGGTCAGCAGACAGTTCTTCCTGACGATCTGTCACAAAACATAAACTCACAGTGATCGCCCCACTACCCATCGAGTGCTTCGGTTGGGAAGGTGCCATGCACGAGTTAGCGGACAAGAACAAGTACGTCGCGTTCCTGTTCATGAAGATCAGTCCCGAGTACTTCGCCCTCGGCCGGGACGGCATCCACGAGGTCTCCGCCGGTCACGCGCGGGAGATGGGCAAGTTCGCCAAGCTGCTGACCCACGTGGTGACCAGCGGAGTGGACGGCCGCTACGACCAGGTGACGATCGTCGAGGCGGACACCCTGGAGGAGATCCACGCGGCGGCCACCGACTTCCGGATGGGCGCCAAGGCGCGGTACATCGAGATCGTGGACATCGTGGTCGGTATGAAGGCGCCGCCGCGCGGCCTGGCGAAGCGCGCCGCCGTCGAGTAGGGCGAGCCGGTTCCCGTACCGGCGACCGTGCACATTCGACGGTTGCCGGTACGGGAAACCGACCCCGGTACGGGAAACCAACCGGCCGAACGGTCGTCGACCACCTCACCACCGCCCGGCATGATCGGTCGATGTTCTCGTCCTGGTCGTGGTTGCGCAGTCCGCGACCGTTCGTCCTGCTGCTCGGGTTCGTCTTCGTCGTCCTGGCGATGATCGGGGTGTCCCCGCCACCGGCGCGGGTGCCGCGTGCGCCGCTCGGCGTCCTCCTGCTGTGCTGGGCGGCGATCGTGCCGGCGACGGCCGCGGCTCTCGTCCACGGGCTGTAGGAACACGGTGGTGGGCCGGCTGACAGCCGACCCACCACGTCGAGCGACGGAAGCGTCCCTGGGTCAGCCCAGGACGATGCCCGCACCGTAGTAGTTCAACGAGCCGACGTAGCCGGCTCCGGCGACCAGCGGTGCGTAGAAGACGATGGTCGAACCGACCGGCGAGACACCGGGGCAGGCGACGTTCGACGTACCCGCGGAGACGGTGCCACGGGCGTCGACCCGGCCGTCGGCCCGGTACGAGTAGACCGGGCCGCCGCTGTCGCCGGGAGCGACCGCGCAGGTGTTGTTGAGCTGCACGCCGTACGTCATCGGGCCGATGACGTAGCCGACGTTGACGTACTGGTTGACGGCCTGCACCTGGATGTTGCAGTGCTCGCCGCTGGAGGCGCCACCGGTACAGATGATGTTGCCGACGAAGTCGGTGACCGCACCGCCGACGCCGACGCTGGTCGAGGCGTTGTAGGCGCCGGTGTAGATCCGACCGGAGGTGGAGGCGTTGATCATGAGGGTGTCACGCGGGTCGTTGTCGTTGATGATCGGACCGGCCACGCCCCAGCCCGGCACGCTGGCGTTCTGGCCGTTCGACCCGCAGTGACCGGCGGTCATGATCCGGTTCGCGCCGCCCCAGCTGACGGCGAAGCCGGTGCTGCAACCGCCGACCGGGGTGGTGTAGCGGGCGCCGCCCCAGAACGGGGCGGTGTCCGCCTGCCGACCGATCATCATCTCGGGCTGGTCGCCGAGGGCGTAGGTCACCGGCAGCTTCGCGCTACCGGCGACGACCGAACGGCTCTTCGCCTCGGCGGTCCGCACGACGGTCACCGTGACACCGCTGCCGTCGGCCTTGGGGCCGGCGGAGGCGACGCCGGGGAGCGCGGCGAGCCGGGCGGCCTCGGCACCCATCTCGGTCATGCTGAACCGGGCGGGGAAGAACGTGACCGGAACACCGGTGGTGGCGGCGATCCCGGACACCGAGGCGGGGACGGCGCCCTTCCAGTAGACCCGGACCTCGCGGTTCTCGGGAGCGGCGACGATGCCGGCCAGGCCGGAGCCGGCGTTGGCCGAGATCTTCGACGCGGCCGCGTTCAGCTCCTCCTGGGCCGCGAACAACGCGGTCCAGCTCTGGTAGCCGCCGGGCGGGGAGCCGGCCGGCTGGCCGGACGGGGTGGTGGGCTTGGCCGACGCCGCGGTGGAGCCGGCGATCAGCAGCGTGACGGCGGCGACGGCGACGAACACCCGCCGGGCGGTTCTCCGCCGGGCGGTGGGTCCGTGTGTTTGGGTCAAGACGACCTCCTGGTCAAACATTCACAGGCGTTGATGCCCGTGATGCAGTCACAATGTGACCAGATGATCTCGCTGCGTAATCACAACTGTTAACTATGTGACTCTCAGTTGTAGCCGCGACCAAAGGAATGGTATTCGCACGGCCAGGCACGGGCGCGCACGAAACTCGATCAAAAGGCACCGGTCGAGTCGATGACAAAAGATCAATCACATTGACTGATTTCGATCAGTGAACGCATTCGAAGCCGATCTCCGACCCCCGTCGCCGAGCCGTGGTCGCGACGTACGAGCAGCGTGGGGGGGGGGGGGGGGGGGGGGGGGGGGGAAGGGCCGCCCCCCCCCCCCCCCCCCCCCCCCCCCCCCCCCCCCCCCCCCCCCCCGCTCCCCACGGTCGACTCAGCCCAGTTCGGTGTCACCGAGCGGGATGTCGATACGGGACTCGTCACCGTCCGGCGACGAGATCTCGATCGTGCTTCCGTCAATCGTCGCGTCACCGAAGAGGAGATCCTTCGAATCGATGACGAGTTGCAGTTGGTGACCGGCTCCGATCACATAGTGCGCGGGTTGAAGGTCCACGTCGACCGTCCTGGTCACGCCCGCCTCGTCGTTCAGGAACGTGAACGGCGCACTGGTGATGATGAGCGCGCGCCGATTGCCGGGGTTCAGGTCGAACAGGTGCACCACCAGCGTCACGGATTCGGCCGACGGCGTCACCGTGAACCGCAGGCGGGTCGTGCCGACGATCCGTTGCCGCTTGGTCAGCGGCGCCGACGCCCAGACCGCCGCGTGCTCGGACGGTATCGCCGTCGTGTCGTAGACGACCGGGCTGCCCAGCCGCTCCTGGATGCCGGTGGTCACGAGCGTCGGCGCCACGGTGGCCGCCGTGTCCGTACCCCCGATGAAGGTCCGGCTCCAGCCGGCCCGGGGCCCGTCGAGCACCAGCTCCCCGGCCGAGCCGCCGGGACCGGGTTCGGCGAGGTGGAACCGTCGCCGAGGTACGACGTACGACTCCCAGTCCGGCTTCTGGATCAGCGAGAGCAGGTTGTGCATGTACTCCGCGCGTACGCCCTGGTCGGGAGTTTCGCCCCCGGCGTCGTCGGCGACGTAGTGGTCGAGCCACCGGTAACTGGTCGCCGTCGGGCGGCTGATCCCGCCGAGGAAACCGAGCACCTCGTCCCCTCCGTGGTCGCCGATCTGCACGAGCAGGCTCTTGGGCCCGGTCAGCGCCTGGTAGAACTCGACCACCGCCGGCACCGAGAAGATCGTCTCGTGCCAGTACGTGCCCAGGAAGATCGGCAGGTCCCTGGCGTTGAGCCGTTCCAGGTAGCTGATCGGGGACCGGATCGCGCTGAACTCCAGCAGCCGCTCGATGTTCCGGTTGGCGCGGAAGTCGGCGAAGATCTCGGCGACCTCCTCGGAGACCCGGTCCTCCCCGAACAACGCGACGAGCGCCTCGAACGCCTTCAGGTGCCGGGTCTCGTTCTCGTACAGCGAACGTCCCAGGTCGGCCCAGGCGCTCTGGGCGCACACCGCCGTGACCCGCTCGTCGTGGGCGGCGACCAGCAGGCTCGTGCCGGCACCGTAGGAGGATCCGACGAACCCGATCCGGTCCGGGTTCGCCTGCGGGTAGCTGTCCAGGATCCAGTCGATGACGGCCGAACCGTCGGCCCAGTCGCCGGGACCGGCCACGTCGATCTTCCCGGAGGAGTAGGCCAGACCCCGTTGGCTGTAGGCCAGGGCCAGATACCCGCGCCGGGCGAACTTCCTGATCATGCCCGGGTACGACTCCCAGCCCGTCGGCGCGAGCGGCGCCGGCATGATCACCACCGGCACCGGTGCCGAGGTGCCCGTCGGCACGAACACCCCGGCGTCCAACACGACCTCCGTGTCGGCTCCCGGAATGCTCGCCCGGGCGAAGTTCCCCATCTTCCGGAGAAGCTGGTACTCCTCGACAAGCTCCTGCGGAAGCTCTTTGAAGTCAGTGGAACCGAGCTGTTCGAGAGCTTCCGTCTGAGCCTTCAGTTGCGCTTTTTCGCCGGGTGCGAAATCAAATACATTCCCGGCGGTAATTTGGATGGTCACTCAGCTAGCCACCTTTTCGGGAGTCGAGGAGGGAGGAGTGGCAAAACTGACCATATGGCGCGACGGAACTGTCCCGCCACATTCACTCACGTGACCCGGAATCCTCACGTACGCCAGTGAAAGTTTCCACCCGGATATTCCATCGGACCCCTGAACAGGTGCGCCGCGCCCTTGGTTCGGGAGCCACGCTCACCCGCCTGGCCAGCGGTTTCGACTCACCAATGGCCAATCTTGTCCAGTTCGGCAATATGTTCGCCTGAACCGGCCCCGTCGATCCCATATTTGGGCCCGTACCGGCGACGGAAGGAAACCGGTCGCCGGTACGGGACGGGCGCTACATCCGCAGGTGGTCCCAGTCGAGCAGGTCGGCGCCGAGGTCGCGTACGGTCGCCAGCAGGCCGAGCCGGGCCGCCCGCAGGTCCAGATCGTCGGTCATCACGAACACGTCGTCGAAGAACGTGTTCACCGGGCCGGTGATCAGGCCGGCCACCTCGTTGAAGCGCTCCAGGTCGGGGACCGGCTCCAGTGACGCGCGTACCTCGGTGAGCGTTTCGTGCAGGCGTAGCTCGGCCGGCTCGACCAACGCCTCCGGCCGGTACGCGGCGGCGGTGCCGGCGGGCACGATCCGCCGGGCCCGCTGGATCGCCTCGGCCAGGGCCCGGAACTGCTCGTCCTTGACCAGCGCGTCGATCTGCCCGAGCAGGCGGTCGACCAGTCCGGGCCGGTCGGCGTGCGGCAGGGTCGCCCGCACCCGGTCGACCGGCTGGCCCTCCTCGGTGAGCAACTGCTCCAGCCGGCGGGTCAGGAACTCGGTCGCGGCGGCGAGCACCGACTCGTCGACCGGCACCGGCTGCCGGCGGGCCGCCGCGGCGAGCGCCTCGGTCAGGCTCAGACCGGCGAGTTCCGGGTGGGCGCGGTGCACGGCCAGCAGACCGAGGAACGCCCGGCGTACGGCGAACGGGTCACTGCTGCCCGTCGGCAACCCGACCGTGGCGGCCAGGCCGGCGATCAGGTCCAGCCGATCGGCCAGCGACAGCAGGGCACCGGGCAGCGACCGGGGCACCGCGTCACCGGCGCTGCGCGGCAGCTCGGCCTCGTAGACGGCCTGGGCGACCGCCTCCGACTCCCCGGCGTGCAGCGCGTAGTCGCGGGCCATCACCCCGGCCAGGCTGGTCATCTCGGTGACCAGTTGCGAACCGAGGTCGAACTTCACCAGCGCGGCGGCCCGGTGCAGGGTCGCCACGTCGGCCGCGTCGACATCCAGGGCGGCGCCCAGGACGCGGGCCAGTTCGGCGATCCGGTCGGCGCGGTCGGCCATCGAACCGAGCTTGTCGGTGAAGGTCAGCCGGCTGATCTTCTCCCGCATCTCGACCAGCGGAATCCGCAGGTCGGCGCGGTAGAAGAAGGCGGCGTCCTCGTACCGGGCGCGCAGCACCGCCTCGTTGCCGGCCCGGACCAGGTCGGCGTCGACGGCCCCGTTCGCGACCGCCACGAAGTACGGCATCAGCTTGCCCTCGGCGTCGCGCACCGGCAGGTAGCGCTGGTGCTTGCGCATCACGTTGACCAGGATCGCCTCCGGCAGCCGGAGGTAGTCGGGGTCGAACCGGCCGAGCAGCGGGGTCGGCTGCTCCACCAGGTAGAGGATCTGGTCGATCAGGGAGCGTTCGGCGTCGGTGTCGAGCCGACCGCCGGCCTCGGCGGCGAGCCGTTCGGCCCCGGCGACGATCAGCCGGCGACGCTCGTCGGGGTCGACCACGATGCCGGCGTCGGCCAGGATGCCCAGGTGGGCCTCTGCCGAGGCGACCGGGATCGTCGGCGCGGGCGCGTTGCGGTGCACCCGGGTCTGCCGGTCCGATGCCAGCGACGACACCGCCACCGGCACCACCTCGTCGCCCCAGAGGGCGAGCAGCCAGCGGACCGGACGGGTGAAGGCCAGGTTCGGGTCGTTCCAGCGCATGTTCTTCGCCGACCGCAGCGCGGTCACCACCTTGGCCAGCACGTCACCGAGCACCTCGGTGGCGTCGCGACCGGCCTCGGGGCGGAGCACGGCCAGGTGTTCGACACCGTTGAACTCGACCCGCTCCAGCGCCTCGACCTCGACCTTCTGCGACCGGGCGAAGCCGAGCAGGGCGGGCGTGGGCTGCCCGTCGGCACCGAACGCCGCGGCCGCCTTGGGGCCCTTCACCGTACGGACGTGGTCGGGTTCGCGGGCGGCGACGTCATCGACGACGGCGACCAGCCGGCGCGGGTTGGCCAGCACCCGGATGGTGCCGTGGGTCAGCCGGGTGCCGGCCAGCCGCTCGGTCAGCTCCCGGCGCACCTGCTCACGGGCGGTACGTGCCTCGGCCGGCGGCATCTCCTCGGTACCGATCTCGAAGACGAGCTGCCGGGCACCGGTTTCACCGGTCGGGGTGGAGGTGGGCGCGAAGGCCAGCGGCGTCTGCTCGACCACGCCGAGCGGGTGCCCCAGCTCTTCCCTTCTCGCCGCCCAGAGGCGGGCGACCTCGCCGGCCATCCGGCGCATCCGGGCGAACTCGGCGGCCCGCTCGGAGGTGGAGACCGCGCCTCGCGAGTCGAGCACGTTGAACGCGTGCGAGCACTTCAGCACGTACGTGTGCGCGGGCACCGGCAGGCCTGCGTCGATCATCCGCTGGGCCTCGGTGGCGTACAGCTCCAGCAGTTGGCGGTTGGCCGTCACGTCGGCGTCGTCGAGGTAGTAGCGGGACATCTCGTACTCGGACTGGCCGAAGACCTCGCCGTAGCTGACCCCGGGCGCGTACGCGATGTCCTTGAAGTGGCGTACGTTCTGCAACGCCATGATGATCCGCTCGATGCCGTAGGTGATCTCCACCGACGGCGGGTCGAGGTTCACCCCACCGGCCTGCTGGAAGTACGTGAACTGGGTGATCTCCAGCCCGTCGAGCCAGACCTCCCAGCCCAGCCCCCAGGCGCCGAGCGCCGGGGAGGTCCAGTTGTCCTCGACGAACCGGACGTCGTGCGCGGCCACGTCGATGCCGAGCGCGGTCAGGCTGCCCAGGTAGAGCTCCTGCGCGTTGCCCGGTTCCGGCTTCAGGATCACCTGGAGCTGGGTGTGCGTCTGGAGCCGGTTCGGGTTCTCGCCGTACCGGGAGTCGTCCGGACGGACCGACGGCTCGACGTAGACGGTGCGCCACGGCTCCGGGCCGAGGACCCGCAGGAAGGTCGCCGGGTTCAGCGTTCCGGCACCGACCTCCGTGTTCATCGGTTGGAGCGTGAGGCAGCCCTGCTCCGACCAGTACGCCGTGAGGCGGGCCAGGGCATCTTGCATGGTCAGCATGGAAAACTCCGTCCGGGGCGACCCCTGGCAGGCAGGCGGCAGCGGCGGCGCCAGGGTTCGCTCAGTGTAGTGACCAGCCCGCCCGCAGTTCGGCGAGCATCCCCTCGACGCTGCGCAGCACCACCCGGGCGATCCGCCGCTGGTCGGGCCGGAGCAGCGGATCGTCGGCCTGCGCCTGCCAGCGGTACAGCGCGTCGACGCCAGCCTCCCACAGTTGGCCGCCGTCGGTGTCCTGGTCCAGCTCCAGGCGTACGGCCAGGCTGGTGCCGTTGCCGCCGACGAGCCGGTGCGCCTCGGCGGACAGCTCCCGGTCGATCTTGGATTTGGGGTCGCGGAGGGTGGCGAGCAGGCGCAGCTCGCGGAAGTCGTGCGCCGAGGCGAGCAGTTGCTCCACCCGGGCCAGCAGCTCCGCCGAACCGGGTCGGGGGTCGGTGCGGACGACCCGTTCCAGGGCGGCGAGCGCCGACCGGGCCTTGAGCACCTCCCGGCGGTCGGTGAAGTACCGGGCCATCGACTCGCGCAGCTCGGTCAGGCCGCTGCGGCGGACCAACTCGGCGGCGAGCCCGGCCCGGTTGGTGGCACCGGTACGGATCAACGTGGTGGCCAGGCGCAGTCCGAAGACCCCGAACCGGTCCAGCAGCACCCGCCGCCGGGCGGCGTCCGGCACCGGGGTGGCGGAGTAGTCGGCGGCGGCGTGCGAACCGCCACCGGTGGCCCGACCGGCGCTGAACCGGGTCGCGACGAACCGGTCGGCCGAGAGCAGGGCGGTGGTCAGTTCGTCGCGGGGCAGTTCGGCCAGCGCGGCGAGGTCGGCGTACTCGGCCTCGCCGAGCACCCGCCCGGCCAGCCCGACCAGCCCGGCGACCGGCACCACGCCCATGCAGAGCGGGCGCACCCCCGGCTCCTGGTACTGCCGCCGGGCGAGTTGCTTCGCGGTGACCAGTGCGTCGACCCGGCCGCCGCCGAGCTCGTCCGCGCGGGCGAGCACCAGCAGGACGTTCACCGGGGCGGACCGGCCGACGGTGCCCTCGCGCAGCGCCCGCAGGAACCGCAGATCGGTCTCACGGGCGTCGCGGGTCAGGTAGAGCACAGCGTCCGCATCCCGGATGATCTTCATCGCGGTCGGGGTGTCCCCGTCCTCGGCGGTCGGCGCCACCGGCGGCATCTCGACCAGGGTGGTGTGCCGCAGCACCCGGGTCGGCCAGCGCACCACCACCTCGCTGACCTGTGTCGACCGCCAGCCGCCCAGCTCCACCCGGAGCGCCCCGGTGGACCGGATCACCGGCAGTTCCCACGCCGACCCCTCCGCCGAGTACGCCGTCGCCCCCGGCTCCGGGCCGTCCTCGTACCAGGTGTGCAGCGGTCCACCGTCGGCCGGTTCGACCGGCGCCACCTCCTCGCCGAGGATCGCGTTGAGCAGCGTCGACTTGCCGGCCCGCCACGGCCCGGCGACGGCGATCCGCAGCGGCTCGGCGAACCGGTCGAGGTAGTGCCGCAGCCGTTCGGTGGCCGGCGGGTTGTCCCAGTAGAGCGTCAGCGCCTCGGTCAGCAGCGCCGGGACCGACTCGTCCAGCCGGGCGACGCCGGTCACCGGGGGCTGCCCAGCGGGGCGGAGCCGGCCGTGGGCCGCCCGGACGCCAACTGCTGGACCTGCTCGTACAGGGCGGCGAGCCGGCGCATCTCCTGCTCGATCTGGCGGTGCCGCTGGTCGCGTACGGCGGCGTCGGCGTCGGCGGACTGCTTCGCCGTACGCAGCGACGCGACGATCGCCTCCTGGAGGTCCTCGGTCAACGCGGCGAAGTGGTCGCGCAGCATCCGCTGCACCCGCCGGGCGGTGTCCCGGCAGTCCTTGTTCAGGCGTAGGAAGAAGTCGTCGACGTGCCGCGCGGCGGCCACCCGGACGGCCGCCTGCCGCCGCTTGAGCAGCGACTTGCTCTCGTCCACGATGCTCTTGCCGCCGAACAGCGCACCGGCGCCGAGCGACACGAAGTTGATCAGCGGCATGCCGGCCAGGCTGGTCGCCAGCCCGAACATCAACACCCCGCCGTACGAGCCGCGCAGGGCGGTCACCACCTTCTGGGTCGGGGTGAACCGCTCGATCGGCGGCTGTTCCAGCACCGGCAACCGGTCGGCGATGTCGGCCGGGACCTGCACCGACCAGTCCGGCAGCGCGTCGTGGCCGTACCGGGTGAACTGGGCGGCGACCCGGCCGGCGATCCAGTCGCAGCGCTGGGCCAGCCAGACGAAGTTCGCCTCGGCCGCCTCGACCAGGTTCTCCTCCAGCCACTCCTGGAACGGTTCCCACCCGGTCTGCGGGTCGGCCGTCTCGAACGCCTCGTCCACCTGGCGCAGGATCTTGCGGGTCCGGTCGCGCAGGTCGTACTCGATGTCGGAGAGCAGGTCGGCCATCTCGTCGTTGAGCGTGTTCTGCCACCGGGTGGTGCACCGGCGCAGCTCGTCCACCTCCCGCTGGGCGGCCCGGAGCCGGTTCATCGCGGCCGAGTTGTCGCCGGAGGTGGCCGAGGTCAGCTCGGCCCGCAGCGGCGCGGCGAGCTGCTCGATAGTGGTCCGGCTGAGCAGCGCGACCGCCGACCGGGCCAGCACCTCGGACTTGCTGCCCTGGTCGCGCAGGAGCCGGCCGATCAGGTCGGGGAACCGGGACTCGGCGTTGACCACCTTGTCGTCGGTCTTCGCCGCCGCCAGGCGCAACGCGGCGGAGACCGGGATCAGCGCCGCCGGCACCCCGGCGCTGGCCAGGTGCTGCCGGTTGCGGTCGGCCACCACGCGCCAGTCCGGCACCATGTCGATCTTCGTCTGCACCACGATCACGTTCGGGTGCGACTGGGCCAGGTGCAGCAGCAGGTTCAGCTCGGCGACGGAGAGTTCCCTGGTCGCGTCGGTGACCAGCAGGACCGCGTCCGGACGGGCCAGCGCCGCGTACGCGTTGGTCGTCCGGGCCTGGTCCGGCCCATCGGCGCCGGGGGTGTCGACCAGGGTGAGCCCACCGGCGAGCAGCCCGCGCGGCACCCCGATCTCGACGTGTGTGCTGCCGGCGGCCTCGGAGCCGGCGACGACCGTGCCGCTGATCCGGGCGGCCGCCTGCTCGATCGGCAGCGGCAGCCGTTGCGTCGGGGCGGCCGTCTCGACCGCCGGCCGGCCGGGCGTCGGGGCGGCGGCCCGGACCAGGGCGGCGGTCGGCTCCGGGGCGTGCCGGACCACTGTCGGGACCACAGTGGTCCGGCCGTCACCCACCGGACAGACCGGCGCGTTGATCAGGGCGTTGACCAACTGGCTCTTGCCCTGCTTGGGTTCGCCGACCACCAGCACCCGCAGCCCCGGATCCAGCAGCTGCACCCGTTTGCGGCGTACCGAGTCGACCAGGTCGCTGCGACCGTGCGCCGCGCAGAGCCGGCTCGTCTCGTCGAGTACGTCAAGCCAAATCCGCGTCATCACGCACCAAGTGTGCTGATTTCGACGCGATTATCAAGGGGACCGGACGCGATTACCGGGAGGGTCGACCCCCGGTATCGCGGGCGGCCACACCCAGTGAGAGGTGCGACCGCCCGCGACCGGGAGGGGCCGGAGGCCGGACCCACCGCAGCGGGGCCCGGACTCCGGCCGGTCGCCGCGCCGCGCCCACCCCCGGGCCGCGGCGCAGCCGATCAGAGCAGACCGTCGGTGATACCGAGCAGTCCGCCGGTGGCGCCGTGGGCGTCGGCGTCGGCGTTCGCGTGCGCGCCGAGGCCCAGGTCGCCGGTGAGGCCGGTGCTGTCGAGGGTGCCGCCGACGGTCGAGGTCACACCGCCGAGCACGCCGTGGGTGTCGACCACGTCGCCGACCACCGGGACGCCGTTCAGGCCACCGGTGAGACCGTCGGTGAGGCCGCCGGTCAGGCCACCGATGTCGAGCGAGTCGGTCAGGCCGGTGACCTGGGTCAGGCCGGTCACCGTGTTCACCGCGAAGTCGGCGGTGCCGAGCAGGCCGTCGGTGGCGGTGCCGTCGAGCACGGCCCCGGTCGGGTCGTTGACCACGCTCTGCGTGGTGTCGACCACGCCGGTCACCCCGGAGGTGCTGACCACGCCCAGGTCGAGGGTGTTCGCCACGTCGTTCACGCCGGACAGGTCGGTGGCCACGCCCGCCGGGCTGACCGCCGCGCCGATGCCGGGGATGACCGCGGCGGCGGCACCGAGGCCGGTCGGGTCGACCGTGATCGCGCCCAGCATGCCGGCGTTGACGTCGACGCTGTTGCCGAAGCCGGCCGAGGTGATCTGGTCCGCCACCGCGTGCAACTGCCCCACCACGCCGAGCGCGCCGCCGTCGAGGCCGGCGAGGCCGCCGAGGTCACCGACCGGGGCGAGGGCGGTGATGCCCTGCAACGGCACGGTGTCCACCACGAACGGGATCACGTCCTGCACGTCGGCCGGGGTGAGGTCGCCCAGCCCGGCGTCGGCCAGGGTGGCCTCGGGGTCGAGCTCGAACGCCGACCGGGCGTCGACGTCGGTGAGCAGGTTGAGTACGAAGTCGTGCAGGTTCTGGGTGGAGTCCATGGTGGACGAATCTCCTCGGGTGAACGGGGGCCGGTCGGGTGAACGGGGCCGGGGCGTACCGGCGACGGGGGCGCCAGAACTGACACCGACAGTAGGGCGCGGGTGACGTACCGGACATCGGGGACGGATCCCCGTCCTGTGGGCCGCCCGACTAGGGCCGGAACCGCCGTCACCGTTAGGGGCTTAGGGGGTCCGTCCCGTCAGAGTTAGGGTCCCGTTGGTGGAGGGATCTCTGGTACGAAAGGATGAGTCAGAATCGCTGAAGGAATCGGGTGCAATGGCGTACGTCCTCGGGATCGACATCGGTGGACCCCACGTCACCGCCGCCATCTCCCGGCTCCGGGACAACTCCTGGACCCAGCCCGAGGTGAGCTGGCTCGACCCCCACTCCCCCACCATCGCCCCGGTGCTGCACCTGGCCCCGAACGGCGCCCTCACCCCCGGTGACCCGACCCGCACCGGCACCCCCTACGACCCCGGTCGGGTCGCCCGGGACTTCGTCGCCCGCGTCGGCGACCCGGTCGGGTTGCTCGTCGGCGGCGAACCCTGGTCCGCACCGGCGCTCACCGCCGTACTGACCGGGCGGGTGATCGAACAGGTGGCGGCCCACGAGGGCGGGCACCCCGAACAGGTCGTGCTCGCCCACCCGGCCGGCTGGGGCGGCCACCGGCGGAGCCTGGTGCAGTCGGCGCTCTGGGAGATCGGGCTGACCAACGTCACCCTGCTCTCCGAGGCGGTCACCGCCGCCGAGAGCCACGTCGCCGCCGGCTTCACCGGACGGACGCTCGCCGTGCTCGCGCTGCGCCCGGACGGCTGCACCGCCAGCGTCGTCGGCCGGGGCGGGACCGGCGGCTTCGGCGTCCTCGACTCGACCGGTGAGGGCGAACCGTACGGCGGCGGGGAACTCGACCTCGACGAGGCGCTGCGCGAACACGTCCGGGCCGAACTCGGCCGGCAACTCGGCGCCCGCCGGCTCGACGAACCGCAGGTACGCGTCGCCCTCCTCGGACTCGGCGACGAATGCGCCCGCGCCCGGGACCGGCTCGCCGCCACCACCGAGACCGACGTACGCCTGCACCTGCCGCACGGGCCGATCCGGGTGCCGGTCACCCGCGCCGAGTTCACCGAACTGGTCCGTCCCGCCGTACGGGTCGCCGTCGACACCCTGGCCGACACCGTCCGGGGCAGCGGGCTGCCGTCCGACCGGCTCGACGGCGTACTGCTGGTCGGCGGTTGGGCCCGGACGCCGCTGGTCGCCGAGCTGGCGTCGGCCCGGTTCCCCGGCCTGGTCGCGGTCGGGACCGACCCGGACACCGACGCGGCGGCCGGAGCGGCGGTGGCCGCCGGCCAGATCGTGCTGCCGACGCCCCGACCCGAGGCGCGCGCGACCGACCCACGCCCGACCGAACCGCACCCGGCCGATCCGGCACCCACCCGGACCGCACCGGGCCCCAGCCACCACGAACCACAGTGGACCCAACCCGAACCGCTCCGGGGCCGGCAACCCCTCCGCGACCTGGGCCGGCCGGAACCCGAACCCGAACCACCGCCCCGCCCGCCGATCCGGATCACCCCGCTGAACCTGCCGAAGCCCCGGGGCAAGGGTCTGCGCGGTGCCGGACGCGAGTCGTCCGGCACCGGTCGTGACCCGATCGACCAGCGCCCGGATCGCGGCGCCACGAATCGCAGTGCCACGAGAGGACACCGTTGAGTCCGCACACCGCCACCCGAACCGAGCTCGTGCTGGACGGACCAGCCACGGCGCTGCTCGACACGGTCGACGCGGATCCGCACGCCCCGCTGGCCGTCGCCGTCACCGCCCCCGGCGGCCACGGCAAGAGCGCGCTGCTGCACGAGTTGGCCGCGATCTACCGGCGGGCCGGGCACCCGGTGCTCGACGCGCTCCCGGCAACCGACGCCACCCCCGAACCGGGCGCCGTCCTGCTGGTCGACGACGCGCACCTGCTCGACGACGTCCGGCTGCGCGAACTGCGGCACCGGCTCGACACCGGCCCGGTCCGGTTGGTGGTCGCGTACCGGCCCTGGCCCCGGCCGACGGCCCTGGTCGAACTCGCCGAACACCTCACCCGCGACCGGCCGCCACTGCTGCTCGCCCCGTTCACCACGCAGCAGACCGCCGCCCGGCTCACCGCCACGTACGGCCACCGGCCCGAACCGGGCCTGGTCGGCTTCGTACAGGCGCAGACGGGCGGCGTACCCCGGTTCGTGCACCGGCTGGCGGCGGCGCTGCGCCCGGAGGTCGGGCCGGCGAACCCGGCGGCCCATCCGCCGACCCGGCCACCGGAGGCCGGGGCGGACACGGGCAGCGGGCACCGGGTGCCGGCGGCAGCGCTGCTGCCGTTCGGCACCGAGGTCGCCGACCTCACCTGGCCGGTCCGGCGCCTGCTGCTCGCCGTCGCCGCCGGGGTACCGCTCCCGGTCGACCTGCTCGGCGCCCTGCTCGAACAGAACCCCGACGAGGTCGACGAAACCCTCGCCGAAGCCCGCGCCAGTGGCCTGCTCGGCCCGGACGACCGGCTGCCCCCGATCGTCGAACACGCGGTCACCTCACTCAGCCCGGCCAGCCAGCGAATCGCCGTCTGGCAACGCCTCGCCGAGCTGCAACGCGGACGCGGCGCGCCGGTGCTGCCACTGGTCCGGTCCCTGCTCACCCCCGGCGTCGGCGGCGAGTACGCCGGCCAGACCATCGAGGCCGCCGCCGAGGAGGCACTGGCCGACCAGCCGTCGCTGGCCGCCGACCTGTTCGCCGCCGCCGCCGCGGCCGGCCGGCCGACCACCGCCCGGCAGGCGTACGCGGCGGCACTCGCCGGGGACCTCGACACCGCGTTGCGGCTGGCCGACCGGCTGGTCGGGGCGGCCGACGCCGACGACCGGCGCGACGGTGCCACCGTCGCCGCCACCGCGCTGACCCACCGGGGGCAGCTCAGCCGGGGCGCCGAGCTGTACCGCTGGTCCAACGCGCCCTCGTCGGCGGCGTACGCGGCGATCGCCACCATCGGCACCGGACACCCCGCCGAGCCGGACGCACCCGCCCCGCAGCCGTCGACCGACGGCCCGCCGACGCTGCTCACCAGTGCCGCCCTGCTGACCGTCCGGGGCGTACGGGAAACGCTCACCGCCCCGCCGACCGCGGCGCTGTCCACCCTCGTCCAGGCCGCCGCCCTGCTCGAACCGGCCGGCCGTACGGTCCTGCTGCCGGACAGCCCGGCGGCGCTCGCCGCCCTGGTGGCACTGCACTGCGGCGAACTGGAGATCGGCGAACGGGTCCTCGACCGGGCCATCGCCGCCAATCTCGGCGGCGCACTGATGTCGCGGCGGCACCGGCTCCTCCAGGCGTGGATCCTGATGGTGCGTGGCCGTACCGCGTTGGCGGCGCAGGCGCTGCACGCGGTCAACAGTCCGCTCGAATCCCGCGACCAGCTCTTCGCCAGCGCCCTGGAGATGGGCATCGCCCGCCGCGACAGCGACCTGCCGGCGGTGCAACGTGCCTGGGGCCAGGCCCGGGAGGCGCTGGTGCGGCACCCGGTCGACCTGTTCAGCTTCCTCCCGCTGGGCGAGATCACCATCGCGGCGGCCCGGCTCGGTGAACTCAACCGGCTCGAACCCCATCTCCGCGAGGCGTACGCGTTGCTCGACCGGCTCGGCGCACCGGCGCTCTGGGCGACGCCGCTGCGCTGGAGCGGGCTGCACGCGGCGATCATCGCCGAACTTCCCGCCGCGGCCGACGAACACGTCGCGGCCCTCGCCGCGAACGTCGGTCACAGCCGGTACTCTGCCGTGATGGCCGCCGCTGCCGAGAGCTGGGTGGAGGTGCTGCGTGGGACCGTCGATCCCGTCCGGGTGGAGGCGGCCGCGCGTGGGCTGCACGACGCCGGGCTGGGCTGGGACGGTGCACGACTCGCCGGCCAGGCCGCGATCCGGACCGCGGACCGGCGCGCGATGACCGCACTGCTCGACTGTGCCCGGATGTTGCAGGGCCGCCCGGCCGGTCAGAAGGGCAGCACCCATCCGGGCAGCGCCGCCAACGCGCCGGTCGCCGACGCCGTCGCCGCGCCCACCGAGAGCCGGCTCAGCGACCGGGAGCAGGAGGTGGCCGACCTGGTCCTGACCGGCCTGACCTACAAGCAGATCGGCGACCGGCTCTTCATCTCGGCCAAGACGGTCGAGCACCATGTGGCCCGGATGCGCCAACGGCTCAACTGCGCCAACCGTGGTGAACTGCTCAACCGGCTCCGGGTGCTGGCCGACGTCCGGGGCGGCAACGGATCGGCGACCCCGACCTGGCCGAAACGACCGGCGTCGTGACCGGTCGCCCGCGTGTCGTTTCGGCCCCACGTATGGATGACAGTCAACACTGATGCCGGCTGACCGGCAGCGAGAGGACAACGACGAGTGGTTTCCCCGATGGTCGCGACCGACAACCTGACCCGACTCCTGGACGACCTCGTCAACCGGGTCGCCGGAGCGGACCTGGCGATGGTGCTATCCCCCGACGGACTGCCACTCGCCGCCTCTGGGCAGGTCGACGCCGAGCTGGCCGACCAGGTCGCGAGCGTGACGGCCGGGCTGCACGCGCTCGCCGTGGCGACCGGGCGACAGACCGGCGCCGGCACCGTACGTCAGATCATCGTGCAGATGCGGGAGGCGTACCTGTTCGTCGCCACGACTCGCGGCGGAGCCGTGCTCACCGTACGGTTCGACGGTGACGTGGAGGTCGGCGACGTCGCGTACGAGGTGGCGCTCTTCGCCGGGCAGGCACACCACCACCTGCCGGTCTACCTCGAACCGGCACCGCCGCCCTCGGCGACGGAGTGACCAGCAAACTTGATCATCACAAAGGAGTACCGGTCGTGAATCCGGACGAGCCCACCGGCGACCTACGGCTCGACCCGCCGGACCGTCCAACGGGGAGCGTCCCACCACCGGCACCACCGCTACCACCACCACTGCCGCTGCCGCCGGGGCGGACCGGTTCGCCGCCCCGGACCCGTGCGGTGGCGGTGCTCGACGCCGTACTCGGGGCGGGGGCGGCGGTCCGGGCGGCCCTCGCCTCCGGGTTCGGCCGGCGCGTTCCGGCCGGCGGGGCGACCGTCGGGGGCTGGCCGGCCGGGGTCGGTGTGGTCGCCGGCGCGGCGGCGGTGCTCTCCGCGCTCGTCCTGCTCATCGTGCTCGTCCTGCGTACGCCGGACCGCGACGGTCCGCTCGCGGTGGCACCTCCGCCCGAGGTCGGGACGGGCAGCAGCGCCGGTCCCGGCACCCCGGGCAGCGCGGCGAGCCCGAACGCGGTCCGGACCGGTCCGGCGGACCCGCAGGCCGTTCCGCCCGCCGGGCTGCCGGCCCGCCCGGAGAATCCCACCGGCGCGGAGTCCGGATCGACGTCGGGACCGGTGGCCGGATCACCGCCGCCGGTCGCGCCCCCGGCCGTCCCGCTCACCGCGACGTACACGGTCGGCGACGCGACCCTGGTCGGCTACCGGGTGACCGTGACCGTCGACAACCCGAATCCGACCCCGGTGTCGAACTGGACGGTGGCGGTCACCCTGCCCCGACCGGCGATGACCGTCCGGGAGGTCACCGGCGCGCAGGCCACCCAGGCCGGCACCGTCTGGACCTTCGTGCCGACCGCCGACACCCCGGCGGCACCGCCCGCCGGGTCGGTCACCTTCCGCTTCCGCGTCGACGGCGTCGGCCTAGGCGCCGCCCCCACCGCCTGCACCATCGACACCCACCCCTGCACCCCCGCCTAACCCGCCCCGCCCAGAGCCGCCTCTTTCACGGAAAGAGTGGTTATCGCGGCCCGGATAACCACTCTTTCTCTGAAAGAGGGACCGATGTGGGTCGGTGCGGGAGTTCAGCGGGCGGCGCGGCCGACCAGTTCCAGGATGCCGGTTGCCTGGCCGAGCTCGATCAGGTAGCCGTCGGGGTCGCGTAGGTAGCAGCGGATCTCGACCCCGTGGTCCTTGGGCTCGGTGAGGAACTCGCCGCCGCGCGAGCGCCACTCGTCGTAGGTCGCGCGTACGTCGGTGACCCTGATGTTCATCGCGCAACTGAGCATGTCGGAGCCCTGCGGGGCGCGGGCCTGCACGGTCGGCTTGTCGTCGGTCGGACCGCCCTCGGTGTTGATCACGATGTAGCTGTTGCGGAACCGCAGGATGCACGGCTGCCGCTCCCGTACGCAGGTGGCGCCCAGCACCCGCTCGTAGAACTCCCGGGACCGGTCGACGTCCCGGACGATCAGCAGGGTGGTGAGCACCGCCCCGCCCTCGGGCTCGAAGTAGTCGAGCGTCGCTCCGGTCATCTCCGCTCCTCGGGGCTCGGCGCCGCCCCCGGTCGGGCGACTGCTGCCGCATCCCCGGTGAGCGGGGTTCGAACCCTGCCGTACGGGCCGGACCGGCCCGGTGAGCGGGGTTCGAACCCTGCCGTACGGGCCGGACCGGCAAAAATCCCGGCCCGGCCCGTACGGCACCGGTCGGCTAGGGGGTCAGCAGCCGATCCGGGTCGACCCGAGCGCCACGTCGTCGAACCAGAGCGTGTCCGCTCCCTCGCCGTAGCTCTCCCAGCCCAGCCGCAGGTCGGTCAGGTTCGGCCGCCAGTTCGCCCGGTTGAGCCACTGCCCGTCGATGTCGTGCGTCGGGATGCCGTCGACGGTCAGCCCGGCGACCGCCGTGCCGTCCACCCAGGTCTGCAACCGGCCCTGGGCGCCGTCGACGACGAACTCCACGCAGGTCCACCGGTTGGTGGGCAGCGGCACGCTGAGCGCCACCCCGGCCGGGCTCTGCTCCGGCAGGGTCGCGTCGTCCGACGCCCGGTTCCACTGCAACGCCCCGTTCTGGCCACCGACCCGCAGGTCCCGGTTGCCGTCGTTGGCGTCACGCATGGCCAGGAACGTCACGTGCTGGGTCGGCAACGCGGTGGTGTGCCGTACCCAGAACCGGCCGTGGCGCACCTGGCCGAGGCCGGTGAGGTCGCGGGTGGCCCGGACGAAGACGTGGTTGCAGTAGCCGGCGGCGCCGTTGACCCGTACCGACCTGGTGCCCTGGTGCGCCACCGTGGTGTCGACGGTGGCCGAGCCGCTGCCCTGGCAGTCGGGGTAGCTGAGGGCCCAGTCGCCGGTCGGCGTACCGCCGGTCTGGCTCTCGAAACCGTCACAGAACGCGGCCGTGCCGCACCCGGTCGGCGGCGGGGTGGTCGCGGGCGGAGTCGTGACCGGCGGCGTGGTGACCGGCGGCGTGGTGACCGGCGGCGTGGTCGGCGGTGCGGTGGTCGCCGGCGGGGTCGTGCTCGGGGGCGGGGTGGTCGGCGGCGGGGCCGTGGTCGGTCCGACGTCGTTGCACGGTACGCCGTTGAGCGTGAACCCGGTCGGCGCCGGGTTGCTCGCACCGAAGGTGCCCTGCACCCCGAACTCGGTGGACCCGCCGGCCGGCAAGCTACCGTTCCAGCCGGCGTTGGTCGCGGTGACCACCGCGCCGACCTGGGCGACCTGGGCGCTCCAGCCGTTGGTGATCCGCTGGTCGGCGGCGGGATAGGTCCAGCGCACGGCCCACCCGGTGATCGGGCTCGCGCCGTTGGTGAGCTTGACGGTGGCGGTGAAGCCACCGGGCCACTGGTTGACCCGGTAGTCGACCAGACAACCGGCCGCCGCCGAGGCGGGCGCGGTCAGGGTCGGGCCGGCGAGGGTGACGACGCTCGCGGCGAGCGCGGTCACCAGTGCGGTGAGCAGCGGTACGCGGCGGCGTACAGGGATGGGTCTCATGACGGGTGGGATCCTTCCGAGCGGCTGCCGGCGCCGCCGGTCGGACCGGGCGTGCCGGCAGCGTGGCTGCGACGACGACACGGCCCCCGCCGCGGTGTCGCGCGCGGACGGCCGTTCACCCGGCTCCGGTGCTCGTTGCCCGCCGGCACCCGGTCGACCCGTGCCCGTGCCGGCGACAACACCCGCCCATGCTATATACGACCATCTATTCCTACAACCGGCCGACCGGCCCGTGACCACGGCGTCGTCCCGCGCGCGTAGCAGCATCGTCGCGCGCGTGTAGCCGCCCGGACGACGGGTAGACCGGCTCGACCGGTGGGGCCGCTCCGGGTGGGCCGGCGGCGGTCGACGGTCCGTCGGCGGGGAGGACGATCATGAACAGCGGACGGGTGCCGCAGGGTTACACCGAACAGCGAGCGCAGGTCGGTGACGTCGCCGTCAACTACGTACGCGGCGGCAGCGGCGACCCGCTGGTACTGCTGCACGGCTACCCGCAGAGCTGGTACATGTGGCGGAAGGTGCTGCCCGAACTCGCCCGCCACTACACGGTGGTCGCGCCCGATCTGCGCGGCGCCGGGGACAGCGACGCCCCACCCGACGGATACGACAAGAAGACGCTCGCGGACGACGTACACGGGCTTCTCGCCCAACTCGACCTGGACGGCGACATCAATCTCGTCGGTCACGACATCGGCACCATGGTCGCGTACGCGTACGCCGCCGCGCACGGCGACAGCGTGCGCAAACTCGTCCTCACCGAGGCACCGATCCCGGACGGGAGCCTCTTCCAGATCCCGTCCCTCACCCCGGACGGTCCCGGTTTCTGGAATCTGGGCTTCTTCAGCCTGCCCAACGGGCTGCCGGAGCAGATCGTGGACGGTCGGGAAGACCTGTGGGTGGACCGGTTCACCGACTCGATGGAGGTGCAGGACAGCATCTCGGCCGAGGACGTCCGCGAATACGCCCGCCACCTGGAGGACGCCGCGCACCTTCGGGCGAGCTTCGCGTACTTCCGGGCCCTGCCCCAGGACATCGCCGACAACAGCGAGTACGGCAGGACGAAGCTGACCATGCCGGTGCTCGCCCTCGGCGCCCGGGCCAGTCTCGGTGACGCCGTACCCGACCAGGTTCGGCAGTACGCGACCACGGTGAGCGGCGACGTCATCGAGAACTCCGGGCACTGGATCTTCGAGGAGCAGCCGGCCGAACTCACCGACCGACTGCTGCACTTCCTCGGGGCACCCGCCCGATGACGCCCCTGGCAGGGATACGCCTCAGAGTGAGACCACGGCGTCCTCGGCGAGGGTGAACAGTCCGGCGTCGAAGACGATCGTGGTCAGCTTCGTGTTCTTCGGTACGTCGAAGTAGACGAAGGAACGGATCGAGTTCCCCGGATTGATCTCGTCCAGGAATCCGGCACCGTCCTTGTTGCCGTAGATGTTGGCTTCGCCGTCCGCCTCGTATTCCCGGTCACTCGCGTCCCGCGCGCTGACGGTTCCGTCGGCGTGGAACAGATGCGCCTTCTTCGTCACGTTCTTCACCGAGACGTCGGCCCGGCAGAACGTGCCCTGCGCCTTCCGTTTCAGGTAGGAACTGCCGACGTCCGCGATGCCGCACTTGACACCGTGCACGACGAATTCGAAATCGCCGCCCCGTACGGCCTCGCCGACCTTGTACTTCTTCGGCCCTTCCGGCGGGGGTTTCGGCGCCTCACTCCTGGCCGGATCGGCGGCTTTCGGAGCCGCCGGTGCGTCCGAGCCGGCGGCCGTGGGCAGCGCCGCCGGCACGTCGGCCGACGTCTTCGTCTCGTCCGGGTCACCGGCGCTGGCCGCGATGATCGTGCCGCCGCAGCAGAGCGCGAGCACGAGCCCGCCCCCGATCAGGCTCGGCACCAGCCACCGCCGACGCTTGCGCGGGGGCGGCAGCGCGATCGCATAGTCCGGCGGCGGCGCCTCGGTCGGGTAACCCGGCTGCTGCGGGGGCGGCGGGTAGCTCGCCGCCCCCTGCTGGTAGACGGGCTGGGGCGGATACGACGGGTACGCGGCGTGCGGCGGCTGGGGCTGGGGCTGGGGCTGGTAGGGCGGTTCCTGGCCGGGGTGGTTCGGGGTGGTCATGCTCTTCTCCGCGTCAATATCGGGCACCCCACCTCGGGAGCGCGCGCACAGACGTTGCCACAGTGCGAGCCCGGCGACAGGGCATCATTCGGTCACACTGTGCGGCCGATGAGTTAACCCTCCTTTAAGGACGTCGATCCGTGTCGCGGCCCCGGCAAGCCGCTCGAACACGACGTTTCAACTACCAGTGGAGCGAATCACCGGAAAGGTGGAGCACCATCGACGGTAAATCGACTTCCGTCACCCGAAGGGTTGGCCGGCAACATACCAATACATAGACTGGCCTCAATTATCGCCACGATCGACGGTTCAGACGGGAGCGGAAGATGACTCTGCCCGACCTGCGGTACGCCCGACGGCTGGCGCTCGCCACACTGACCGCACTGGTGACCGGCGCGGTCGCCGCCGCCGGGCCGGCGGGCGCCGTACCGGCGGCGGACGCCGCACCGCCGACCGGCCAGATCCGGTACGCGGCAAGCCCGACCGCCGTCGCCGGCAGTTACCTGGTGGGGCTGCGCGACGGCGCGGCCGGGGGTGTCGCCGGCTCGGCCCGCGCCGCCGCCGGGGTGCCGGCCAAGGCCACCGAGCTGACCTCCCGGTACGGCGGCACCGTGACCCACCTGTACCAGGCCGCCCTGAACGGCTTCGCGACCCGGATGAGCCACGACGCCGCCCGACGGTTGGCGGCCCACCCGGACGTCGCCTGGGTGGAACAGGACCAGCGGGTGACAACGGCGGCGACCCAGCCCAACCCGCCGTCGTGGGGGCTGGACCGGATCGACCAGCACCCGCTTCCGCTCGACCAGTCGTACACCTACCCGAACACCGCCCCGAACGTCCGGGCGTACGTGATCGACACCGGCATCCGGTTCACCCACACCGACTTCAACGGCCAGGCGACCAGCGGTTACGACGCGGTCGACGGCGGTACGGCCGACGACTGCAACGGACACGGCACCCACGTCGCCGGCACCCTCGGCGGCCAACTGCACGGGGTGGCCAAGGACGTCCACCTGGTCGCCGTACGGGTGCTCGACTGCAACGGCTCCGGCACGTACGCCGGGGTGGTCGCCGGCGTCAACTGGGTGACCGCGAACGCGATCAAGCCGGCGGTGGCGAACATGAGCCTCGGCGGCCCGGTCAGCGCGGCGCTGGACAGCGCGGTGTCCACCTCGATCACGTCCGGTGTCAGCTACTCGGTCGCCGCCGGCAACAACACCGGCAACTCCTGCAACAACTCACCGGCCCGGGTCCCGGCGGCGATCACCGTCGGCGCCAGCACGATCACCGACGCCAAGGCGGTCTACTCCAACCCCGGTCCCTGCCTGGACCTGTACGCACCGGGCACCAACATCACGTCCACCTGGCACACCAGCAACACCGCGACGAACACCATCAGCGGCACCTCGATGGCCTCCCCGCACGTCGCCGGCGCGGCGGCCCTGGTGCTGTCGGTCAACCCGCTCTGGACACCGGCCCAGGTCCGCAACTACCTGGTCGCGAACGCCACCACCGGCGTACCGGCCAGCCCGCTGCTGTACGTCGTCAACTGATCGACGGCGCGGATCAGTCGGTCAGCGCGGCGACGCCGTCCGGGCCGAGCACCGGCAGGTAGTCGGTCGGCTGGTCGAGACACGACGTGGTTTCCGCCGCGTCGACGATCTCGACCAGCCGGTCGATCAACGCGTCCGGGTCGGGCCGCAGCTCCAGGCAGAGCCGGACGTGCACCGCGCGCAGCCCCGCCCCGATCTCCTCGACGTCGCCCTCCTCCACCACGTCGACGAGCCGGGCCGCGCAGCCGTCGAAGCGCCGGGCGGCGTGTTCGACCAGCAGCAGCGTCGCCTCGGTGGCGGGCCGCTGGGCGAGCACCTCCAACTCCTCGACCAGCAGCTGACCGGCCTTGGCCAGGTCGTACGGATCCGCCTGGTCGGTGCCGGTGAGGCCGTCGACGGTCTCCCGGACGTCGGCCAGTTCCGCGTCCGTCGGTGCGCCGAGCTGCCCGGCGTACGTCAGCAGTCGGGTCTCCAGCCGGCGGTCGGTGACCGCGTGCTCGGCGACCAGCATGGCCAGCCGACGGACCGGAAGGGTCGCCGCGACCTCGGCCAGCCGGCGGATCTCCGGATCGATCTCCACAGTCGACGGGGCGGTCGCCGACGACGACCAGTGGAACCCGTCCCCGATCGCGGCGAGCGTCAACGTGACCGCGTGCGCGCACAGTTCCTCCGGCTCGGCCACCGAGGCGGCGCACTCGCACTCGCCGGTGAAGGTGCCGTCGACCACGCCGACCCACACCTCGTACGCCGTCGCGTCCGCCCCGTGTACGGCCCCGATGACCCCGCCGCCCACCTCGACGATCCGGCCCAACCGACCCCCGGCGAGCAGTTCCTCGGCTTCGCGGTAGACCGCCGGGTCCACCGCTCCGCGTACCGCGTCCACGTCGATTCGCACAACCATGCGCCCATTGAACCGGTGCCGCCGCGACGCCCCTTACCGGGGGCGGCCCTGCGGGTAGTCTCGGGACGTATGGGGATGGTTCTCTCGGTGAACCTGGCCGTGCCCGAGCCGAACAGCGCCAAGTCGGTCGGCGTCACCGGCATCAACAAGCAGCCCGTCGACCGCCCGGTGCTGGTCCGGGCCCCCGGCCCGAAGACCACCGGGCTGCACAGCGGCCTGGTCGGTGACCAGATCTTCGACATCGCCAACCACGGCGGCGACGACCAGGCGGTGTACGCCTACGCCCGCGAGGACTACGACTGGTGGGAAACCGAACTGGGGCGCCCGCTGCCCGGCGGCATCTTCGGTGAGAACCTGACCACGACCGGGTTGGACGTCAACGGCGCGTACATCGGCGAACGCTGGCGGATCGGCACCGACCTGCTGCTGGAGACGACGTTCGGCCGGATCCCGTGCGCCACCTTCCAGGTGAAGATGGCCGAGCCGCACTGGGTGCGGCGGTTCACCCGGCAGGGGCGGCCGGGCGCGTACCTGCGGGTGGTCGAGCCGGGCGAGGTCCGCGCCGGTGACGACGTACGCGTGGTCGACCGCCCGGCGCGCGGGGTGACCATCGCCGAGGGCTTCCGCGCCTGGATGCTGGAGCCCGACCAGCTTCCCCGCCTGCTCACCGCCGACGGGGTGTCGGAGCAGCTGAAGGACGACATCCGGCAGCGCCTCACCCCCCGGCCCCGTCCCGGTGCCGCCCGATGACACCCGTACGGGGTTCGGTCCTGGTCACCCGGGGTGACACCGTGCTCGCCGAGACCAGCAGCGGTCTCGCCGACACGACGACCGGTACGCCGAACTCGCGGCGGACCCGCTACCAGATCGCCTCGGTCAGCAAGCAGTTCACCGCGGCGGCAGTGCTCCTGCTCGCCGAGCGGGGCGCGCTGGCGCTGGACGACCGGATCGACCGCTGGATCGGCGGTTGCCCGCAGTCCTGGCAGCCGATCACCCTGCACCAGTTGCTGACGCACACGTCGGGCCTCGGGCACTGGTCGGACTACCCGACGATCGACCTGACCGCCTGGCTGGCGCCGGACGACCTGATAGCCACCTTCCAACGCGCCGCGCCGCTGTTCGAGCCCGGCAGCGGTTGGCGCTACAGCAGTCCCGGTTACGTGTTGCTGGCCCACGTCGTGCAGCGGGCCGCCGACCGGCCGTACCGCGACTTCCTGACCGGCGAGATCTTCACCCCGCTCGGTATGGACGCGACGTTCGCCGGTGCCCCCGGCGACCGCCTCGACCTGGCGCTCGGTCACGGCGGTGGGCGTGTTGTGCCGTCGTTCGAGCTGGACTCGGTGGGGATGGGTGCGGGCGACATCTGGTCCACGGCGGCCGACCTGCGGTTGTGGCTCGGCGCGCTACCCGCCGGTCGGCTGCTCGGTCCGGAGTCGCTGCGGCTGATGTTCACCGAACACGCGCTGACCGGGCTCCCATCCTGGTCGCCGGGCTACGGCTACGGCCTTTTCGTCGGCTCGGCGGCCGGCGAGCGGTGGTTCCAGCACTCCGGCGACAACGCCGGCTTCAAGGCGTTCGTCGCCTGGCTGCCCGACTCCGACCGCCGCCTCGTCATCCTCAGCAACCAGGACGAGACCGTGCCCACCGCGGTCGAGGAACTGCTCGCCGCCACCGCCTGACCAGCAGGAGTCGGCCCAACCGGCTCAGGGGCGACACAAACAATTTCTTCGTACAGCATCTTTTGCATACGTACAGCAAAGACGATGTACGAGAGAACTGCGTTAGTGCCGCTGCCAGTTGCCACCCGGTCCGGGGCAGGTTCAGAGGAACGCGGACAGAGCGCACGACACCAGGAAAGTGAGCACAGCGGCGCCGATGCGTAGCCACGGAACGTCCTCGGTCCGGGCGAGACCGACGGAGATACTGGCGGCGAAGCCGACGGCCAGGACGACGGAGATGGCGACGCTGAGGGCGCGGTCGCCGGGGTCACTGAGGGACCACCAGACCATGGTTCCGGTCAGTGCGGCGGCGAGCGACAGCCCGGTGAGCCCTGCGAGCGGAACGGCGATACGCCAACGGGTCCAGGCACTCACCTTCCGTCCCGGTCCCTACCGTCGTGCTCGCGAGCGGCCGCCTCAACGTCTGATTCCGCCGCGTCCGTGTCCCTGAGCTGCTGCGCCGTACGCTCGATGTTCTCGCGTTCCTGCGGCGACAGGCGCCGCTGCGCGTCGATGGCGTCGGTCATCGCCGCGCCGAGAGCTTGGCCGTGCCACGAGTGGGCGACCGCGTTGCGCAGGGTGGCCTCCCCGTTCAGCACCGTGCGCGCCAGCGCGCCCAGCGGCTCGTTCTGCCCGTGGGTCGCGGCCAGTTTGGCGAGGACCGCGCGCGCGAGGGGGTGTTGGCCGAGGTCGTCCGGAAGCGAGCTGGTCATGACCGCCCTCTCAGTCTGTCTCCCCTGTGACGCCGACAGTGCGTAGCACACCGTAACCACGGGTCCTCAATGCGTCAATGCGGACCGGGACGGTCGGACGGGCCCGCACATGGCATGCTGCCTCGCATGCGTACACCCGCGAAATCGGCGCGACGGTGTCCACAGTGACCGTGGTGTCGGTCATCAACTACAAGGGCGGCGTCGGCAAGACCACGCTGACCGCGAACCTCGGCGCCGAGCTGGCCGCCCGTGGGCAGAAGGTGCTGCTGATCGACCTCGATCCGCAGGCGAGCCTGACCTTCTCCTTCTACAAGCCGGGCGACTGGGAACGCGACCTCGCCGACGAACACACCATCCTGCAATGGTTCGGCTCGGTGCTGGAGACCACGCCGACCCGGCCGCTGTGGCAGTACATTCTCACTCCGCCGCAGGTCAACGCCGTGATCGCGCAGTACGGCACCGGTCGGCTCGACCTGGTCGCCTCGCACCTCGACCTCGTCGACGTCGACCTCGACTTCGCCTCCCTGCTCGGCGGGTCCCGGTTCCAGCACGGCAGTCCCAGGTTCCTGGAACTGCACCGCGCCCTGTCCGACGCGCTGCGGGACCCGAAGTTCCAGGAGTACGACCTCGTCCTGCTCGACTGTGCGCCGAACTTCACGATGGTGACCCGGACCGGCATCGTGGCCAGCGACCACATCCTCATCCCGGCGAAGGCGGACTGGCTTTCCACCCTCGGCATCGACTACCTGCGCAGGAAGGTGTCCGAGCTGGTCCGCGACTTCAACCGGGTGGCGTTCGACGGAGCCGCGCAGATCAGCCCCAACTTCCTCGGTGTGGTCTTCAATATGATCCAGTACGGTAACAACGGTCCGATCGTGGCCTCGCGGAACTTCCTCGCGCTGATCGACAGCCTCGAACTGCCCGTGTTCAACCAGATGGTGCGCGAGAACAAGACCCTGTTCGGCCCGGCCGGCGAAAGCGGCATCCCGGCGGTGCTCGTACCCAACGCGAATGCCACCATCCAGTACGAACTCCAGCAGCTCGCCAGCGAACTGCTCGCGAGGATCCGTACCTGAGCGTCGCCCGTATCCGCAGCTAGGAGTAGACGTGACCAGCCCGGCCGACCTGACCCACGATGTCCTGCTGCGGGTGGCGGAGTTCATTCGTACGCTGCCCGCCGACCAGCTCGCCGCCCTGGCCGCCGGACGGGCACATCTCCAGCTCGCCGGGCAGCCCACGGCCACCCCACCCGTACGAACCCCGCGCGGCCGGGCGGCGGCAAAGACGAGCACGGCCGCCAGCGGCGCGGCACCCGTCTCGGCCGAGAAGGTACGGGCCGACCTGCTCTCGATCGGCGACCGGGCCGCCGCCACCCGCTATCTGGACGACCTGAAGCTCAAGGTGACCGAGCTGCGGACGCTGGCCCGGGAGTTGAACATCGCGGTGTCGAGCCGGGCCACCAAACCGGCGATCCTGGCCGAGATCGTGCAGTGGACCGTCGGGCGACGACTCGACTCGGCCGCGATCAGCCGACCCGCACCGGCTCGCGGCTGACGCAACGGCCGTCAGCCGTCAACCATCGGCGCGCAACTGCCGGGCCAGCTCGGCGAGCACCTCGTCCCAGTACGGTTCCGGGGCGGCGCCGCGTACCTGTCCGGCGAGGTGTTCGGCGAGGCGACGTACCTCTCGGGTGGTGAAGCCGGCGGCCCGGTCGGTGCCGTCACCACCCGGACCGCGACGGACCGGGGCGGTCAGCGGCAGTGGCTCGCCGACGCAGACCAGGTCGAGGTGGCCGGTGGTCCGGGTGAGCGCCACGTAGAGCAGCCGGTGGCCCCGGTCGTCGCTGGCGACGATCTCCTCCGGTTCGACCACGACCACCGCGTCGAACTCCAGCCCCTTCGCCTCCCGGGGACTGACCAGGTTGATCGAGCCGCCGAGTTCACCCCGCTCGGCGCTCTGCCAGCGCACACCGTTCGCGGCCAGGGCCGCCTCGACCTCGCGGCGGCAGCGGGCCGGGCAGACGATGCCGACGAACCGGCCGGCTTCGGCGTGCTCGGCGGCGACCGCGACGACCCGACCGGCCCGCTCGGTCAGCCCCACCCGGTGCACCACCGGCTGCGCGGGCCCGTCCCGGACCACCTCCGGGCCGGTCACGCCGGGCGCGGCCACCGGCAACAGCCGGGCCGCCATCTCGTACGCCGGGCGCGGCACCCGGTAGCCGTAGCGCAGGGCGGTGACGGTCACCGGGTGCCGGGTCGGCAGGTGTCGGGTGACCTCGTCCCAGCTGTCCCGGGCCCACTCGCCGGTCGACTGGGCGATGTCACCGACCAGCGTGTACGAGCCGTCGCCGGCACGCCGGCCGACCGCCCGCAGCTGCATCGGCGACAGGTCCTGTGCCTCGTCGACGACCACGTGCGCGTACTGCCGCCCGGGGCCGTTCACCAGGTGGTCAACCTCGTCGAGCAGGGCGAGGTCGGCGTCCGACCAGACCTCCTGCGACAGCCGGTCGGCGCCGCGCCGGAAGAGCAGGGCCAGTTCGTCGGCGGTGAAGTCGGCCCCGGCGGCGACCCGCAACCGGTTCCGGGAGCCGAACAGGTCGCGGAGGAAGGCCGGGGCGGACTGCTGCGGCCAGAGCCGTTCGACCAGGTTCGCGACGGCCGGGGCGGTCGCCGGTGAGCCGCCGGCGCGGTCGGCGACGAGCTGCCCGAGCCGGTCCCGGAACAGTTGGCGGCGCTCGACGTACGGCAGCTCCGCCGCCCGGCAGGCGGCCAGCGCCTCGGCGATCTCGGCGCCGGGCAGGGTGACGAACCGCCCGTCGAGCAGGAGCCGCTCGGCCGGTTCCGGTACTCCGATCCGCCCCTCCAACGCCCGAGCGAGCAGTACGGCCATCCGGGCCTCGCCCTTCATCCGGCCCAGTTCGGCCGGCTCGACCCGCCCCCTCGGTACCACCGGGGCCAGCCGGCCGAGGTCGCGCAGCTCCACCTCGGTCTCGCCGAGCGCGGGCAGCACGGTGCCGATGTACCGGACGAAGGTCGGGTGTGGCCCGACAACGAGGACGTCGGCGGCGGTGAGGGTGCCGGCGTGGTGGTGCAGCAGCCAGGAGACCCGGTGCAGCGCCACCGCGGTCTTGCCGGTGCCGGGCCCGCCCTCGATCACCAGCAGTTGGTCGAGCGGTGCCCGGATCAGCTCGTACTGGGCGGCCTGGATCGTGGCCACGATCTCGCGCATCTCGCCGGTCCGGCCACGGGCCAGTTCGTCGAGCAGGTGCTGGTCGACGGCGGCGGCGATCTCGGCGAGGAGCAGGTCGGTGAAGTCGCGGATGGTGTTGTCGACGCAGTCGAAGGTACGGCGACGGCGCACGCCGCGTGGTTCCCGGTGACTCGCCTCGAAGTAGCGGGCGGCGGCCGGCGCCTGCCAGTTGACCACCAGGATCTCGGCGTTCTCGTCCCGGATCAGGCTCCGCCCCAGGTAGAGCACTTCACCGGACTCGTCGTCGAGTCGCCCGAACGCGACCGCCCCGTCGGCCGGTCCGATCGCCCGTCGGGCGGCGTCGGCGTGCCGGTGCAGGTGCGCGGCGGCACCGGGATGGGCGGCGGCACCGGGCAGGTCACCCAGCTCGCCGATCCGGCGAGCCCGGTGTTTCGCTGCGGCGTCGAAGTATGCCTGCTCGATCGCGATCTCAGTCGATCTGGAGTGCACGCCGGCTCCCGCCCGGTCAGCCGGTCCCCGACCGGTTGGACCGGCTCACCGTACCGGGGAGGCGGGGCGCCGGGACATCGACGGATCAGCCGATGACCGGCTGGCCCGTCAGCGCTGTTCGACGACGTTGACCGGCTCGGTGTCGGCGATCGCGGCGGGGGCACCGGCGAGGGAGAACTTCTCCCGCAGTCGGGAGTAGAAGTGCGACGAGTGCAGCCGGACCAGCCTGGCCGGCTGCGCCGCCGGCTGCACGGTCACCCAGTCACCCGGGTTCAGCACCCCCCGCAGCTGCCCGTCGACGCTGACCGCCACCGCGCCCGAGTGGTCGAGTACGCGTACCGACACCGCCTCGTCGGCGGCGACCACCATGCTGCGGTTGAAGACCATGTGCGCGGCGACCGGGGTCAGCACCAGCGCCCGCAGCCGGGGCGACAGGATCGGGCCACCGGCGGCGAAACTGTACGCGGTCGACCCGGTCGGGCTCGCCACCACCAACGCGTCCGCCGAGTACGACGTGAACAGGCTCTCGTCGAGGTACACCCCGAGACTCGCCTGCCGGTCCCGGGCCAGCTTCTCGAAGACGATGTCGTTGAGCGCGGTCACGTCCAGCGCCACCCCGGCCCGGTTGATCGGCTCCTCCGCCTGGCGCAGCGGCGGCGGGGGCAGCAGCGGGCCGCGCCCGTACCGGAGCAGGTCCTGCATGCCCTCCGGGATCTCCAGCGGCCGGGAGGCGCAGAGCGTCAGCATCAGCCGCTCGTCCATGTGCACGTGCCCGGAGAAGAACGCGTCGAGGGCGGCGTCGATCTCGGTCGGGTCGACCTCGGTCAGGAAGCCCACCCGGCCGACGTTGATGCCGAGCACCGGTACGCCGTCCTCGGCCGCGATCCGGGCGCCGCGCAGGAACGTACCGTCGCCGCCGACCGTGACGACGAGCGCCGGGTGACCGGCGGCCTCGGCCTCGTCCACCGCGTTGAGCCGGTGACAGTGCCCCCAGTCCTGGCCCCAGACGTCGATGTCACTGACCGTGATGCCGTGCGCGGTCGCCCAGCGGCGCACCGCGTCGGCCGCCTCGACCGCCGCCTCCCGGCCGGTGTGCACCACCAGGCCGATCCGTTCACGCGTCATGATCTCGTCTCTCCTCCGTCCCGGGGGACCCGACCCGCGCGCGACGGCCGTCGCCGGACCCCGCGCAACGGGTCAAGTTGCAGCTTACGGACCACCCCGAGGCCCGTACGCGGACGGTGAGCGAACCGGCCCGGCTAGTCGGGCACCTCGGGCGAGATGGTGACACCCTGGTCGGCGCAGGCGCGTTGCAGCGCCTCCAGGCGCACGGACAGTTGCGGCAGGTAACGCAGCGCGTTCGCCTCACCGTTCGGCTGCTGCGACACCTCCCACACCAGGTCCATCACTCCGGTGCCGTTCTCCCGGAGGGCCCGGATGTCGGAGTCGGCGAACTGGTCCCGCAGCTCGCGGTACTCGTCCTGACTCAGCTCGGGCCGGGGCTGCCCGGTCGACAGGTCCGCCAACGACCGGCACGCCGTGATCCCGCTGTCCTCCCGCAGGCCGTCCCAGACGGCGAGCCCACCGAGCACGAGCACGAACAACGCGAGCAGACCCGCCCCGGCGACGGCGGCCAGCTTCGCCCGGTTGCCCCGCTGCGGCGGCTGCCCCGCCACCCCGTACGGAAGCGGTTCCGCAGCGGGATATGTCGGCGCCGCGCCCTGGTCACCGTACTGGTACGGCTGCGCCGCGCCCTGGTCGCCGGGTGGGTACGACGCCGGCGGGGCCGGCTGCTGCGGGTACGACGCCTGCGGGGCCGGCTCGCCGTACGGCGGCTGTCCGGTCTGCGCGACGGTGGTCGGTTGCGGGTCCGGCTGGGTGGACGACTGCGGCTGGGACGCCGGGCCGTGCGGGTCGGTCATCTGTCTCCCCAGTTCTCGGTCATTTCTCTCCCCAGGTCGTCGAGTCCGTGACGGCGCTGAGTCGAGGGTGCCACACCCCTGTCCGTCGTCCACGATGATGGGGGTGAATCGGGCCTTGAGACGGGAGTCGGTGGCATGGGACGCGACTGGGTGGCGTGGCACGAGGAGTACGAGCAGCCGGGGTCGTCACTGTGGCACCGGCTCCGACTGGTGCAGGACCAGTTGCGCCAAGCGCTCGCGGGTGCCCGACCGGGACCGTTGCGGCTGGTCAGCGCATGTGCCGGCGAGGGAAGGGACGTGCTCGGGGTGCTCCACGACCATCCACGTCGGACGGACGTACGGGCCCGGCTGGTCGAGTGGGATCCGGTGAACGCGCGGACGGCCCGGAACACGGCGCGGGCGGCGGGACTGGACGGGCAGGTCGAGGTGGTCGAGGTCGACGCGGGGGCGGCGGGGTCCTACCTGGGTGCCGTACCGGCCGACATCGTGCTGATGTGTGGTGTGTTCGGCAACGTCTCCGACGCGGATGTCCAGGCGACCGTGGCGGCATTGCCCCAGCTCTGCGCCCCGGACGCGTACGTGATCTGGACCCGGCACCGCCGGAGCCCGGACCTGACCCCGAGCGTGCGCGAGTGGTTCGCCGACTCCGGCTTCCGTGAGCTGGCCTTCGCCGCCCCCACCGACCACACCCTCAGCGTGGGCCTGCACCAGCTGACCACCGCACCCACCCCCCTCACCCCCTCCGCCCACTACTTCACCTTCATCCGCTAAGCCCACCCCACCCCCACCCCACCCCCTCCCCTCCCCCCTCCCACTCCTCGCCGATCTAGGGCGAATACGCGTTAGTTGATCTCTAACCACACGTATTTGCCCTAGATCGCGGAGGAAAGCGGGGAGGGCGGGGAGGGCGCGGAGGTGGGGGTGGGGGGTTGGTTGGTAGCCGCTGGTGGCGTCCACGACGGCCGGGCGCAGCAGTCCGATCGCGTCGTAGTGACGCAGCATGCGGACCGATACCCGGCCGACCCTGGCGAAGTCTCCGATACTGAACATGATCCGTCCCACCGTGGTCCCTGACACGGTGTCAGGGTCAACCCACACGCTGGGCGCGGCGCCGCCGGTCGGCCGCCGGCGGTCGGGTCGGAAAAAGCTGGTGGTACGACTGGTCGGGGCGTACAACTGCTGTCATGGAGACGGTCGATCCCGCCCCGGTGTGGCTGCTCGACATCGACGGCGTGGTCAACGCGATCAGCCGCAGGCCGGACCGGAACGTGTGGCCACGGGACCAGTGGGTGACCGGTACGGCCAGCTCCGCCGGGGTCGACTGGCCGATCCTCGCCGCCCGGCCGGTGATCGACTTCATCCGTGACGTACACGAGTCGGGGCGGGCCGAGGTCCGCTGGCACACGACCTGGCAGCAGGACGCCCGGAACCTGGCCCGGATGCTGCGGTTGCCGAGGTTCGAGACGCAGGACTCCCCCGAGTTCGGCGAGCGGGAGCAGGCGCTCGCCGGTGCCGCTCCGGTCGCCGTCGGCCGGGGCTGGTGGAAGTACCCGGCCGCCGAGCGGGTGGTGCGCGACGAGGGCCGGGCGCTGGTCTGGACCGACGACGACGCGACCTGGGAGCTGCGCGCCCACGACAACGGCAACGAGCTGTCCCGGCTCGCGCCGACGCTGATCGTCTCCCCGGAGTCCCACCTCGGGCTGACCCCGAAGCACCTGCGCAACATCGACGCGTTCCTGTCCATCCAGGCTCCCCGCCCGCGCCTTCGGGACTGATCGCGGGGCCGACCGCCGGAGCCATCGCCCGCAGCCATCGCCCGGAGCCGACTGCCGGAGCCGGCCGGCGGCGGGGTGCGGTCAGGAACCGACCGGTGACAGGGTCAGCCGGTCGGTTCCCGGCCGGTGGCCGTCGCGGCGCAGCAGTGCCGCCAGCCGGGTCGCGTCGCGCTGGGCCTGGTCACCACAGCAGTTGTTCATCAGCACGTGCAGTTCGTCGGTCTCGCGGGCGAACTCACGCAGCCGGTCGGCCCACCGGGACAGTTCGCCGTCGGCGTACGCGTACCGGAACTTCTCCTGCTTGTCGCGGCTGCCCCAGGCCGGGCTGTGGCCGTGGAACCGGACCACCGCCGGGTTCGCGGTGGCGATCAGGACCGGCGGTACGGAGGACGCGTGCCCCTGCGGCATGTCCACACAGACCATCGACAGGTCGTTGCGGGCCAGGAAGCCGACGGTGTAGCGGGCGTTGTCGCCGTCGAGCCAGGATCCGTGGCGGAACTCGACCGCGACCCGCAGTGGCCGGCACCGCTGCGCGGCCTCGATGATCCGCCGCTTGGCCGCCTCCCCGTAACCGAGCCACGGCGGGAACTGGAGCAGCACCACGCCGAGTTTGCCGGCGGCGTCGATCGGTTCGAGGACCGCCCGGAACCTCTCCCACAGCTGCTCGTACGTCGGCTCGGGCAGGTCGCGGCGGCGTACCCGGCCGTCCGGGTCTCCGGTGGGACGCAGGTCCCGGGGCAGCGCCGAGATGGCGGTGGGATGGCCGGTGAAGAGGCTGAACGCCTTGACGTTGAACCGGAACCCCGGCGGTGTGCGGTCGACCCAGGCGGAGGCGGTCTCCACCGACGGCAGCGCGTAGTAGGTGGTATCCACCTCGACCAGGTCGAACCGGTCCGCGTAGTAGGCCAGCCGGCCCGCCGGGGTGTTGACCTCCCGGGGGTACCAGCCCGAGGCCAGCAGCAGCCGGTCCGCCCACGACGATGTGCCCACCCGAATGTCGCTCATGCCCTGTTGCTTTCTCCATCCCGCGTGGACTGAAACCGGTCGCCGCGCTCGACGGGCGCTATGGTCGACAAATCATGGGCGCCGACGGCCGTGCGGTCCCCAACTCGTCCGACGGCTGACTCGCCCGCCTCGGTACGACCGCGCTGCTCCGGAACTGATCGGGCCATTCGTGCTATTCTCCCCCGTCGATATGCCGGACGTCCGGCCAGTGAACGAACCAGCCGCCGGGAGGGCAGGAGTTGACATTGGTCAGCAGCCTCGACACGGCGCCGGCCCTCGGGAACGACGAGGATCGGCCGGCCAGTGCCGCGCTGAACCAGGTCTTCGCGATCTTCCCCGCGCTGCTCCGGCTGACCTGCGGGCTCGCCGGAGCGGCCGTGGCCCTGGCCGTACGGACCCCGCCGGTCTCCACCGGGCTGCTGGTCGTCACGGTCGTGCTGCTGACCGGCTGGTCCCTGCTGTTCAGCGCGTCGACGCTGCGGCGCGGGCTGAGCGCCGGTCTCATCTACGTCGACCTGGGCCTGACCATCGGCTGCTGCCTGCTGATCAACCGCCTGGTCGCCGCCGAGGTGCTGCCCGGTGAGGGGAGCTGGCTGGCGATCCTCGCCAGCACGTCGATCATCGTCGCCCACTTCGGGCTGCCCGCCTCCCGCTCCGTCCCCGCCGGACTGGTCGTCACCGCCGCGTACGCGTACGGGGCGCATCTCGCCGGCAGCGACACCGAGGCGGTGTCGCACGGGGTGACCCTGCTGGTGCAGACCGTCCTCGGCGCCGGGCTGGCCGCGCTGACCCGGCGCAGCAGCCGCGCGGCCGACGAGGCGTTCGCCGACTACCAGCGCGCCTCCCGCGAGGTGCTGATCGCCCGGGCCGCCCGCGCGGCGGAACGCCGACACAACCGCGACCTGCACGACACCGTCCTGTCCACACTCACCGTCGTCGGGCTCGGCGGGGTCGCCGCCGGCTCCCCGCTGCTGCGCGTACGGGCCGCCGCCGACCTGCGTACGCTCGCCGAGCTGGCCTCGTCCCGCAGCCGGACACTGCCGACGGGGCCCGACCCGGACGGGCCGGTGGCCCTCGACGAGCGGCTCCTGGCGGTCCTGGACCGCACCCCCGAACTGGCCCCGACGGTGGACCTGCAACCCTGCGCGGTGCCGCCGGACATCGCCGACGCCCTCGCCGAGAGTGCCACCGAGGCACTGTCGAACGTGGCCCGGCACGCCCCCGGCGCCACCGTCTCGGTACGACTCACCGCCGGGGCCGGCGACCGGACCGGCGCCGTCCCCGGCGACCCGGCGGTCACGGTCGAGGTGGCCGACGACGGGCCGGGCTTCGACCCGCTGGCCGTCCCGCTGCACCGGTTCGGCCTGCGCGAGTCGGTCCACGGCCGGATGGCGTCGATCGGCGGGCGGGCCGAGGTCGACTCCGCACCCGGTCGCGGCACCCGGGTGCGGCTGGAGTGGCCGGATGCGCGCTGAGCCCCGGCACCCCGCCACCCTTTCCCCACAAGCCACCGCCGGCCCGTGGACCGGGCGGGCGAGCACCGCCGGCCCGTGGACCACCACCGCCCGACAGACCGGCGAGGATCGTGGGCCGGATGCCGTCACAGCGCAGGACGTCGTCGCCGGGGTCGCCGACACCGCCGACCGGGGCAGCCGGATCGCCGCCGTCCTGATCGCCTTCGGCTGGCACCTGGTGGTCAACGTGCCGGCCGTGCTGGGCAACTGGTCGGCGTACCGGTCGCCGTGGATCGTCGCCGCCGGTTGGCTGGCCTTCGTCGCGGTCGGCGTGATCTCCGCCGCCCACCTGCTGCGCGGCCGAGCGTCACCCACCTGGCGGCTGATCGGGGTACTGCTGCTGGTCGAGACGGTGGTGGTCGTCAACACCCCGGCCGAACTGCTCTTCCTGCCGGCGAACTGGGGCTGGGGAACCCTCGGCTGGTTCGTCGTGCTCGTGCTCTGGGGGCGGCCGGTCACCGCGCTGGTGGCGGTCTTCGCCGTCGAGGCAGCCATCGCGCTGGTCGCGGTCGTCGGCTACGGCGCCGCCGACGCCGCCGGGCTCAGCCGGTACGCGATGTACACCTACGGAACCGCGACCCTGCCGATCGCGTTCAGTGTCGCGGCCAGCGTGCTGCGTACCCTGGCCGCCCGTACCGCGGGCACGGCGGCCGCCCGCGCCGCCCTGGAGGCCGAACGGATCGCGGCACAGCGGGCCCGGGCCGACCGGCAGGAGCGGCTCGCCCTGGTCAGCCGGACCGCCGGGGCGTTGTTGGCGGAACTGGCCGACGGCTCCGCCGACCCGACCGATCCGGCGGTGCAGCGGCGCTGCGCACTGGAGGCGGCCCGGCTGCGCCGGCTGATCGCGGAATCCGACGACGTGCCCGATCCGCTGCTGCACGAGCTGCGTGCCGCCGTGGACATCGCTGAACGAAACGGGCTCCCGGTCGAGCTGATCGCCGTTGGTACGCTGCCGGCGTTGCCCGTACACGTTCGCCGCGGGCTGGCCGACCCACTCACCGCGACCCTCGCCTCCGCCCGTCAGTGGGCCCGGCTGACCGTGGTCGCGCAGCCGGAAGAGGTGGTGGTCAGCGTGGTCACCCCCGACGTCGCGGCGGACCCGAGCGGTCCGCCCACCCCCGACGCCCACGACAACGAAGTCGAGTACGTCTACGAACGGGATGGGGATCAGGTATGGGCGCAGACCCGGTGGCGGGCCCCGTGAACGACCACGAACAGCGCTTCACCGTCGCCATCGTCGACGACCACCCGGTCGTGGTGGAGGGGGTACGTTCCTGGCTCGCCCAGGAACCACGGCTGACCGTGGTCGCGACCGGTGAGGATCCCGACGTGGTGCTCGGCGACGACCAGCCGACCGCCGACGTGATCATGCTGGACCTGCGGCTGCACGGGCACCTGGTCCTCGACAAGGTCGCCGAACTCGGCGCCGCCGGCCGCCGGGTGGTGGTCTACTCCGAACACACCGAGGCGGACATCATCCTGGCCGTGCTCGACGCCGGGGCGGTGGCCTTCCTGGCCAAGCACGAGGGGCGCGAACACTGCGTCGCCACGGTGCTCGCCGCCGCCAGCGACCGGGGCTACGTGCCGCCCGCGCTCGCCGGTGCGATCGTCGGCGACCGACGGTCGGACCGGCCCGTCCTGTCCGAGAAGGAGCGGGAGGCGTTGCTGCTCTGGTTCCAGTCGATGTCGAAGGCGTCGGTGGCCCGGCGGATGAACATCAGCGAGCACACGGTGAAGCAGTACGTCGACCGGGCCCGGATCAAGTACGCCCGCGCCGGCCGACCGGCGGCCACCAAGGCGGCGTTGCTCGCCCGAGCGATCGAGGACGGACTCGTACGGGCGGAGGAGATCGGCGACTACCGGTCGTACGCCTCGCCCGATCAGCCGACCCCCTAACAGCTGTCATGACGCCGGTCACAGCTTCGGCGAACCTGGACATAAGGAAGTTCGTCCACAGGAGGCCCTTCGCCGATGAGCGACGACGCATCCCCGTACTTCGTCCGACCGCACCGGTTCGACCAGAGCGACCACGACGACCGAGGCTACCCGCAGCTCGACCGGCACCACCGGGTGCTGCTCGACCCGGGTGAGCACACCCTGTGGCGCGGCCGGGTCGAGGTGGCCGGATACCTGCTCGGCCCGTCGCTGGGCAACGGCACCCTGCACTGGTCGCTGCTCCGGCCGGCGGACGTCACGGTCACCGACCGGCGGTTGGCGTTCGTCTGCGAGAACTGGGACTTCGAGCGGGTCGGGTCGCCCGGCGAGGCCCACACCGGCCGCCCCCGGCACCGCCGCCGGCCCGAACACGTCGGCAGCCGGATCGTCACCGGGCAGATCCGCTGGCAGTGGCCGGGCCGGCTGCACCTGCTGCCGGCCGGCGGCCCGGCGGGCAACCGGCCGGAACGGCTGCTGCTGGTCTGCGACAGTCTGCGGACCATCCGTCAGCCCGGTCTGGCGCTCGGTGCCGGCGACCTCGGTGCGCCGGGTGCGACCCGGGAGCTGATCCACCTCGTCCGCCGGTCGATCGCCCAGTTCCGGCTCGCCCACCCCGGCACGCCCGAGCTGTCCGCACAGGAACGACAGACCCTTGCCGTACGGGCCGAGGCGGAGCCGATCGCCGAGGAGCTCGCCGACCCGCGGCGGGGTATCGCTCTTCCCGGGGGGCTGGTCGTCGAGTTCACCCATCGCGACGACTATCACCGCCGGTCCGCGCGGGGCTCCTTGTCCGCGCGCCGGACGTCGCAGGCCGGCACTGCCGGCAGTGCCGGCCTGCGGCGTTCCAGGCACCCCGGCTCGGCCTCCTGACGAGACGCGGAGCCGATCCGACCGGGGCGGACGGGTGCCCCTCGGCTCAGGCGGTGGTGTCCGCCTGTACGCCCGGCCGTCCGCTCTCGACCACGAAGCTGGCGTGGGTGCTCACCGGTGCGCCGGGCGTCGTCACGTACGGCACGACCCGGTAGTCGCTGCGCCACTCGTCCCGCTCGACGGTGCAGCGCACGTACCCGCGCCGCTGGTTGTAGTACTTCATGTGCGGGTTCGAGGCGAGCCACTCGGTGCCCCGGGCGTCCATGTCGGCGCCGTCGGCCCCGGAGGTGATCGAGGTGCCGAGGAACTCGACCCCGACGGTGCGCGAGTTCGGGTCGTCGAAGTTCTGCTTGAGGTCGGCGACCATGCTGCAGTGGGCGTCGCCGGTGACCACCACCATGTTGTCGATCCGGCGCTGGGCGACCCGGTCGAAGATCCGCTGCCGGGCCGGCTCGTACCCGTTCCAGTTGTCCATCGGCAGCAGCAGCCCCGGGCCGGGGTCCCGGTCGGCGCGGGCCATCACGGTCTGCTGGGCGAGGATGTTCCAGGTGGCCCGCGACGAGGTCAGGCCGTCGAGCAGCCACTTCTCCTGCTGCGCGCCGAGCATCGACCGGGACGGGTCGAGCGCGTCGTCGCACCCGGTGGACGAGCCGCCGCCGCAGACCTGGTCGTCGCGGTACTGGCGGCCGTCGAGCACGTTGAACTCGGCGAGCTGGCCGTACCGCAGCCGCCGGTAGAGCCGCATGTCGGCGCCGCGCGGCAGCGCACCGCGCCGCAGCGGCAGGTGCTCGTAGTACGCCTGGTAGGCGGCGGCCCGCCGCTGCCGGAAGCTCTCCGGCGACTGGTTGGCGTCCTCGGAGATCTCGTCGGCGTAGTTGTTCTCCACCTCGTGGTCGTCCCAGGTCACCGCCCACGGGAACCGACCGTGCGCGGTCTGGAGGTCCGGGTCGGTCTTGTACTGGGCGTGCCGTACCCGGTAGTCGGCGAGGGAGAAGATCTCCGCCGCCGGCAGGTGGGCCCGGCCGATGGTGCCGGCCGCCGGGCCCTCGTAGATGTAGTCGCCGAGGTGGACGACCAGGTCGAGGTCTTCCTCGGCCAGATGTCGGTACGGGGTGAAGTGGCCGGTCGGGAAGTTCTGGCAGGAGACGAAGGCGAAGGCGAGGCTGCCGGGGCGGGCCCATGCCTCCGGGGCGGTCCGGGTCCGGCCGACCGGGCTGACCTCGTTGCCGGCACGGAACCGGTAGTAGTACTCGCGGTCGGCGCGCAACCCGCTGACCTCGGCGTGTACGGAGTGCCCGAGTTCCGGGGTGGCGAGGTCCAGTCCGCGCCGGACGATGTGCCGGAACCGGCTGTCCTCGGCCACCTCCCACTGCACCGGTACAACCCGGCGGGGCATGCCGCCGAGGCCGTCGGCGGCGAGGGCGTCGGGCGCCAGCCGGGTCCAGAGCACGACTCCGTCGGGCAGCGGGTCGCCGGACGCGACGCCGAGGGTGAACAGGTTGCCGGGAAGCCGGCCGGTGGCCCAGGCGGGGGCGTCCGAGAAGCCGGCCACCGCCGCCGCGAGCCCGATGCCGGCCGCGCCGGTCAGGCCGAGGAATCCGCGTCGATCGAGGTTCTGCATGGAGGTTCTCCCTGGGGCAGACAATCGAAGATCAACACCGATCCTTCGGAGTACGGGTGAGAGCCGGGTTGCCCCACCATGGACAACCGGCGGCCATCCCGGGGACACCAGTCGAGGGCCCCACCACCAAGTCGATCTTCGGATGGTCGCCCGCGCGTGTCCAAACCGGCGTCTTCCACCGCTCATCGCGACCGCCCAGCGTACGAGGGTCAACCACGACCACCCGCATGGAGTGAACATGGCCGACATCGGTGATCGAGACCCTCATCAGGTTGCCCGATCCGTTCGTCGGCGACCACGCCTGGATGGGGATCCTGAGCTGGGAGGGGCGCAGCGGTGACGCCGGCAAGACCACCGGCTGGTCCCCCGACGAGTGCACCTGCAGCCTGAACATCTCCCCCGAGCGGTTCCTCCAGTACGTCGTCTACCCCGACAGGCAGGACGCCGACCCGACCTCCTGGAGCCACGCCCTGCCGGTCGGCCGGTGGATCCACATCGGGGTGGTGAACAACGCCAGGACGACGACCATCTACGTCGACGGCTCGAAGATCGCCCGGAACCCGACCCAGCCGTCGACCGGCATCGCCACCCTCGGCCTGCCGTTCGCGATCGGGGCCACCTCGTCCAACCTGAAATACGGCCAGGGCTTCTACGGTTGGATCGGCGACGTCCGGATCACCGGCCGGGCGCTGCGGCCGCCCGAGTTCCTCACGCCGTTCGAGTGACCCGCGCGGCGTAGTGCCGCCGGCAGGTCGACGTCCCGTACGACACCGACCGCTGTCCGATCGACGTACGCCCACGGGGCGGGGCCACATCCGGTGGCCCCGCCCCCCGACATCGGTCCGGGCGCCCCGCACACCGGACGACGGATATTCCGCGCGTAAATGCGATTGCCACCGGCATGGGTCACGTTTATCTTAGTGAAGCAAGACAAACAGCCGACACAAACCGAACCGGACAGGAGAACCGCCGTGTTGCAGCACGCCTACACCGAGACCTCGCGGCTGACGCCGCGCGGTGGTGTCGCGCTGCTCGCGGGCGGGCGAGCCCTCTACTGGCCCACGAGCGATTGTGGGCAACACCCGGGCAGGCAACGGACGTAGCGCGGAACACTGCGCCTACGCCGCCCTTCCCACCACCTCGGGAACGGGCGGCGTTCTCGTTGTACGGCCACATCATTCCCAGGGGTGTAGCTCAGCCGGCCAGAGCGTCGGTTTCCAAAGCCGAATGTCGCAGGTTCGAATCCTGCCGCCCCTGCAAGCCCCCGGTTCCGGCCGGCGGGAACGATGGTTGAGAACTCCACAGCGGATGGTACAAACGTGCCCGGCCAGCGGTTCACCCCGTTGCTGCCCGGGCCGTGCTCCGGTAGCCCAACCGGCAGGAGGCAGCGCATTCAAAATGCGCACAGTGTGCGTTCGAATCGCACTCGGAGCACGTTCACGCGTACGTCACGCAACACGTGGCGCACGCACCATGCCCGGGTAGCCCAACGGTAGAGGCACTGGTCTTAGGAACCAGTCAGTGGGGGTTCGAATCCCTCGCCGGGTACGCAGCACATTCGGGGCCCGTAGCTCATCCGGTAGAGCGCCTGTTTTGCACACAGGAGGTGGCAGGTTCGACACCTGTCGGGTCCACGATGCCCCTGTAGCTCAGTGGAAAGAGCGCCCGGCTACGAACCGGGAGGTCGGACGTTCAACTCGTCCCAGGGGTGCGTTTCGGGACATGGCCCAGCCTGGTAGGGCGTCTGACCGGGGGTCGGAGGGTCGTCGGTTCGAATCCGGCCGTCCCGACCAGACAAGGGTTCGAGGCCGGTGGCACACTGTCCCGGCCGCTGCTTCGAGAGGAATCGGATGCCCACCCCTAACCAGACGAAGCTCCACCAGGTCAATGCGCTGGTGAAGGGATACAAGCCACAGGCGGCCAGGGCGTTGACCGACGCCTACCACGCCTCGCAGAAGGGTCAGCCGCTCGCCGGCATCTCCCGGCAGTACCAGCCCTTCTCCGACGACGAGCGGGAACAGTTGCCGCCCGAGTCGACCCGGGTGCAGATCAACATGGCCGACGTGCTCACGGAAGCGGCCCACGCCCTGACCCGGCTGTTCGACCTCCAGCTCACCCAGGACGCCAGCAACGCCGTCGCCCGGGCGGACGTTGTGGTGGAGGGCCGGACGATCATCGAGGCCGCTCCCGTCACCTATCTGCTCTTCCTGGAGAAGCAGCTCACCGACTGGCGTACGTTCGTCGACAAGCTGCCCACCCTGGACCCGGCCGAGACGTGGGAGTTGGACAACGACCGGGGCTGCTACCGGTCCGAGCCCGCGCGGACGCTGAAGATGCGCAAGACACCCCGCAACCACGTACGGGCCGAAGCGACCGACAAGCACCCGGCGCAGGTCGACGTGTTCAACGAGGACGTTGCCGTCGGCACCTGGACCACCGTCAAGCTGTCCGGCGCGGTACCGGCCGAGACGGTCAAGGGTCTGCGGCGCCGGGTGGACCAGCTCATCGACGCGGTCAAGCTCGCCCGGGAGGAAGCGAACAGCGTCGAGGCGGTCGACCGCCGGGCCGGCGAGGCCGTGTTCCGGTACCTGCTCGGGTAACCCACAGACACCCCCTGGAGCGGGGGTGGCGCGTCAGCGCCGAGGTTGAGACTGAACGCATCAGACTCACCACGCGGCGGTCCCGGTGGAGGTTCGAGTCCTCCCCCCGGCACCACCTGCCGGGGTAGCCCAACTGGTAGAGGCAGGCCGTCGCCCACCAGGCTGAGATTATCGCTCCAGACTCAGCACCTCACCGATCGCCAGATCGACCGATCACCACCAATCGCCCCCGAGATGCCGGTTCGAGTCCGGTCTGCCGCTCCAAACGTGCGGCGGTAGCTCAATGGCAGAGTGCGGGGACATCAGCATCAGGGGTGGTCTTAAACGCCGCTGGCGTGTGAACGGTGAAGCACCTGGGGGCCCGGCGAAGGGTATCGCCGGGCCTCCGCCAAACAATCCGTTACTTGCGGGCGTGGTGGAGTGACTCAGGCCGTGGGCGGAGGCACATTCGCCTCGTACGCGCCCTGCATGTTGCCGGCCGGGTAGAAGGTCGCCACGATGTAGGTCTCCCACCATTCGGCACCCCTGCCGAACGCTCGACCGAAGCCGACCTTGGCGGTTTCCTTCCACACCAGTTGACTGAAGTGCCCGGTGGCTCCGGGCCCGCTCGACGACGGGTCGGCGAAGTTGTAGTCGGTGATTTCCCCGTACCAGCCCGACGTCGCGGCCTCGGGCCCGGCGGCTTCCTGCGCGGTCGACGCGTGCCAGGAGAGGTTTTCGCCGTATCTCTCGTCGAGGTCGGCGTGGCCGCGTCTCAGTCCCTCCTCGGTCGAGACCAGGCTGGCCCGCGACTTGGCGTAGTCGACCAGCGTGTGGTCGAGCGTCACGGGCGGCACCCCGTGTTTGGCGCGGTACTGGTTGACGCTGGTCAGCATGCCGTCCAGGAAAGCCTGGTCGGTGACCACCGGGAACGCATCGCGCATCTTCCGAATCCCTTCGAGAAAAATGGGCGGTCGCCCGGCGGCCCCATGCGTTGACATCCGGATTACCTGGGCCGCCGTGGCGCGGATCGCGACCGACGAGAGCCGGCCGAACGCAATTACAGCAGCCGCCGCCCGAACTCGCTATGAATGAATGGGGGATGAATGATTTCCTTCCCGTTTTCAGGACTCAGACACAACACCTTTGAGTGGGTTTAGCTGGCGGGACCGCCGAATACTTGTCGGCAATCCGTCATCAATCCGCACCTCACCGCACCGCCGGTCACATTCGGCGCGGTGCTTCACCCTGCCCCGCACCGGGGCAGCCACGGCCGAATGCCCGAGTGGTGAGGGAGCCGCCTGCAAAGCGGTCTACCCGGGTTCGACTCCCGGTTCGGCTTCGGTGCCATCCACTGTGGTGCGACGGTTCTGCGCGTCGGGCCCGCCCCCCCCCCCCCCCCCCCGCGCGGGGACAAAAAAGACAGCACGAGGGAACGGACCTCCGTGCTACCGCCCCCACTCCATCCCCCCCCCCCCCTT
>NZ_JBVJHT010000010.1:0-36112 GCF_055586685.1 Micromonospora sp. NPDC049529
GGGAAACAATGGCGGGGGTGGGGGCGTCGCTAGGCGGGCTGCGCAGGGGGGTTGTCGGCCCTGCCGCTTTTTTTGGGGTCTGTGCGCCGGCGCCGCCCCCCCCCGCCGGCCTGGCCGGGATGATCCGCCGCCCGTTGCAGGCTCCGCGCGACCACGCCGAGCCGGCGCAGCGGGGCTGGGCGGCGTTGGGCGAGGCGTTGCGTTACATCTCGGCCCGGCCCCGGTTGCGGGCCCTGGTCACGGTCAAGTCGGCGGTCGGCCTCGGCAACGGCGTGCTGACCGTGTTCCCGCTGCTGGCCGGCGTGTACGGCGTCGGCGCGCTCGGCGCCGGTCTGCTCTTCGCCGCCCGTGGTGCCGGTGCGGTGGTCGGACCGGTGCTGATGCGCCGGGTGCTCACCCGGCGGTCCTGGCTGCTGCCCGGACTGGCGTTGTCGATGTCCGGCTACGGGCTGGCCTATCTCGGGGTGTCCCTGGTCACCTGGTTCCCGTTGGTCGTGCTGCTGGTCTTCGTGGCGCACTTCGCCAGCGGCAGCAACTGGGTGCTCTCCAACTTCGCGTTGCAGGGCGAGGTGCCCGACCGGCTGCGCGGCCGGGTCTTCGCCACCGACCTGATGCTGGCCACGTTCGCCATCTCGATCAGTCAGCTCGCGGTCGCCGCCGTGGTGGACCACGTCGACGAGCGGGTGGTGCTGGCCGGCTGCGGCCTGGTCACGCTGGTGTACGCGATCGGCTGGCGGATCGCCACCCGCAGGCTCGCCCTCACCGAACCCGAGCCCGTGCTGGACGTCGAGCCGACCCGGTAGGGGCACGGGTTGTCCGGTGGGGCCGCCCATCGCTATCGTAGTGATATCACTTTGCTACTAAGGAGATGTCATGGAGCGAGTGGTTTTCCGGATGTCCGGTTTCCTCATGGTCGCCCTACTGGTGGTGCTCGCCGCCGTCGCGGCCGGTGTGCTCGCCGTGATCGGCAACGAGTCGGCGATCGTGGCCACCGCCGTCGGCTACGCCGTACTGGCCGCCCTGGCCGGCACCGGGTTCACCATCGTCAACCCCAACAACGCGCAGGTGGTGCAGTTCTTCGGCCGGTACGTCGGCACCATCCGGGACGCCGGTTTCCACTGGACCCTCCCACTGACCGCCCGTACCCAGGTGACGCTGCGGGTGCGCAACTTCGAGACCGCCCGGCTCAAGGTCTCCGACGCCGACGGCAATCCGGTCGAGATCGCGGCCGTTGTGGTCTGGCGGGTGGTCGACGCGGCCAAGGCCGTGTTCGCCGTCGACGACCACGTCGAGTACGTCGCCGTGCAGGCCGAGACGGCCGTCCGGCACCTCGCCACCAGCTACCCGTACGAGGCGCACGACTCCGGCCGGGCCAGCCTGCGCGACAGTGCGGTGGTCAGCGAGGAGCTGACCCACGAGTTGCGGGAGCGGTCCGAACTGGCCGGGGTCGAGGTGCTCGAATCCCGTACCACCCACCTGGCCTACGCTCCCGAGATCGCCCAGGCGATGCTGGCCCGCCAGCAGGCAAGTGCGATCGTCGGCGCCCGATACAAGATTGTGGAGGGCGCGGTCGGGATGGTCTCCCTCGCGTTGGACAAGCTGCGCGAGGAGCACGTGGTGGATCTGGACGAGGAGCGCAAGGCACAGATGGTGGCGAACCTCCTGGTCGTACTCTGCGGCGACCGGGCCGCCCAGCCGGTCGTCAACGCCGGTTCCCTCTACAGCTAGAGGCGGTCCGGCTGATGGCCGAACGCAAGAAACTCCTGCTCCGGCTCGATCCGCAGGTCTACGACGCGGTCGCCCGGTGGGCCGCCGACGACCTGCGCAGCGTCAACGCCCAGATCGAGTACGCCCTCCGGCTCGCCCTGCGTACCGTCGCCCGGTCGCCGAAACCGCCAACCGAGCCGAAACCGCCAACCGAGCCGAAACCGCCAACCGAGCCGGGAGCGTCGACCGGGACGGAAACGTCGGATGGGTCGGGCCCGTCGACAACGTCCGATGGGTCGGGCCCGTCGACAACCGAGCCGGAAACATCGACCGGGACGGGCGGGTAGCGGTTTTCGTCCGCGTCCCGCCGTCCGAATGCTGATCCAATCGTGGGCGGCCGGCAGCCGTACCGGTCGGTCGCCCTAGCATGGGCGGATGGCGTTGTCCTTCGTTGCCGGGCCGGTCCGGGTCCGGGTGCCCGCGACCAGTGCGAACCTCGGGCCGGGTTTCGACTCGCTCGGCCTCGCGCTGGCGCTCCACGACGAGGTCGGCGCCCGGGTGACCCCGAGCGGCTGCCGGGTCGCGGTGACCGGGGCGGGCGCGGGGGAACTGCCCGACGACGAGACCCACCTGGTGGTTCGGGCCATGCGGGCCACCTTCGACCTGCTCGGCGGCCAGCCGTCCGGACTGGCGCTCGACTGCGTGAACCGGATACCGCAGGCCCGTGGCCTGGGCTCCTCGTCGGCGGCGATCGTCGCCGGGGTGCAACTTGCGCGGGGACTGGTGGTCGACGGTTTCGACCGGCTGGACGACGCGGGTGCGCTGCGGTTGGCGGCCGAGATCGAGGGACATCCGGACAACGTCGCCCCCTGCCTGCTCGGCGGCTTCACCATCGCCTGGACCGAAACCGCGCCGCTGTCGGCCGGTCCGTCCGGCTCCGACCAACCGACCGCGGCCACCGCGAGCGCGGTCGCCCTCGGTGTGCTCGCGGCCGACGGCACGCTCGATGCCTGCGGGGCCAGCGCGACCGCCGGGGCGAATGTGACGCCAGGGGCCGCTGAGTCGCAGGTGAGAGCCGTCCCCGCCGGGGGCGATGCGACAACCGGGGTACGACGGTCGGCAGCCGCCGCCGGGGCGCGTGCGATCGCGCTGCGGCCCGCACCCGACCTCGTGCCGGTGCTTTTCGTCCCCGAGGAACGGGGACTCACCGCCGTGGCCCGAGCCGCACTGCCGGCGACGGTGCCGCATCACGATGCCGCGCGCAACGCCGGTCGGGCCGCGTTGCTCGTGCACGCGCTCACCACCGACCCCTCCCTGCTGTTCGCCGCGACCTCCGACCGGCTGCACCAGGACTACCGTGCGGCCGGCATGCCCGGTACGTCGTCCCTGCTCACCGCCCTGCGGGCGGCCGGAGTGGCGGCGGTGGTCAGCGGGGCGGGACCGACCGTGCTGGCCCTGTCCGCGCCGCCGGAGGACTTCGAGCCGGGAATGGGCTGGTCGGTCCGGCTGTTGCCAGTAGACGTGACCGGCGCCCAGGTTGATAGGGTTAGACTGGGACACGCCGAGCGGGACCCTGTTGCCGCAGGTCGGAAGAGTTGATTACGCTCTAGACTTAGCACAGCCGCGAAGCATGCGATCTCCTGCGGGTCGGTGCACCCCCGAAGCTTTCGGCGGTTAGCCCGTCTCACCCTTGCCTAGGCCCACGCCGCACCGCAGTTTTCCACCGGTCGTCGCAGACGGCGAAGACTGCTCACCGGCGTTGGTGAGTCGGGAAAACCGGCTGCTGTGTTACAGACTCCCGTTACGCGCGACGCGAGGCGGGTGTACCGAGGCCGCCCGGCCACCTTGTTAGTCGATCCCGGGTAGCCCCGGCCTTATCGAGGGAAGGAATCCATTGAGCGACACCACCGACGTGACGTCGGATGTTTCCAACGTCGCTGGCGAAGCCACCGCGGGTCCCGTCCGTCGCCGCCGGACTGGCACCGGCCTGTCGGCGAAGCTGCTGCCGGAGCTGCAGAGCCTGGCCGCGTCGCTCGGCATCTCCGGTACCGCCCGGATGCGCAAGGGCGAGCTGATCAGCGCGATCTCGGAGCGACAGGGCGGCGCCGCCGCCGGTAGCCCGCCGCGTCCACGGGCCGAGGTCGCCGCTGCGGCCGCGCCGGCCCGGGAAGAGGTACGCGCCGAGGTACGGGACACCACCGAACGGCGTGACGAGACCCCGGCCGCCCAGCCGGCGACCACCGAGGCGCCCGTACGCGAGCGGTCCTCCCGCCGGTCCAGCCGGGCTGCGGCAACCGCCGCCGCGACCACGACGGTTGCCGAGCCGAAGGCCGACGAGCCGGTGGCCGAGACCGCCGAGCGGGGCGACCGGGCCGAGCGGGCCGAGTCCCGCACCGGTCGGGAGCGCGGAGAGCGGACCGAACGCACCGAGCGCGGCGAACGGGGTCAGCGCAACGGCGACCGTAACGGGGACCGGAACAACGAGCGCAACGGCGAGCGCGCCGGTGACCGTAACGCCGAGCGGGGCAGCGACCGCAACGGTGAGCGCGGTGGCGACCGGAACGCCGAGCGCGGCAGCGACCGCAACGGCGATCGCAACCTCGACCGGAACAACGACCGGAACATCGATCGCAACGACGAGGGCGACGATGACGAGGGCGGTGGTCGCCGCAGCCGCCGCAGCCGGTTCCGGGACCGTCGGCGCGGCCGCAACGACCGCCCCGAGGGCACCGAGACCACCGGTGGTGGTGGCGGCCGGGAGCCGCAGGTCAACGAGGACGACGTGCTCGTCCCGGTGGCCGGCATCATCGACGTGCTCGACAACTACGCCTTCGTCCGGACCACCGGTTACCTCTCCGGGCCGAACGACGTCTACGTGTCGATGTCCCAGGTCAAGAAGTACGGCCTGCGTCGCGGTGACGCGGTCACCGGCGCGGTCCGGGCGGCTCGCGACGGCGAGCAGCGGCGGGACAAGTACAACCCGCTGGTGCGGCTCGACACCATCAACGGGATGGAGCCGGACGAGGCGAAGCGGCGGCCGGAGTTCTACAAGCTGACCCCGCTCTACCCGCAGGAACGGCTCCGTCTGGAGACCGAGCCGCACATCCTCACCACCCGCGTCATCGACCTGGTCATGCCGATCGGCAAGGGCCAGCGGGCGCTCATCGTCTCGCCGCCGAAGGCGGGTAAGACGATGGTGTTGCAGGCGATCGCCAACGCGATCACCCACAACAACCCGGAGTGCCACCTGATGGTGGTGCTGGTCGACGAACGGCCCGAAGAGGTCACCGACATGCAGCGCTCGGTCAAGGGCGAGGTCATCGCGGCCACGTTCGACCGGCCGCCGCAGGACCACACGACGGTCGCGGAGCTGGCGATCGAGCGGGCCAAGCGCCTGGTCGAACTCGGCCACGACGTGGTCGTACTGCTGGACTCGGTGACCCGGCTCGGGCGGTCGTACAACCTGGCGGCGCCGGCCAGCGGCCGGATCATGTCCGGTGGCATCGACTCGACCGCGCTCTACCCGCCGAAGCGGTTCCTCGGCGCGGCGCGCAACATCGAGAACGGCGGCTCGCTGACCATCCTCGCCACCGCGCTGGTGGAGACCGGGTCCATGATGGACACGGTCATCTTCGAGGAGTTCAAGGGCACCGGTAACGCGGAGCTGAAGCTGGACCGGAAGATCGCCGACAAGCGGGTCTTCCCGGCCATCGACATCCACCCCTCCGGTACGCGTAAGGAAGAGATCCTGCTCGCGCCGGAAGAGTTGGCCATCACGCACAAGCTGCGCAAGGTGCTGCACTCGCTGGACTCGCAGGCCGCACTGGACCTGCTGCTGGACCGGCTCAAGCAGAGCCGTACCAACATCGAGTTCCTGATGCAGATCGCGAAGTCGACCCCGGGGGAGTAGTTCCCGGCGACACACGCGAAAGGGGCACGGCCGGAGACGGCCGTGCCCCTTCGTCGTACCACCGGTCAGAAGTCGCCCTCGGCTACCTGGAACACGGTGAGGCCGAGGTCGCGCCACATCCGTACCACCTGCATCCGGTCGTCGAAGACGCCGACCACCTGGTAGCGGGGGTGGATCTCGGACTCGAAGATCTCCCGCTTGACCACGGAGTCCTTCCGGCTGTCGCCGTACGCGCGCATGTGCAGGGCCAGGTACGGCACCGCCACGTGCAGGTCCAGCCAGGCTTGCGTCTCGGCCCGGCAGGAGTCGTCCCGGCCGGAGCAGAAGACCACGCCGTAGCCGGCCGAGTGCATCGCCCGGACGGCCGCGATCACCGCCGGATTCGGCAGGTCGTCGCCGACCCGGCTCATGTCGTACGGGCTGCGCGCCCCCATCAGCGCCACCGTGCCGTCGATGTCGACCAGCACGATCTCCGGGGCGCCGGAGGTGGGCCGGTACACGGTCGCCGGCCCGCCCGGGGTCACGTACGGCACCGGCAGCGGCAGGTTGCGCCCGGCCAGGTAGCGCTGGTGCATCCGGCGGATCGCCTCCTCACCGACCCGGTCGTCCTCGGCCCGGTCGGCGTCCCGGCGGACGCACTCGTCCACCGGCACGTCGGTGAAGTCGTGCACCTCCAGCGTGGCGCCGAACCGGGCACCCAGTTCGGCCCAGTCCCGGACGGTCTTCGACCGCAGGTTGGTGTCGTCGATGCAGACGTCGACCCGGGCCCGGAGCAGCGCCTCGACCTGGGCCCGCTGTACGGCGGTCACCTGGCCCTCGGCCCACTGGGTGAACAGTCGGGTGCCGTGCAGCATCCGGCGCAGGTCGTCGCGGTTGACCCGGACGACGCCCGGCTGGAGCTTGCGGGCGAAGGTGGTCTTGCCGGAGGCGGGCAGCCCCCGGGTGAGGATCAGTCGGGTCATCGGTCACTCCGGGGTGTGCGGGGTGCGGTCGCCGGTCGGCTTGGCCTGCTGCCAGAGCAGCGGGTGCAGGTCCCTGCCGTCGAGTCGGACGAAGAGGGCGGCGCGTTCCGGGTGGGCCAGGGCCCGGGCGGCGAAGTCGCGTCGCGTCCAGCCGTCGGGCAGCCCGGCGACGATGTCACCGTACGCGGCCTCGATTTTCGCGGCGCGGGCCTGCACGGTCGCGGTCAGCTCGGCCGCGACGGCCTCCACCCAGGCGCGGAACTCGTCCGGCAGCGGCTCGACCAGGGCGGCCAGGCTGCCGCCGTGGACCATGATGTCCCAGACCGTACGGGCGTTGAGGCCGTAGACGAGGCGGTGCAGCCGGACGTAGTCGGCGTACTTGATCTTCACTCGCTGGTCGGTGTCCGGCCAGTGCACCACCAGCCCCTCCCGGTTGTCGCGCGGCGGCGCCGCCAGCGCCTCGGCGAGCGTGCGGTGGGGCAGTGGCTCCACCACCGGGCCGGGCCAGCCGGGTACCGCCGCCGGGCCGTGGCTGCGGCCGGTGGCTATCTCGACCGAGCCGAGCAGCACCAGGTCGTCCAGGCCGGCGTAGTCGAGCACTATCCGGTTGGCCGGGTAGATGATCTCGACCAGCACGGTGTGCCCGGCCGGCGGCACGAAGTCGCGGTAGCGGGTGCGCAGCAGGTCGGTGGCGTGCCGGGCCTGGTCGGAGGTGAACGAGCCCCGGGTGGCGACCGCGTACCCGGTCGGGGTCGGAAAGATCACACCGAGCGAGCCGTCCGCTTTGTCGGTCACCGACGCCGGTGCGTCGAGGCGGAGGTCCGGCGCCCCCGGCTGGTCGTGGTTGAAGAACTTCGGGTACGGCCGAGCGAGCACCGCCCCGGTCTCGTCGTCCACGATCAGCCCTCGACAGGCCAGCGTCACCGGTGTCCACGCCGACGCGTACGCGCACGCCTCGGTGTAGTTGTAGATCGACAACGGCAGCTCGGGATGGCGTTGCACGCGTACCAGCCCCTCGGCCAGCGCGGCGGCCAGGGCGGACGGGTCGAGGACCTGCGAGAGCGACGTCACCGGTACGTGGACAGGGGTGGTCACGGGGTATGCCTTCCGGCGGGAGGGGAATGCGCGGGGGTGCGGACACGTTAACCACCACGGATCACGTGTGCAGCCCGATTTAGGGGTGGGCGAAGGCCCATGGCACACTGGTCAATCGGCCACCGGTTCCGGTTCACGCCCGAGCTCGCCACGCGATCGTGACGGGCGGTGACGGCGACCCGGCGACCACCTGACGAAAGGGACCGAGGCGACATGAAGCCCAACATCCACCCGGAATACGTCACCACCGAGGTGACCTGTTCCTGCGGTAGCACCTTCACCACCCGCAGCACCGCCAAGGGCGGCTCGATCCACGTCGAGACCTGCAGCGCCTGCCACCCGTTCTACACCGGTAAGCAGCGCGTTCTCGACACCGCCGGCCGGGTTGCCAAGTTCCAGCAGAAGTACGCCAAGGTTCAGGCCAAGAAGGCCAAGTAGCTGCGTCGACGGCGCCCGCGTCCCGGTTCGTACCGGGCGCGGGCGCTGTCCGTATGTGCCCGCGGCTCGCCTCCCCCGCCGCGGTTCCCCCGCTCGGTCACAAGGAGTACGGGTTATGAGCAGTGAGCGGTTGGCTGGCCTTCTCGACGAGTACACCTCCCTGGAGAAGCGGCTGGCGGATCCGGCGATCCACGCCGACCAGGCGACCGCCCGCCGGGTGGGCCGCCGGTTCGCCGAGCTGACCCCGCTGTTCAAGGCCGCCGGTGAGCTGGCCGAGGCCCGCGCCGACCTGGACGCCGCCCGCGAACTCGCCGCCGAGGACCCGTCGTTCGCCGGTGAGGTGGAGGCGCTGGCCGCCGCCCTGCCCGCGCTCGAACAGCGGCTGGCCGAACTGCTCGCCCCGCGCGACCCGCACGACGCCAAGGACGTGATCCTGGAGATCAAGGCCGGTGAGGGCGGGGACGAGTCCGCGCTCTTCGCCGGTGACCTGCTCCGGATGTACACCCGGTACGCCGAACGCCACGGCTGGGTGACCGAGGTGCTGGAGGTGCAGGACTCCGACCTCGGTGGGGTGAAGGACATCTCGCTCGCGGTGAAGACGAAGGGCGTACCGGAGGGCGGCAACGGCGTCTGGTCCCGGCTCAAGTGGGAGGGCGGGGTGCACCGGGTGCAGCGGGTGCCGGTGACCGAGTCCCAGGGCCGGATCCACACCAGCGCCGCCGGTGTCCTGGTGCTGCCCGAGGCGGAGGACGTCGACGTCACCATCGACCCGAACGAGCTGCGGATCGACGTGTTCCGTTCGTCCGGCCCCGGCGGTCAGTCGGTCAACACCACCGACTCGGCGGTGCGGATCACCCACCTGCCGACCGGGATCGTGGTCTCCTGCCAGAACGAGAAGAGCCAGCTCCAGAACCGGGAGCAGGCGATGCGGATCCTGCGGGCCCGGCTGCTCGCGGCCGCCCAGGAGCAGGCCGACGCGGCCGCCTCCGACGCCCGCCGGCTCCAGGTGCGTACGGTCGACCGTTCGGAGCGGATCCGGACGTACAACTACCCGCAGAACCGGATCACCGACCACCGGATCGGCTACACTGCGTACAACCTCGACCTGGCGCTCGCCGGGGACCTGGACGCCGTGCTGGACGCGCTGACCGAGGCGGACCGGGCGGCCAGGCTGGCCGGCGAGAGCGAGCTGTCCCGCCGCTGATGGGCTGGCACCGCCCCGGGGTCAGGAGACCCGGGGGCGGGTGGTCTTCGCCCGCAGCATCTCCCGGTCGGCGACCTTGAACGCGGTGCTGAGCGCCTCCCGCAGGCCGGCGCCGGTCCCGTTCACCTCGGCGAAACCGACGCTCACCCCGACCGGCGTGCCCGGCACCAGCGCCGCCCAGTCCTCGGCGTACACCGCCGCGACGATCCGGCGGCCCACGTCGGCGGCCTCGGCCATGCCGGCGCTCGGCAGCACCACGATGAACTCGTCCCCGCCGAACCGGGCCACGAAGTCGCCGCGCCGCATCACCCGGTTGATCACCCCGGCGATGCGTTGCAGCACCAGGTCACCGGAGTGGTGGCCGTGCGCGGTGTTGACCGCCTTGAAGCCGTCGAGGTCGCAGACCCCGATCACGGCCCGCTCGCCCCGGCCTACCATCGCCGCCACGTACCGCTCCAACCGGCGGCGGTTCGGCAGGCCGGTGAGCGGGTCGGTGAGCGCCTCGTCCTCGTACCGCGCCGCCTCGCGGCGCAGCTCCTCGTGGTCGATCCGGGCCGCGATGCCGTCGACGTAGACGTCCCGGAGCCGGTCGTTGCGCTGGGCGGCGAGCCGGAACGCGAACCGGTCGGCCCGGTGCGCCGCCGGGTGGTCGCCGGCCCTGCTGTACGCCATGCTGCGCAACCGGGCGTGCTCGGCCGCGCCGAGGGTCTCGGCGGCCACGGTGACCGTGTCCAGCCGGGTCATCGCCTCGATCGGTCGGCCGGCGGCGATCGCCAGGCACGCCTCGCCGAGCTGGCGCATGTCCCGGGCCCGTGCGCTGTCCCCGCCCTTGCTGAGCAACGAGGTGGCGGAGATCCCGGTCGGCAGTTCGGTCGGCTCACCGAGCGCGGCCCGGCGGGCGACGGCGTAGCCGTACGCGACCAGGCTGCTCGGCCGCAGCCGTGCACCGCCACCGGTGGAGACGAACCGGTCCAGGTCGCCGCCGATGTCGCGGAGCACCCGCAGGCAGCCGTCGCTGTCGCCGTGGTGGTCGAGGGTGACCGCGTTGCGCAGCCGGATGCCCGGCGCGGCGAACGTCTCGTCCGGTATCCCGGCGCCGGCACCGAGCTGGCGGGCTCGTTCGATGGCGGAGAGGGCGTAGCCGTGGAAGCTGAGGTAGGAGTAGGCCATGGCCAGGTCGTGCCAGGCCCAGGCGGTTTCCCGGTCCGGGTCCTCCACGGCGGCCAGCGCCTGGGCGCTGCGGACCAGGTGGGTCACGCACCGGTCGAGCGCCCCGTGGTCGTGCGCGGCGAGCGCGGCCAGGGCGTGCAGGTGCCCGTGCAGGTACGGCTCGGAGACGAGGTCGCGGGCGGCGTCGAAGGCCCGCTCGACGGCGGTGGTGTATTCGGCGGTCCGGCCCAGGTTGATCAGCGCGGAGAGGCGTTGGACCAGCGCGTCGGCTCGCGAGTACGGGTCCTCGGTGCTGCCGATGACCTCTTCGAAGGTCTGGCACGCGGCGGCGGACCGGCCGTTCTCCATCAGTCCCCGGGCGTGCATGAGGACCTCGGCCTGGTCTTTGACCCGGTCGAGCCAGCTCACGCGGAACCTCCTACGAATCGCGGACGAACGCCGCCCGTGTCCGGTGCCCCCGTCCGACGTCCCATGATTATGGCGTGAGAGATTTCCTACAGCAGCCCGCCGAAGGGTCAGAACGGTTGCGGCCCTCGGTCGCCGTCGGCCGGGCGACCGGTGTGTTGGCGGCCGCCGGAATCGGGCCGGCTCGGGCCGAAGCGGAACTGCTCGCCGCGTACGTGCTGGACACGTCGCGTGGCCGGTTGGCGCTGACGGCCAGATTCACCCCCGACCAACTGGACCGGTTCGAGGAACTGGTCGGCCGGCGGGTGGGCCGTGAACCGTTACAACACCTGCTCGGATCGGCACCGTTTCGTTACCTCGAACTGGCCGTCGGGCCCGGCGTCTTCGTGCCCCGCCCGGAGACCGAACTGCTCGCCGGCTGGGGGATCGAGGCGGCCCGCGCGATGGTCGCCGACCCCGCCGGTGGTGGCGGCCCCGAGGTGGTCGGTGAACCGCTCGTGGTCGACCTGTGCAGCGGCAGCGGGGCGATCGCGCTGGCGGTCGCCGACGAGGTGCCGCAGGCCCGGGTGGTGGCGGTGGAGCGGTCCGAGGCGGCACTGGCCTGGCTGCGCCGCAACGCGGGCGCGCGGGCCGGCGCCGGGGACCGGCCGGTCGAGGTGGTGGCCGGCGACGTCACCGACGCCGGGCTGCTCGCCGGGCTGGCCGGGCGGGTGGACATCCTGCTCTGCAACCCGCCGTACGTGCCGTCGGCGACCGCCGTACCCCCGGAGGTGGCCGACCACGACCCGGCGGAGGCGGTCTTCGGCGGCCCCGACGGGCTGTCGGTGATCCGGCCGGTGCTCGCCCGCGCGGCCGACCTGCTGCGTCCCGGCGGGCTGCTCGGCATCGAACACGACGACACCCACGCCGAGGCGGTGCCGGCGTTGCTGCGGGCCGACGGCCGGTTCGGTGCGGTGCGTGACCACTCGGACCTGACCGGCCGGGCCCGGTTTGTCACCGCGTGTCGCACCGACGGCACCCCTGCCGCCGATTCCGCTCCGGCGTGGCAGACTGGCTCCTCGTGATGCTCTACGACTGTCGGTCCCTCGCCGAGCGCGACCGCGGTATCGCCGCCGCGATCGAGGCGGTCAAGAACGGCGAGCTGGTCGTGCTCCCCACCGACACGGTGTACGGGATCGGCGCGGACGCCTTCACGCCGTACGCCGTCACCGCGCTGCTGAACGCCAAGGGGCGCGGCCGGTCCATGCCACCGCCGGTGCTGGTCGGCTCCCGGCACACCCTCGACGGGCTGGTCTTCACCCTGCCGTCGATCGCCCGGGACCTGGTCGCCGCGTTCTGGCCGGGTGCGCTGACGATCGTCGTCGAGCACTCGCCCAGCCTCCAGTGGGACCTGGGCGACACCGCCGGCACGGTCGCCGTACGGATGCCGATGCACCCGGTGGCGCTGGAGGTGCTGCGGGAGACCGGTCCGATGGCGGTCTCGTCGGCGAACAAGACCGGGCAGCCCGCGGCGAACACCGCCGAGGAGGCCCGCGACCAGCTCGGTTACGCCGTCCGGGCGTACCTGGAGGCGGGGCCGGCACCGGATCCGGTGCCGAGCACCATCGTCGACGTCACCGGCGAGATCCCCCGGGTGCTGCGGGAGGGGGCGATCCCGCTGGAGAAGCTGCGCGACGTCGTACCGGACATCCAGGGCCGGGCGGCCTAGGTGCCGCCGTTCACCGTCCTGCACGTCTGCATGGGCAACATCTGCCGTTCGCCGATGGCCGAGCGGTTGCTGACCCTGGCGGTCCGCGAGCGGCTCGCCCGGCGTTCCGACGGTGGAACGGGTGGGCCGGGGCTCGCCGACGAACTGCTGCACAGCCACAGCGCCGGCACCGGCGGCTGGCACGCGGGCGAGGAGATGAACCCGCCCGCCGCCCGTCAGGTCCGCTCGCGTGGCGGTGACGTCGACGGGTTCGCCGCCCGCAAGCTGCGTTCGGACCAGATCGACGCGGCCGACCTGGTCCTGACCGCCACCGCCGACCAGCAGGACTACGTGGTGGCGCTGCGCCCCGACGCGAGTGGGCGGACCTTCGTGCTCGGCGAGTTCGGCCGGCTGCTGGCCGCCGTCGACCTGGCCCGGCTGCCGGCCGCGTCGGGCACCCCGGACGAGGTGTACGCCCGTGGCGTGGCGCTGGTCGAGGCGGTCGACGCCGCCCGGCGGGGCGGGACCCCGCTGCCGGCGGACGACCTCGACGACCCGTGGGGCCGGGGTGACCAGTGCTTCAGCCGGGTCGCCGACGAGATCGAGGAGACCGTCGACCCGCTGGCCGCCGCCCTGCTGCCCTGAGCGCTGTCGGCCGGTCCACCGCCCTGACCAGGGCTTGGGTGGATCACGCGGGGTGCCTCCGTACACTCCACTGCGGTGGCGCACTCGACGAGGAGACCACATGAGCAAGTTCTACGGGCCCGACTTCGACGAGTTGGCAGCCACCGATCCGGAGATCGCCGACGTGGTGCTGGGCGAGTTGGACCGGTTGCGGGGCGGGTTGCAATTGATCGCGAGCGAGAACCTCACCTCGCCGGCCGTGCTGGCGGCGCTCGGCTCGACCCTGACCAACAAGTACGCCGAGGGCTACCCCGGCCGGCGTTACTACGGCGGCTGCGCCGAGGTGGACCGGGCCGAGGAGATCGGCATCAACCGGGCCAGGGACCTGTTCGGGGCCGAGCACGCCAACCTGCAACCGCACTCCGGGGCGAGCGCGAACCTGGCCGCGTACGCGGCACTGGTGCAGCCGGGTGACCCGGTGCTGGCGATGGAGCTGCCCCACGGCGGTCACCTGACCCACGGCAGCCGGGTCAACTTCTCCGGCAAGTGGTTCTCCCCGGTCGGCTACACCGTCCGCCGGGACACCGAGCTGATCGACTATGACGAGGTACGCGACCTGGCGCTCGCGCACCGACCGAAGCTGATCATCTGCGGCGCGACCGCGTACCCCCGGCTGATCGACTTCGCCCGGTTCCGGGAGATCGCCGACGAGGTCGGCGCGTACCTGATGGTGGACGCGGCGCACTTCATCGGGCTGGTGGCCGGCGGGGCGATCCCGTCCCCGGTGCCGTACGCCGACGTGGTCTGCTTCACCACCCACAAGGTGCTCCGGGGACCGCGCGGCGGCATGATCCTCTGCCGGGAGGCGCTGGCCGAGCGGATCGACAAGGCGGTGTTCCCGTTCACCCAGGGAGGCCCGTTGATGCACGCCGTCGCGGCGAAGGCGGTCGCCCTGCGCGAGGCCGCGTCACCCGACTTCAAGGCGTACGCCGGCCAGGTGGTCCGCAACGCCCAGGCGCTCGCCGCCGGGCTGGCCGCCGAGGGGATGCGACCGGTCTCCGGTGGCACCGACACCCATCTGGCCCTGATCGACCTGCGCGACCTGGACGTGACCGGACGGGACGCGGAGGAACGCGCCGGCCGGGCCGGGATCACGCTGAACAAGAACGCGATCCCGTACGACCCGCAGAAGCCGATGATCGCCTCCGGGATCCGGGTCGGTACGCCGAGCGTCACCACCCAGGGCATGCGGGAGGGGGAGATGCGGCACGTCGCCACCCTGATCTCCCGCGCCGTCCGGACCGATCCGACCGCCAGCGGTGGCGAGGAGACCCTGGCCGCCGTCGCCCACGAGGTCGCCGATCTGGTGGCCGGCTTCCCGGCGTACCCCCGTGGCTGAGCTGGCGGCCGACCGCGACCTCGCGGCGGACGACGCACCCCCCGCCGTCACGGCCCCGGCCGTCCCGGCGGACAGACATTGGCGGCTGCGGCACCTGCCGGTGCTCCTGCTGGCCTCCGCCGTGCTGGTCGCGCTCGCCGCGCTGGTGGGCGGTCTGACCTCGGGTACGACCGGCGCGATCGGCGCGGCGGTTGGCGTCGCCGTCGTCACTTTCAGTTACACATCGTCCACGCTGGTCGTGGCCTGGGCCGATTCGGTCGACCCACAACTGGTCCTCCCGTTCGGCCTGGCGATGTACGCGGCCAAATTCTCCGTGTTCGGGGTGTTGATGGCCGCCGCGGCTGCTACGGGCTGGCCAGGGCTGGTGCCGTTGGCGCTCGGCGTGGTCGCCGGCGTGTCGGTCTGGACCGGGGTGCACATCTGGTGGATCACTGCTGTTCACCTGCGGCGGACCACCGGATAGCACGGCGCGGCGAAAAACTGTCCGTGATCGGTCATTTCCCAAGTGGCCCAAGGGGAGTAGCGTGCCACCAGACGACGCTGCGCCCCGGAACGCCCACACACATCGGTTGTGCGGGGGGTGCCTCCTTGCCTCGTATTTCTGGCTGATATCGTTCGCCCCGTCATGGCCGGTGACCAAACCCCCCAACCCGCTGACGGCTCGGGCGCGCATCCGCCGCCCAACGCCGGACAGGGGATGACCGCGCTCGCATACCTGATCGCAGGGATGTTGGTGTGGGGGTTCATCGGCTGGCTGGTCGACCGGTGGCTCGAGACCGATGGTGTCGCCATCGGAATCGGCGTGGTACTCGGCGCGGCCGGGGGGATCTACCTGGTCATCCGCCGGCTCGGCGCGCCGCCTAACTAGGGAAGGGACGCGGTGATCGGACAGTCGGTCGTCCTCGCGGAGGGCGATACCCCGTTTCCACCCAGCGTGGGGGACTTCTTCCTGCCCAGCATTGTCCCGTACGGCGGGCACTCGCTGTGGGTCACCAAGATCACCCTGCTGGTCTGGTTCGCTGTCGGTGTGCTCATCCTGTTCTTCCTGCTGAGCTACCGCAATCCGCAGCTGGTGCCGAGCAAGAAGCAGTGGTTCGCCGAGTCGATCTACGGCTTCGTGCGCAACAACATCGCCGTGGAGATGATCGGGCACCGCGGAGTCGCCTTCGCGCCGTACTTCACCACGCTCTTCTGCTTCATCCTGCTGACCAACGCGTTCAGCATCGTTCCACTGATCCAGATCTCCCCGAACTCGCACATCGCCTTCCCGGCGATCTTCGCGGCGATCAGCTATGTGATGTTCATCTGGGTGGGCATCCGGCACCACGGGGCGGTGAAGTTCTTCAAGAACTCGCTCATCCCGCCGGCGCCGTGGTACATCCTGCCGTTGCTGATCCCGATCGAGGCATTCTCGACGTTCCTGGTTCGCCCGTTCTCGCTGGCCGTGCGTCTGTTCGCGAACATGTTCGCCGGCCACATGCTCCTGCTGGTCTTCACTCTCGGCGGATTCGCGATGCTCAACGCGAACGCGCTGCTGGCGCCGATCTCGGTGCTCTCCTGGGTGATGACCGTCGCGCTGACCTTCCTCGAAGCACTGGTCATCGTCCTACAGGCCTATGTGTTCGTCGTGCTGACGGCAAGCTACGTGCAGGGCGCTGTCGCCGAAGAGCACTGATTCACAACCGCACAACCGTTGTCGTCCCGCGTGACCGTCACGCGTGATAACCAGGAGGAACCAACTAATGGACATCGCCGCAGTAGAGGGCAGCGTCGCCGCCATCGGTTACGGCCTTGCCGCCATCGGCCCCGGTATCGGCGTCGGCCTGGTCTTCGCCGCGTACATCAACTCGACGGCGCGTCAGCCCGAGTCGTCGCGGATCACCCTGCCCTACGTCTGGATCGGCTTCGCCGTGATCGAGGCGCTCGCGCTGCTCGGCATCGCGTTCGGCTTCATCTGGCAGGGCACGCTCTCCTAGTCCTGCCCGCCTTCGTCAACGGAGGGTTCACATGGAATTTCTCGCCGCTGCGGAAGGCGCCGCCGAGCACAACCCGATCATCCCGCTCTGGCAGGAGATCGTCGTTGGTTCGGTCGCCTTCGCGCTGCTCTGCTTCGTGCTGATGAAGTTCGTCTTCCCGCGTATGGAGCAGACCTTCCAGGCGCGGGTCGAAGCGATCGAGGGTGGCATCAAGCGGGCCGAGGTCGCGCAGGCCGAGGCCAACCAGCTGCTTGAGCAGTACCGGGCCCAGTTGGCGGAGGCACGTACCGACGCCGCCAAGATCCGTGACGACGCGCGGGCCGACGCCGAGGGCATCCGACAGGACGTCCTGGCCAAGGCGCGCGAGGAGTCCGACCGGATCATCGCGCTCGGCAAGGAACAGCTTGCCGCCGAACGGCAGACGATCTCGCGCGAACTGCGCGCCGAGCTCGGCACGCTCGCGGTCGACCTGGCCAGCAAGATCGTCGGTGAGTCGCTGGCCGACGAGGCACGTCAGAAGGGCACGGTCGAGCGCTTCCTGACCGGGCTCGAGAGCGCGGGGGCCCGCTGATGCAGGCCGCCAGCCGGGAGTCGTACGCCGCCGCGGCGGAGCGTCTGGACGCGTACGCCCAGACCGCCCAGCCGTCGGCGATCGCCGACACCGCCGACGGGATCCTCGCCGTGGCCGATCTGCTGCGCCGTGAGGCGCGGCTACGGCGGGCCCTGTCCGACCCGGCCCGCTCCGGCGAGGAGCGGGCCGACCTGCTCGGCAGCCTGGTCGGCGGCAAGGTGACCTCGGACGCGTCCGAGCTGCTCACCGCCCTGGTGACCGGTCGCTGGTCGGCACCGTCGGAACTGTTGACCGGTGTCGAGCGGCTCGGCGTGGAGGCACTGCTGGCCAGTGCCGACCGGGCCGACGACCTCGGCGAGGTCGAGGACGAGCTGTTCCGCTTCGGCCAGGTGGTCGGCGGGGACACCGGACTGAGCAACGCCCTGTCCGACCCGATCGCGCCGGTGGCGCAGCGGGCCGAACTGGTCCGGAGCCTGCTGTCCGGCAAGGCGAAGCCGTCGACCATCCGACTGGCCGAGGTGGCTCTGGCCGGCTTCGGTGGACGGTCCTTCTCCAACGGGCTCACCCGCCTGGTGGAGCTGGCCGCCGACCGCCGTGACCGGCAGGTGGCCTACGTGACCGTCGCGGCGCCCCTCGGTGAGGAAGAGGAGCGCCGGCTGAGCACCAAGCTGACCGAGATCTACGGTCGGGAGGTCACCGTCAAGCAGACGGTCGACCCGCACGTGCTCGGCGGGCTGAGCGTCCAGGTCGGTGCCGATCTCTACGACGGCACCATCCTGCGCCGACTCACCGAAACCCGTAACGCGCTCACCAAGCGCTGAACGAACAACGCCGTACTTAGCCTGCCGCTCTGAGTTAACTCCGGGCCCTGAATAGAGGAAGCAGAGGATGGCCGAGCTGACCATCTCGTCGGAGGAGATCCGCGGCGCCCTGGAGCGCTACGTCTCCTCCTATTCGCCCGACATCTCCCGCGAGGAGGTCGGCACTGTCGCCGACGCCGGTGACGGCATCGCGCACATCGAGGGGCTTCCCTCGACGATGGCCAACGAGCTGCTGGAGTTCGAGGACGGCACGCTCGGTGTGGCGCTCAACCTCGACGTCCGGGAGATCGGCACCGTGGTGCTCGGCGACTACGCCGGCATCGAGGAGGGCCAGCGCGTCAAGCGCACCGGCCGGGTGCTCTCCGTCCCGGTCGGCGATGCCTTCCTGGGTCGCGTGGTGAACGCGCTCGGTGCCCCGATCGACGGTCTCGGTGAGATCGCCAACGAGGGCTTCCGTGAGCTCGAGCTGCAGGCGCCGAACGTCATGGCCCGGCAGGGTGTCACCGAGGCACTCCAGACCGGTATCAAGGCCATCGACGCGATGACCGCGATCGGCCGGGGTCAGCGTCAGCTGATCATCGGTGACCGGAAGACCGGCAAGACCACGGTCGCCATCGACACGATCCTGAACCAGCGGGACAACTGGCGGTCGGGTGACCCGGCCAAGCAGGTCCGCTGCATCTATGTGGCGATCGGCCAGAAGGCCTCCACCATCGCCTCGGTGAAGGGCCTGCTGGAGGAGCAGGGCGCGATGGAGTACACCACCATCGTCGCCTCGCCCGCCTCCGACCCGGCCGGCTTCAAGTACATCGCCCCGTACGCCGGCTCGTCCATCGGGCAGCACTGGATGTACGGCGGCAAGCACGTCCTGATCGTCTTCGACGACCTGACCAAGCAGGCCGAGGCGTACCGCGCCGTGTCGCTGCTGCTGCGCCGCCCGCCGGGCCGTGAGGCCTACCCGGGTGACGTCTTCTACCTGCACTCCCGCCTGCTGGAGCGCTGCGCCAAGCTCTCCGACGAGCTGGGTGGCGGCTCGATGACCGGTCTGCCGATCATCGAGACCAAGGGCAACGACATCTCGGCGTTCATCCCGACCAACGTCATCTCGATCACCGACGGACAGATCTTCCTCGAGGGCGAGCTGTTCAACCAGGGTGTCCGGCCGGCGATCAACGTCGGTACCTCGGTCTCCCGGGTCGGTGGCGCGGCGCAGGTCAAGCCGATGAAGAAGGTCGCCGGTCGGCTCCGGCTGGACCTGGCCCAGTACCGCGAGCTGGAGGCGTTCGCCGCCTTCGCCTCGGACCTGGACAAGGCGTCCCGCAACCAGCTGGACCGTGGTGCCCGCCTGGTCGAGCTGCTCAAGCAGCCGAACTACTCGCCGTTCGCGGTCGAGGAGCAGGTGGTGTCGGTCTGGGCCGGCACCGAGGGCAAGCTTGACGACATCGCGGTGGCCGACGTCCGCCGGTTCGAGAACGAGTTCCTCGAGTTCCTGAAGCACAACTACAAGTCGACCCTCGACTCGATCGCCGCCAACAACTGGGGCTCCGACGAGCCGGCCGCCCTGGACGAGGCGATCAGCCGGTTCAAGGCCCAGTTCCTGGGTAAGCAGGACGAGGTGAAGGTCAACGAGACGGCGGCCGAGCCGCTTGAGGGCGACGAGAACCGCGAGACCGTGACCCGGTACCGGGATGGCGGGACTGACGCTGCGGTAGAGAAGTAGGGCTGACCAATGGCGGCCCAGGTTCGCGTTCTTCGTCAACGAATCCGCTCGGCGAAGTCGATGAAGAAGATCACCAAGGCGATGGAGCTCGTGGCGACGAGCCGGATCGCCAAGGCCCAGGCCCGGGTTGCGGCGTCCCTGCCGTACGCCCAGGCCATCACCGGTGTGCTCACCGCGCTGGCGTCCAACGCGGCGATCGACCACCCGCTGCTCACCGCCCGTCCGCGGGTGCGTCGGGCCGGGGTCGTGGTGGTCACCAGTGACCGCGGCCTGGCCGGCGGTTACAGCTCCAACGCGATCAGAACGGCCGAGTCGCTGCTGGCTCGGCTGCGCAACGAGGGCAAGGAGCCGGTGCTCTACGTCATCGGCCGCAAGGGCGTCACCTTCTACCGGTTCCGCAACCGGCCGATCGAGGCGAGCTGGACCGGGTTCTCGGAGCAGCCGTCGTTCGCGGACGCCCGGCAGGTGGGTGAGACGCTGATCAAGGCGTTCGGCCACGGCGCGGACGACGAGAGCGGCAGCGGCGGCATCGACGGCGTACTGGGGGTGGACGAGTTGCACATCGTCTACACCGAGTTCAAGTCGCTGATGACGCAGAACCCGGTTACGAAGATCATTGGTCCGATGGAGGTCGAGGACCGTCCGCGGTCCGAGGGCCTGCTGCCGGCGTACGAGTTCGAGCCGGAAGCCGAGGCGCTGCTCGACGCGCTGCTGCCGAAGTACATCAACACCCGGATCTACGCGGCGTTGATCGAATCGGCGGCGAGTGAGTCGGCGGCACGGCGGCGCGCGATGAAGAGCGCGACCGACAACGCCGAGGACATGATCGACAGATACACGCGTGAGATGAACTCGGCCCGCCAGGCCGGGATCACCCAGGAGATCAGTGAGATCGTCGGCGGCGCCAACGCGCTGGCCGCGTCGGGAAGTGAAGTGTGATGACTGCACCAGTAGAGACGAAGACCGCCACCGGTCGGGTGGTACGGGTCATCGGCCCGGTCGTCGACGCCGAGTTCCCGCGCGACTCGATGCCGGAAATCTTCAACGCCCTCAACGTCACCGTCTCGCTCTCCGGTGGAGAGAAGACGCTGACCCTGGAGGTCGCCCAGCACCTGGGCGACAACATGATCCGGGCCATCTCGATGCAGCCGACCGATGGCATGGTCCGCGGCGCCGAGGTGCGGGACACCGGCAACCCGATCATGGTGCCGGTGGGTGACGGCACCAAGGGCCACGTGTTCAACGCGATCGGCGAGTGCCTCAACCTCAAGGAGGGCGAGAAGCTCCAGGTGTCCGACCGGTGGGGTATCCACCGCAAGGCCCCGGCTTTCGCCGACCTGGAGCCGAAGACCGAGATGCTGGAGACCGGCATCAAGGTTCTCGACCTGCTCGCCCCGTACGTCAAGGGTGGCAAGATCGGCCTGTTCGGCGGCGCGGGTGTGGGCAAGACCGTGCTGATCCAGGAAATGATCATCCGGGTTGCGAACAACTTCGGTGGTACCTCGGTCTTCGCCGGGGTGGGGGAGCGGACCCGCGAGGGCAACGACCTCATCCACGAGATGACCGAGTCCGGGGTTATCGAGAAGACCGCCCTGGTCTACGGCCAGATGGACGAGCCGCCGGGCACCCGTCTGCGGGTCGCCCTCTCCGCGCTGACCATGGCGGAGTACTTCCGGGACGTGCAGAAGCAGGAGGTGTTGCTCTTCATCGACAACATCTTCCGGTTCACCCAGGCCGGTTCGGAGGTGTCCACCCTGCTGGGCCGGATGCCGAGCGCCGTGGGTTACCAGCCGACGCTCGCCGACGAGATGGGTGAGCTGCAGGAGCGGATCACGTCGGTCCGGGGGCAGGCGATCACCTCGATGCAGGCGATCTACGTGCCCGCCGACGACTACACCGACCCGGCACCGGCGACCACCTTCGCCCACCTGGACGCGACCACCAACCTGGAGCGGTCGATCTCCGACAAGGGCATCTACCCGGCGGTGGACCCGCTGGCGTCCTCCTCGCGGATCCTCGCCCCGGAGTACGTCGGGCTGGAGCACTACACCGTCGCCTCCGAGGTGAAGCGGATCCTGCAGCGCTACAAGGACCTGCAGGACATCATCGCCATCCTCGGTATCGAAGAGCTCTCCGAGGAAGACAAGATCACGGTTGGCCGGGCCCGCCGGATCGAGCGCTTCCTGTCGCAGAACACCTTCGCGGCCGAGGTCTTCACCGGCATCAAGGGTTCGTACGTGCCGGTCAAGGACACCGTCGAGGCGTTCAAGAAGATCAGCGAGGGTGAGTTCGATCACTTCCCCGAGCAGGCGTTCTTCATGTGCGGTGGCCTGGACGACCTGGAGCGCAACGCACGCGAGCTGATGAAGTAACCAGTTTTCCGTACCACAGAAAGGGACCGCGCCGGCTGACCGCCGACGCGGTCCCTTTCTCGCGGGCCCCGACCGGTGTCCGGCGCAGTTGATCTTCCAGGTGTCCACCCAGAAACCGGCGCTACGCTCTGCAACGTCCGTGCCCCCACCAGGGGGCTACCCGAATCCGTCGGGGCGCGACGATGGGAGATGCCTGGTGACCGACCTCGGTACGCCGACCACGCACGGCAGGCGCAGGAAGAAGTCGGCGGTGCCGCGCTGGGCGCGACTCTGCACGATCTTCGGAACCGTGCTCATCGTGCTCAGCGGGGTGGTACTGGTCGGGTTCGAGGCGTTGCTCTCCCGCTACCAGGGCGCGGTGGCCAGTGCCGACCTCTTCGGCGACGAGGGGCCGGGCAGCCCGCCGCCCAAGATCTCCGACATCAAGGGCCCGATCAACATCCTGCTGGTCGGCATCGACCCCCGGCAGCCGTCGACCCCGCCGCTGGCCGACTCGATCATGATCCTGCACGTGCCGGCCGGGATGGACCGGGCCTATCTCTTCTCGATGCCGCGCGACCTGCGGGTGGACATCCCCGCCTTCCCGAAGGCGAACTACGCCGGCGGCAACGACCGGCTCAACGCGGCCATGTCGCACGGCAGCCTGGTGCCGGGCAAGAACCCGGACGCGGCCAAGGGATTCGAACTGCTCCAGACCACGATCAGTAACTACACCGGGATCAAGCGGTTCGACGCGGGTGCGATCCTCAACTTCGGTGGCTTCAAGAAGATCGTCGACGCGATGGGCGGGGTCGACATGTATATCGACGCCGACACCAAGTCCGAGCACCTCCAACCGGACGGCACCCCGCGTCCGGGCAACCCGAACGGCGAGGGGTACATCGGGCCGCAGCGCGAGTACAAGAAGGGTCAGACCCACCTCAACGGCTGGCAGGCGCTGGACTACGTACGGCAGCGCAAGACGTTGGTGGACGGCGACTACGGGCGGCAGCGGCACCAGCAGCAGTTCATCCGGGCGATGGCCAGCCAGGCGTTCAGCCGGGACGTGGTGACCAACCCGCTCAAGCTCGACGCGGTGCTGCGCGCGGCCGGTCAGTCCCTGATCTTCAGCGGTCGCGGGCACAGCGTCGCCGACTGGGCCTTCGCCCTGCGTGACCTGCGCGCCGACTCGATGACTCTGATCAAGCTGCCGCACGCCCCGGTCGGTACGGCCAGCAACTACCAGGGCGAGCAGTTGAAGGACCCGGCGCCGGACTTCTTCGCCTCCGTACAGGCCGACACGCTCGATACGTTCGTGGCCGCCCACCCCGATCTGATCAACACGGACAAGTAGCCGGGGGTGCTTCTCGCCACCCGCCGTGGGAACGGGACGGGTGCGCGACTAGACTCGGTTGAATCCCGTCGCCGTACAAGGAGACAGCGTGGCAAATCAGCTACACGTCGAGCTCGTAGCCGTCGAGGAGCGGGTCTGGTCCGGTGACGCCGAGATGGTCGTCGCACGGACGACCGAAGGCGAGCTCGGAGTGCTGCCGGGCCACGCACCGCTGCTGGGACAGCTCGCGGAGCCCGGCCAGGTCCGGATCAAGCTTGCCGGTGGTGAGCAGATCACCTACGAGGTGGCCGGTGGCTTCCTCTCGGTGACCGGCTCGGGCGTCACCGTCCTCGCCGAGAGCGCCACGCCGGTCACCGCCGCTTCGACGCGCTGACCCGGCACGTCGGTGCTGGTTCTGGAGTGGATCGGGGTCGGCGTACTGGTGGTCCTCGCCGGGCTGCTCGTACTCTTCGTCCGGCGCGCCCTGGTGACCCGCTCGGGCGGCATCATCCGGCTCAGCGTACGGGTGTCGACGATGCTCGACGGCCGGGGTTGGTCGCCGGGCTTCGGCCGCTTCACCGACGATGAACTGCGCTGGTACCGGATGTTCAGTTTCGCCATCCGGCCCAAGCGGGTGCTCGCCCGTCGCGGGCTGGCGGTGGAGCGCCGTCGACTGCCGGAGGGCCAGGAACAGTTCTCCATGCCGGCCGACTGGGTGATCCTGCTCTGTACCAGCCACCAGGCACCGGTGGAGATCGCGATGGCGCAGTCCACGGTGACCGGGTTCCTCTCGTGGCTTGAGGCCGCCCCGCCCGGGGCGGTCTCGCCGCGTCTGGGCGCACACGACTGGCCGGCCGCCTGACGAACGGCCGTGCAGAACTCGAACGGCCGCACACGCTGAAACGCCCGACCCCGCGTACATCGGGGGCCGGGCGTCTGTCGTCCGAGGGCGGGCGGGGCGGTTCGGTCAGGGGGCGGATTCGCCCGTGCCGGCGCCCAGCGGGGAGAGCGTCGGGTCGAACGCCCGGCTCCGGATCGGCCGGCGGCAGTGGTAGACCAGCGCCGGGGGCAGGTTCGCCCAGACGGTACGACCCATGGTCACCTCCTCGAACCGGGCCCGGAGCGCGGCCCGCAGCCGGGCGGCCGGCGGGGTCCAGATGGCGAAGAGGTACGCGAACGTGGTGAACGCCCCGTCGTCGCTCAGGCTGTCGGCGACCGCGTCGAGCAGCGAGTGCTGGAGGTCCCCGGAGAACGCGGCCCAGGGCAGCCCGCTGACGATGACGTCGGCCCGCGCGTGCCCCCGCGAGGCCAGCAGGTCCCGCAGGTTCCGGGCGTCGGCCGAGATCACGTCGACGTCGGGGTAGCGCCGGCTGAGCGCTCCGGCGAACTCGTCGTTGATCTCGATCGCGATCTGGTGGCCCCGGCCGCCCAGCCGGCGCTGGATCTCGCCGGTGAAGGCACCGGTACCCGGTCCGAGTTCGACCACCACCGGGTCCCCGGTGCGCGGCACCGGGGCAGTGATCTTCCCAGCCAGCGCCGGGCCGCTGGGGTAGACCGCGCCGACCGACATCGGCTGGCGGACAAACTGGGTCAGGAACGTTAATTTCTCATTGGCCACGGCCCCCAAAATAGGCGATCGCCGTTCGCCGCCCGTCGTCCGGATGGCCCGATCTTCGGCCACTCGGAGGAGGTGCCCCGACCGGAGGCAGGACGGTCGGGAAAGTCCGACTACGTATGGTTGCCGGATGGGGATGAGCCGGCCGTGGCGGGTGGACGTGCTGCTCGGCGTCGTCGGGGTCACGCTCGGGCTGACCAACGGACTGCTCGGTTGGGCCGACAGCGGCGACGTACCGGTGGCCGTCGGCCTCGCCACCGCCGCCGGAGTGAGCCTGGCCGGGGTACGCCGGTGGCCGTTGCCGGTCCTGCTGGCCGAGTGCGCGCTGCTCGTGGTGACCGACCGCCTGGCGCCGACGAACAGCGGGATCGCGCAGATCGGGCTGGCCGTCGCGCTCGCCGTGGTGGCGTACCACGAGCGCTGGCCGGGGATCGCGGTGGCGTTTCTCCTCTCCTTCGCGGCGACCCTGGTCGACGTGATCGACCCCGGCACCCAGCAACTGCTGCTCGGCCGGCAGGCCGTCGTACGGGTGCTCGCCATCGCCGCCCTCGTCGCCGCGCCGATCGCGTTCGGCCGCTACCTGCACGGGCAGCGCCGCGCCGCGCGGGTCGCCGAGGAACGGGCCCGGGAGGTGGAGGCCCGACGGGCGGTGGAGACCCGTGCCGCCCGCCTCGCCGAGCGCACCAGCATCGCCCGTGACCTGCACGACATCGTCGCCCACCACGTCAGCGCGATCGCCCTGCGGGCCGGCGCCGCCCAATACGCCGCCCGGCACACCGGCGAGGTCGACGGCGCGGTACAGGCCCTCGGGGAACTGCGCAGCACCGCCGGCCGGGCCCTCGACGAGCTGCGCGAACTGCTGGAGGTGCTGCGTGACCCCGAGGCCGTCGAGTCGGACACCGTGCTGGTCGAGCCCGAGCAGGTGCTCGGTGAGGCGGTACGGCGGGTACGGGCGGCCGGCATGACCGTACGGCTCGACGTCGCCGAGCCGGTGGTGACCGCGCCGCTGGTGGTGCGTACGACCGCCGCCCGGCTGATCCAGGAGGGGCTGACCAACAGCCTCAAGCACGCCGGTCCGGGGGCCGCCGTCTCGGTGCACCTGCACACCGATCGGGGCGCGCTCCTGGTCGAGGTGCTCGACGACGGCTCCGAGCGGGCGCATCCGGGCGGCTCGGCACTGCCGCCGTCCGGGCACGGTCTGGCCGGGATGCGCGAACGGGTCGACCTGCTCGGTGGCCGGATGACCGCCGGACCGACCGGTGCCGGCGGTTGGCGCCTCGCCGCCCGCCTACCGATCCGGGGCGAGTCGTGATCCGGGTACTCGTGGTGGACGACCAGGCGCTGGTCCGTGCCGGAGTGACCCTGCTGCTGCGTACGGCCGGCGGGTTCGACATCGTCGGCGAGGCCGGGGACGGGCACGAGGCCGTACGCCTGGCCGAGCGGCTGCGCCCGGACGTGGTCCTGATGGACCTGCGGATGCCGAGGATGGACGGGATCGAGGCGACCCGCCGGATTCTCGACCACCATCCGGCCAGCCGGGTGCTGGTGCTGACCACGTTCGCCGACGACGCCGACGTCTATGGTGCGCTCGGTGCCGGGGCGATCGGCTACCTGGTCAAGGACGGTGCCCCGGAGGACCTGGTCGACGCGGTGCTCCGGGCCGCGCGGGGCGAACCGCTGCTCGCGCCGCCGGTGCTGGCCCGGATCGTGGGCCGGGCGCTGGCCGCGCACGACCGGGACGCACGGCAGGGGACCGACGACCTCCGCTCGCCTCGGCGGTTGCTCAGTGGCCGGGAACGCGAGGTGCTGGCCCTGGTCGGCGCCGGCCTGTCCAACGCCGAGATCGCCGGGCGGCTGCACCTGGGCATCACCACGGTCAAGACCCACGTCTCGGCGGCGATGGAGAAGCTCAAGCTCCGCAACCGGGTGCAGGCGGCGGTGGTGGCGCACCGGCTGGGACTGGTCGACGACGACTTCAACCCGGTCGACCCGGCGCCGGACGCGGGCGCCCCCTAGGGTGTCGGGCGGCCACCCGGAGGAGCCGCCGCGGCCGCCTGGACGACGCCGGGCGGTGGCTGTGCGGGTCACGGTGGTCGGATGGAGATCTTCGCCGTGTTCGTCGACTGGCTCACCCGCCTACCGACCGGTTGGTTCTACCTGACCGCCGCCGTGGTGCTGGCCGCCGAGGTCGGGATCCTGGTCGGCATGGTGCTGCCGGCGGCGACCACCATGCTGACCGTGGGTTTCCTGGCCCGCGCCGGTGACCTGGACGTGCCGACCGCGCTCGCGGTGACCAGCGTGGCGGCGATGCTCGGCGACCACCTCGGTTTCCTGGAGGGGCGGCTGGTCGGACCTCGGCTGCGGCGGGGACGGTTCGGTCGGCGGATCGACGCCGCCCGGTGGGAGCGGGCGGAACGGCTGCTGACCTCCGGGGGCGGTTCGGCGATCGTGCTGGGCCGGTGGACGCCGTACGTGCGGACCCTGGTGCCCCGGGTGGCGGCGGTGGCCGGCCTGTCGTACCGGCGGTTCGCGGTGTACGACGCCGCCGCGGTGCTGGTCTGGGTGCCCGGCATCTTCCTGATCGGCTATCTCGCCGGGGCCTCGTACCTGCGGATGAGTGGGGTGATCGGCACGGTCGCGGTGGTCGTGGTGGCCGTCGGCGCGCTGGTCGCCGGGGTGGTGTGGGCCCGGCGCCGTCGGGCTCGGGGTCGCGCCCGGCGTGACCGGGAGCCCGCCACAGGATGCCGGGGAGGGGTACGACCCGGCTGGTCACCGCTGCGCCCACGAGTCCCCGGCCATCGGCGAAGCGGCCGTCCGCGCACCCGTACGCCCGCTCCGGAGCGGGACCGGTGGTGATCAGGCGGTGTCGGGGGTCCTGCGGCCGCCGGGGACCCATAGCACGTCGCCGTCGGGATTGGCCGTTCTTGCCAGGATGAACAGCAGATCCGATAGGCGATTGAGATACTTTGCCGGAAGGATGTTGGTTCGTTCCTGATCGTGGTTCACCAGTGCCCACGCCGCCCGTTCGGCGCGACGAGCCACCGTACGTGCGACGTGCAGCAACGCGGCTCCCGCGGTGCCGCCGGGCAGGATGAAGGAGTCGAGCTTGCCCAGTTCCGCGTTGTACTCGTCGCACCAGCCTTCGAGCCGGGTCACGTACTCCTCGGTCACCCGCAGCGGCGGGTACGCCGGATCCGGCTCGACCGGTGTGGCCAGGTCGGCGCCGACGTCGAAGAGGTCGTTCTGGATCGCGGCGAGCACCGTACGCAGGCCGTCGTCGAGTTGGCCGAGCGCGAGGGCCACCCCGATCGCGGCGTTGCACTCGTCCACGTCCGCGTACGCGGCGATCCGTGGGTCGGTCTTCTCCACCTGCTCGTTGTTGCTCAGCCTGGTTCGGCCGGCATCGCCGGTCCTGGTGTAGATACGGGTGAGGTGAACGGCCATGACGGACAGCGTACGGAGGTCCGACGGCGAACCGCCCACCCAGACGGTGACCGGTGGCGGAGCCGACCCGGCGGGTGTGCTGGCCGGCGGTTGGCCGGCGGCCGCCGAGACCGGTGTGACCGCCGACGTGGCGGCCGATCCCACGATCGCCGACGTGGATGTGATCAGGGTCGGCGGCGGCTCCCGGCTCGTCGGTGAGGTGCACGTCGTGGGGGCCAAGAACTCCGCGCTGAAGCTGATGGCGGTGGCACTGCTCGCCCCCGGCCGGAGCGTGATCACGAACGTGCCCCGGATCACCGACATCGCGATCATGGGTGAGGTGCTGCGCCGGCTCGGCTGCGAGGTCTCGTTCGGCGAGGACAACGGCACGTCGACCGGAACCATCGAGGGCATCCCGGTGGTCGGGGTAGCGGACGGCGTACCGGCGGAGGTACCGCCGGTGGACGGCGCCGGGCCGGTCCGCGACGTCGCCTCGACGGCCAGCGGTGAGGCCCAGGCGGCGGTGGATCTCGTCGCCCTGCCCGGTCGGGCCCGGACGGTCACCATCGACGTGCCGGAGGAACCGGGCACCGACGCAGACTACGACCTGGTACGGCGACTGCGCGCGTCGATCTGCGTCCTCGGCCCGCTGCTGGCCCGGCGCGGTTACGTCCGGGTGGCCCACCCCGGTGGCGACGCGATCGGCTCCCGTGGCCTGGACATGCACGTGTCGGGCCTGGCCCGGATGGGAGCCGAGATCGCCGGTTCGCACGGCTTCGTGATCGCCTCGGCCCCGAACGGGCTGCACGGCGCCACCATCTGGCTGGACTTCCCCAGCGTCGGCGCGACCGAGAACCTGGTCATGGCGGCGGTGCTGGCCAAGGGCGTGACGGAGATCGACAATGCGGCCCGCGAGCCGGAGATCGTCGACGTCTGCACGATGCTCTCGGCGATGGGGGCCCGGATCGAGGGTGCGGGCACCTCCACCATCCGGATCGAGGGCGTACGCGAGCTGCGCCCCGTGCGTCACCGTACCGTCGGCGACCGGATCGTCGCCGGCACCTGGGCCTTCGCGGCGGCGATGACCCGGGGCGACGTGACCGTGACCGGCGCGAGCCCGAGCTTTCTGGAGATCGCGCTGGACAAGGTGGTCTCCGCCGGTGGTCTGGTCGAGACCCGCCCCGACGCGTTCCGGGTACGGATGGACCGCCGACCCACCGCGGTCGACGTGGTCACCCTGCCGTTTCCCGGTTTCGCCACCGACCTGCTGCCGATGGCGATCGGGATGGCCTCGGTCAGCGAGGGTGCCTCGCTGATCACGGAGAACATCTTCGACGGCCGGTTCATGTTCGTGAACGAGATGGCCCGGCTCGGCGCCGACATCAGGACCGACGGGCACCACGCCGTCGTCCGGGGTCGGGAGCGCCTGTCCAGCGCCCCGGTCCGGGCCACCGACATCCGGGCCGGCGCCGGGCTGGTGATCGCCGGCCTCTGCGCCGACGGGGTGACCGAGATATCGCACGTGCACCACGTCGACCGGGGCTACCCGGACTTCGTGGCCGACCTGCGCGTTCTCGGCGTCGAGGTGGAACGCGCGACCGCCCCCGTGGGACAGAACTACTCTCTCTGATTCTCCCTCCTCCGCGTCGCCTGAGGGTTCGTTCAGGTGGCCGGATAGAGTGCGGTGAGAACAGGCGCACCAGGGAGGAGCAGGCGGATGACGGGTCGACTCGCGGTCATCGGGGCCGGACTGATGGGTTCGGGCATCGCGCAGATGGCGGCACTGGCAGGTTGGCAGGTGACGCTCCGCGACCTGGACGACGCGGCCACCCGGCGGGGCCTGGACGGCATCCGCGCCTCACTGGAGAGGTTCGCCGGCAAGGGCAGGATCGAGGCCGGCGAGGTCGACGCGACCCTCGCCCGGATCACCCCCACCACCGACCTCGGGGCGGCGGCCGACGCCGACCTGGTGGTCGAGGCGGTGTTCGAGCGGCTGGAACTCAAGCAGGACGTGTTCCGCGAACTGGACCGGATCTGCCGGCCGGACGCGGTGCTGGCCACCAACACCTCGGCCATCCCGGTCACCCAGATCGCCGCCGTGACCGACCGGCCGGAGTCGGTCGTCGGCACCCACTTCTTCTCACCGGTGCCGATGATGCAGCTCTGCGAGCTGGTACGCGGCTACAAGACCAGCGACGAGACGCTGGCCGCCGCCCGCGCGTTCGCCGAGGGGATCGGCAAGACCTGTGTGGTGGTGAACCGGGACATCGCCGGTTTCGTCACCACCCGACTGATCACCGCGCTGGTGATGGAGGCGGTCAAACTGGTCGAGTCCGGCGTGGTCTCCGCCGAGGACCTCGACACCGCGTGCAAGCTCGGCTTCGGTCACGCCATGGGCCCGCTCGCGACCATGGACCTGACCGGGGCGGACGTGTTGCTGCACGCCACCCGGAACATCTACACCGACACCGGGGACCCGAAGTTCTTCCCGCCGGAGTTGCTCCAGCGGATGGTTACCGCCGGTGACCTGGGGCGTAAGACGGGGCAGGGGTTCTACTCGTACTGACCTGGTTGTGGTGGGGCTGTGGCCCTCCGTACCCGGCTCCGAGCGGTCAGGCTTGATCTCTCCGCCGGGCACGGAGGGCCACAGCTTCGCCGGCTGGGGTCCGTGGGCGGGTGCGCGGTCGTGGTTCGTCTCAGCCGTCGCGCCGGGTGGTCCAGCGGAAGGTGCGCAGGCAGAGGAGCAGGCCGATGACGCACCAGACGGCCAGGATGAGGGCGACCTTGCCGAGCTCGTACGAGCCGCCGGGTTCCTGGGCGCCGAACGCGTCGGGCAGGAACACCGAGCGCAGGCCCTGGCACATCCACTTCAGTGGGAAGATCGCCGCCACCTGTTGCATCCAGGAGGGCAGCTCGGTGAAGACGAAGAAGACGCCGGAGATGAACTGGAGGATCAGGGCGACCGGGGTGACCACGCTGGAGGCGCTGCGGCCGCTGTTGGCCAGCGAGGAGAAGGCGATGCCGCAGAGGGTGCAGGCGGTGATGCCGAGGGCGGAGACCCAGCCGAAGGTGAGCCACTTCGCGGCGGTGTCCGGCAGCCTGAGGTCGAACAGGAGTACGGCGACGGCGAGCAGGAGGACCGTCTCGGCGACGCCGATGACGGCGACCATGATGGTCTTGCCGGCGAAGTAGACCCACTTCGGCATCGGGGTGCCGCGCAGGCGCTTGAGCACGCCCCGGTCGCGTTCGATCGGGATCTGGATCGCGAGGCTCTGGAAGCCGACGGTGAGCAGCCCGGTGGCGATCATGCCGGTGACGAAGTACTGGGTGAACTTCACCCCACCGCCGATCTCGCCCTTGAAGATCGAGGCGAAGATCAGGATCAGGACGACCGGGAAGAGCATGGTGAAGACCACCGACTCGCGGCTGCGCAGGAACTGCCGCAGTTCGAGTCGTCCCTGGCGCAGGCCCAGTTCGACCGGGCCGACGCGGCGGGGAGCCGCCAGCTGGACGGGTTGCGTGGTCGTGGTCATCACTGTCCGATCATGCGGAGGTAGATGTCTTCCAGGGTCGGGCGGGACACGGTGAGGCCGGGCACCTCGCCGCCGTACCGCGCGGCCAGTTCGGCGATCAGGGCCGTCGGCGTCGCGCTCTCCGCCTGCTGTGGCGTCCCGTCCGGGGTACGCCAGGAGACGACCGGCAACGCCTGCTGACGGTTGCCGAGTTCGGCCGGGGTGGCCACCTCGACGAGCTGCCCGGCGGTGATCACACCGACCCGGTCGGCGAGCGACTCCGCCTCGTCCAGGTAGTGCGTGGTCAGCACGATGGTGGTGCCGGCGGCGGCCAGGTCGCGGATCAGTTCCCAGAATTCGCGCCGCGCCTCCGGGTCGAAGCCGGTGGTCGGCTCGTCGAGGAAGAGCAGTTCGGGGCGGCCGATGATGCCGAGGGCGACGTCGAGCCGGCGCTTCTGGCCGCCGGAGAGGGTGTGCGTACGGGAGCGGGTCTTGTCGGTGAGCCCGACCCGACCGATCACCTCGTGTGGTTTGTCCGGGTTGGGGTAGAATGACGAGAAATGGTCGACCACCTCGCCCACGGTCAGGTCGTCGAACTCGCCGGTGCCCTGGAGCACGATCCCGACCCTCGACCGCCAGTCCCGGCCGGCGGTGTTCGGGTCGGTGCCGAGCACGCTGACCTCGCCGCCGTCGCGCCGCCGGTAGCCCTCAAGGATCTCCACCGTGGTCGTCTTGCCGGCGCCGTTCGGGCCGAGCAGGGCGAACACCTCACCGGCGCGCACCGTCAAATCGAGACCGGCGACGGCGACGTGCTCGCCGTACGACTTGCGCAGACCCCGTACGGAGATCGCGGGCTGGTCACTCATGGTTAACACTATGCGCGTCGGCGACAAGCGGTGGTCACCTGGGGCCGGGATGGCGGGGGTCCGTCAAGATCCGCTCAGCACCTCGGAGAGTGGGGCGGGGGCCAGTCCGCGCTCCTTGAGGCCGGCGAGAATGTGCGGAAGCGCCTCGTCGGTCATCGCGGCGTTCGCCTCGGTCACGTGCATGATCACCACCGAGCCTGGACGGACGTGGTCGAGCACCGCCCGGACGATCGGCTGCCACGCGGTGGCGAACGGGTCGCCGCTGACCACGTCCCCGTCCACCACGGTCAGACCGAGCGGAGCGAGCGCGGTCAGGGCCGCCGGGTCGTGGCAGAGACCGGGGAAGCGGAAGTAGCGGGTCTGCCGCCCGCCGTACGGCTCGATCACCCGGAACGTCTTCGCCACGTCCTCGGTCATCCCGTTGGACGGCACCCTCGGCAGGTCGTAGCAGTCCCCGGTGAACGCCAGGTGCCCGTACGTGTGGTTGGCCAGTTCGAAGCGGGGATTGTCGGCCAGTCGACGGGTCAGGTCGGGGTAGCGCTCGACCCACTTGCCGGTGAGGAAGAAGGTGGCCGGCAGCCGCTCCCGTTCGAGCAGGTCGATGATGCGCAGGTTGGCGTACGACTTCACCTTGCCCGTACGCAGGCTGTAGAGCATGCCGTCGGTCATGTCGGCGTCGAAGGTGAGCGCCACCCGGTTGCCCGTACGCGGGCCGTTGTCGACCACCGGTGGCCTGGTGCCCGCCCGCGTCGCACCGGGAACGGTCCCGCCCGGCGCGGTGGTGCCCTTGCCCGGTCGCGAGGTGGCGGGGCTCGGGGTGCCGGCCGGACCCAGCGCGTGGGTGCCCTGGCTCGGTGTATCCCCGTTGGGCGCGCGGTCCGGAGGCGACAGCGTCATGGTCAGCCCGATCGCGGAGGTGGCGGTGCCGACGACGGCCGCCGCGACCAGGATACCGAGCAGTAGACGGGACCGGGGTCGACTCACCCTGCAGATCATTCCAGAGGTGAGGAACGTTCAATGCCCGGTCCGGCGTATCCCCGCCCGGTTCACCCGTTGGGGCTGGTCAGACCTTGAAACCGGCGGCCCGTGCGGCTTCCCGCTCCCGGTTTCGTTCCCTGCGGCGGCGCAGCGTCCAGGGCACCAGGATCACGAAGCCGACCACGAAGAGCAGCACCAGCACCGGCAGGATGATCGCGACGAGCGACACGACCACACTGGTCGTGTCCTCGACCGTGCTGGCGACCGGGGCCCCGAGCCCGGCGGTGCCGGCGTTGATCAGCGGCCGGGCCGCCGACTTCACCGCGTGTACGCCGAACGCCACCACCACCCCGATCGCGATCGGCACCCACTGGTTGGAGGAGAAGAAGCTCCCCGGGTCGCTGACCGTCACCGTCTCCGAGCTGGAGCCGGCGCTGAACGCCAGGCCACCGGCGGTCGGTCGGACCACCGTCTGCACGAGGTCGTTGACGTGGTCGATCACCGGCACCTTGTCGGCGACGAACTCGACCGCCAGCAGCAGCGCGAGGATCGTCAGCACCCAGCCGTTGGCCAGCCACTGCCAGCTGCTCGGCAGGTCGATCAGACCGGTGAACCGGGCCAGCAGGCCCATGGTCAGCAGGGGAATGTACGCGTTCAGGCCGGCCGATGCGGCGAGACCCGTACCGGTGAGGGCTTCCAGCACGGGGTCAGCATCTCACCGCCGCGCCACTTCTGCTCGATTGGCCGGTTACGACGGCTTCCGGCGGCTTGTCGGCGTGCGCGGCGGGCGGCGGGAAGGCTCTCCGCTACCCTCGTCGGGTGCGGTTGGTGATAGCGCGATGCGCGGTGGACTACGTGGGACGACTCTCGGCGCACCTGCCGCTGGCCACCCGCCTGCTGATGGTCAAGGCGGACGGGTCGGTGTCGATCCATGCCGACGACCGGGCGTACAAGCCGCTCAACTGGATGAGCCCGCCCTGCCGGCTCGAAGAGGCACCCGGCGTGTGGCGGGTGGTGAACAAGGCCGGCGAGGAACTGCGGATCACCCTGGAGGAGGTCTTCCAGGACACCTCGTACGAGCTGGGGATCGACCCCGGCCTGCGCAAGGACGGCGTCGAGGCACACCTGCAGGAGTTGCTGGCGGCGAACCCGACCACGCTGGGCGACGGCTTCACGCTGATCCGCCGGGAGTACCCGACCGCGATCGGCCCGGTCGACCTGCTCTGCCGCGACGGCGCCTCGGTCACCGTGGCGGTCGAGGTGAAGCGGCGCGGTGACATCGACGGGGTGGAGCAGTTGACCCGCTACCTCGAACTGCTCAACCGTGACCCGCTGCTCGCCCCGGTGCACGGCGTCTTCGCCGCCCAGGAGATCAAGCCGCAGGCCCGGGTGCTCGCCGCCGACCGGGGCATCCGCTGCGTGGCCGTCAACTACGACCGCCTGCGCGGCATCGAACGCGACGAGCTGACCCTCTTCTGACCGGTCACGGTCCGGCTCCGGTCGGCCGTCTTCCAAGCGCCCGCGCCGCGATACCGGCGCGGGCGTTCGCGTACGCGGGTAGCACGATCGGATCCCGAATCCGACAGATCAGCGAGTGTCGTCGCGGGCCGGTTGTCTCGCACACTGTTCACGGGTGACCTCGATGGTCCCCGAATGAGCGAACCGGCCGCGTTCCCCCATCGCTTCGTCTCGCACGCGTCGAGCAGTCCGCCTCCTCATCCAGAGAGAAGCTGCGAATGTTGCGCCGAATCATCGCGCTCACCGTGTCTCCCGCGCTCCTCGTCCTGGCGCTCGCGGGTCCGGCCGGCGCCGTACCCGTGTCGCCGGCAGCGCCCCGCGCCGTCGTGTCCAGCACCCTGACCCCCGGCGTCGCGACAACGGCCACGATCAGCACCCCGAACCAGTCCGTCACCTACTCGTTCTCCGGTACGAACGGTCAGCACGTCACGTTCGACGTCACGGCCAGCAACTGGAACTCCGGCACGGCGTATCTGTACGTGTATAGCCCGACGAACGCGCTCGCCCGTTCGATTGCGATGGGCACCGGTGTGGCGTACGGCGATCTGACGCTCAACGCCACCGGCACCTGGACGATGATCGTCGACCCGTACGGCGCCGCCACCGGTTCGGCGACGTTCACGATGGCGTTCGCCATCGACGGCGGGGCACTGATCTCCGGAACGGCGGTTGGTACCTCGATCGGTTATCGGGGACAGATCGCGAGGTACTCCTTTGCTGGCACCAGCGGTCAGCACGTGACGTTCGACGTGACGGCGAGCGATTGGAATTCCGGTTCGGCGTATCTGTATGTGTATAGCCCGACGAATGTGCTCGCTCGCACCATC
>NZ_JBVJHT010000010.1:36208-37097 GCF_055586685.1 Micromonospora sp. NPDC049529
GCGCTGGGTTCCGGTGTGGCGTACGGCGATCTGACGCTGAACGCGACCGGCACCTGGACGGTGTGGCTCGATCCGTACGGCGCCGCCACCGGTTCGGCGACATTCACGATGGCGTTCGCCATCGACGGCGGGGCACTGACCTCCGGTACCGGGGTCAGTACGACGATCGGTTATCGGGGACAGATCGCGAGGTACTCCTTCGCTGGCACCAGCGGCCAGCACGTGACGTTCGACGTGACGGCGAGCGATTGGAATTCCGGTTCGGCGTATCTGTATGTGTATAGCCCGACGAATGTGCTCGCTCGCACCATCGCGCTGGGTTCCGGTGTGGCGTACGGCGATCTGACGCTGAACGCGACCGGCACCTGGACGGTGTGGCTCGATCCGTACGGCGCCGCCACCGGTTCGGCCTCGTTCACGATGGCGTACGACATCAGCGGTGGCACGCTGGTTCCCGGTACTCCGGTGAGTACCACGATCGGCCATCGGGGTCAGAACGCCACGTATGCCTTCTCCGGCGTCAACGGCCAGCAGGTCAGGGTCGACGTGACCGCGAGCAATTGGAACTCCGGTACGGCGTATCTGTACGTGTACAGCCCGACGAATGTGCTCGCCCGTTCGATTGTGCTGGGTTCCGGTACCACGTATGCCGATCTGACGCTGAACGCGACCGGCACCTGGACGGTGGTTCTCGATCCGTACGCGGCTGCCACCGGCTCGGCGACCTTCCGAATCCTGACACCGTAAACGGCGAGCCTGGAGCGGGGGGGGGGGGGGGGGCCCCCCCCCCCCCCCCGCCCACCCCCCCGGGGGGGGGGGGGTTTCTTTTACCGTGGGAACGAGGAGGGTGCTAAAATAGGGGCTTTTTTTTTTCCTCTCGGGTTTTTTT
>NZ_JBVJHT010000010.1:37107-320063 GCF_055586685.1 Micromonospora sp. NPDC049529
TGGAACGCGGCGACCACCAGGCGGGCGCCTTCCCGACCCCGGGGGGGGGGAAGGGGGGGGGGGGGGGGGGGGGCGGCCCCCCCCCCCCCCCCCCCGCCTCGACCGTCCGGCTGCCGGGAGGGCTGTCTCGTCGCACGTGGAACTGAAGCGTGTTCGAAAGTGGGCCTGTCGTCGCGTCAGCGCGGGTTGCGTCCGGTATCGGTGCCAACAGAGGGACCCGACCAGAGGCCGGTGCTCGACCAACCTCCGAGGCTTCGCAAACGCCCCTAGTGGTGGAAGGCGGTGCCGCGTACCGCGTCGACGAAGGTTGTCCAGTTATCGGGGGTGAACACCAGCACCGGGCCGGCGGGGTCCTTGGAGTCCCGCAGGCCGACGGCGCCGGACCGGACCGCCACCTCGACGCACTGGCCCCCGTTCGAGTCGCTGCGGCGGCTCTTGCGCCAGGTCGCGCCGGAGAAGTCCGGGGTGTTCATGACTCTGCTCTCCCTCTAGCCCTGCCGGTCCGGATCCTCGCCACCGTGATGCTCGGCCAGGCGCAGGATCAGTTGCCGTGATTCGACCGGTCCCAGCGCGGCGGCGGACAGCCGGTCCCACAGCGTCGAGTATGACCGCACCGCGTCGAGCCGGTCCAGGTAGCTCGCGTCGGTGTAGTCCTCCAGATAGACCACATCGGACGCGGCGTCGTGGTCGAACCGCAGGAGGGTGAAGCCGAACGAGGTGGTTGCGTAGGTTGGCGCGTCCAGCGGGAGCACCTGTAGCTCGATGTTCCGTCGCTCGGCGACCTCGGCGAGGTAACGGAGCTGTGCTCGCATCACCTCCGGGCCGCCGACGTTGCGGCGCAGGGCCGACTCGCTCAGGATGACGTTGAGCTGCGCGGGTCCGGTTGGTCGAGGATGTTCGCCCGAGCCTTCCGCAGGGCGATCTGCTGGTTCAGCTCGTCCTCGTCGATCTTCGTCTGCCCGGCGGTGAGCACCGTACGGATGTAGCCGCCGGTCTGGAACAGGCCGGGCACGATCTCCGCCTGGTACCAACGGATCTGGGACGCACCCGCCTCCAGGTCGACGTACTGGCGGAACCAGTCGGGGATGGCGTTGAGGTAGGCGCCCCAGCGACCGCGTTGCCGGCCGGCGCGGGCCAGCTCACGCAAGGACTCGAATTGCTCGCGGTCGACGCCGTAGAAGTCGAGCAGGATCGACAGGTCGGTGAGTTTGATGCCGCTCTGACCCAGCTCCAGTCGACTGATCTTGCTGGAGGCGGCGTCGATCTGTTCGGCCGCCTCGTCCTGGGTCTTGCCGGCCTGTTCTCGGGCGATCTTCAGTGCGTTGCCGAGTCGTCGTCGCTGAATGGTCGGGGTGGTCATGTGAGGTCCTTCCCGTGTGAGCAGGTCCGGGCAACAATGGGTTCCTATTTCGATAGTCCAGTGCAGTCTGAAGCTCATCGAAAGTGGGAGCCTACTTGACCGGCCCGCCTCGGAAGTGCCTGTTGGGCGGGTGTCGTCACACGACCGAGCAGGGGATGTCGATGATCAAGCCATTGTCCGATGCCGATGCAGTTGACCGTCGGACGTACTACCGCGACCGCGTCCGTGACCTCAGGCGGGTGCTCGAAGAGGTCGAGGCCGAGCGAAGCCTCGCGATCTTCCGTGCACACCAGCACGGCTCGACCCCGGAGGAGATCGCGGGAGTCGCACTTCTCGATCCGATCGAGGTCAAGAAGACCATCGAGGCTCTCGGCAACGAACCCGACATCGACAACTGGCGCGACGGACCCGACTGGCTCCGTGTCTACCGCTGACCTGGCCGGTGTGGGCCAGTCCGCCGAGGATCGGGGCGTTGATCATGAAGTTAGCGCGGAATTCGGGCCGGAAACGTGCGCCAACTTCATGGTCAACGCGCTGGGTACGCGCTGGATCAGCGCGGTGGGAACGCGGTGGGTCAGCGCGCTGGGGTGCCGAGGATGGCTATGAGGGATTTGGGGAGGGTGGCCAGGCGTTCTACCCGGATGTGGGACTGGGGGAAGTAGTGGCGCATCTGGGAGCGGTCGACCAGTTCGGTCCAGAGGACCTGGCGGATGGCGGCGTCGTGGGTCTTGGCCGGGGAGTGCGCGAGGGGCCACCTGCGGGCCATCAGGGTACGGAGGCGAACCGGCAGGAACTGCATGCCCGGGGCGATCCAGTGTGGCTCGATCGGGAAGTACCGGTACGGGGTCTGCACCCAGTGTGCGTGGCTGAGCAGGTGCACCGACTCGGCGAACCGTACCCGGCGTTCGTGGCCGCCGACGTGTTCCAGCACCGAGTTGGAGAAGACGAGGTCGTACCGGCGGTTCAGGATGCGGGGCGGCAGCGCGCAGGCGTCGCCGTGGTCGACCTCGGCCCAGGACGGGATGTCGGGCGGAGGCGACTCCAGGTTGACCACGTGTACGTGCTTGGGTCGCACCGACGCGCGAGCCCACGTCTCCACCCGGCCGCCGAGGTCGATGACGGACATCTGGGCGAGATCAGGAAACGTCTCGACCAGCCAGTCCGCTCGCCGGCTACGGCGCCGGGCAGCGAACGAGTCTTCGTTCTCGACCAGGCGAGATCGCAATCCGTGTATCCCCACGTGACGGAATGTAGGGGTACGTCGGCTTGGGTCGGTATATCCAAAACGCCTATTCCTAACGCATGATCGGTTAGGTAAGGGTCACCGACCGTACATTAGTTTTACGGCTTTTGCGATTTTCGCTACTTGTGCCGGGGTGCGTTCGAAGGTTGTCGAGGGCAGCAGCGACGGTCCACGTCGTACGGTCATCGCCTTCGCCCGGCCGAACTCGCGCAACCCGTCGTCACCGTGGATCCGACCGAAGCCGGACTCGCCCACGCCGCCGAACGGCAGGGTGGACATGCCGACGAAGGTCAACGCCGAGTTCACCGCGACCATCCCGGAGCGCAGCCGACCGGCGATCTCGACCGCCCGGCGTTTGCCGAACACCGACCCGCCGAGCCCGTACGGAACCGCGTTTGCCCTGGTCACAGCGGCATCGGCGTCCTGCACCCGGCTGATGGTGAGGGTCGGTCCGAAGGTCTCCTCGCGGACCGCCAACGCATCCTCGGGCACGTCCACCAGGATGGTCGGCCGGACGTACGGCGGCTGCACCGCGTCCGCCCCGCCGAGCACCGCGCGACCGCCCCGGGCCAGGGCGTCGTCGATGTGGCGACGGATCACGTCGAGCTGTCCGGGCATGGTGATGGGGCCCAGATGGGCCTCCGGTTCGGACCCCACGGTGAGCTTCTGCGCCTTCGTCACCACCCTGGCCACGAAGTCGTTGTAGATGGCTTCCACCGCATAGACCCGTTCGATCCCGATACAGGTCTGCCCGGCGTTGGTCAGCGCACCCCAGACCGCGGCGTCGGCGGCGGCGTCCAGGTCGGCGTCCGCGTCCACGATCATCGCGTCCTTGCCGCCCGCCTCCAGCAGGACCGGCGTCAACGACTCGGCGCACGCGGCCATCACCTTGCGCGCGGTCGCGGAGGATCCGGTGAACGCCACCTTGTCCACCCCGGCCCGGCAGAGCGCGGCACCGACGTCGCCGAGCCCGTGCACCGCCTGGAGCACCGGCTGCTCCGGCACCACCTCGGCGAAGCTGTCGACCAGCCACTGCCCGACCGCCGGGGTGTACTCGCTCGGCTTGAGTAGCACGGCGTTTCCGGCCGCGAGGGCGTACGCCGTCGAGCCGACCGGGGTCAGCACCGGGTAGTTCCACGGGCCGATCACGCCGATCACCCCGTACGGCTGGTATTCGAGCCTGCCGGCGAACTCGGCGACGATCAGACGTGAGCGCACCCGGCGGCGGCCGAGCACCCGCTTGGCGTTGCGGGCCGCCCAGTCGATGTGCTCGATGGCCGAGGCGATCTCGACGATCGCGTCCGCGACCGGTTTGCCGCCCTCGGCGTGCATCAGACCGGCGAGTTCGTCGATCCGGTTGGCGAGCAGCGACCGCCAGCGCAGCAGTCGGACCCGGCGTCCGGCGAAGTCCAGCCCGGCCCACCAGGCGGCGGCCGCCCGTGCCCGCGACATGCGCTGGATCAGGTCGTCCGCGCTGGCCACCGGGAAGCGGCCGACCTCCGCGCCGCTGGCCGGGTGGGTGGAAACCAACTCGCCCTGGTCGATCGCCGGTACGCCGGGAGCCAACGGAGCCGTCATGTCCGAAGTCTAAACCTGAAAATTACTCATGGGTAAGTCCGTGTGCCCACCGAACCGGTGAGCCGAATTAACCCACCGGACGAGCAACTCCATCCTGCGGTTAATGGAGATGGGAGCCGCTCGATGTCAGGCTGATTCCGTGCGCCAAGGGGGGCGCGGTGGCCGGCGTCGTGGGGGCGACGCGGGGCCGCAGACGGACGGGTGCGGAGAGAGTCGATGTCGGACGATTTGAATCTGCTGCCACTGCTGACGGTGGTCAACGGCCCGCTGCGGGGGGCGAGCTTCAGGTTGCGGCCGGGTACCCGCCGGATCGGCCGCGACGAGGGCGTCGACATCGTGATCGACGACCGGAAGGTGAGCCGGCGGCACGCCACGGTGGAACTGTCCGACGGCCGGGCCGTGCTGACCGACTGCGGGTCGACCAACGGCACCTGGCTCAACGAGCAGCGGCTTTCCCAGGCGCGCGAGCTGCGCGACGGCGACCGGATCCGGATCGGCCACGTCGAGCTGCGGTTCTTCGACCCGTCGGCGGCGCTCACCGACCCGGTCGGCGCGATCCGGTACACGCCGATCCACCCGCCGCCCGCGCTGCGGGCCGTCGACCAGCCGGCCGCCGCCGCGCTCGGTGCTCCGACCCAGATGATGTCCACCGGTCGCCGTACCGGCCCGCTGCTCTGGATCTTCGGCGGGGGTGCGGTGCTGGCCGGGTGGGTGGCCTGGGCCTTCCTTGTCATGAACTGACGGAAATGCCCGGTTCGGCCGGATGTGGCATGGCGGGTGGGGCCGCCATGCCGCTCCGGTCGGCTTATGTGGGAACGCCACACTGCAGGGTTGCGCGAGCAGTGGCACCATCGCGGGGATGGAAACCGAACAGGTGAACATCACCGCCCGGGGCATCACCCAGAACGTGCTCGTCGCCGGGCCGGCGGACGGCAGCCCGGTGCTGCTGATCCACGGCAACTGCTCGTCCGCCGACTTCTGGCTACCGCTGCTGCGTCACCTGCCGCCCACCCTCCGGGTGGTCGCACCCGACCTGCGCGGCTACGGCGCGACCGAGGCCGCACCGCTGGACGCCACCCGCGGCCTGCGCGACTTCTCCGACGACGTGGCCGCCCTGCTCGACGCCCCCGGCCTGTTCGGCGCCCCCGGCGCCCGGCCGGTGGTGGCCGCCCACTCGATGGGCGGCGGCGTCGCCATGCAGCTCCTGGTCGACCACCCGGACCGGATCCGCGCGCTGCTGCTGGAGTCGCCGCTGTCGCCGTACGGGTTCGGCGGGACCAGGGACCTGGACGGGACCCCGACCAGCGAGGACTTCGCCGGCACCGGGGCCGGCACGGCCAACCCCGACTTCGTCGCGCGGATCGCCGCCAAGGACCGGGGCGAGGACGCGCCGACCAGTCCGCGCAACGTCATGCGGACCGCGTACGTGGCGGATCCCTCGGCGTTCGGCGACGACGAGGACCTGCTGCTGGACAGCATGCTCAGCACCGCCACCGGCGAGGCGAACTACCCCGGCGACTCGACCACCACCAGCACCTGGCCCGGCGTCGGTCCCGGCCGCCGGGGCGTGCTCAACACCATGGCGCCGAACCACTTCCGGGTCGCCGACGAGCTGGTCGCCGTGCGCGTCAAGCCGCCGATCACCTGGGTACGCGGAGACTCTGACGCCATCGTCTCCGACACCTCGCTGTTCGACCTGGCGTACCTCGGCTCGCTCGGCCTGGTCCCCGGCTGGCCCGGCGCCGACGCCTGCCCGCCCCAGCCGATGGTCGGCCAGACCCGGGCCGTGCTGGACCGCTACGCGGCGGCCGGCGGCAGTTACCGCGAGATCGTCTACGCCGAGTGCGGCCACTCGCCGCACGTCGAGCGCCCGGCCGAGTTCGCCGCCGCACTGCTGGACCTGATCGTATGAGCGGATCGGCTGCTGGGCCCGATCGGATGAGCGGATCGGCTGCTGGGCCCGATCGTGGACCGGACGAGCCGGGCCCGGTTCCCTACGTGCGGCGGAGCGTGCCGGTCGACGGCGGGGAGCTGATCGTCGGCGAGTGGGGGACCGGCGGTGACGGGCCGCTGGTGCTCGCCGTACACGGGGTCACCTCGTCCCACCTGGCCTGGTCGGTGGTGGGTGAGCGGCTCGGCGTCGACCACCGGTTGGTCGCCGTCGACCTGCGCGGACGCGGCGGCAGCCGGGACCTGCCCGGCCCGTACGGCATGGCCCGGCACGCGGCCGACCTGGTCCGGGTGATCGAGGCGTACGGCGGCGGCCCGGTCGTGCTGCTCGGCCACTCGATGGGCGGCTTCGTCGCGGTCGAACTGGCCCGGACCCGTCCGGAACTCCTCCGGCGGCTGGTGCTGGTCGACGGTGGCGCCCTGCTGCCCGCCCCGCCCGGAGTCGACGCGGGCGCCGACGAGCAGACCATCTCGGCGCTGATCTCGAACACCGTCGGACCCGCGTTCGACCGGCTGACGATGACGTTCCCCGACCGGGAGTCGTACCGGGCGATGTGGCGGCAGCACCCGTCCTTCGCCGACTGGACCCCGGCGGTCGACCGGTACGTCGACTACGACCTGGTCGGCACCGCCCCCCGGCTGCACCCGGCCTGCCGGTTGGAGGCGGCCCTGCGCGACGCCCGCGACCAGTACGCGTACCCCGGCATCGAACCCGCGCCGCTGCCGGTGCCGGCGGTCTTCCTGCGTGCCCCCCGGGGCATGCTCGACGAGCCGGACCGGCCGCTCTACCCGGCCGGGTACGCCGCGCACTGGCTGCCCGGAGTGGTCGAGGAGACGGTGCCGGGGGTGAACCACTACACCATCGCCCTCGGTGCCGGTGGCGCCGCCGCGATCGACGCGGCGGTCCGCACCGGCGGCTGACCCGCCGTTGTCTCCGGCGGTCCCGGTCGGGACCCGGAGCGGCCGGCCGTGGCAGACTCGCGCGCAGACCTTAGCGGCCGTTCACCCGACGGGCGGCCCGGAAGCGGTGGAGGCGGCTGTGGCACGCGAGATCACCAGCGTCGGCGTCATCGGACTGGGCACCATGGGTGCCGGGATCGTCGAGGTGTTCGCCCGCAACGGCGTCGACGTACTCGCGGTCGAGATCTCCGAGGAGGCGCTGGAGCGCGGCCGGCTCACCCTGACCGGCTCCACCGACCGCGCGGTCGCCCGGGGCAAGCTCGCCGCCGAGCAACGCGACGAGCTGCTGCGCCGGGTCACCTTCGCCGTCGGACTGGCCGCGCTGGACGACGTCGACCTGGTCATCGAGGCGGTGCCCGAGCGGCTCGACCTCAAACGACGGCTCTTCGCCGACCTCGACCGGATCTGCCGGCCGGACACCATCCTCGCCACCAACACCTCCTCGCTGAGCGTCACCGAGATCGCGGTCGCCACCGGCCGGCCGGAGCAGGTCGTCGGGATGCACTTCTTCAACCCGGCACCGGTGATGAAACTGGTCGAGGTGATCCGGACCGTGGTCACCGCCGAAGAGGTGGTGACCGACGTCGAGTCGCTCTGCGTCCGGCTGGGCAAGGTCGACGTGACCATCGACGACCGGGCCGGCTTCATCGCCAACTCACTGCTCTTCGGCTACCTCAACCAGGCCGTGTCCATGTTCGAGGCCCGGTACGCGACCCGCGAGGACCTCGACGCGGCGATGCGGTTCGGTGCCGGGCTGCCGATGGGACCGCTGGCCCTGCTGGACCTGATCGGCCTCGACACCGCGTACGAGATCCTGGACACCATGTACCGGCGCGGGGGACGGGACCGGCGGCACGCCCCCGTACCGCTGATCCGGCAGATGGTCACCGCGGGGCTGCTCGGGCGCAAGTCCGGCCGGGGCTTCTACACGTACGAGCGGCCGGGCTCGGCCGTTGTCGTACCGGACGGCCTGACGCCGGTGGCGGTCGAGCCGGTCGCCGGTCAACCGGCACCCGGCACCGTCGGCCTGGTCGGCTCGGGTCCGCTCGCCACCGCCCTGGCCGGGGTCTTCGCCGCCGCCGGTCACCGCGTGGTGGCGGTGTCCGGGAACGGGAACGGGGACGGGGACGGGGACGGGGACGGGGAGACGGAGCTGGCCCGGCTGGCCGAGGTCGACCTGGTGGTCGAGGCGGTCGACGGCGACGCGGCGGAGCGGCGGGCGCTCTTCGCCCGGCTCGACGCGGTCTGCCGGCCCGCGACGGTGTTCGCCACCGCCGGCACCGGACCGGTGATCGATCTGGCGATGGCGACCGGTCGACCGGCCGACGTGATCGGGCTGCACTTCCCGTACCCGGCGGCGGAGCGGCAACTGGTGGAGATCGTGCGTACCGTCCGTACCTCGGCGCAGACCCTCGCCGTCGGCCGGGCGGTCGCCGTGGCGCTCGGCCGTACCGGTGTGGTCTGCGACGACCGGGCCGGATTCGTGGTCGACGCGCTGCTGTTCCCGTACCTGAACGACGCGGTCGCGATGCTGGAGGCGTCGTACGCGACCGCCGAGGACGTCGACCACGCCATGCGGCTCGGCTGCGCCTACCCGGTCGGCCCGTTCGAACTGCTCGACCGGATCGGGCTCGACGTGGCTCTGGACATCCAGCGGAGCGTGTACCGGGCGGCGCGGGAGCCCGGTCTGGCCCCCGCGCCGCTGCTGGAACAGATGGTCACCGCCGGTCACGTCGGCCGGGGGACCGGCCGGGGTTTCCGGGAGGGGACCGTCAGCTCTTGACCCGGATCGTCACCCCGGCGATGTCGTCCTTGCCGTCGACGGCGATCCGGTAGACGAACTTGTCGGTCTGGGTGTGCTGGCCGTTCGGGGTGTAGAGCACCGTACGACGACTGGTGATCTGGAGCTTGCCGTACTTCGGCTGGGTCACGATGGTGATCTTGGTGTTGCTGGTGGCGAGGTCGTTCGCCAGCACCGCGATGTCCACCTTCTTGCTGCCCTTGGTCGAGGCCACGTCGTCGTCGGCCAGCGGAGCCGCGCCGAAGCCGCCCCGACCGTTGCCGATGAAGTGGGTGACCTCGCCGGTGGTGGTGTTGGTGGTCTTCACGTCCGGGATGCCGTCGCCGTTGGCGTCCAGCACGGCGATCGACCAGTAGCCGTCGCCCAGGACATCCGCCTCCAGGTGGACCACCGCGCCGTTGTCGAGCACCACGACCACTCCGGTCTCGTACCCGCCGCAGTTGCCGGCGTAGCTGATCACCACGTCGGTGGCGCCGTTGCGGTTGAAGTCGGCCAGCACGTACGCGGGGTCCCAGCCGCACGGCCACCTCACCGGGCCGGGCACCAGTTGGCCGGAGGCGGTGTTCAGGTAGGTCAGGAAGCCGTCACCCTGGTCGGTCCACTCGTAGACGTCCTGGCGGCCGTCACCGTTGAAGTCGGCCAGTCCGATGTAGCTGGGCTGGTAGATCGCGTCGAAACCGGCGACCGGCTGGTAGTCGCGCAGCACGAGCAGGTCGCTGTCCACGCCCGGCGGCCGGCCGTCGAACCAGGCGAGCACCAGTTCCACCGTGCCGTCCCCGCCGAGGTCCACGACCACTCCCATGTCGGGGCAGTGGTCGTACTCGGCGGAGGGGGTGTCATACAGGTATGTGGTGGGGCTGCCGTACCCGCCCGAACCGTTGCCGAGCGCGACCTCTACGCCGCAGTCGGTGGGGCCGCCACCGGTCAGGACCGCCCGGTCGACGATGCCGTCGTCGTTCAGGTCGCCGTAGAGCGGTTCACCCTGATATCCGGCCAGGGCGGCCGGTGCCGCTCCCGTAACGGCCATCGCCACCGCGACCGCCAGTACGGTGATCCGCTTCCTCCACATGACGTTGCCTCCGCGCTTCGTGCCGGCGCCCGTGCCGGCGGGTTGCCCGACGATGCCGGTGTGTCGACCGGCTGCTCACAGACTGTGCCGGGTCGAACGCCGATCCGGAACGCGGTGACGGTGATCTGTCTTTCGACCTGACCGGCCGGTCAGTCGGGTATCAACCGGCCGGGTCGGCGAGTTGGCACGTGCGCCGCTCAGTTGGCGATCCGGACCGAGACCGCGGCGTCGGAACTGCGGCCGTGGTCGGTCAGCCGGTAGACGAACCGATCGGTTTTTCCGGCTTTGCTGCTCGGTGTGAAGACCACGGTCCGGTTGCTGGTGACCTGCACGGTGCCGTACTTCGGCGCGGTGACGATCGTGATCCTCGCCTGCCTGGTGGCGGCGTCGTTGGTGAGCACCGGAATGCTGGTCCGCTTGACCCGGCTGACGTCGGCCCTGTCCCCCACCGCCTTGGGCGTCTTGATGAAGCTGCCGTCGCCGTTGCCGATGAAGTACGTGAGCTCGCCGCTGGACGACTCCCGGGTCACCACGTCGGGAATGCGGTCGCCGTTGGTGTGCTGCACCTTGACCGTCCAGGTGCGATCGCCGTACGGGTCGCCCTGCAGATGCCAGGCCACCCCGTCGTCGCGGATCGCGACCACGCCGGAGAAGTAGTCCGCGCAGCCCTCCACGTACGCGATGACCACGTCCATCGCCGCGTTGCCGTTGAGGTCGGTCAGGGTGTAGTGCGGTCGGCCGGAGCACCAGGCGACCGGGCCGGGGGTGAGACCGCCGCCGGGGGTGTTGAGGTAGGTGGCGAATCCGCTGCCCTGGTCGGTCCACTGGTAGACGTCCTGGCGGCCGTCACCGTCGAAGTCGGCCAGCCCCATGAAGCTGGGCTGGAAGATCGCGTCGAAGCCGTTCGTGGGCTTGAAGTTCTCCAGTACCAGCAGGTCGTGCTCGACCGGGTACGGGCGCCCGGCGAACCAGGCCAGGACGAGTTCGAGGTCGTTGTCCCCGCCGAGGTCGACGGCGACCCCGAGATCGGGGCAGTTCGCCTCGGGCCCGCTCAGTTCGAGGTAGGGGTACTCCGTCGGCGCCAGGTAACCGCCGCCGGACTTACCGAGGCGTACCGAGACTGTGCAGTCGAGCAGTGGGGCGCGGTTGAGCGACGGGGCGCTGTCGAGCACGGCCAGGTCGACCAGCCCGTCGCGGTTGAGGTCGCCGAACATCGGCTCACCCGGCCCCCCGGCCCAGGCAACGGGTGCCACCGCACCCAGAGCAGCCAGGGTCGCCACCACGGCCACCACCGTCACGCGCTTTCCCCACATGAAGATCTCCTCGCCGCACGGGGTCAACCCCCGCAGAGTCGACCTCTTTTCACGGACATTAGAGCGTTTATGAGGACAACCTGAACCTACTGACCGTGATCTGACATTCGGCTTGTGTCACGGATACAGGGCGTGTCGGTACATTCTGTCAACGTCGCCGGAGCCCCCGTATTGTTGCTGAACGTGAGCCCCCGTCGTAATCGACCCCGCGCCGAGGACGTCGCCCCACTGGACGGCGACCGGGCCCGGCGTGGCGTCGAGGCAGTCCAGAGCTGGCGGGACGGCGACTGGCAGGTGCGTTCGATCACCGCCGGTGCCGCCGTCAAAACCTACCGTTGCCCCGGCTGTCAGCAGGAGATTCCGCCCGGCACGGCGCACCTGGTGGCCTGGCCGGCCGACGGTCGCGGCGACCTCGCCGACCGCCGGCACTGGCACAACGGCTGCTGGCGGGCCCGCGAACGGCGTTCCCCCACCGTCGAACGCTCCCGCAGCGCACCCCGGTACGGCTGAACCGCCCGCGATCGACGTGCAGGGCTCGGGAGCGTCCGGCTACGGCGCAACCGCGGCCCCGGCCGGATCGGGGATCTTCGTCACCCTGCCCCCGTCCCGGCTGACGCCGGCGAGCCGTTCGGGCCACACTTGACCGGTGAGCACAGCGATCCGCGCGTCGACCATCCTGCCCGCCCGCCGGGAGGAGATCGAACTGCACACCGCCGACGGGCTGCGCCTGGTCGGCGAGCTGGCCCTGCCGGCCGACCGGCCACCGGTCGCCACCCTGGTCTGCCTGCACCCGCTGCCCACCCACGGCGGGATGATGGACAGCCACGTGCTGCGCAAGGCCGCCTGGCGGCTGCCCGCCCTGGCCGACCTGGCCGTGCTCCGGTTCAACACCCGGGGCACCGCGAGCGTGCAGGGCACCAGCGAGGGCGAGTTCGGCAACGGCGTCGCCGAACGGTTCGACGTGGCGGCGGCGATCGAGTACGCCGAGTTCGCCGAACTGCCCGACGTCTGGCTGCTCGGCTGGTCCTTCGGCACCGACCTGACCCTCAGGTACGGCTGCGACCCCGGCGTGACCGGGGCGATCCTGCTCTCCCCGCCGCTGCGCTCCGCCACACCCGAGGACCTGGCCGTCTGGGCCGAGTCCGGTAAGCCGGTCACCGCGTTGGTCCCCGAGTTCGACGACTACCTGCGCCCGGACGAGGCCCGCCACCGGTTCGCGGCCATCCCGCAGGCCGAGGTGGTCGGCGTACCCGGTGCCAAGCACCTCTGGGTCGGCGACGCCGAGACCGTGCTCGACGAGGTGGTCCACCGGGTCAACCCCGCCGTGCCGGTGCCGCTACCGTCCACCTGGGACGGCCCGGTGACGTACGGCGACGCCAGCGCGTACGCCGACCGTACGGTGGCGGCGTTCGGCGAGCGGCCGGCGGGGCTGCGCCCGACCGATCAGACCCCCTGAGCCGAATCCGGCTCGACGACCTCCACCGCCGGCAGTTCCGTCCCCGGTGGCCAACCGGCCAGCCAGGTACGCCGCTGCGCCCAGACCTCCCGCCAGTAACCGGCCCGGCCGGTGAGCCGGGCACCGGTGGCGCGAACCGCCACGCCGGTCGCGAGCAGCGCCAGTCCGGCGCCCGCCCGTCGCCGGGGCCAGCGCAGCCGCAGGTAGGTGGCCTTGCCCCGGAGCAGCATGATCCGCTTGCCGACACCGGTCGAGGACGCCCCGCCGACGTGCACCACCCGCGCCCCGGGCACCAGCACCGGGGACGCCCCGAGTTGGGTGGCCCGGTGGCACAGGTCGATGTCCTCGCTGTACATGAAGTAGTCCGGCAGGAACCCGCCCAACTCGGCGAAGAGCGACCGCTGCAAGAGCAGCAGGCAGCCGGACGCCGCCGGGACCGGCGCCGGCACCGAGCGGTCCAGGCCGGGCAGTTCCTCCGGGTTGAACAGCCGGGACCGGCGGAACACGGTGGACAGGCCGGTGGCGAAGCAGACGTACCCCCAGAGCGAGGGCAGGGCGAATGCCGACCGCCCGTCGTCGGTGTGGTCGGCGTGCAGCGTACGGCCGGTGTAGACCCGGTGCTCCGGGTGCGCGCGGGCGTACGCGACGAACTCGCCGATGACGTCGCCGACCGGTTCGGTGTCCGGGTTCATCAGCAGGATCCAGGTGCCCCGGGCACGGGACGCGCCGACGTTCACCGCCCGGCCGAAGCCGACGTTGCGAGCCAGCCGGACCACCCGGGCCTCGGGGAACTCCGCCTCGACCGCGTCCGCCGAGCCGTCGGTGGAGGCGTTGTCGACCACGATCACCTCGTACGACCCGGACGGGCTCGCCGTACGCAGGGTGGCCAGGGCCCGCCGGATCAGGTCACGGGTCTGGTAGGAGACGATGACGACGCTGACCGCCGGGCTCATCGGGAAGCCCCTTCCGCCGGGCTGCGGCTGGACTCGTCCCGACCCCAGCCCTGTTGTGTCGCGGTCCGCCGGGCGGCGATCCCGGCCAGCACGGTGAGCGCCGCGTAACAGACCCCGGCCGGCAGCAGCCACGGTCGGGGCAGCACCACGTCGACCAGCCAGGAGGCGCGGCGGGCCCGGCGTACCCCGGTGTCGGTGGCCCGCATCGCGGCGTTGCCGGCCCGGACCCGACCGAGCCGGCGGAGCAGGTCACCGGTGCGCCGGGGGGTGGCAACCACCGTGGTCACCGTTTCGATCTCCCGTTTCTCGCCCACCTCGAACAGCGAGTCCAGGAAGAGGTCGTCGGCGATCAGGCCGGGGAACCGGTCGAAGCGGGCCCGACCGGCGGCGGAGAGCACGATGGCGCCGCGACCGAAGAGCGCGTCCCGGAAGGCGGGCAGCCGGGAGTTGACCGCGTAGTAGGCGCGTACCGCCAGCGGGCGGCCGGCGACGTCCAGCCGCCGGCTCGGTGCGGCGGCGAGCAGCGGGCCCCCGGCGGTGACCGCCGAGGCGAGGGTCCGGGCACCGGCCGCGGAGAGTTCGATGTCCGCGTCGAGGTAGATCCGGGGAAACCGGGTGGCGGCCTCGTCGCCCGCGTTCAACGCCGCCGACTTGGACGCCTCGGGCAGTTCGAGCACCTGTACGCCGGGAACCGCGCGGGCCACCTCGGCGGTCGCGTCGGTGCAGCCGTTGGCGACCACGAGCACCTCGAACTCGCCCGGCTCGGCGCCGTCGAGCAGCCGGTGTAGGCACCGGGGAAGCACCGCCGCCTCGTTGTGGGCGGCGATAACGACGCTGGTCACCAGGGAGCCCGTCCGGTCAGGGCGAGCCGGATCCGGCGGGTGACCGTACGCCGGCGTTTGCGCCAGCCCTGGTATTCTCGCAGGTCCAGCGAGGCGGCCTGGACCACCCGGGCCGAGTGCCGCATCTGTTCGGTCCACTCGGCGACGGTGGTGACCCCGGTCCGCTTCGCCGACAGCGGGCGGCGGGCCATGAAGTCCTCGTCGGTCACATAGATGGTGTTCGGGCTGCGTGGGTCGTCCATGTGGTCCTCGGGCAGGAACGGGTGGTACCAGCCGTTGATCCAGCCGAGCCGGGCCGCGCGCAGACACCAGGTGGTGAAGGTGTCCTGCTCGTCCAGTGCGCCCACCTGGCGGACCACTTCGCGCTTGAGCAGGTAGCCGCTGCCCTGCACCCAGTGGTTGCGCAGCAGCCGGTGCCCGCCCGGATAGTCGGCCAGCTTCGCGGCGACCAGGTCGTCGTCCACGTCCTCGTCCGGGAACCGCCAGGTGCCGATCACCCCGAACCGGGGTACGTCGTCGTGCGCCTGGCGCAGCACCGAGAGCCAGCTCGGGTCCGGCAGGCAGTCGTCGTCCACCTTGCTCAGGTAGTCGCCGGTCGCCTCCCGCCAGAGCCAGTTGGTGGGTTCGCGCAGGCCGGCGTTGACCTCGCTGTGGTGGAACCGGTGCACCCGAGGGTGGTCGCGGAACTCCTCGACCGCGGCGAGGGTGGCCCGGTCGGTGCCGTTGTGCCAGAGCCAGACCCGCGCGTCCGGCGGGCAGGTGCCGAGCAGGTGCGGCAGCGAGAGTCGGACGTACTCCGGCCGGTCGTACGTGATCATGAGAATGTCGATACCTGTCACGCGTACACCTCGGTGGTTCGCTCGGTCATGACGCCCCGCTGGAGTTGATGCGTTCCGCCCGGGTCAGCCGCCACAACGCCCCGGCCAGGCCGAGCAGCAGATGCACCGTGATGAAGTAGGTGGTGAAGTAGAGCGCGTCGAAGGTGAACGCGGAGACCGCCGCCACCCCGATCGTCACCGCCAGCACTGCCGCCAGGTCCCGGTCCCGCTCGCTGGCGGCGAACCGGCGGACCCGGCCGGCGACCACGATGCCGACCAGGAAGAAGATCGCCAACCCGGCCACCCCGACCACACCGGTGCTGACCAGCGTGACCAGCCACTGGTTGTCGAGCAACTGGTAGAGCTCGGGCAACCAGGTGCCGACCCCCCGACCGAACCAGAGCCGTTCCTTGATGTACGGCGCGACGTAGGCGTAGTCCTCCAGCCGGCCCTGCACGCTCGGGTCGTTCTCCCCGGCGAACAGCAGCGCCCGCAGGGTGGCCAGCAGGCCTGGTTTGCCGACCTGGATCAGCGCGGCCAGGAAGAACCCGATCACCAGTACGTTGAAAGTGGTCCGCAGCGGCCAGACCAGGATGAACAGCAGGATCGCGGCGGCCAGCGCGAGCACCCCGGTACGGGAGAGCGAGATCGGGATGACCGCCGCCTGGATCATGGCCAGGGTGCCGTAGATCTGCCGCCCGCGTCGGGTGTCCGAGAAGCGGGCGTAGTGGATCGCGACCACGAGGCCGATCACCATCAGCACGCTGAACTCGATGTAGTGCCCGGCGGTGCCGGCGACCCGGACCAGCCCGCCGCCGCCCCGGGCGTCGAAGCCGATCAGGTCCTTCTGGAAGGTCAGCAGCGGCGGCAGTTTGAGGTAGGTGGTGAAGTCCACCCGGAGGATGAACTGGGCCAGCGCGAACAGCGCCATCACCGTCGAACCCCAGGCCAGCGCCCGGAGCACGTGGTCGACCCGTTCCCGGGTGAGCACCCCGTCGGCCGCCGCGAGCAGCACGCCGGCCCCGGCCAGCGCCATCAGGATGGTCCGGTCGGCGCTGTTCGCCTCCAGCACCGACATGCCCCGGGCCTCGCCCGCGATGTACGACACGCCCATGGTGGACAGGTAGACCGCCAGCGCCCAGCGCATCGGCTGCTGGCCACGGGTGACCAGGTTGGGGTGCAGTCGGGTCAGGCCCCACCAGACGATCAGGAAGAACCCGATGATCACGCCCGGTCGGCCGAGCGTCGTCAGCGGCGGGAAGATCAGCCGGGCGGGCAGCAGGTACGCGAGCAGGACCGAGGTGATCAGGACGGCGGTGGCGTCCGGGAAGTGGCGTACGCCGGGAGTGACCCCGTCGTACACCGTGGCGGATCGTCGCGAGGAAAGGTACGTGGGCACGTCATCCGCTCCGTCGGTACGTCATCGGGGCGTGGTTATTTGCCCGTGTCGTCGGCGGGACGGCGGACCGCTGTGAGCAGGATCGTGTCGTCGGACTGCGGTGCGCGGACGAAGTCCGCCGAGATCTGCGGCGCCGACCCGCCCGACCGGTCGCCGGTGCCCGAGCTGGGAGTGGGGATAGGTGCACCGAAGTTGCCCACCACCTGGGTGGCGTCGGAGTCGACGCTTCCCTTCGGCCCGGGGCTCGGGCGTCGGGCGGCACCGACGGTCGCCTGTCCCGCGTTCCAGGCCATCGAGGGCCGCGCGCCGTGCCGGTCGGCGAGCCGGGCCCGGTTGCGCCGGCGGACGATCGCGTCGTAGCCGACGGCCGCCGCGGCGGCGAGCAGCAGGCCGATCGCGATCACCACGATCTGGGCGCGGAGCACGTTGGACCGGGACTGGACGATGTTCAGGCCCGGGTCGAGCACCTGGGTGGTGATCTGCTCGCCGGCCTTCGGCTTGTACTCGGCCTGCTTGCCGGCGACCTCCTCGCCGATCAGCTTGGTCACCGAGGTGACGGTGGCCAGCGCCTCACCGTGGCTGGCGGCGGTCACGTCGATGGTCAGGATGGGACTGCGGTTGACCAGCCCGACCTCGTACTCGGTGTTGCCGCCGGCCGCCTCGACCTTGGTGCGCGCCTCGTGCGCGGAGACCGAGATCTGGACGGCCTGGGCCATCGCGTTCTCGCCGACGCGCAGCCACGGGTTGCCCGGTTGGGGGCTGGCGTTCGGCGCGGGAGCAGCCGGGCTGGTGGTCGGCGGGACCAGCAGCACCGCCGCCGAGGTCTTGTATTCGGGTTGGATCACGACGCTGAGCGTGAACGCAGCCGCGAGGGTCAGGACCACGACCGGGGTCGTGACATACCATCGCCGAAACATGAGTTTCAGCAGGTCGAGAAGGTCCATCGATCGACCCCTTTGGGTGCGCGAACGGATGCGTCAGGGAGAAGGCGAGGTTGTCCCGAACTCACGGGACCGCCTCTTTCGTACCATGTTGGGGCCCGGTCCGGCGTGTAGCATCCGTCCCGGTTTCGGGCGAAACCGAGTTGTAACCCGATGGATTACGCCGAAGCAGTTGATCCCAGAGTCGGATGTACGCCTTCGCCTGGTGGTCCCAGGCTAGCTGCTCGGTGAACCGGCGCCGGGCCACCACGCTCATCGCGGCGCGGGCGGCATCGTCGCCGAGCAACTGGTCAAGGGCTTTGGCGAGTTCGTCCGGCGAGCCGGTCGGTACGTAGCTGGCCGCGTCCTCGGCGGTGCGCCGGGTCTCCAGCAGGTCCACCGCGACCACCGGTAGGCCGCGGGCAACGTACTCCACGGTTTTCGCCATCGTCGACAATTCAGCCATTCGGGTCGGTGGGTCCGGCTGAATGGCGATCGAAGCCGACCGCAGGAGCGTGTCGACCTCGTCGGCCTCCAGCCAACCGGTGAACCGCACCACATCGGATATTCCGCGCTGATTGACCAAGTGGCGCAACTCGGGCAAACTGTCGCCGTCGCCGGCCACCACCAGCTGCCAGTCCTCGCCGCCCCGCAGTCCGACCAGCCGTTCGGCCGCCAGTACGGCCGCGTCGACATGGTCCTGCGGATTGATGACACCGAGGTAGACAATGGTGTGCCGGTTCGGCGTGGCGGTCGCCGGATCCGTGGCGCCGGTCGCACCCACCTCCGCGAGGGTGGGGCCATTGCGGACCACGACCACCCGTTCCGGATCGCAGCCGCCCCGCCCGATGGCCAGCTCCCGGTACGACTCGTTCGTGGAGACCACGGCCGAGGCGCAGCGCCAGGAGAGCTTCTCGAACAGGCGCAGGATGCGCAGTACGGCCGGCCGGTGCGGACCCGGCTTGCACTCGTACAACTCGGGGCTCAGGTCGTGGTGGTCGAAGACGAAAGGTCGGCCGAGTGCCCGCATCAGCAGGGCGACCGGCCAGAACACGTCCGGCGGGTTGCACGCCTGTACGGCGTCGACCCGGCCGCGCAGCATGATCCCGAGCAGTCGGGTGGTGACCGCGATCAGGGCCCAGGCGAACTCGGCGGCGAAGGAGAGCACCCCGGAGCCGGCCAGCGGCTGGGGGAACGAGCGGATCGCGGTGCCCGCCGATCCGGGCAGGTGGGTCAACCGCCCCGGGCCACGCGGGCAGATGACGGTGACCCGGTAGCCGGCGGCTTCCAGCGCCAGGCACTCCCGGATCACCCGGCGGTCCCGTTCGACGGGCAGGTTGACCACCACGATGACGACATGTGGACGTGGGCTGGCCATACCCGACTCCGATCCGCGCAGCTCGGACGAGGTTTCCGATGGACGGCCGTGGCGTGTGGACGCCACGACCGGAGGGCCCCCGGGTACCGGGACATTGTTCTACCGAAACATTTCCCTATCGGCGGGGGATGGGCAAGCAGCGGCGATTCGCGAGTGATGTCGACTTAATTACAAGGCGGAGGCCGATCGGCCGATTGCTCTTTCATGCGTTCATCCGGACTTCATCAGTACGTATGGGTTGGGTCGTGGACAGCCACCGCTGCCGATTCCGGGCCGGCCTGCTGAAACGCCCACCGGGGCGAAAGCGCCGGTCAGTCGGACTGAGTCGGGAGTCAGAGAGGGCATTTGTAAATGTTGATGAGATGGCTACCCTGTGCCTGCGGTCGCTCGGCTGGCACCGATCGATCGCACGCGGTACGCGGCCCGCGTACTCCGGTGGGGGTGTGGGGAGGGGTGCGATGACGCGTCTGCGTCGAGTCATGCGACTGGCCCTGGTGGGGGCCCTGCTGGGCAGTGTGCTGGCACCGTTGCGGGCAACCGCGGCGGAGGCGGTCACGCTGCCCAGCGGGTTCCAGGAACAGATCGTCTTCAGTGGGCTCAATCAGCCCACCAACATCGAGTTCGCCTCCGACGGGCGGATCTTCGTGGCGGAGAAGGGTGGGCGGATCAAGGTCTTCGACGACCTGGCCGACACGACCGCCACCATCTTCGCCGACCTCTCCACCAACGTGCACAACCAGTGGGACCGGGGACTGCTCGGCCTGGCGCTGCCGCCGGACTTCCCGACCACCCCGTGGGTGTACGTGCTCTACACCTACGACGCGCCGCCCGGCCAGACCGCTCCGGTCTGGAACGACACCTGCGGCGACGCCAACAACGGCCAGTGCATCGTCACCGGCCGGCTCTCCCGGCTCCAGGCCAACGGCAACGTGATGACCGGCGCCGAGCAGGTGCTGATCCACGACTGGTGCCAGCAGTACCCCAGCCACTCGGTCGGCGACCTGCGCTTCGGCGCCGACGGCATGCTGTACGCCAGCGCGGGTGACGGCGCCAGCTTCAGTGCCACCGACTACGGCCAGCTCGGCAACCCGGCCAACCCGTGCGGTGACCCGCCGGGCGGAACGATGACCCCGCCGAACGCCCAGGGCGGCGCGCTGCGCGCCCAGGACGTACGCACCGCCAGCGACCCGACCGGCCTAGACGGCACGGTGATCCGGCTCGACCCGGCCACCGGTGCCGCCGCCGCGGGCAACCCGCTGATCACCTCGCCCGACCTGAACGCCCGCCGGATCGTCGGCCAGGGGATCCGCAACCCGTTCCGGTTCACCATGCGTCCCGGCACCAACGAGGTGTGGCTCGGCGACGTCGGCTGGAACCAGTGGGAGGAGGTCGACCGGCTGAGCAACCCGACCAGCGGGGTGACCAACTTCGGCTGGCCCTGCTACGAGGGCGCCGCCCGGATGTCGAGCTACGACAACGCCAACCTGACCCTCTGCGAGACGCTCTACGCCGGCGCCGGCCAGACCGCGCCCTACTACACGTACAACCACAGCGCGGCCGTGGTGCCGGGGGAGAACTGCGCCGCCGGTGGCGACGCCATCTCCGGCCTCGCGTTCTACCCGACCAGCGGCGGCAACTACCCGGCGTCGTACGCCGGTGCGCTCTTCTTCGCCGACTACTCGCGCAACTGCATCTTCGCGATGCGGCCGAGCACCCCGGGCGGGCTGCCCAGCCCGACCAACATCGAGGCGTTCGGCCAGGCCGCGTCGAACCCGACCGACCTGGCGATCGGTCCGGGCGACGAGCTCTACTACGTCGACCTGGGCGGCGGTACGGTCCGCCGGATCCGCTACTTCCCCGGTAACCAGCCGCCGACCGCGGTGATCGACGCGACGCCCACCTCGGGCACCGCCCCGCTGGCGGTCACCTTCGACGGCACCGGCTCCACCGACCCGGACCCGGCGGACGAGGGCCGGCTGACCTACCGGTGGGACTTCACCGACGACGGCACGGTCGACGCGACCACCGCGACCGCCAGCTTCACCTACACCGGATCCGGCACCCACACCGCGCGGCTGACCGTCACCGACACGCTGGGCGTCTCGGCCAGCACGACCGTGACGATCCAGTCGGGCAACAGCGCACCGACCGCGGTGCTGGACTCGCCGACCGCCGGGACCACCTGGAAGGTGGGCGACACGCTCAGCTTCGCCGGCCACGCCACCGACCCGCAGCAGGGCTCGGTGCCGGCGGCGGGGCTCAGTTGGCGGCTGCGGATGGAGCACTGCGAGTCGGTGGGCAACTGCCACACCCACCAGATCCAGGAGTGGACCGGGGTGACGTCCGGCTCGTTCGTCGCGCCGGACCACGAGTACCCGTCGTACCTGGAGCTGGAGCTGACCGCCACGGACGCCAGCGGGCTGACCGACACCGTGGTCCGCCGGCTCGACCCGCAGACGGTGGACCTGACCTTCGCCAGCGCCCCGGCCGGGCTCCAGCTCAGCGTCGGGGCGACGGCCGGGACCACCCCGTTCACCCGTACGGTGATCGTCGGCTCGACGAACACGGTCAGCGCGCCCAGCCCGCAGAGCGCCAACTCGCAGACGCACACGTTCGCGAGCTGGTCCGACGGCGGGGCGGCGACGCACGTGATCACCGCGCCGGCCACCGCGAGCACCTACACGGCGTCGTACACGAGCGCCCAGGGTTGCACCGACAGCTTCGGCTACACCTGCACCACGACCACCAGCCGGCCGTTCGAGCCGGCCGACGACGCGGTGCTCCCGCTCACCGGTGACGAGGGCGTCGCCCAGGTCAACCTGCCGTTCGGCTTCCCGCTGTACGGGCAGACGCACGGCACCGCCTGGGTCTCGACCAACGGCTTCCTCTCCTTCACCGACCCGACGTCGGCGGCTCCGGTGAACGCACCGGTGCCGGGTGCCGAACTTCCGAACGCGGCGATCTACCCGTTCTGGGACGACCTGGTGCAGCGGGCGGACTCGACCGTGCGTACCGAGGTGCTCGGTACGGCGCCGAACCGGCGGTTCGTGGTCGAGTGGCGCAACAGCGGCCTGTACGGCTCCTCCTCGGCCCGGGTCACGTTCGAGGCGGTGCTCAGCGAGCAGGGTGAGATCACCTTCAGCTACGCCGACCTGGCCGCGAACGGGCGGGAGCAGGGTGACTCGGCGACCGTCGCGATCGAGGACGGCGCCGGTGCGGTGGCCCTGAGCCACTCCACCAACCAGCCGGTGCTGCGCAACGGCACCTCGGTGGTCTTCACCCCGCCGGGTGGTACCCCGCCCCCGACCACCGGCACCCTCGGTGGCGTGGTGACGGCGCTCGGCACCGGCCTGCCGGTGGCCGGTGCGACGGTCACCCTCACGCCCGGCGGGCGGACGGCGACCACCGGGCTGGACGGCTCCTACAGCCTGGCCGCGGTGACGCCGGGTAGCTACACCGTCTCCGGTACGGCCCTGGGTGGGGTGCTCGGCGGCTCGACCCAGGTCACCGTCACCGCCGGCGGTACGCACACCGCCAACCTCGCCCTCACCCTGCTGGGCGGCGAAGAGGTCGGTTACGCGAAGTCGACCGAGACCCGATCGTTCGTGCCGGCCGAGGGCGGGCTGGTGCCGTTGACCGGTGACGACGCGGTGGCCCAGGTGACGCTGCCGTTCCCGTTCACCTTCTACGGTCAGCCGTACAGCTCGGCCTGGGTGTCCAGCAACGGGTTCCTCTCCTTCGCCGATCCGAGCGGCCCGCAGCCGGTCAACACGGCCGTGCCGGACGCGGCGGTGCCGAACGCGGCGCTGTACCCGTTCTGGGACGACCTGGTGATCCGGGCCGACACCACGATCCGGACCGCGGACATCGGCACCGGCGCCGACCGGAAGTTCGTGCTGGAGTGGCGCAACGTCGGGATGTACGGGTCGGCCTCGGCCCGGATCACGGTGGAGGCCGTGCTCTCGGTGGATGGTGAGATCGCGTTCAACTACGCGGATCTCGCCGGCACGAAGCCGGCCGAGCTGGGTGGCGGTGCGACCGTGGGAATCGAGAATCCGGCCGGTACGGCGGCGGTCCAGCACTCGTTCGACCAGCCGACGCTGGCCAACGGTACGGCCGTCGTGTTCCGCCCGGTCGCCTGATCGGATCCTCGGCCGGCGATGGTTGATCGGCCGACCAGGGCAGCTGACCGTTCGTCGAGTCGAACCGGTTGGCTGCCCTTGGTGGTCGGCGAACTGACAGCCCTTCTTGATTCGCTCCGGTAATTCTGGGACAGCACCATTTCGGCGGTTAGCAGGTGGGCGAGGACGATTCGTCGGGATGGGTGGGCCGGAGAGATCCGAAGTTTCGGAAACCTCCGGGCTGGAGAACCCGGAAATCACGTATGTGCGCCAGCAACAACACGGTGAGTGATGCGCGACGATGTGGGGGGTCGGAACCTGACCGTCCGCTTAGGACAGTGCTGCCCGCCGTTGTCGATATAGTGGCCCGGTCCGGAGTGGAGCAGTCTTTCGTGCGGGTCGATCGGACGATGCGGTTCGGCTGACCGGGCGCCAATTCGAGGCCGCACAGGGGGACGAAAAACCGTCTCCGACTGACAGCCTGACGGCGACACCCCCACGCGCTGATTCGGTGTACGCCGGTTGTTTCCGCAGGCACTCCGGGTGCCGTGCGGTGAGATTAGGAGAACAGCGATGCCGAAGTTATTCCGGCGCGCACTGTCAATGGTGTTAGCGCTGGCCTTGAGTTTACCCTTGGTTACCGGACTGCTACTCAAAGCCGAAAAGCCGGCTGTGGCCATCCCGCCCGGCTTCACCGAGCAGGTGGTCTTCACCGGGCTGACCCGACCGACCAAAGTGGTCTTCTCACCGGACGGACGGGTGTTCATCGCCCAGAAGAACGGACAGATCAAGGTCTACGACAGCACCTCCGACACCACCGCCACGGTCTTCGCCGACCTGCGCACGAACGTCTACGACTACGAGGACTTCGGCCTGATCGGTCTGGCCCTGCCGCCGAACTTCCCGGCCGACCCGTACGTCTACGTCAGCTACAGCTACGACGGCGTGATCGGCGGCAGCGCCCCGACGTACCACGACACCTGCACGGTCACCGGCAACTGTGCCTCCAGCGCCCGGGTCTCCCGGCTCCAGGCCAACGGCAACGTGATGACCGGCACCGAGCAGGTGCTGCTGCACGACTGGTGCCAGCAGATCGAGTCGCACTCGATCGGCGACCTCAACTTCGGCCCGGACGGCGCGCTCTACGTCACCGGCGGCGAGGGGGCCTCGGCCACCTTCACCGACTACGGCCAGGCCGGCAACCCGACCAACCCGTGCGGTGACCCGCCCGCACCGGCCGGCGGAGCGCAGACCCCGCCTACCAGCGAGGGCGGCGCACTGCGCTCCCAGGACATCCGCACCTCCGGCGACCCGACCGGGCTCTCCGGCACCCTGATCCGGGTCAACCCGGCGACCGGGGCGGCGATGCCGGACAACCCGCTGGCCAACAGCCCCGATCCGAACAACCGGCGGATCCTGGCCCACGGGCTGCGCAACCCCACCCGGTGGACGTTCCGGCCCGGCACCAGCGACGTCTGGATCGGCGACGTCGGCTGGCGTACCTGGGAGGAGATCAACCGGATCCCCAACCCGGCCGCCGGACCGCTGCGCAACTACGGCTGGCCCTGCTACGAGGGGAACGGGACGCAGAGCGGCTACAACTCGGCCAACCTCAACCTCTGCGAAAGCCTCTACAGCGCACCCACCGGCACCGTCACCCCGCCGTACTACACGTACGCGCACAGCCAGGTGGTGGCGCCCGATGACGGCTGCCCGACCGGTGGCTCGTCCCCGTCCGGCGTCGCCTTCTACCCGGCCACCGGCGGCAACTACCCGGCGTCGTACGCCGGTGCGCTCTTCTTCGCCGACTACTCCCGCGAGTGCATCTGGGCCATGCGGGCCGGCGCCAACGGGGAGCCCGACCCGGCCAGCATCATCCCGTTCTCGAACACCGTCTCCGGCCCCGTCGACCTGGAGGTCGGGCCGGACCAGGACCTCTACTACGTCGACCTGACCGGCGGCACGGTCCGCCGGTTCCACTACAGCTCGGGCAACCAGGCGCCGGTCGCGGCGATCGCCGCCACCCCGGTCTCCGGCAACGCGCCGCTGCGGGTGAACTTCGACGCCACCGGCTCGACCGACTCCGACCCCGGTGACATCCTCGGCTACCAGTGGGACTTCACCAACGACGGCACCTTCGACGCGACCGGTGCCACGGCCAGCTTCACGTACACCAGCGTGGGTACGTACACGGCGCGGTTGCGGGTCTCCGACATCGGCGGCTCCAGCGACATCGAGACGGTGCAGATCCGGGTCGGCACCAACGCGCCGGTGCCGGTGATCGACACACCCGCCACCTCGCTCAACTGGCAGGTGGGGCAGACCGTCACCTTCTCCGGGCACGCCAGCGACCCGCAGGAGGGCAACCTCGGGCCGGCGGCGCTGCACTGGGAGCTGATCAACCGGCACTGCTACGCGGCCGACAACTGCCACACCCACCCGGTGCAGAACCTCACCGGCGTGGCGTCCGGCTCCTTCACCGCGCCGGATCACGAGTTCCCGTCGTACCTGGAACTGACCCTCACCGCGACCGACAGCGGCGGGCTGAGCGGGAGCACGACGATCCGCCTCGACCCGCGTACGGTCAATCTCAACCTGGCCAGCAGCCCCAGCGGGCTGACCCTGAACGTCAACGGCGCGGACGTCACCACCCCGGCGACCCGGCAGGTCATCGTCGGCTCGACGAACACGGTGAGCGCACCGTCGCCGCAGGCGGTCGGCGCCTCGACGTTCGAGTTCGACCGCTGGTCGGACAACGGGGCCCGGACGCACGTGGTGACCGCACCGGCGACCGACACCACCTACACCGCGACCTACACGGCCGACTACGGCGGCGGGGACTGCGGCGACACCTTCGGCTACACCTGCACCACCGCCACCGGCCGGACGTTCGTACCGGTCGACGGCGCGGTGCTGCCGCTGACCGGGGACGAGGCGGTCACCCAGGTCACGCTCCCGTTCCCGATCCCGTTCTACGGGCAGAGCTACACCAGCGCGTGGGTCGACGTGAACGGCAAGATCTCGTTCACCGACCCCGGACCGTCGCCCCGGGGCATCAACTCCCCGATCCCGGAACCGGGCGTACCCAACGCCTCGATCTACCCGTTCTGGGACGACCTGTTCGCGCGGTCCGACTCCAGCGTGCGTACCGGCGTCGTCGGCACCGCACCGAACCGCCAGTTCGTGGTCGAGTGGCGCAACAACGGCATGTACGGGTCGTCGTCGGCGCGGGTGACCTTCGAGGCGCTCATCTCCGAGACCGGCCAGATCACCTTCAACTACGCCGACCTGGCCACCACCAAGCCACTCGAACTGGGCGGTGGTGCCACCGTCGGCATCGAGAACGCCGCCGGCACGGTCGCCGTCCAGTACGGCATCAACCAGCCGCTGCTCGCCAACGGCAAGGCGGTCATCTTCACCCCGCCGAGCGGTGGCCCGCCGCCGGAGCCGGAGCCCCCGACCACGGGCACCGTCACCGGTACGGTGACCGCGGCGGCCGATGGTGCGGCCGTGGCGGGTGCGACGGTCACCCTGTCACCGGGCGGCCGGACGGCCACCACGGCGGCGAACGGCACGTACACGCTGACCGGGGTCACGCCCGGCACGTACACCGTTGCCGGCACCGCCAGCGGTGACCGGACCGGATCGGGTTCGGTGACCGTGGTCGCCGGCAGCACGCACACGGTCAACCTGAGCCTGACCGCGCCGCCGCCGCCGGAGGAGCCGCCGCCGGGCGGTGACGGCGGCTACACCAGGTCGACCGAGACCCGGGCGTTCGTCCCGGCGGAGGGCACCCTGTTGCCGTTGACCGGTGACGACGCGGTGGGCGAGATCAGCCTGCCGTTCGCCTTCCCGTTCTACGGGCAGACGTACAACTCGGCCTGGGTCTCCAGCAACGGGTTCCTCTCCTTCGTCAACCAGAGCAGTGCCCAACCGGAGAACACGGCGGTGCCCACCGTGGCGGTGCCGAACGCGGCGCTGTACCCGTTCTGGGACGATCTGGTGCTCCGCGCGGACAGCACGATCCGGACCGCCACCATCGGTACGGGCGCGGATCGCAGACTCGTCGTCGAGTGGCGCAACATCGGCATGTACGGGTCGTCGTCGGCCCGGGTCACGTTCGCGGCGGTGCTTTCGCCCAACGGTGAGATCGCGTTCCACTACGCCGACATGGCAACGACAAAACCGGCCGAACTGGGTGGTGGCGCGACCGTCGGGATCGAGAACCCGGCCGGTACGACCGCCGTGCAGCACTCGTACAACCAGCCGATCCTGGTCAACGGTCAGGCGATCGTCTTCCGCCCCGCGTAGTCACCCGCGAGATCGACAGTCGAGGGGCCCCTCCGACACGGCGGAGGGGCCCCTCGCGTCGCTTCCCTCACCCGCCCCGCAGGTGTCGGGCCAGCTCCTCGGCCAGCTCGTCCATCCGTTCGGCGCCGACCCGATCGCCCTCGGCGGCGGTCAGCAGTTGGAACACTCCGGGCCCGCGCTGCGGCACCGGCAGGTCGGCCATCCGGGGCACCACGTGGAAGTGCACGTGGGCGAACCCCTCGGCCTCGGCGAACTGGACCACATAGGTCTTCGCGCAACCGGTGACCGCGTGCAGGGCACGGGAGAGCCGGACCTGCCACGTACCGAGGCTCGCCGCCTCCGCGTCGGTGAGGCCGGCGATCGTGGTCACGTGCCGGCGGGGCACCAGCGCCAGCCAGCCCGGCAGCGCCGTCGCGTACGCGTGCGCCACCCGCCAGTGCTCGTCCACCCCAACCCGCTCCCGCACCGGCAGCGCCTCAACCCGCCGCCCCACCAAACATGCAGAGAACGTGCCTCTTGTAGAGAAAGAGTGCCTTGCCGCCCCCGGATTGCCACTCTTTCTCTACAAGAGGCGCCTCCCGAGAGGGAGGGAGGGCGAGGGGTCAGGGGCGGAGGCGGGTGCGGATGAGGCGGCGGGTGCGGGAGTCGGTGGCGAGCAGGAGGGCGGCGGCTACCAGGCCGGCGGCGGAGCCGAGGACGACCACACCGAGCAGCGGGTGCAGGTCGTTGACGCCGATCCGGTCGGTGACCAGCGGGGTCAGCGCGGCTCCGGCCGCCGCAAGCAGCGCCGGCAGGGTGGGTACGAGGAACCGGATCACCGAGGCGCCGATCGCCCGACGGACGGTGACCCAGATGGAGACGGCGTTGACCGCCAGTTGCATGCCGATCCCGGCGATCGCGACCGCACTCGCCTCGGTCACGTCGGACTCCCCGTTGAGCAGGGTGCCGACCGCGGCCAGGGTCGCCACCCCGAGGATGCCCCGGGCCCAGAGGATCGCGGCGAGCTTGGCCGGCTGCCCGATGGCCTGCAGTGCCGGGCCGAGCAGGACGCCGTACACGTTGATCGCGCCGAACAGGCAGAGCAGCCGCAGCGGGATCTCGGTGCCCTCCCACTGGGGGCCGAGGAAGCCGACCAGCGGGCTCGCGGTGGCGGTGAGCACACCCAGTATCGGCAGCCCGGCGATCGCGCCGAGGTGTTGCAGTTTGGTGAGGTGGACGGCGAAGGCGGCCTTCTCGTCCTGGAGGCGGGACAGCGACGGGAGCGCCACCTGTTGCAGCGACCGGACGGTGACGTCGACCAGCATGTCCGGCAGCCGGGCGGCGAACCGGTAGATGCCGGTGGCGGCCGGGCCGAAGAAGATGCCGGTGAAGATGATGTCGGCCCGGGAGCTGAGCATGAGGCCGAGCCCGGCGTTCGCCGAGTGCGCGGAGAAGGCCCAGAGGTCGCGGATGGCGCCGAGCCGGGGGCGCCGGCTCGGCCGCCACGGGCAGACCGTCCAGAGCACGATCAGGCTGACCACCGAGGTGGTCAGCTGCTGCGCCACCAAGGCCCAGATGCCGGCGCCGGCCAGGGCGAGCGAGATGCCGACGATGCCGCTGATCGCGGCGGCCAACAGGGTACGGATGGCAACCGCGCGGAACTGCAACTCGCGCCGGAGCACCGCCTCCGGCACGATGGACAGCCCCTGGAGCAGGACGAGCGGGGAGAGCGCGAGGCAGACCTCGGTGAGCCCGTCCGGGCTGTTGTTGATGAGCGACCAGACCGGGCTGAGCAGGGCGGTGAGCGCGCCGACGCCGAGGCCGGCGAGCAGGGTGACGCCGAAGGCGGCGTCGAGGTGCTCCGGGGTGAGCTTGTCCCGTTGCACGATCGCCGAGACCAGTCCCTGCTGGATGATCGTCTGGGCGATGGTGATGAAGACCGTGGCCATCGCCACCAGCCCGAACTCGCTCGGCCCGAGCAGCTTCGCGAGCAGGAACGTGACCACGATCGAGGAGCCGACCCGGCCGGCGGTGAGCAGGTACGACCAACCGATCGCCGACCGTACCCGGCCGCGGGTGGGTGCCGGGGGGGACTCGGTCGGCGCGTCGGGCGTTGTGCTGACCATCAGGCGTTTCCCTTGGCCGTGCTGGCCCTCGACCGGCGGCTCAGCCGGCGGCGCCAGCGGCCCAGGAACACCCGGACTCGTCGAGCCCACCAGGCGCCGAGAAAGGCGAAGGCCGAGCTGATTCGGGTGCCGAGCGGGTCGTCCCCGGTCAGCAGGGTACGGAGGGTCTCCAGCAGCATCCGTTGCCGGGGTGCCCGGACCTTGGCGTTGTCCTGGGCGTACCAGGAGAGGGCGGAGGCGGGGGTGGAGTCCTTGGCCTGTCGGCTGGAGGCCCCGTGCATCCGGCGCAGGAACAGCGGCTGGCCGACCTCGTGGATCTCACCGAGCCGGGCTACCTCGGCGACCAGGGTGTAGTCGGAGGAGAGGAACGGCCGGATCATCCCGGTCCGGCGCAGCGCGGAGAGCCGGAAGACGCCGAAGTGGGCGTGGCAGAGGTTGATGTTGCGGGCCACCCCGGCAACCCGTCGCCAGGGGCGGTGGTCGCGCAGGTCGAGCCGGTCGGCGTACGGGCCGATCTCCGAGCCGTCCTCGTCGATCAGCACGGTACGCGGGTAGGCGAGCACGGCCTGCGACCCCGCCTCGTCCAGTGCCGCCACGCAGGTGCTCAGGAAGGTCGGCAGGCAGACGTCGTCGTACGCGACCCACTTGAACAGCTCGCCCCGGGCGAGTTGGGCGACCCGGGCGTAGTTGACGTGGCCGCCGAAGTTTCGCGGGTTCTGGTAGAGCCGGAAGCGGGGGTCGGCGGCGGCGTAACGCTGGCAGATCTCCCAGGTCCGGTCGGTCGAGGCGTTGTCGCTGACGATGATCTCGAAGTCCTGGTAGTCCTGGGCGAGCAGCGCGTCCAGGCATCCTTCGAGGTACCGCTCGGCGTTGTAGAGGGGAACGCCGAGACTCACCCGGGGCGCTCCGTCCATCACTCTCCTCAGCGTCGGCTGATCGTCGATGAAAGTTGGTGTGATGATGAGGGTCGACGTGACCCGGTGGCCGTCGATCACGCCACCATCAGTTCGGCCTCGACGCCGAGCTCGCGGAGCGCGGTGCCGATCTCGTTCCGGTAGGCGGGGTTGGTGATGATCACCGCACGGGTGCCCAGCTCGGTCAGGCTCGCAGGGGAGCCTACCTCGTGCCCGGTCACCGGCAGGTATCTGCCCCATTTACGCGGGTTGACGTCGACCACCGCGGCGAGCCGGCCGTCCGGGTCGGCGAGGTGCAGGAACTGCACTCCGCGCGAACCGGCGCCCCAGAGCACCGGCCGGTCACCGGCGGCGAGCAGCCGGTCGATCGTGGACCGCCAGCGTTCCCGCTCGGCGGCGTGCCGGGCCGCGAAACCGGCGATCGACTCCAGTTGCCGGTCCCGGTCGGCCGCACCGGGCAGATCGCGCGGGCCACTGCCCGCCGACACGTTCACCGCGATCTCCACGAACCGGAACATGCCGGAGAAGAGCGGCCCGGTGTCGGCCACCTGCCAGCCGGCCCGCTCGACCACCCGGCGCAACGAGTACGCGTCGAAGTACGAGACGTGCGGGTAGATCACCTCCCAGCCGGCGGTGGCGAGGTCGTAACAGGCGTCCGGAACCTCCAGATAGCCGCGTACGGGCCGGTCGCCGGCGAGTTCACGGAGCCGGACGAGGAAGCCGTACGGGTCGTCGAGGTGCTCGAACCAGTGCCGGGAGGTGACGAAGTCGAACTCCGGTGTGCTGTCGTCCAGTGGTGCGTGCCCGGCGTGGAAGGTCGCGCCGGACGGGTCCGGGCCGACCGGGCCGGCGTACATCGCGTCGTAGCCGTGGCCCCGGGCACCCGCCACGTGGCACAGCTCGCGGAGGAACTCGCCCTGGCCGCAGCCGATGTCCAGCACCGTCGAACCGGCCAGCGGGTAGCGCTGGGTCAGGTGCTTGACCAGCTCGGCGGAGAAGCTCTGGAACGCCGGCGAGTGGTGCAGGTTGGTGTCCATGGTGGTGTCGTAGACCAGTGTGGCCGGGTCGAAGGCGAGGTTGCGCACGTACGCGCACTCGGGGCAGTAGGCCAGCTCCATCGCGCCCAGCGGGGAGGCGAGCGCCTCGGCGCGGCTGGCCCAGTGCACCCCGCAGAAGACCGGGATCTCACCCAGGTCGGCGAACGGGACGAGCGCGGTCGTGCCGCACGCGTCGCAGCTGCGGGTCACGCCGGAACGCCGGCGGTCCAGCGCAGTTGCGCGTCGAGCCGGCCGGCGCCCTGGAGCGCCTGGATCCGGCGCAGCCGCTGGTGCCGTTCGCCCCGGAACACCTCGATCGTCAGCCCGTGCCGCTGGTACGCCTCGACCAGTTCCTCGATGCCCTTGCGCACGGTCCAGCGGGGCCGGAAGCCGGGCACCTCGGCGGCGATCAGGTCGCAGCTCACCCGGTAGTTGCGGGAGTCGGCCGAGGCGCCACCGGCGAACGTGACGGTCGATCCGTCGACCACCTCGGCGACCAGTTCGGCGACGTCGCGGATCAGGTAGTTCTCGGTGCTGACCCCGACGTTGTACGCCTTGCCGTGCACCTGTTCGCGGGGCGCCTCCAGCAGGGCCAGGAACGCGGCACAGATGTCCTCGGCGTGCACCAGCGGACGCCAGGCGGTGCCGTCGGAGAGGAGCCGGACCTCACCGGTGAGCAGTGCGCTCGCGGTCAGGTCGTTGACCACCAGGTCGCCGCGCAGCCGGGGCGAGAAGCCGTACGCGGTGGCGTTGCGCAGGAAGACCGGGGAGAAGTCGTCGTCGGCGAGCGCGGCCAGGCCCTGCTCGGAGAGAATCTTCGACTCGCCGTACGGGGTGACCGGTGCGAAGCCCGCGTTCTCGTCCAGCGGGCGGTCGTCCAGCCCGGCGCCGTAGAGGCTGCACGAGGAGGAGAAGAGGAACCGGGTCACCCCGGCCGCCTTCGCCGCCTCGGCGAGTCGCACCGTGGCGCGGTGGTTGACGTCGTACGTCAACTCGGGGTTGAGGTTGCCGATCGGGTCGTTGCAGAGGGCCGCCAGGTGGCAGACCGCGTCGAAGCCGGCAAGGTGCTCCGGCCGTACGTCGCGCAGGTCCAGCCGGAGGGAGGAAACCTCGGCGGGCGCCGGGCCGAGCAGGCAGTCGGCGAAAAGATCGGTGTCGAGCCCGGTGACCTGGTGGCCCGCCGTCTGGAGCAGTGGAGTCAGCACACTGCCGAGGTAGCCGTGATGACCGGTGACGAGAACGCGCACGGCAAAGCTCCCGAGGATCCGCGGGGGTGAGAAGGCAGAGTTTATGAGGGCCTGGTGATCACGGCCGAGTAGTGTCGGACTTTTTACTGAACACCCCGGCTCTTAAGAGCCGGAACTAGCGTGTCCGAAGCGTGCCGGCGGGCGCCGCGCGGTGTGGGCGAATAATCGGGGTGGATGGCATGACCATTGCGGAATGTCGGCTCTGTGGCACGGCATTGACCGAGACGTTCGTGGACCTGGGCATGTCGCCGTTGTGCGAGAGCTACCTGCCCGAGGACCGGCTGGACAGCGCCGAGACGTTCTACCCGTTGCACGTACGGATCTGCTCCGGTTGCCTGCTCGTGCAACTGCCGGCATACGTGCCGGGAGAGGACATTTTCTCCGACTACGCCTATTTCTCCTCCTATTCCGATTCATGGGTCGCGCACGCCAAGCGGTACGCCGACACGATGGTCGACACCCTCGGACTCGGTCCGGACGCCCTGGTCACCGAAGTGGCCAGCAACGACGGTTACCTGCTCCAGCACTTCGTGGCCCGGGGCGTCCCGGTGCTCGGGGTGGAGCCGGCGGCGAACGTCGCCGAGGTGGCGCGGGCCAAGGGGATCCGCACCGAGGTGCACTTCCTGGGTGCCGAGACCGGTGCCGAGCTGGCCGCCCGGTACGGCCGCGCCGACCTGGTCGCCGCCAACAACGTCTACGCCCACGTGCCGGACCTGATCGGGTTCACCGCCGGGCTGGCCGCGCTGGTGAAGCCGACCGGGCTGGTCACGCTGGAGTTCCCGCACCTGCTGCGGCTGATCGAGCGGCGGCAGTACGACACCATCTACCACGAGCACTACCAGTACCTCTCGCTGCTCACCGCGCAGCGGGCGCTGGCCACCGCCGGTCTGGCCGTCGCCGACGTCGAGGAACTCTCGTCGCACGGCGGTTCGCTGCGGGTGCACGCCCGGCCGACGACGCCGTCGACGGCGGTGGTGGGCGAGCCGGGTCGATCGGCGACCGCGCAGAGCCCGGGCTGGGAGCCGTCGGGTCCGGGTTGGGAGCCGTCCAGCAACGTCAAGTCGGTGCTGGAGGCGGAGGCCGAGGCGGGGCTGCACACGCTCGACGGGCACCGGGGCTTCGCCGAGGCGGTCTTCACCATCAAGCGTGACCTGCTCGACTTCCTGCTCACGGCGCGGGCCGAGGGCAAGCGGGTGGTCGGGTACGGTGCCCCGGGCAAGGGCAACACGCTGCTCAACCACTGTGGTATCCGGTCGGACCTGCTCGCGTACACGGTCGACCGGAGTCCGTACAAGCAGGGCCGGTTCCTGCCCGGGACGCACATCCCGATCCACGCGCCGGAACGGCTGGCGGTGGACCGACCCGACTACGTGCTGGTCCTGCCGTGGAACCTGCGTACCGAGATCTCCACCCAGCTGGCGTACGTCCGCGAGTGGGGCGGCCGGCTGGTCTACCCCATTCCGGAGCTTGAGGTGGTCTGATGAAGGTCGTCCTGTTCTGTGGCGGACTGGGCATGCGGATGCGGGAGGGTGCCGCCTCGGCGCCCAAACCGATGGCGATGATCGGTGACCGGCCGCTGCTCTGGCACGTCATGCGCTATTACGCCCACTTCGGACATACCGAATTCATCCTCTGTCTGGGGTACGGCGCCGCGGCGGTCAAGGACTACTTCCTGCGCTACGACGAGACGCTCTCCAACGACTTCACCCTCACCATGGGCGGTCGGGACGTACGCCTGTTCGCCACCGACATCACCGACTGGAACATCACCTTCATCGACACCGGGCTCAACGCCACCATCGGCGAGCGGCTGATGCGCGTGCGCAAGTACGTCCGGGACGACGAGATGTTCCTGGCCAACTACGCGGACACGCTCACCGACGCGCCGCTGCCCGCGATGATCGACCGGTTCCGGGCCTCGACCGCCACGGCCAGCCTGCTCGCCGTACCGGTGCAGTCGACCCACCATGTGATCGACATCGACGAGTCCGACCAGGTGAGCCGGGTCCGGCCGATCCGCGAGCTGATGCAGTGGGAGAACGGCGGCTACTTCATCCTCCGCCCGGGGATCTTCGACGAATTGCGCGAGGGCGAGGACATGGTCCCGCACGCCTTCGACCGGCTGCTGCCGCAGCGACGGCTGATGGCGCAGCGCTACACCGGTTTCTGGCGGGCCGCCGACACCTTCAAGGACCGGGCCGAACTCGAACAGCTCTACCACTCCGCCAGCTGCCCGTGGATGCTCTGGGACGCCAACCGGCACAGCGGCGCCCCGATCCCGGCCCCGCTCGGCGTACGGGCCGACGCCCCGGCCGAGTCCCCGGCCCTGATCCACTGATGGGGTCGCTGCGGCTGGGCGAGGTCCGCTCCCTGGTTGTCGTCGGGGCGCACCCGGACGACATCGAGATCGGTGCCGGTGGGCTGCTGCTCGCGCTCGGCGACGCCAACCCCGGTCTGCGGGTGCGCTACCTCCTGCTGACCGGTACGCCGGACCGGCAGGACGAGGCACGGGAGGCGGCGGCAGCCTTCCTGCCCACCGCCCGGATCGATTTCGACCTGCACGAACTCCCCGACGGGCGGGTCCCCGCGTACTGGGAACGGGCCAAGGAGATCGTCAACGCGGCCGCCGCCGCGACCAGCCCCGACCTGGTGCTGGCACCGGGCCCCGACGATGCCCATCAGGACCATCGCACCCTGGCCGAACTGGTACCCACCTCGTTTCGCCGCGCGTCGGTGTTGCACTATGAAATCCCCAAGTGGGACGGTGACCTGGGCCGGCGCAACATTTACCTGCCGCTCACCGACGAGCAGGCCAGGCGCAAGGTGGAGTTGCTACACACCAGTTACCCGTCCCAGAAGGACCGGGACTGGTGGGACGACGAGGTCTTCCTCGGGCTGGCCCGGCTGCGGGGCATGGAATGCCGATCCCGGTACGCCGAGGCGTTCCGGTGTGAGAAAGCGGTAATCGAGTTATGACCCAGCACAGCGAGCCGGCCCGATGAGCGGCGAGGTGCTCTCCGCCTGCCTGTTCGGCGTACCCGGATCCCACCTCAACCTCGGCGTGGGCGCACTGCGCGCGGCCACCCTCGGCGGGCTGCTGGCGCGGGAGCCGCACGCCGACGTGACCGTCTTCGACGACGGTTGGGGCGAGCGGTCCGGCCACGCCTTCGTCGCCGGCCGACCGGTGTCGATCTCACTCGCCGGTGCCCGGCACTCGCGCCGCTACCACCGCCCCGAGTCGTACCTGAACATGCGGGTCAGCGCCGCGCTCGGTGGGTTCGGCAACTCCGGGGTGGCGAGGATCGACCGGGCCGACGTGGTGCTCGACGTCAGCGGCGGGGACAGCTTCAGCGACATCTACGGCGAACACCGGTTCCGGACCGTGGCCTGGCCGAAGCGGCTCACCCTGCTGCGCCGCCGGCCGCTGGTGCTGCTGCCGCAGACCTACGGCCCGTTCCGCTCCGACCGGATCCGGGCCGAGGCCGCCGCGCTCACCCGGGGCGCCACCATGGCCTGGGCCCGCGACCCGGAGAGCTACGTCGCGCTGAGCGAACTGCTCGGCGCCGACCTGGACCCGGCCCGGCACCGCGAGGGCGTCGACGTGGCCTTCGCCCTCGAACCCCGCCAACCGGACCAGCCGGCCCTGGACACCCTGAACCGGTGGTTCGACGCCGCCCCCGGCCCGGTGATCGGGATCAACATCAGCGGACTGATGGCCCGCGCCGAGGGCCGGACCCAGTTCGGCCTGGCCGCCGACAGCGCCGAGGTCGCCCGCCGGCTCTGCGAACGGCTGCTCGACGAACCGGACACCCGAGTGATCATCGTGCCGCACGTGCGCAGCCCGCACGGTGCCGACGACGACACCACCGCCAGCGAGCGGCTGCACGCCGCCCTCGTCGGCCGGTACGGCGACCGGATCACCGTCAGCCCGCCCGGCCTCGACCCGCACCAGAGCAAATGGGTGATCGCCCGGACCACCTGGTTCTGCGGCATGCGGATGCACGCCACCATCGCCGCGCTCTCCTCCGGCGTACCGGTGGCGAACATCGCGTACAGCCTGAAGGCACGCGGGGTCTTCGCCAGCGTCGGCCAGGAGCGGCACGTCGCCGACGCCCGCAAGCTCGCCGACGACGACCTGCTCGACGCGCTCTGGCGGTCCTGGACCTCCCGGGCCGAGACCGCCGTCGAACTCGCCGACCGGATACCGGTGGCGATCGGCCGGGCCGGCGAACAGATGGACGAGATCGTCGCGGTGGCCCGAGCCGAGCGGGCGCGGCGGAGCACGGGAGCGCGCCGGTGAGCCGGCCGCAGACCGTACACGACGTCGCCGCGCACAAGCTCTGCACCGGCTGCGGGGTCTGCGCGTACCTCGCGCCGGACGAGATCCGGATGGTCGACGTACTCGACCAGGGGCGCCGGCCGATCCCGATCACCCCGGTCGGCGGCCCGAGCACCGGTGCGGCGGCGGCCCTGGCCTGCTGCCCCGGCGTCAAGCTCGAACACGAGGCGAGCGCGCCCGCGCCGGGTGAGATCCCCGAGCTGCGGGCCGCCTGGGGACCGGTCCGCAAGATCTGGGAGGGGTACGCAGCCGACCCCGAGATCCGGTACGCCGGCTCCAGTGGCGGGGTGGCCACCGCACTGGCCGCGTACTGCCTGGAGTACGAGGCAATGGCCGGGACGCTGCACATCGGCGCCCGCGCCGACGTGCCGTACCTGAACGAGACCCGGCTGTCGCGCAGCCGCGACGAACTGCTCGCCCACGCCGGCTCCCGGTACGCCCCGGCCAGCCCGGCCGACCGGCTGGACCTGATCGAGTCGGGCGAGACACCGTCGGTGTTCATCGGCAAGCCCTGCGACGTGGCGGCGGTCCGGATGGCCCGGCAGGTCCGGCCCGCACTCGACGCCCGGGTCGGGCTCACCATCGCCGTCTTCTGCGCCGGCACCCCGAGCACCCGGGGCACCCTGGAGATGATGCGCCAGCTCGGGGTGACCGACCCGGACCGGGCCGAGTCCGTGCACTACCGGGGCAACGGCTGGCCGGGGCTGGCCCGTACCCGGACGGTGGACGACCCGCCGGGGGAGCTGCGGACGCTCACCTACGAGCAGTCCTGGGGCGAGATCCTGCAGAAGCACCGGCAGTGGCGCTGTTACCTCTGCGCCGACCACACCGGCGAGTTCGCCGACGTGGCCGTCGGTGACCCGTGGTACAGGCCGACCGGCGACGATCCGGGGCGCTCCCTGGTGCTGGCCCGCACCGAGCGGGGCGTACGCCTGGTCGAGGCGGCGATCGCGGCCGGTGCGCTGGTGCTGGAGCCGGTGGCGGCCGAGATCCTGCCGGCCTCGCAGCCGAACCTGCTGCGTGCCCGTGGCGCCGTCTGGGGCCGGATGAGTACGCTGCGCGCCGCCGGCCTGATGACGCCCCGGCTGCGCCGGCTGCCGATGGCGCGGATGTGGTTCCGGCACCTCTCCACCAAGGAGAAACTCCAGTCGACCGTCGGTACGGTGCGCCGGATCAAGCGCAAGCGGCTGCGTGAACCGGCCGACCTGACCCCGTACGGCGACCGGAACCGCTCGGTCGGCGGTTAGCCCGGTCGCCGATCAGCTTGGTCGGCGGTCGGCTCGCTCGTTGATCAGCTCGGTCGGTCGTCGGCTGCCGACCGCTGGCGGGCGCCGGTCACCGGAGGACCGGCTGCCCGGTGTCGAACCAGACGTTGCTGCCCCGGTCCCAGCTGACGCCGGCCTGCTCGGACCGGGCGATGACGCCGTAGCGGAAGTCGCGGCCGAACCGGTTGCCCCGGATCACGATGTTCGACCCGACCAGGTCGTCCCGGACCCCGATCGAGTAGTTGCCACCGTTGCAGTAGTTCTCCTCGACCAGCAGGTTGTCCACCGAGTCGCTGGTGGTCGAGCCGATCATGAGGCAGGCGTTCGACGGGTCGTCGGTGTCCGGGTCGTGCGGCTCCAGCCGGTTGTGCCGGACCACGATGTTGCTGCCGCCGGTGGTCTGCAACGTGTCGTTGTGCGAGTCCGGGATCCGGGACAGGTCGTGGATCCAGGAGTCGACGACGGTCGTGTTGGCGCTGAGTCGGGGGCCGTCGACGACGTGGTGGATGTTCACCCGGCGCAGGGTGTAGTTGGCGCAGCAGACCGCCGCCGAGTTCTTCCCCATGCCGTTGATCTCCACGTCCTCCACCAGCAGGTCGGTGGCGGTGTCGTAGGTCCGGATGGAGAAGGTGGCGCTGTCGCAGGTGATCCGCGAGTTGCGGATGGTGACGTTCTTCGCCCGTACGGTCACGCAGCCGGTGATGTCGAGGTTGCTGACCACCACGCCGGGCTCGCGCAGGTCCAGCGACCCGGACGGCCGCAGCGCGGTGCCGGCCGGCACACCGGTGTTCCCCGGACCGGGCCAGTAGCTCATCGGGGTGGGGGCGCCGGCCACGTTCTCGCCCGCCCCCGGCGGGCGGGTGCCGAAGTCCAGCGGGCTCGGGGTGGCGGTGCCGGTGGCCCGCTCCCGGTTGAAGGGGCGGCCGTTGACGGTCGATTCGAGGATCGTGGCGGGCGCGTCGGCGCGCTGCTGGAACGGGTGGCGGCACCCGTCCACCCGGACCCGCAGCGCGGAGTAGCCGCCGGGCACGATGCCGTCGGTCCGGTCCTCGGCGCAGTCGATCCGGGTGTCCTCGATGACGGTGTTGCGTACCCCGTCGCGGATCCGGACGGCGGCGGACCCGCCGGCCTGGATGGTGACCCGGCGGAGCGTGACGTGGTCGGCCGCGATCTCGATCGGCCGGTTGACGGTCTGCCCCCACAGCACGGTGTTCGGCTGGTCGAGCACGAGTGGCGCGTCGCGTCCCGGCCCGGTCAGGGTGACGATCAGGTAGCCGGTGCCGATGACCACGGCGAGGCAGATGCCGATGACCACCACGAGCAGTGGGCTGCGCCGGGCCGATCGCGGCGCCGGGTCGTCCGGCGCAGACGCGGGGACCGGTGGTAACGATTCGACACCGGTCATTGACGTCCCCCTCAAGTGATCAAGAATGATCCTACAAGTGGGTCCGGAAGCGAAGGAATTGTTGATTCTGACAAATTGCAGACAACAATTGGGGTTCCCTCACCCCGCCGGTCGGCCCGTCACCGGGTCTGCTGGCGCGGCAGTACCACCTCGCGCAGGATCAACTGAATCGCCGCCACCGCCGGAATCGCCACCAGCGCGCCGATCACCCCGAACAGAGCCACCCCCACCAGCGCGGCGACGATCGCCGCCACGTCGTTCACCTTGACCGAGCGCTCCATAACCTTGGGGTAGATCAGGTAATTCTCGAGTTGCTGGTAGATGACGAAGAAGACGAGACACGCGATTCCCGCCGTCAGATCGGTGGCGAATCCGACCAGGCTGACGATGACCGCGCCGAGGGTCGCACCGATCTGTGGCACCAGGTCGCAGACGGCCACCACGACGGCCAGTGCGAATGGGTACGCCAAACCGACGATCATCGCGAAGACGAAGGTGCAGACCCCGGCGAGTACGGCGATCGCCAGCGCGCCGACCATGTACGCGCCGACCTTGGCCAGGATCTCGTCGGTGATCAGCGTGACCCGGTGCCTGCGGCTGGCCGGCACCAGGCCGTACCCGAGCGTCTTCAACCGGTCGAAGGCCGACATGAAGTAGATGGTCAGGACCAGCACGGTCAGCACGTTGAAGATGGCACCGAAGATGAACTGGGCACCACCGAAGACACCACCGACCGCCTGCCCGATCGTCGCCGGGTTCGCCGCCGCCTGGATCCGGTCCATCAGGTCGTACCGCTCGACCAGTTCGTTGACCGTGGCGTTGCGCCGCAGCTCCTCGACGTACGTGGGGACCTGGTCGAGGAACTGGCCGGTCTGGGTCACCACCGGCGGCACCAGCGCGAAGATCCCACCGGCGAGCACCAGCAGGACCGTCAGCGCCACCACCGTCACGGCGAATCCGTGTGGCAGCCCCCAACGCCGCAACCGGGCCACCGCGGGGTTGAGCCCGATGGCGAGGAAGAGCGCGATGAAGATCAGGACCAGCATCGAGGCGGCCCCGCGTACGGCGAGGAACGTCGTGTACGCCAGCAGCAGCCCCAGCCCGCCGGTGAACCCGATCAGGAAGCTGTTTCGGCGCAGCGGCCGGCCCGGCTGCCCGAACCGGCCGTCGGCGGCGTACTCCGGTGCGACGGCACCGGTCCGGGTCGGCGCACCGGCCGGACCCGGCGTGTCGCCGTCGGTGTGACCCGGTGTGCCGTCGCCGGCCGGATCGGCGGACCCACCGACCCGACGCTGCTCCGGGGTCGTCGCCGTCCGCTCGTCCTCGGCGGCCACCGCCCCCGGCTCTTCCTGCGCCACCGGCGCCTCCCGCCCTCCGACTGCCTGTCCGGGCAGGTTATCCGCTCGGCCCGACCCGGTCCCGTCCGGGCCGTGCCCGTGCCCCTGGCGGACCATGCGGAAGGCGCTGATCGACCGGACCCGTCACATCGCCATCGGCCGAGCCGCCGCCCCGGTCCAATCGCGGTACGCCGCGAGGTGAGCGTCTACTCGGACTCGACCGAGACCTTCTGCTCGGCGTCCACCGAAACCTTCTTCGGCTTGGCGCTCCGCTCGTCCGTGGTCGGCTTGGCACTGCGCTCGTCCGTGGTCGGTTTCGCGCTGAGCTTGCCGCTGTCCCCGGTGCTCGTGATCTTGGTGGCGGTCGCCTCGCGGCCACCCTCACCGGGCACCGCCGCCACGGTCGGCTCGCCGTTCACGTCGGCGGTGATCGCGTCGGCGTTGACCGGTGCCTCCGCCGGAGCGGTGGGACTCGTCCGGGGCGCCGGCCGGTCCACCGCCGTGTCGGCCGCCCGTTGCACGTCGGCGCCGGCCTCCACCACGAGCTGCTCGGCCTCCTCGGCCGAGCGCTGGGTGCCGGTCAACCGCTGCTGCTCACCGGCCAGTTGCTGGTGTGCCTCGGCCAGCCGGCGCTGGATGCTGTCCGACTCCTGCCGGGACGCCACGGTCTCCTGCCGCAGGTCGGCGAGCTGCTGCTGGGCCTTCGCGATCTCCAGCATCACCTCGGCGAGCTGCTGCCGGCCGGCCGCCGCCTCCTGCTGGGTGCTGGCCAGGTGCTGCTGCGTGGTGGCCAGGTGCTGCTGGGCGGTGGCGGTGTACTCCTCGAACTGCCGCCGGGACGCCGCCGCGTGCTCCTCGGCCTCCTGTCGCGCGGCGGCGAGGTGCTCGTCGGCCTCCCGCTGCACCTGCGCGGCGTGCTCGTCGGCCAGCCGGCGGATCTCCTCGGCCTCCCGCTCCAGCTCCGCCCGCTGGGCGGCGTGCTGCTGCTCGATGTTCGTCCGCCACTGGGCGAACTCCTGCTCGGAGGCGGTACGCCGAGCGGTCAGCTCCTGCTCCGCGGCGCTCCACCGGGCGGCGATCTCGTCGTCGATGGTGGCCCGGCGTTGCTCGATCTCGTGGTCGACGCTGGCCCGCCAGCCGTCCAACTCGCGCTGGGTCTGGGCGCGGACCTGCTCCACGTACGCGTCGGCGTCCACCCGGGACCGCCGGACGATCTCCGCGGTCTGCTCGGTGACCCGCTGCGCCTCCTGCTGGGCCTTGGCGTGCGCGGCCTCGCCGGCCTCCCGCAGCCGGGCCCCCTCCTGCCGGCCCTTCGCCACGGCGGTCTCACCGGCCTCGCGGAGCTGGGCGGCCTGCCGCTGCGCCTCCGCGATCGCCGTCGCCCCGTCCTGCCGGGCGCGGGCGACCAGCGTCTCGCTCTCCTGCCGGGCCTTGCCCAACTGGGCTTCGGCGTCCTGCTTCGCCTTCGCCAGCGTCGCCTCGCTGTCCTGCTTGGCCTTGGCGAGGGTGGCCTGGGCGACGTCACGCAGCCGGGTCGCCTCCTGCCGGGCCTGGGTGAGGGTGGTCTCCCCGTCCTGCCGGGCCTTGGCCAGGTGCGCTTCGCTGTCCTGCTTGGCCTTGGCCAGGGTGGCCTGGGCGGTCTCGCGCAGCCGGGCCGCCTCCTGCCGGGCCTTGCCGAGCATCGACTCGCTCTCCTGCCGGGCCTTGGCCAGGGTCGCTTCGCTCTCCTGCCGGGCCTTCGCGAGCGCCGCCTCACCGTCCTGCTTGCCCTTGAGCCGGGTCGTCTCGCTCTCCTTGCGGGCCTTGGCCAGGGTTGCCTCGGCCTCCTGCCGGGCCTTCGCCAGCGCGGCCTCGCCCGCCTGGCGCAGCTGCGCGCCCTCCCGGTGTCCCGTCTCGTGCGCGACCTTCCCGGCCTCCTGGAGGCGGGTGGCCTGCTCGGTGGCGGCGGCCACCGCCGCGTCCACCTTCGCCTTGCGGGCGGCGGCAGTCTGCTCCTCCTCGCGGCGACGCGCGGAGAGGGCGAGTTCGAAGTCGCGCAGGGCGGTGGCGGCGTGGTCGCGCGCCTCGGTGAGGATCCGGTTCGCCTCGCCCCGGTGCGCCTCGGCCTCGCTCGTCGCCTGGGAGACGGTGAACTCGGCCTGCTCGTGGGCGAGCGCCAGGATCTGCCCGACCACCGGGCCGACGTGCAACAGCGAGGCCTGGTCCACCGTGCCGGCCTGGCGTCGTACCTCGGTGAGGTCGCGTTGCAACTGCTCCACCTGGCCGGCGAGCTTGTGGATCTGGGTGAACGCCTGCTCGCGTTCGGCGGCGAGCGTGGTTATCTCGTTCTCCGCCCGGATGACGTACCGGTCCACCTGTCGTCTGTCATAGCCTCGCAGGGCGGACTCGAAGCTGGGCTCCGTAGCCACTTCCCCGCCAAGAGCGAACAGTTCCTCGCCGTGCGACATGTCCCCATCCTCACATGCGGTGTGGCGTCCCGCGGCGATACCGTCCGGCCCGATGGGATGAAGGCAACTACTTCGTTATTGTACGGCCTGTCCGATTTATTGACGTCGGGCGGGGTTGATCCACGATGGTCGAGCGGAGTCCGGACAGGCCGCAGGGCCGTACCGGCATTATCCGGTACGGCCCCGCGCACTCTCCTGCCCCGCTCGGCGGGCCCCACCCGATCACGGGCCGGACCCGGGCCGACAAACCTGCCCAGTGAACCGCGTCTGCCGCAACCCCCGGTCAGCTCGCCGCGTCGGCGGTCTTCCGCTCGTCCGCCTCGTCCTTCTTGGCGGCGGCCGGCGCCGGCGCCGGTGCCGTCGGAACGATGCCGGCCAGACCGGAGAGCATCTGCCCGAGCTGCGAGGTGACCGCGTCCTTCTGTCGGGTCAGGTCCTCGACCTCGCGGCGAGCCGCCTGCGTGGTCAGGTCCGCCTCGGTACGCGCCTCGTTCAGCAGCCGGTTCGACTCGGCCCGAGCCTCGTTCAGGGTCTTGTCGGCGAGCGCCTTGGCCTTCTCCACCGTCTCGTGCGCGTTGCGCTCGGACTCGATCCGACGCGCCTCGGCCCGCTGCTCGATCTCCTTGGCCCGGTCCTGGGCGGCCCGAGCGCGCTGCTCGGCCTCGCCGACCAGCTTCTGGGTCTGTGCCACCTGGGCGGCGTGCCGCTCGGACTCCTCCCGCTCGGACTTCTCCCGGCGCTCGGCCAGTTGAAGCTCCAGCGCCTGGAGGTCCTTGTCCCGCTTGTCGCGGGCGTCGGTGAGCAGCTTGGTCGCCTCGGCGCGCTTCTCCTCGGCCTCGCGGGCCGCCTTCGCCCGCTGCTGGGTGATCTCCCGCTCGGCGGTGGCGCGCAGGGTGGCGACCTCCCGCTCGACCGTGGACTTCAGCTCGGCGACCTCGTGCGCGGTCACCGTACGGAGCTGCTTGGTCTCCCGGTCGGCGTCGGCGCGCAGCGTGTCGGCCTCGCGGCGGGCCTGCACCCGCACCTCGGCGGCCTCCCGCTCGGCGGTGGTACGGACGGTGCCCGCCTCCCGCTCGGCGGTGGCCTTCATCGCGGCGGCCTCGGCCCGCGCCTTGTCGGTGATCTCACGGGCTTCGAGCCGGGCGGCGGAGAGGATGCCCTCGGACTCGCGCTTGGCCTCGCTGCGGTGGTCGTTGGCCTGCTCCTCGGCGAGCCGCAGGATCTGCTCGACCCGGGTGCCGAGCCCGGAGAGGGTGGGCCGGCTGTTCTCTTCGAGCTGCTTGTTGGTGTCGGTGAGCTTCTGCTCCACCGAGGCCAGGCGCTGCTCGGCCTGGCGGAGCCGACGCTGGGCGTCGTTCATCCGCTGCTCGGCCTCGGCACGCGCCTGCTCGGACTGGGCCAGCGCCGCGGTCAGCCGCCCGAGGTGGCCGTTGACCTGCTCGCGGTCGTAGCCGCGGAGGGCCACCGTGAAGTCGGGTTGCGAGTTCGCGTTCTCGAAGAACGTAAGAGGGGAGGACTGCTGCTGGGGCATTGGCACATACTGGCAGACACACCGGGGTCCTTCGCAAGAGCTGACCGGCGTTATCACGCCCCGTTCACATGGTCAACGAGGAGCCGTCGGCCTGGCGTACCCTGGTGTGATCTTGCCAGCTCCGGGGGCCGGCGGCGGCCCGCGCACCGCCCGCGCACCGCCCGCGCGACGGCCGAACGCACCGGTCGTCGCTCCTTTCCCGAACGTCGCGGTAACGGCTCCACCGGTACGCCCGAACCACGTTATGGGCCCGGACCGAACCGGCGGATAAGCAATCCCGGACCGCCGGAATGGTCGTTGATACGTGGCACAGATAGCGGTGCGTAGTCGTCGCGGCGGGACCACCGACACCGGCGCCGGGCGGTGGTGGTCAGCGACCGGCGAGCCGGGCGACGATCGGCGCCGCCGCGTCCAGGTTGCCGCCCAGGTGCAGGTAGTTGATGCCGAACCGGTCGCGGAGCGCGTACAGCCGGTCCACGCACTCGTCCACCGACCCGTGCAGCACCGACGGGGAGGCGGCCAGCGCGGCCGGGTCCGCGAGCGCTGCGTGACTCGACGTCGACCGGTGCTCCACCCCCCGGTGGCTGACCCGTACGTCGAACATCCGCAACTGGAACTCCAGCGTCGCCGGATCCCGGCCGGCTGCCCGCGCCGCGTCCCGCGCCCAGGTCACCTTCCGGTCCATCCGCTCCGGACTCATCTCCGTCACCGCGGCGAGCGGGTCGACGTCCGGTGCCAGGCGCGGGTTGATCCCGACGATGTCGGCCGTCCGCCCGGCCAGTTCGAGCACCCGGCGGCTGCCACCGCCGACCAGCAACGGTGGCCGGGGCCGCTGCACCGGCTTGGGCAGCCCGTCCAACTCGGTGAGCCGGTAGTGCCGACCGGTGAAACTCACCGGCTTGTCACCGAACAGGCCGGTGATCACCTCGATCGCCTCGGCCAGCCGGTCGACGCGTACGCCCGGCGGGTCGAACGGCAGCCCGGCCGCGTCGTGGTCGTCGCGCAGCCAACCGGCGCCGAGCCCCACCTCGACCCGCCCGCCGGAGAAGACGTCGAGGTTGGCCATGGACTTGTGCAGCAGCACCGGGTGCCGGAAGTCGTTGCAGAAGACCATGCCGAGCACCCGCAGCCGGGTGCTGGCCTCGGCCGCCACCGTCATCGCCACCAGCGGGTCCATCGCCCAGCCACCGGTGAAGTGGTCGGAGACCGACACCGAGCTGAAGCCGAGCTGTTCGATCCGCCGGATCTCGTCGCGCCACTGCGGCACCGGGCGGTTCAGTGCCGGCATCGAGGCGGTGAACCGGAACGGCCGGGGCCCGGCTACGGCGCTATGGTCGGGAAGTGGGGGCACCGCCCGACTGTAGGCGGGCCACCGACCCGTACGCGTGGTCCGCGCCCCGACCGTGACCAGTCGGATTCTCGACAGCGGACCCCGGGCGACGGGTAAGTCCTTTCGGCTTCGGCCGGTGCGGCATACCGTGACCCCCGGCTGGGATCTCTTCGCAGGAGGCCGCGATGACGGTGGTGTACTTCGACTCGCCCATGTCCGACGACGAGCGGCGGCGCAAGCTCTTCGGCGGGGACCTTTTCGTCTACTCGCCGACCCCGCACTCGATGGCGCTGGTCGCCTTCGCGCGGGAGATGGCCGAGTCGGCGTTCGCGCCGCACTTTCCACCGGACGCCCAGCACCACCTGTCCGGACCCGAGTACGTGCGGGTGCTGGCCGACCTCAAGCCGACCTTCATCAACCACCCCCGGAGCAAGGAACTCGTCCGGGGCATGCTCGCCGACCTGGGCGCCGACGTGGAGCAGACGTACTTCGACGTGCCCCGGCTGCGGAGCATGACCAGCGAGTACCTCAACGCCGGGCTGACCCTCCAGTTCGAGTCACACCGGGACACCTGGTTCTCCGCGCCGATGTCACAGCTCAACTTCTGGATGCCGGTGTACGACGTCGAGGAGGCCAACGTGATGGCCTTCCACCCGCCGTACTTCTCGAACGGGGTGCGCAACAGCTCCCGCGACTACAACTACGCGCAGTGGGTGGCGCACGGGCGTACCGCCGCGGCGCAGCAGGTCGAGACGGAGACCCGCAAGCAGCCGGAGGCGCAGGAGCAGATCGCGCGCGAGCCGGACATCCGGGTGATCACTCCGCCCGGTGGGGTACTGCTCTTCTCCGGAGCGCAGCTGCACACGACGGTCCCGAACACCTCCGGCAGGACCCGCTTCTCGATCGACTTCCGGGCGGTCAACCGCCGCGACGTCGAGCAGCGGGTCGGCGCGGAGAACGTCGACTCCGCCTGCACCGGTACGACACTCGGTGACTTCCTGCGCGCGACCGATCTGGAGCCGCTGCCGGCCGAGCTGATCGAGTCGTACGACACCGTGCCGGCCTGACCTGCCGTGGGCAACCGCCCCGGGCCGTCGTTCGGCTCCCCCCGAAGCGGCCCGGGGCGGAACACATCCGCCCCGGTCAGGTGCGAGCGGGTTCGACCAGTTCGACCAGGACGCCGCCGGCGTCCTTCGGGTGGACGAAGTTGATCCGGGAGCCGCCGGTGCCCCGCCTCGGAGTGTCGAAGAGCAGCCGCATGCCGCGCTCGCGCAGCGCCGCGCCGGCCGCGTCCACGTCGGTGACGGTGTACGCCAGCTGCTGCATCCCCGGACCGGACCGGTCGAGGAACTTCGCGATGGTCGACTCCGGGGTCAGCGGCGCGAGCAGTTGCAGGTGCCCGCCGTCGGGGGTCGGGCCGACCTGGAGCATCGCCTCGCGTACGCCCTGTTCGGTGTTGACCTCGGTGTGTACGCACCGCATACCGAAGACCCGCTGGTAGAACTCGATCGCGGTGTCAAGGTCGGCGACCGCTATGCCGACGTGGTCGATACGTTGGAGACCGATGCCTGTGACGTAGTCCGCAGCGGTCTCGCCGAGGTGCTCTTCTGCCATAGCGCTAGTCTGGCCGAACAATCGTTAAGGTGCACGTTCGGCCCACCCCTCGGAGGCGGAGAGTCATGGCTTCGGTGATCGTCAGCGGTGCGCGTACCCCGATGGGGCGGCTGCTGGGCAACCTCAAGGACCTGTCCGCGAGCAAGCTCGGCGGGATCGCCATCCGGGGGGCGCTGGAGCGGTCCGGGGTCGCCGCCGACCAGGTCCAGTACGTGATCATGGGGCAGGTGCTCCAGGCCGGGGCCGGTCAGATCCCGGCCCGGCAGGCCGCGGTCGAGGCGGGCATCCCGATGTCCGTACCGGCGCTGACGATCAACAAGGTCTGCCTCTCCGGCCTCGACGCGATCGCCCTCGCCGACCAGCTCATCCGGGCCGGCGAGTTCGACATCGTGGTCGCCGGTGGCATGGAGTCGATGACCCAGGCCCCGCACCTGCTGCTCAACCAGCGCACCGGCTACAAGTACGGCGACGTGACGATCAAGGACCACATGGCGCTGGACGGGCTCACCGACCCGTGGGACTGCTGCGCGATGGGCGAGTCGACCGAGCGGCACGGCGTGAAGCACGGCATCACCCGGCAGGAGCAGGACGCCTTCGCGGTCGCCAGCCACCAGCGGGCCGCCGCCGCCCAGAAGAACGGCGTCTTCGCCGACGAGATCGTCCCGGTGGAGCTGCCGCAGCGCAAGGGCGACCCGATCGTGATCAGCACCGACGAGGGCGTCCGGCCGGACACCACCGTCGAGACGCTGGCCCGCCTGCGCCCCGCCTTCACCCCGGACGGGACGATCACCGCGGGTAGTTCCTCGCCGATCTCCGACGGTGCGGCGGCGGTGGTCGTGATGAGCAAGACCAAGGCGATCGAGCTGGGACTGACCTGGCTGGCCGAGGTCGGCGCGCACGGCAACGTCGCCGGACCGGACAACTCGCTGCACTCGCAGCCGTCGAACGCGATCAACCAGGCGCTGCGCAAGGCCGGGCTCGGCGTGGACGACCTGGACCTGGTCGAGATCAACGAGGCGTTCGCGGCCGTCGGCATCAAGTCCACCCGTGACCTCGGCATCAGCGCCGACATCGTCAACGTCAACGGTGGCGCGATCGCGCTCGGGCACCCGCTCGGCATGTCCGGGGCGCGGCTGGTCCTGACCCTCGCCCTGGAGCTGCGCCGACGCGGCGGGGGCACCGGGGCGGCGGCACTGTGCGGTGGCGGTGGGCAGGGCGACGCGCTGATCATCCACGTACCGAGCGGTGCCGGCGAGCGGGAGTGACGGTGCGACGCGGTCGGGACGTACCGCTGCTGGTCGAGCGGGCCCGCGCCGGTGACGCCCGCGCGGTGGCCCGGCTGATCACCCTGGTCGAGTCCGGCGACGAGCTGTTGCCGCAGGTGGCGGCGGCGCTCGCGCCGTACGCCGGTCGGGCCCGGGTGATCGGGCTGACCGGTGCCCCCGGCGTGGGCAAGTCGACCACGACCAACGAGCTGGTCCGGGCGCTGCGGGCCCGCGACCACCGGGTCGGGGTGCTCGCCGTCGACCCGTCGAGCCCGTTCACCGGCGGGGCGATCCTCGGTGACCGGGTCCGGATGCAGCAGCACGCCACCGACCCCGGCGTGTACATCCGTTCGATGTCCAGTCGGGGCCACCTCGGCGGCCTGGCGGCGGCGACGCCGCAGGCGGTCCGGGTGCTGGAGGGGGCCGGCTGTGACGTGGTGCTGGTCGAGACGGTGGGGGTCGGCCAGGCCGAGGTGGAGGTCGCCTCGCTGGCCGACACCACGCTGGTGCTGCTCGCGCCGGGGATGGGCGACGCGATCCAGGCGGTCAAGGCCGGCATCCTGGAGATCGCCGACATCTTCGTGGTCAACAAGGCGGACCGGGACGGTGCCGACGCCACCGTCCGCGACATCCAGGGCATGATCGCGTTGGGCGAGCGCGGGCCGGGCCAGTGGCGCCCGCAGGTGCTGCGCGCGGTCGCCTCGCGGGCCGAGGGCATCGACGACATCGTCGCCGGGATCGAGCGGCACCGGGCCTGGCTGGTCGAGCACGACGAGCTGCGTCGGCGCCGGGAGGCGCGGGCCGCCGCCGAGGTCGAGGCGATCGCCCTGGGCGCGCTGCGGGCCCGGCTGGGCTCACTGCGCGACGGTACGGGCCTGCCGACGCTCGCCGCCAAGGTCGCCGCAGGCTCGCTGGATCCGTACGCCGCCGCCGGTGACCTGCTCGCGGAGCTGGACCAGCGTTCCACCGGATGAGCCGGCCCGGCCCACGGGTCGCGGTGTCGTCCTCGGTGGACAGTATCCGTCAGGTCCTGCCGCGACCGGGGTGCGGCGAGTAGGCTCCCTGATCGCGCAGGGCGCCGGGGTCGGCGCCGAGACCAGGGGAGAAGCCAGCATGAGCGAGGTTGTGCAGAACACCGCGGGCGACGCCGCGGGCAGTGCCGAAGCCGGGGTGGCGGCCGCCGCTCCCGCGCCGAGCGCGCCGGCCGCCGCACCGCGTGGAACCACCGCGGTTTCCGAGGAGGTCGTGGAGAAGATCGCCGGCCTGGCCGCGCGGGAGGTGCCCGGCGTCGCCGACCTCGGCGGTGACGTGGCCCGGTTCTTCAACAACGTGCTGGACCGGATCGGGCTGGACGAGGTGGGCGACGCCGGTCGCGGTGTCTCGGTGGACGTGAAGGGCACGGCCGCCACCATCAACGTCGTCATCGTGCTGGAGGCCGGTCACGTGGTGGGCGAGGTGACCGAGGCGGTACGGGTCAAGGTGATCGAGGCGGTCGAGAAGTACGGCCTCCAGGTGACCCAGGTGAACGTCAAGGTCGACGACATCGAGCTGCCCGCCGCGCCGGCTGCCGGCGCCTGAGCCACGAGCCATCGGCCCAATTGCTGCGATTCTGGGACCTTTCGCTCCGGATCACTTCCGATCCGGTGGCGGAAGGTCCTTGATCGGCAGGCTGGCTTAGCGATCGTTCAGGAATGCCCTCTATGCTCGACTGGCAGTCGAGGACTCGAGGAGGAGCTCTCCGGATGAACGCCGACGAGATCGATGCCGGCCGGGCCCGCTGGCAGGCCCGGTATGACGCGGCCCGCAAGCGGGACGCCGACTTCACCACCCTGTCCGGCACGCCCGTCGAACCGGTCTACGGACCACCGGCAGGTACCGACCACCCCGGCTTCGAACGGATCGGCTGGCCGGGGGAGTACCCGTACACCCGTGGTCTCTACCCGACCGGCTACCGGGGGCGGACCTGGACCATCCGGCAGTTCGCCGGCTTCGGCAACGCCCAGCAGACCAACGAGCGCTACAAGATGATCCTCGGCGCCGGTGGCGGTGGGCTCTCCGTCGCCTTCGACATGCCGACCCTGATGGGCCGCGACTCCGACGATCCGCAGTCACTCGGCGAGGTCGGGCACTGCGGCGTCGCCATCGACTCGGCCGCCGACATGGAGACCCTCTTCGACGGCATCGGGCTGGCCGGCACCACCACCTCGATGACCATCTCCGGGCCGGCCGTACCGGTCTTCTGCATGTACCTGGTCGCCGCCGAGCGGCAGGGCGCCGATCTGTCCAAACTGGACGGCACGTTGCAGACCGACATCTTCAAGGAGTACATCGCGCAGAAGGAGTGGCTCTTCGAACCCGAGCCGCACCTGCGCCTGATCGGCGACCTGATGGAGTACTGCGCCCGCGAGATCCCGCGCTACAAGCCGCTGTCCGTCTCCGGCTACCACATCCGGGAAGCCGGCTCGACCGCCGCGCAGGAACTCGCGTACACGCTCGCCGACGGCTTCGGCTACGTCGAACTCGGCCTCTCCCGGGGCCTGGACGTCAACACCTTCGCCCCCGGCCTCAGCTTCTTCTTCGACGCCCACCTCGACTTCTTCGAGGAGATCGCCAAGTTCCGGGCCGCCCGCCGGATCTGGGCCCGGTGGCTGCGCGAGGTCTACGGCGCCACCGACGAGCGGGCGCTCTGGCTGCGCTTCCACACCCAGACCGCCGGCGTCTCGCTGACCGCGCAACAGCCGGTCAACAACGTCGTACGGACCGCGGTGGAGGCGCTCGCCGCCGTACTCGGCGGGACCAACTCGCTGCACACCAACGCCCTCGACGAGACCCTGGCGTTGCCGACCGACGAATCGGCCGAGATCGCGCTGCGGACCCAACAGGTGCTGATGGAGGAGATCGGCGTCACCAACGTCGCCGACCCGCTCGGCGGCTCCTGGTACGTCGAGGCGCTGACCGACCGGATCGAGGCCGAGGCGGAGGAGATCTTCGCCCGGATCCGCCAGCTCGGCGGCGACGGGCCACACCGGATCGGCCCGATGACCTCCGGCATCCTGCGCGGCATCGAGGACGGCTGGTTCACCGGCCACATCGCCGAGGCGGCGTTCAGCTACCAGCAGGCCCTGGAGAAGGGCGACAAGAAGATCGTCGGGGTGAACGTACACACCTCGACGACGGCCAAGGAGCTGGAGATCCTGCGCATCTCGCACGAGGTGGAGGTGGAACAGCGCCGGGTGCTCGCCGAGCGCAAGAGCGGCCGGGACACCACGGCCGTCAACGCCGCCCTGGAGCACATGGTCGCCGTCTCCCGGACCACCGGGAACATGATCCCCGCCATGCTCGACGCCGTACGCGCCGAAGCCACCCTCGGTGAGATCTGCGACGCGCTGCGCGCCGAATGGGGCACCTACCAGGAACCCGCCCGCTTCTGACCCGCTCCGGCGCTCCCCGCCGGATTTATTCCCGGTTTTCCGGTGGGGAGCGCTGGCCGGGGTGATGTTCACGGCCGTGGCGGTGGGTCTGGGTTGGGCGTCGCGCGTGCGAGACTAGACAACCATGAGCGACCCACGGATCACCTCGTCGATCTTCACCCGCGGCGCGGTAGACCTCGGCGCGCTGCGCAGCGCCGCCCAGCCGACCGCCCGACCCGCCGGCCAGCCGCCGGCCACCCCGTCCGCACCCGCTGCCGCACCGGCCGGCGGCGCAGGTGGAGGCGGGGTCACCGTCATCGACGTCACCGAGGCGACGTTCCAGGCGGAGGTGCTGGAGCGGTCCCTGACCACGCCAGTGGTGATCGACTTCTGGGCCGAGTGGTGCGAGCCGTGCAAGCAGCTGTCGCCGGTGCTGGAACGGCTGGCGATCGAGGGCGGCGGCGCCTGGGTGCTCGCCAAGATCGACGTGGACACGAATCCGCGCATCGCGCAGATGTTCCGGGTCCAGGGCATCCCGATGGTGTACGCCGTGATCGGCGGCCAGCCCGTGGACGCCTTCTCCGGCGTGGTGCCCGAGTCGCAGTTGCGACAGTGGATCGACGCCGTGCTCAAGGCCGGCGGGGTGGCCGTCGACACGCCCGAGGATCCCCGGCTCGGTGAGGCCGACGAGGCCCTGATCACCGGTGACCTCGACGCGGCCGAACGGGCGTACAAGAAAATCCTTTCGGACGCACCGGCGGACGCGGCGGCGGAAGCCGGTCTGGCCCACGTCGCGCTCGCCCGCCGGGTGACCGGCGTCGACCCGAACGTCGCCATCGCCGACGCCGACGCCAACCCCGACGACGTGCCGGCCCACCTGCTGGCCGCCGACATCGAGGTGCTCAGCGGCCAGGCCGAGCAGGCGTACGCGCGGCTGGTCAACCTCATCCGGCGCAGCTCGGGCGAGGACCGCGAGGGAATCCGGCGCCACCTGCTCTCCCTGTTCACCATCGCCGGCCCGGACGACCCCGCCGTCGCCGGAGCCCGCCGGGCGCTCGCCAGCGCGCTGTTCTGACCCGTCCCGGTCGCCCGGCCGGGGTGTTTCGGGTAACGGTTGACCATGGAGCGTGAAAAGTCTGACGAGGCAAGTGCGAAATGCCTGACCCTGGGTGCGGGAAAAGTGTGATCACATGGGTTCGGAAGGCCTGACCAGGTGAGTACGAGCCGCGTACCGGTCGGGAACGAGGACGGGAGCCCATGATGCGCCGGATCGCCGTCCTCGACGCACCCTCGAACCTGGGCCTGCGCCCGCCCACCGCCACGTCGGTGCCGGGCTGTGCGAAGGCACCGGGGGCGTTGCGGGACCAGGACCTGATCGCCCGGCTCCGGGCCCGTGACGCCGGCTGCCTCACCCCGTCGCGGTACGACCCCGGCGACTGGCGCCCCGGCGACGGGGTCAGCCACGCCGGGGCGATCGGCGCGTACTCGCGGGCGCTCGCCGACCGGATCGGGGCGATCATCGACCGGGGCGAGTTCCCGGTCGTACTCGGCGGCGACTGCTCGATCGTGCTCGGCTCCGCCCTGGCCATGCACCGGCTCGGCGAGGCGGTCGGTGGCCGGATCGGGCTGGTCTACGTCGACGGCCACTCCGACTTCCGGCATCCGGGCAACGCCTCGTACGTCGGTGCCGCCGCCGGTGAGGGCCTGGCCCTGGTCACCGGGCGGGGGCAGCCCGACCTCGCCTCGATCGAGGGCCGCCGACCGTACTTCCGGGACATCGACGTGGTGGTGCTCGGCATCCGGGCCCAGGACGAGTACCGGCTCGACCTACAGGCTGCCGGCATCGTCACCCGGCCGGTCCCGACGCTGCGCGCCGAGGGGGCGGCCCGGACCGCGCAGTGGGCGCACGACCAGCTCGCCGACTGCGCCGGCTACTGGGTGCACATCGACGTGGACGTGCTCGACCCGGCGGTGATGCCGGCGGTCGACGCGCCCGACCCCGGCGGGATCGCCTTCCCCGAGTTGGAACTGCTGCTCGCCGGACTCGTCGACACCCCGCACTGCCTCGGGGTGGAGATCACCGTCTTCGACCCCGACTACGACCAGGACGGCGCGTACGCGGCCGAGATCGTCGCCACCCTGGCCGCCGGTCTGGCACCGGTCGCCGCCCCGGAGACGCCGCCCGCCCGGCTGCTGCCGGCCCAGTCGTCGGCTTCCACCCGTGGCGGCCTGCGTCCGGTCCGCGCAACCGCCCCGGGTACGCCCTCGGGCTCCCGTACCCCGGCCGGTACGTCAGCCGGCCCGCGTACCTCGGCCAGCGCCTTCGGACCGGTCACCGCACTCGGTACGGACATCGTCAACACCGGTACGGAACGCCACTCGGCCCGCCCCGCCAAGTCCCCGAACACCCTGCGCCGTGGCCTGTCGTCGGTCGCCGGGATGGGCGTCGACGACTCACCGGCCCAGGCCGGCCAACTCGACCCCTCGACCCACCCCGAGCAGCAGCCGGCCGAACCCACCCTGCTCGCCGGCCCCACCCTGCTCGCCGATTCCGGCCCGTTCGCCGATTCCGGCCCGGCCCTGCTCGCCGATTCCGGCCTGCTCGCCGATTCCGGCCCGGCCCTGCTCGCCGATTCCGGCCTGCTCGCCGATTCCGGCCTGCTCGCCGATTCCGGCCTGCTCGCCGATTCCGGCCTGCTCGCCGATTCCGGCCCGTTCGCCGATCCCGGCCCGACCGAGCCGGCCTCCGACACCGGCGCCGGGGCGGCCGTGACGGTCGAACCCGATCCAACGGTCGGGGCCCGTTCGAGCCGGCCTGCCGCTGTCGCCGGGCCTGCCGCTGTCTCCGGGCGTGCCGTGACCGTCGAGGCCGGTCCCGTGATCGAAACCGGTCCGGTCGCCGGCTCGGGTTCGGCCGTCGAGCCGCCCCCGGTGAGCGAGCCGTCCCCGGCTGTCGAGCCGGCCCCCGTCATCGAGGCGCCGGTCGCCCCCGAACCGGTTGCCCGGCCGTCCGGGACGCCTCGCCCCACCGGCCTGCCCAGCGACCCGCCCGGCGATCGGGAGCCACGGCGCGATGGTGCCGGTCGAGCCAGGTCGCGGCTCAACCGGGACGCGGCGCGGACAGTCGCCCCCACGCCGCCGGAACCCCGGGCACCGGAGCCGGTCGGCCCCCCACCCTCCGCCGGACCGGGCCGCCTACGCCCCAGCCCCCCACCCGAACCCCCACCCCCCAGCACCCCCAAACCCGCCTGACCGCTTTCCCCTCCCCGCGCTTTCCCCCGCCGCCGCGCCCTCTCCGCCCTCCGAACGCCACTGATACAGAGAATGAGTGGTTATCCCGGCTCGGATAACCACTCATTCTCTGTATCAGTGCTCTGCTGTGGCCCGCGTAAGCGGGGCACGGGGGAGAGGAGGAGGGGTTAGCGGGGGGTTAGGGTGCGGAGGAAGCGTTCGGCGATGGGGACGGCGGTTTCGGCGCTGCCGCCGCCCTTTTCGACGAAGACCGCGAACGCGACGTCACCCTGCCACCCGACGAACCAGGCGTGCGTGTTGGCCGGGTTGTCGTCGTACTCCGCGGTTCCGGTCTTGCCGTGGACCGGTCCGCCGGGGACATCCTTCAGTGCGGTCGCGCTGCCGGCGGTGACCACCTCGCGCATCATCGTCCGCAGCGGCTCGACCGAGCTCGCCTTGAGCTGCGGGCCGGCGGGCGCCGGTGCGCCGGGGGCGGGGTCGAGGACCAGCTTCGGCTGCTGCCACTGGCCCTTGGCGACGGCGGCGGTGGCGGCGGCCATCGCGATCGGGCTGACCAGGTTGGTGCCCTGACCGAAGGTGGCGGCGGCCCGTTCGGCGGCCGAACCGCCGGTGGAGATCTTGCCGGTGAACGCCTCGACGCCCAGCTCCCACTTGGCTTCGAGACCGAGGCTGCGGCCCGCCTCGGCCAGCCCGGTGTCGCCGAGCTTCGGCGCCAGGGCGGCGAACGCAGTGTTGCAGGACTTGGCGAAGTCGGTCCGGAACGGCACCCTGCCCAGCTCGAAGTTGTCCGAGTTCTTGAACGGGCGCCCGTCCACGGTGAAGTTCTTCGGGCAGTCGACCGGGCCGTCGAGGGTGACCGCGTTCAGGTCGAGCAGGCCCAGCGTGCTGATCATCTTGAAGGTCGAGCCGGGCGGCACCTGGGCGGTCAGGGCCAGGTTCTCGGTGCCGCCACCGGGGCCGTTGGCGGCGGCGAGGACCGAGCCGTCGCTGATCCTGATCGCGACCAGGGCGGTACGGTGCGGATCGGCGCCGAGCGCGGCGTCGGCGGCGTTCTGGGTCTTGACGTCGAGCGTGGTCTTCAGCGGCGTACCGGGCTTCGGGTCGATCCGGAACAGTTCCTGGTCGGTCGGCGCGATCTCACCGGCCGCGTTGCGCCGGCTGATCACCACGGTGCCGCCGGGAGTCCCACGCAGCGGCTTCTCGTACCGGCCCTGGAGGCCGCCGTGGCCGACCAGGTCGCCTTCGGCGTACACGCCGGGGTTGGCGTCGAGGTCGTCCTTGAGGGCCGGGTCGACCGAGCCGAGCAGGGCGCGGGCGAATTCGCGGGTGGGGGCCAAATCGCGCTGCTCCTCCCGGAACTTCGTCCCCGGCAGGTCGTAGATGCGCGATTTGATCTGCTGGTACGCCTCTTTCCGCAGGCTGACCACGTCGACGAAGGCGTCCGGTTTCGCGGCCGTCATCCGGGCCGGCAGGTCGGCCAGGTCGATCGGCGGGCTGATCGCCGGCCGGATCGCCTTGAACGCCGCGTCCAGGTCCCTGACCAGGGCCGGTACGTCGGGCACCTCGCTCGGCTGCACGCCCACGACCACGACCGACCGGGCCGCGACGATCGGCTGGCCGGCACCGTCGAGGATCTGTCCGCGCGGTGCGGCGACCCGGCGTACGGTCAGCGAGTCCCCGGCGGTCAGCTTCTCCTGCGCCACCCTCGGTTCCCAGATGATCCGCCACCGGTCCTCGGTGTCACGCTTGAGCCGCACGGTGGACGGGTACGCCCAGTGGGTGCCGCCGGGCAGAGTCCAGTCGATCGTCAGGTTCGCCGTCGCAGCGTCCTCACGGACCTGCGCGTCGCCGTCGCGGCGTAGCTTCGCGGTCAGCTCGCCGGAGAGCAACTTGATCTCCTCGACCACCTTGGCCCCGGTGATGCCCTGGCCCTGCGTGTCGACGAAGCGGAGCTGGTCGAGTTTGCCCTCCTGCCATCCGCGCAGGAAGGCGTCCACGGTCTGTTCCGGCGACTCCGTCTGGGAGCAGGCGGTCAGTACTCCGGCGACCAGGCCCAGTCCGGCGAGCGCGGCGATGACCGTTCGACTCCGCTTGACGGAGGATGCACGCGTGTGGCGTTCGTACGGGCGCATGTGGCGGCAGCCACCTTTCGGTCGTTCGTCCCCGATTCGATCCCTGACGGTAGTACGCCTGTGCTGCTGGTGGCGGTTGCGTACGGGGTTCGACGGGAACCGAGATCCAGGTGTGATGACCTGCTGAGTGGGGGTACTCAGGTACACCCGTGCTCCGTACCCGCATCGGGTGAACGGGGAGTGAGGGCGAAGTCGCGATCCGGACGCGCGGTGCGTCAGTCCGCCGATCAAGGTCTGAAGCGGCGGAGGCATACTGGGCGGAGAGTGACCCACAACGCGGTGGGTCGAGGGGAGTGGCACCGATGGACCGGCGTCCGGCGATTAAGTTTCCGGAGTCCGATCTCCGGCAGGTCGATACCGGCCGGGACGACAACTTCGATCCGGTGATCGACGACGACGGCCACGGCCCTCGCGTCGAGGGCGGGGTCACGGGTGCCAGCGTCGACACCCTCTACGATCTCGGTCTGCCACCGGACGCGTTGACGGACGACGTCGAGGACGCCGATCTGGACGAACCGGTTCCGAACGCCGAGCGGCTCGTCGCCCAGGCGGTGTCGCTGGCCGGAGACGATCATGACGCGGCCACCCTGGTCGACCGGTTCTGGCGGTTCGCGCCGGACGAGGAGCTGATCGGGTTCACCGCCGCGGAGATGCTCGCCGCCGCCCAGGCGCACCGTGACCTGGCTCAGCAGCGGGTGCCGGGCGAGCTGAAGCTGCGGATCCACGAACCGGCCCCGGAGCAGCAGCACACGGTGATCGAGATCGTCACCGACGACATGCCGTTCCTGGTCGACTCGGTGACCGCCCTGCTCACCGCCCAGCACCTCGACCTGCACATGCTGGTGCACCCGCTGGTGGTCGTACGCCGGGAGCCGCTCGGTCGGCTGGCCGAGGTCGCCGCCGACGTGGAGCCGGACGACGCGATCGACGGCGACGTGGTCGAGAGCTGGATGCGGATCGAGATCGACCCGGTCCGGGACGCCGCAGAGCGGGACAAACTTCGCAGCGAGTTGCAGCGGGTGCTGACCGACGTCCGCGAGGCGGTGGAAGACTGGCCCAAGATGCGCCAGCGGGCCCTCGCGCTCGCCGACGAGCTGGCCGCCGCCCGTACGTCGGAGACCCGGCCGCCGGTGCCGGAGAAGGACATCACCGACTCGGTGGAGCTGCTGCGCTGGCTGGCGCACGAGCACTTCACCTTCCTCGGCTACCGGGAGTACCGGCTGGTCGACACGGACGGCACCGACGCCGACGGGGCCGAGCAGGCGCTGGAGGCGGTGCTCGGCACCGGTCTGGGCATCCTGCGACAGGACTCCACCGCGCCGAGGGTGCTCGCCTCGATGACGCCGGAGGCGCACGACAAGGTGCTGGAGAAGCGCCTGCTGATCATCACGAAGGCGAACTCGCGGGCCACCGTGCACCGGTCGGCGTACCTCGACTACATCGGCTTCAAGATCTTCAACGACGCGGGTGAGGTGGTCGGCGAGCGCCGGTTCCTCGGCCTCTTCTCCACCTCCGCCTACCGGACCAGCGTCCGGGAGCTGCCGGTGGTCCGCCGCAAGGTCGCCGAGGTGCTCGACCGCTCCGGGCTGAGCCCGCGCAGCCACTCCGGCAAGGACCTGCTCCAGATCCTGGAGACGTACCCGCGCGACGAGCTGTTCCAGATCAAGACCGACGACCTCTACCACGCGGTGATCGGCGTACTGCGGATGGCGGGTCGCCGGCAACTGCGGCTCTTCCTGCGCCGCGACGGCTACGGCCGGTTCATCTCCTGCCTGATCTACCTGCCCCGGGACCGGTTCACCACCCAGAACCGGCTGCGGATGCAGGAGATCCTGCTGCGCGAGCTGAACGGCATCGGGGTCGACTACACCACCCGGGTCACCGAGTCGATGCTCGCCCGGGTGCACTTCATCGTGCGTACCGATCCGTCGAACCCGCCCGGCGGGGTCGACGCCGACCTGCTCGCCGAACGGCTCGCCGACGCCACCCGGCTCTGGGACGACGACTACCGCCTCGTGCTCGAACGCAAGCTCGGTGACGAGCAGGCCAAGCGCCTGTTCAGCCGGTACACCGACGCCTTCCCCGAGGGCTACAAGGACGACCACACGCCGTACGAGGCGATGAAGGACCTGGCCAAGCTCGAACTGCTGGAGGAACCCGGCCAACTGGCCATGCACATGTTCCGCAAGCAGCGCTCGCCCCGGCCGGGCAGTGCAGCCGTCCCCTCCGACGACGAGTTGGAGGTCAGGTTCAAGGTCTACCGGTACGGCGAGCCGATGGTGCTCTCCGCCGTCCTGCCCGTCCTGCACTCGCTGGGGGTCAGCGTCGTCGACGAACACCCGTACGAGGTCGACCGGGTCGACGGCCGGATCTACCTGTACGACTTCGGCCTGCACCTCCAGGACGGCGCCCGCGACCTGGCCGAGGTACGCCCGCACGTGGAGAACGCCTTCTCCGCCACCTGGCGCGGCGAGGCCGAGGTGGACGGCTTCAACGAGCTGGTCCTGCGCGGCGGCCTCACCTGGCGGCAGGTGGTGGTGCTGCGCGCGTACGCCAAGTACCTGCGCCAGGCCGGCACCGTCTTCTCCCAGGAGTACATGGAGTCGACGTTCATCGCGTACCCGGAGATCGCCAGCCTGCTGGTGCAGCTCTTCGAGGTCCGGTTCTCGCCCACCGCACAGCTCGACGCGAGCCAGCGCGAGGTGCAGAGCAAGCAGCTGGTCGAGAGCATCGGCGAGGCGCTGGACGAGGTCACCAGCATCGACCAGGACCGGATCCTGCGCTCGTACCTGACGCTGATCCAGGCCACCCTGCGGACCAGCTTCTACCAGCGGGCCACCGACGGGCGACCGAAGGCGTACGTCGCCTTCAAGCTCGACCCGCAGGCGATCCCGGAGCTGCCGGCACCCCGCCCGAAGTACGAGATATTCGTCTACTCGCCCCGGTTCGAGGGCGTGCACCTGCGGTTCGGGCCGGTGGCCCGGGGCGGGTTGCGCTGGTCCGACCGGCGCGAGGACTTCCGTACCGAGGTGCTGGGCCTGGTCAAGGCGCAGATGGTGAAGAACGCCGTGATCGTGCCGGTCGGCGCCAAGGGCGGCTTCGTCCTGAAGCAGAAGCCGGGCGACCGGGACGAGGCCGTCATCTGCTACAAGGAGTTCATCTCCGCCCTGCTCGACGTCACCGACAACCTGGTCGGCGGGCAGATCGTGCCGCCGCGCGAGGTGGTCCGGCACGACGGCGACGACCCGTACCTGGTGGTCGCGGCGGACAAGGGCACCGCCACCTTCTCCGACATCGCCAACGAGATCTCGCTGTCGCACGGCTTCTGGCTGGCCGACGCGTTCGCCTCCGGCGGCTCCGCCGGCTACGACCACAAGAAGATGGGTATCACCGCGCGCGGTGCCTGGGAGTCGGTCAAGCGGCACTTCCGCGACATGGGCATCGACACCCAGACCCAGGACTTCACCGTCACCGGTGTCGGTGACATGTCCGGCGACGTGTTCGGTAACGGGATGCTGCTCTCCGAGCACATCAAGCTGGTGGCCGCGTTCGACCACCGGCACATCATCCTGGACCCGGACCCGGACCCGGCGGCCTCGTTCGCCGAACGGCGGCGGCTGTTCGACCTGCCGCGCTCGTCGTGGGAGGACTACGACACCAGCCTGATCTCCGAAGGTGGCGGCATCTTCCCGCGTACGTCGAAGACCATCCCGGTCACGCCGCAGGTCCGGTCGGTGCTCGCCCTCGACGAGGGGATCGACAGCATCTCGCCGCAGGACCTGATGAAGGCGATCCTCGGCGCCCCGGTCGACCTGTTCTGGAACGGCGGCATCGGCACCTACGTCAAGGGCTCCACCGAGTCGAACAGCCAGGTCGGGGACAAGTCCAACGACGCGATCCGGATCGACGGCAAGGCGCTGCGGGCCAAGGTCGTCGGCGAGGGCGGCAACCTCGGTTTCACCCAGCTCGGCCGGATCGAGTACGCCCTGGCCGGCGGTCGGATGTACACCGACTTCATCGACAACGCGGCCGGGGTGGACACCTCCGACCACGAGGTCAACATCAAGATCCTGCTCGGTGCCGCGGTCGCCGACGGCGAGCTGACCATGGCCGAGCGCGACGAACTGCTCGCCGAGATGACCGACGAGATCGCCGAGCACGTGCTCCGGGACAACTACGACCAGGCCCGCGCCATCGGCAACGCCCAGGCCCAGGCCGCGTCGCTGCTCCCGGTGCACCGCCGCATGATCAGCGACCTGGAGAAGTCCGGTGCGCTCAACCGCGAGCTGGAGGCGCTGCCGCCCGACGAGGAACTGGCCGTACGCACCGAGAACGGGCTGACCGCGCCCGAGTTCGCGGTACTGCTCGCGTACGTCAAGATCGTGCTGGAGCGGGAGATCCTGGCCGACGGCCTGCCGGACGAGCCGTGGACCACCGAGGTGTTGGAGGGATACTTCCCGACCCCGCTGCGGGAACGGTTCGCCAACCGGATGGCCGACCACCGGCTGCACCGGGACATCGTCACCACCGTGCTCGTCAACGAGGCCATCAACCGTGGCGGCATCTCGTTCATCTACCGGGTGGTGGAGGAGACCGCCGCCTCCGCCGCCGACGTGATCCGGGCGTACGTGGTGGTCCGCGACGTGTTCCGGCTGCGCGACATCTGGGCCGCCGTCGAGGACCTCGACAACAAGGTCCCGACCGAGGTGCAGACCGGCGTCTACCTGGACACCCGGCGACTGCTCGACCGGGCGGTGCGCTGGCTGGTCACCAACCGGCGTTCGCCGATCGACGTACCCGCCGAGATCGCCCGACTGCGCGACGGCGTCTCCCGGCTGCTGCCGGAACTGGACCAGCTCTTCTGTGGCACCGAGCGGCAGGCGCTCATCGCGCACATCGACCTGCTCATGTCGCGCGGGCTGGAACGGGACCTGGCCACGCAGGTCACCCGGCTGATGTACAGCTTCGGCCTGCTCGACGTGGTGGAGACCGCCGCGACCAACGGGCGGGACGTGGGCGAGGTGGCCTCGGTCTACTTCGTTCTCTCCGACAGGTTCCGGGTCGACGCCCTGCTGTCGAAGATCTCGCTGCTGCCACGGGAGGACCGCTGGCAGACCCTGGCCCGGATGGCGCTCCGCTACGACCTGTACGCGGCACTCGCCGCGCTCACCGCCGAGGTGCTCCACTCGACCGACGACTCGGTCCCGGCCGACCAGCGGGTACGCCAGTGGGAGGAGTCGAACGCGACCTCCATCCACCGGGCGCACAAGGCCATGGGCGAGTTCGACGAGTCACGCTCGGACCTGGCCGCTCTCTCCGTACTCCTGCGCCAGATCCGTACTCTCGTCCGCACCTCCGCCGCCACCAACTAACCGCGGCACACAGATCGCGCACATGTAGAGAATGAGTGGCTATCCGAGGCGGGATAGCCACTCATTCTCTACATGAGGCGCGTCGGGGTGGAGACTATCGCTGGTCGAAGATCCGGTTACTCGATCCTAGGTGCAGGAAGACCGTCTCGCCGGTGGCGTCCTGGACGGCGTCGTTGTCGGTGATCGCGTAGACCTGACCGTCGCCGGCAACGGTCAGACCCTCAAGCTTCTCCTGGGTCCAGCCGTTCGTCGCCCGCAGGTCGGGTAGCACGTCGTACGCCAGGGTCTTGGGCAGGACCCGCAGCGGACCCGGCGCCGCGGCGGCGCGCGGCAGGTCCACGGTGTAGACCCGCTTGATCCTGGCGGCCGGTCCGTTGAGCTTGTCCCGCTCGATCACCGCGAGCTTGTCTCCGACCACGGTGATCTCGGAGAGGCCGATCCAGTCACCGGGTGTGCTGGTGCCGGCCAGCCGGTAGCCGAACCAGCTCCAGGTGCCGGCCGACACGTCGTAGCGGCCGAGCCGGACCGTGCCGGCCGGGTCGGTGGCGACCTCGCGTTGCAGGGCTGCCCAGAGCACCTCGCGACCGCGCGAGTCGGTGGTCGCGGTGACGCCCTCGAAGCCCTGCTTGGCCAGGCCGCCGGCGACCTCCGCCGGCAACTCCACCACCTGCTGCGTGACGCCGTTGCGGCCGAGCCGGACCAGCTTGTTGCCGGCACCGGTGGTGCCCTCGACGGCGAGCCAGAAGCCGCCCTGCGGGCGGGCGAAGATGCCCTCCGCGTCGTAGCCGACCGGCTGACCGGCGGCGTCCGAGACGGTCAGCGCGGCGGTGATGACGGCCGGCGTACGGGTCGGGTCGACGGTGAGGATCCGGGTCGGCGTGTACGCGGCGTCGGTGACGCTGTAGAGCAGGTGCGACCTACCCGGTACGGCAGACAGCGCGCCGAGCGCACCCCAGCCGATCGGTGCCTTCGCCTTGTCGGCGGAGACGATCGTCGGGAAGGCCGGCTTGCCCTTGCCGAGTTGGTACACGGTCACCGAGGCACGTACGCCGACCTCGGCGTCGTCCTCCTCGCTGGAGACCGCGAGCAGGTTCCGCCCCGGGATCGGCAGCAGCCCCTCGGGACCGTTGGTGGCCGGCAGCACCTGCTTGAAGACCGGCTTGGTCGGCCGGCTGACGTCGTAGACGGCGACGAAGTTGCTCCGTTCCGAGCCGACGAAGGCGTAGCGGACGCCGTCGTACTCGGCGATCGCGACGCCCTCCGGCTCGGTGCCCTTGTTCTCGGCCCGATCGTCGTTGTGCAGCCCGTAGGTGACGGCGAGCCGCTCGAAGCTGTTGCCAGCATCCCAGGCCACCCGCCCGGTACGGCCGTCGAAGACGGTCCAGCCCCGGGTGCCGCCCCGCCAGTCGCCCTCGTTCGCGGTGGCGAGATAGTGGTCGTCGATCCACGCCACGGCGTCGGGCTCGCGCGGGGTGTCGGTGATCGAGCCGGTCAGGTCGATCGTGCCGTCCTCGACCGTGTCGATGCCGCTGACCGAGGCGGTACCAGCGCTGAACACGCGGATGATCCGGCCGGTCGGCAGGTCGACGATGGCGACGCCGTTGTTCTCCTGGAGGGTGACGGCGACCTCGTTCTCGCCGTTGATGGAGACGTACTCCGGTTCCGGGTCGGTCGGCGCGGCGAATCCGGCGCCGACGAACGCGGGCAGCGCCTGCCCGTCGGCGGCGGTGAACGCCACCGGCCGGGTCTGCCAGCGGCTCGGGTTGTTGCCGGTCAGGTCGACGATCTGGAGGAAGCCGGCCGGGGCCTGCGGCAGGTCGCCGTCCTCGCCTCCGGGCGGGGCCACGTCCTCGTCGCGCTCGTTCTCGATCGCGATGGCCGCGTACCGCTTGTCCTTGCTGATCGCGATGGAGTCGGGCTGGCCGCCGAGGTCGAAACTCCGTACCCGCTGCCGGGTCCGCAGCGAGATGACGTCCAACCGGCCGGACGGCGCGGTGAAGCTCGGGCTGGTGTTGACCACGACCAGGACGTACTGGCCGACCACGGCGACCGAGGTGGGCTCGTCCTCGGCGTCGCCGAGCTCGCCGAGGGCGAGGGTGCCCAGGCCACGGGGCTTGTCGGGGTTGGTCAGGTCGAGGAAGCCGATTCGCCGGGCCAGCGCGTCGGTGTAGATCAGTGTGCGACCGTCCTCGCTGACCGCCGAGATCTCGGCGACGGTCGGGGTGGCCGGGTCCTCACCAGCGGGCCGGTTCTGGAATACCGGGTAGGTGGCGGTGCGGTCGAACGACAGTGCCTGCCGGTCCGCCTTCTGGTGCGCGGTGGCCGTTCCCGCACCGGTGAGGGTGCTGGCGGCGACGGCCGCGACGGTGAGTGCCGTATATATCTTTCTGGCGGGCATCAATTCTCCGTTGCTGCTCGGGTCCCGGCTTGGAAGGTCGCACGGGCAGACGAGCGGTAACGATCCCACGGGTGAACAGTTGGCAAAGAAGTTGATCCTGGTCGGGCCCCCGTGGGGACCCGACCAGGACCGGGAGGATGCGCGTCGGTGGGTGGCGTGAGTGGCGTTACCGCGCCGGGGTTGTCGTGCCGGTGGCGAACACGATGATGTTGTCCGGATAGCTGCGTTTCTTGCGGTCGAATGTGCCGCCGCAGGTGACCAGTCGCAACCCCGCCTTGTCCGACGGTCCGTAGACCAGATCGGTGGGAAAGGCGGTCTTCGGGTACGACTTGACGCCGTCGACGGTGAACTCGGCGACGCTGCCGTCCCTGCGCGGGACCTGGATCTTGTCGCCGGCCTTGAGCGCGCCGAGTTTGAAGAAGACCGCCGGTCCGGTTTCGTGGGAGTCGACGTGCCCGACGATCACCGCGTTGCCGATCTCGCCGGGGGTCGGGCCGAGCCGGTACCAGCCGGCCAGTTCGGCCTGTGTCAGCGGTGGCACCTCGATCATGCCGGCCTTGTCGACGCCGAGTGACATCAGCTTCGCGTTCACGCCGATCTTCGGGATCGTCACGCCGGTCGGTTCGGAGCGCGTCATTGCGTGTGGTCCTGTCGTCGGTGTCCCGGAGGGGTCGGGGTCCACCGCGGTGAGGTCCGGGTTCGGCTCCAGATCCGGGTTCAGGGCCGGCTCCGGGGCGGCGGGCGTGACCGACGCGGGCGGGTTCGGGCCGAGGTATTCGGGTGCGGCCTCCGCCGCCGGCTGCGGCGGAAGTTCGGCGGTGTGGTTCAGCGAGGCGCCGACGAGTCCGGCGCCGACCAGGGCGAGTACGGCGACGAGGACATAGCCGGCGGCACGCCACGAGCGAACGTGGCGGCCGCCGGCCCGTTTCCTCGAAGCCTCAGGCGAGTGAGTCATCGATCCGACGCCGTCGCATCAACATGACGCCGCCGAGCGCGGCCGCGCCCAGCATCGCGGCGCCGCCGGTCGCGAGACCGTTGTCGCCGGTTCCGCCGTCGCCGCCGTCAACCCAACCCGTGGGTACGACCACCAGGGTCCCGAAGCCGCAGGAGCCCTTCAGCTTGTAGTGCCCGGGTGCGGTGTCGGCCGGGATCTCGGTGGTGGTCCAGTAGGTGTGGGCACCACTCTTCTCGTCCCACTTCGACCCCTCGTCCCACTTGGCGCCGTCCTCTTCCTGCGCGGATCCGTCCTCGGCGGCGGCCGGATCCTCGGCTTCGGCGGGTGCCTCGGTCTTCGGCTCCGCCGCCTTGCTCGGCTCCGCCGCCTTGCTCGGCTCCGCCGCCTTGCTCGGCTCCGCCGCCTTGCTCGGCTCCGCCGCCTTGCTCGGCTCCGCCGCCTTGCTCGGGTCGCCCGCCGCGGCCGGCTCGTCGGCCTTTGCCGGGTCGCCGGCGTCGGGGTGGCCGTTGGCGTGGTCGTCCGGGTTGGCGGCCGGGCCGGCCTCTTCCGGCGCATACTCCTCCGGCGCGTACTCCTCGACCGGTCCCAGGTCGGCGGCGGGTGGTGCCTGCTCGGGCGCGGCGGGGCTGTCGCCCGGAGCCGCCGGTGCCTCCGACGCCTCGGGCGCCGTTGCGGCGAGCGGGCTGTCGGGCGTCACGGGCTCGGCGAGGCCACTGGTCGGTGCGCTCTCGACCGCTCCGTCCGGAGCGCCCGCCTTTTCCTTCTTGCTGCGGTACGCCTTGTACTCCAGGTACTCCTTGTACTTTTTGTACTCCTGGTATTCCTTGTCGAGCTGATAGTCCTCGTTGTCCTTGTATTCCTTGTACTGTTCCGTCTCCCTGTAGCTCTTGAGTTCTTCGCTGTCCGGGAGACTCTGGGCGGTTCCGGCACTCGCGGTTTCGTTCGAGGCCTTTGGGTCCTTCTTGTCGTGTTTGGGCTTCAGTTCCAATTTTCCGGTTGCCTTCGACCAGACCCAGGGGCTCTCCTGTGGCTCCTCGCAGACCTCGACGATGGTCACTTCGTGCCCGGGCTTCGCCCATTGTGGCTTCGCCGAGACATGACCTGTCTCGGCGGCGGTGGGAGGGCCATCCGCCGAGGCGATCCCGGGCGTACCGACGAGCAAAGACGCACCGCCGAGGGCAGCTCCGGCGACTACCTTGCCGAGGAACTTCTTAGACATGGCTTCCGTCACTCCTTCCCCTGTTCACCGTGGCCCGACGACAGTCGAACCATGACCGAGGCTAACTGGTTTGTGAGCTTTCGTCGGATTAATGCGTCTTTTCTTCTATCGCCCCGTACGGGTGATGGCCCGTGCTATCCCGACCATCGGGCGGTACGCGCCCCCTGTTGATGAATCAGAGCCGCCGCGCCGACCGGGCGGGTACGAGCACTTCGGCCGTACTCGCCCCGTTGGCGCACTCGAAGCCGCTCTCCCGTGCAATGTCGGGAACACCCCCGTGCGATTCACGCCCAACCGCCCCGCCATTCCCACCAAGCCCGTTCCCCCCATTCCCTCCACCCTCCACACCCCCCTCCCGTGCCCCCACCCACCCCGCCCCCCTCCCGCCCCCTCCGCCCCCCGCGCCCCCTCGTGGATGTAGGGCAAATGGTGGTGACTGAAGGTCAACAAGCGCGTATTTGCTCTGGATCCACGAAGGGTTGTGGCCTGGATCCGGGGAGGTGGGGGTGGGGGAGAGATTGGTGGATGTCGTTGGGGTGTTGTGGTGGAAGCGCTCCCATGCAAGAATTCATCCACTGTGTAGGGGAGCCACACCGCGCAGTGGACGTCGAGGGCATCCGGTTCTCCGGACGACGTCGTCCCGGCCGAAGGCAACGGCCGGTCACCACCACCGCTCTTTGCTGCCCGTCCGGGTCGGGCATTCGAAGTCCCATGGCGCCTTGTGGACAACCCACCGGTTGAACGTCCGCTCGGTCGCCGCGCGCCGGGTCCCGCCCCCGCGGACCGGCTGGCCCAAGGAGATCAGTCGCATGAATTTACGGAGTAAATTGTCCGGCCGACGCAAAGCGCTGGTGGCGGCGGCCGCGAGCATGTTGGTGGCCGCCGGCCTCGTCACCCTTCCGGTCACGGTGGCCCACGCCGCCACCCAGTGCAGCGTCACGTACGCCACCAACCAGTGGCAGGGCGGCTTCAGCGCCAACCTGACCATCCGGAACATCGGTGACCCGCTCAACGGGTGGACCCTGAGCTTCACCTTCCCCAACAGCAGCCAGCGGGTGCAGCAGGGCTGGTCGGCGACATGGACCCAGTCCGGCAGCCAGGTGACCGCGCAGAGCCTGTCGTGGAACGGATCGCTGGCCAGCGGAGCCTCCACCGGCATCGGCTTCAACGGCGCCTGGAGCGGCAGCAACCCCGCACCGACCTCGTTCAGCATCAACGGGACCGTGTGCAACGGCGGCACGACGCCGACCACCCCGCCGACGACGCCTCCGACGACACCGCCCACCACCCCGCCGACGACGCCTCCGACGACGCCTCCGACGACGCCGCCGACCACCACGCCCCCGACCACTCCGCCGCCGGGCGGACCTCGGGTGGACAACCCGTACGTGGGTGCCACGGGTTACGTGAACCCGGACTGGAAGGCGAGGGCGGACGCCGAGCCGGGCGGTAGCCGGATCTCCAACAACCCGACCGGGGTCTGGATGGACCGGATCGCGGCGATCAACGGCTCCGCCTCCGCCCGTGGCCTGCGCGCCCACCTGGACACCGCGGTGGCGCAGGGCGCCGGCTACATCCAGGTCGTCATCTACAACCTGCCCGGCCGGGACTGCTCCGCGTTGGCGTCCGCCGGTGAGTTGGGGCCGACAGAGCTGGACCGGTACAAGACGGCGTACATCGACCCGATCGCGGCGATCATGGCCGACGCCAAGTACCGCAACCTCCGGATCATCAACATCATCGAGATCGACTCGCTGCCGAACCTGGTCACCAACACCGGCAGCCGGCCCACCGCCGTCCCGGCCTGTGACGTCATGAAGGCGAACGGCAACTACGTCAACGGCGTCGGGTACGCCCTGGCGAAGCTGGGCGCGCTGCCGAACACGTACAACTACATCGACGCCGGGCACCACGGATGGATCGGCTGGGACGACAACTTCGGCCCGTCGGCGACCCTGTTCGCCGAGGCCGCCCGCGCCTCCGGCAGCACGGTCAACAACGTGCACGGCTTCATCGTCAACACCGCCAACTACGGCGCCCTGACCGAGCCGTACTTCAACATCAACAGCACCGTGGGTGGTACGTCGGTGCGGCAGTCCAAGTGGGTCGACTGGAACCGCTACGTGGACGAGCAGTCGTTCGCGCAGGGCTTCCGTACCCAGCTCATCAGCGCCGGGTTCAACTCCAACGTCGGCATGCTGATCGACACCAGCCGTAACGGTTGGGGTGGCTCGGCCCGACCGACCGGCCCGGGTGCGACGACCAACGTGGACACCTTCGTCGACGGCGGCCGGACCGACCGCCGGCTCCACACCGGCAACTGGTGCAACCAGGCGGGTGCTGGTATCGGCGAGCGCCCGCGGGCCGCACCGGCCGCCGGCATCGACGCCTACGTCTGGATCAAGCCCCCGGGCGAGTCCGACGGCGCCAGCCGGGAGATCCCGAACGACGAGGGCAAGGGCTTCGACCGGATGTGCGACCCGACGTACGGCGGCAACGTCCGTAACGGCAACAACCCCAGTGGTGCCCTGCCCGACGCCCCGCTCTCGGGGCAGTGGTTCTCGGCCCAGTTCCAGCAGCTGATGCAGAACGCGTACCCGCCGCTGTGATGGTCGGGTAGGTCAGCTGGTCACGACAACGGGATCCCTGGCCCGACCGGTCACGGTCGGGCCAGGGATCTTCCGCGTACGGATTCAGGGAACGGTCTTCTCGACTGCGGCCGAGCCCTCCTCGGCCAGCATCCGGCGAGCCCGTTCGAGGTTGGCCGGGGTGGGATCCTGGCCCCACGCGGCGACCAGGTCCTCCGGATCCCAGGGCTGTTCGGCGCCGGTACGCGTCTCGTCCGGGCCGGGGAAGCCACCGCCCTGCGAGTCGCCGATCAGCTCCTCGGTGGGCGGGAAGTCACCCGGTACGTCGTCCGGCCCGATGAACCTCGGGTTGTCCGGGTCCTGCCCACCGCCCGTGCGCAGCTGCGGCAGGGTGCTCTCGTCGTCGGCGGCCGAGGCCATTTCCGGGGACTCCTCCAACGGCCGGTCCGGGCCCGGATCGCGTTCGGTCATGTTGCTGCCCTCCTGTCCGGTAGCGGCGTCGTTCCCATCGGGCTCGGCTACCCGGGATCGCGCGGGCCATGCCGGCCGCACCGCGCCCGGCCGGCAGGCCACCGTCGGGACGCGTGGCCGTGGAACGGTTCGGACGGGCGGTGCGGCAGCGGTACGGATCAGTGGGCGAGCACCCGGTCGAGGAAGTCGCGGTACCGGCGGATGTTCAGTCGGATCCGCTCGGTCTCGCCGGCATCGTCACCGCCGTCAGCGCTGTCACCACCGTTGTCGAGCTTGTCGCGCTGGTCGGCGAGAGCCGAGGTCAGCGACTCGACGGCCTCTCCGACCAGTCCGCGCGCCTCACCGAGGGCGGCCTGCGGGTCGTCCACGAAGCGCAGTTGCACCTCACGCCAGCGGTCGCGGAGTCCGGCGGTGGTGTCGGCGTCGAGCAGCGGCCCGACCCCGTCCCGGCCGTCCGCATCACCGACGTCCGAAGCGCCCCTGCCCGAGGCACCGACGTCCGAAGCGCTGACGTCCGAGGCACCGACGTCCGAGGGACCGAGGTCCGGAGCTGCGGTGCCCGGAGTTGTCGTGTCCGGCGTGGCCGTGGCTGTGGTCGTACCCGGTCCGGGGTTCGGGGTGTCGGTAGCCCGGCCGTCGTTGCGGCCGTTGTCGGGGCCCACGGTCGTCTCTTCCCGGGCGTCGAACTCCTCGGTCCGGTCGCCGCTGGCCAGCGCGGACGCGGCTACCGCCCCGCTGACGGTCGGGGCACCGAACGAGGTCGGCAGCGGCGCCGGTTCGTGGTACTCGATCCGATCCGGGTCGTCCGCCCGGTCCCGACCGTCGACCGGGTCGCGGCCGTCGGTCCGGTCCCGGTCCGGATCCCGGTCGTCGGTCCGGTCCGGGTCGTCGGGCCAGTCCCGGTCGTCGACCTGTACGGGGGTGCGGTTGGTCTGCTGGTCGTCCTGCTGCTGGTCGTGCTGGCGCATGGGGATGTACTCCTTCACCGGCTCGGCGCGTCCTGCGGCGACTGCCGCGGGGCGGGCTCTGGTGTGTGCTGGGGCTTCTGGGGCTGGGAGTCCGCAACGCCCGCCGGGGAACGGTCGCTCGGCCCGGTCGCGGCTACCGGGTCGGTGCCGAGCAGATCGGCGAAGAGGGCCCGGTAGTGCACCAGGGCCTGACGCAGGTCTTCGGTGCCGGCCTCGCCACGCTCGTCGCGCAGGCGGATCTCGTGGGCGTCGCGGTAGTGGGACAGGGTGCGGGCGTGTTCGACGGAGAGGGTCGCGAGCTGCTCGTCGTAGTTCCCGGTCGGGTAGCCGCGTTCGGCGATCAGGCGGGTGACCAGTTCGTCGGCGGCCCCGACCGAGTCGTTGGGCGCGTCGACGAAGTTGGCCTGGATGTCCGCCCAGGTGGTGGCGTACCGCTGGCGGGACTGCGCGGAGAGCGGGGTGAGGGTCAGCTCGGCGTGCCGGCGGGTGCGTTCGCGCAGTTCCCGCTCGGCGTCGCCGCGGCTCTCCCGTTCGGCGACCGCCTGGTCGTACTCCGGTCCGAAGCGGCGGCGCAGCGCGGCCCGGCGGGCGACCGCCCAGATCGACGCGGCGACCACCACGACGAGTACGGCGGCCCCGACAATGACGATGACCTGCGTGGGTGACATGGGATCCTCCTTCACCCTCTGCTATTCCCGCTGCGAGGTGATCGCCAATCCCCGGCCGGCACATTTTCCCCCGATGGTTGGTTTGATCGTCCCGTACTGCATGGTATGCCCGGTATTGTGTGTGATTTGCGGCGCTCCGGCGGTGTCGCCGGTCAAGCCGGGTAGTTAACTTGACTCATTCCAGAAAACGCGGTTGGGTGGCGGGGTACCAGTCGGATCTCGACCACGTGCCGGACGTCATCGAGATCAGTTTCTGGAGCCGTCGTGCCGGCTGCCAGGAATCGTCAGGAGGAGAAGGATGAGCGATCCCCGGGCATCCAAGCCGACGCTCACGACCCGTCAGGGTCACCCCGTGCACAACAACCAGCAGCAGCGTACGGTCGGGTCACGCGGCCCGGCGACGCTGGAGAACTACCACTTTCTTGAGAAGATCAGCCACTTCGACCGGGAACGGATCCCGGAGCGGGTGGTGCACGCCCGCGGCTTCGTCGCCCACGGCGAGTTCGAGGCGTACGGCCGGATCGGCGACGAGCCCGCCTCGACGTACACCCGGGCCAAGCTGTTCCGGACCGAGGGCAAGAAGACCCCGGTCTCGGTGCGCTTCTCCACCGTCATCGGCGGCCGGGACTCGTCCGAGGCGACCCGGGACCCGCGCGGGTTCGCGGTCAAGTTCCGCACCGACGACGGCAACTGGGACCTGGTCGGCAACAACCTGCCGGTCTTCTTCATCCGGGACGCGATCAAGTTCCCGGACGTGATCCACTCGCTCAAGCCGGACCCGGTGACCTTCCGCCAGGAACCGAACCGGATCTTCGACTTCATGTCCAACACCCCCGAGTCGATGCACATGCTGACCTGGCTGTTCAGCCCGCGCGGCATCCCGGCCAACTACCGGACCCAGGACGGCTTCGGGGTGAACACCTACCGGATGGTCAACGCCGCCGGTGAGGGCGTGCTGGTCAAGTACCACTGGAAGTCGCGGCAGGGGATCGAGTCGCTGACCGAGGAGCAGGCCGCCGCGATCCAGGCCACCGAGCTGGGGCACGCCTCGAAGGACCTGTACGAGTCGATCGAGCGCGGCGAGTTCCCGCAGTGGGAGCTGAACGTCCAGATCATGAGCGACGACGAGCACCCGGAGCTGGACTTCGACCCGCTCGACGACACCAAGACCTGGCCGGAGGACGTGTTCCCACTGCGCCCGGTCGGTGTGATGACGCTCAACCGCAACGTCACCGACCACCACAACGAGAACGAGCAGATCGCGTTCGGCACCGGCGTGCTGGTCGACGGGCTGGACTTCAGCGACGACAAGATGCTCGTCGGCCGGACGTTCTCCTACTCCGACACCCAGCGCTACCGGGTCGGCCCGAACTACCTCCAACTCCCGGTGAACGCGCCGCGCGCGGACGTACGGGTGAGCACCAACCAGACCGGCGGCCAGATGTCGTACGGAATGGACAACCGAGGCGCGAACCCGCACATCAACTTCGAACCGTCGTCCGTCGCCGGCCTGCGGGAGGCCGACGACTCCTACCGCGAGTACCGGCCGCACGTCTCGGGTCAGGTGCTGCGCGCGCCGATCGAGCGGCAGAACAACTACGCCCAGGCCGGTGAGCGGTTCCGCACCATGCCCGAGTGGGAGCGCGACGACCTGGTGCGCAACCTCGTCAACCAGCTGGGCCAGTGCGACAAGCACATCCAGGAAAAAATGGTGTGGCACTTCGACCAGGCGGACGAGGCGTTTGGCCGCCGGGTCGCCGAGGGTCTGGGGCTGACCGCCAACGGCTGATCCGATTGGTCGATGTCGACGCCGTCATGAGCGGTGACGGCACCGGCGCCGACTATCGCGCGCTACCGAGGGGTGTCCCGGAGACTGTCTCCGGGACACCCGTTCCGCCCGTACGCCGATGGTGGGTGCTTGTCCGGCAATAGCGGTGACGGCCCGGTGACAATGGTGCCGGCGGGCCCGACCGATCGGGCATCGGTTGCGATTATGGTCGAGATTGGACAGTGGTTCGGAAGCCCACCCGGAACGTCCGGTAGTGCATACGTCGCCGATTACGTATCCTGCCGGAGGCGCACGCTCGAATTCCGTGACTTCTCCTCGGGAGGACGCGGATCGGCCGGGCCCGGTCTTCCCTCCTGCCACCCCCGGGCGAGGTCCGATGAACAGCCGTAACTGGACGATCCGTTCAAAGATCATCGCGTTGGTCGCGGTGCCGATCGCCGCGCTGCTGGCGTTGTGGATCTTTGCCACCCTGCTCACCGTCGAGCCCGCCACCCGACTGCTCTCCGCGCAGTCCCTGCTCGACAAAGTCGGGAAACCGGGCACCGTCGTGGTCGGTGAACTCCAGGCCGAACGCCGGCTCTCCGTCCGGTACCTGGCCGGCGGTGACCTCGCAGCCTTGACCGAGCAGCGGGCGCAGACCGACCGGGCGATCGCCGACATGCGCCGCCTCACCAACGAGAGCGGTCTGCTCGACTCCGGCGGCGACCAGCTCCGCAACCGGGTCGACCAGCTCTTCGTCGCCCTGGACGCGCTCCCCGCCGGCCGGGGCTTCATCGACCGCAAGGACATGGACCGGGCCGGGGCGTTCGGGCTCTACAGCGGCACCGTCACGCTGACGTACCAGGTCTTCGACTCGATGGCCGCACTGGGCGTCGACGGCGTCAACGTGGAGTCGCTCAACGTGATCTCCCTCGGTCGCGCCCGCGAGATATTCGACCAGGTCGACGCCGTACTCGCCGGGGCGTTCGTCGCCGGCCGCTTCGCCGACGGGGAGTACCCGCAGGCGGTGCAGGCGATCGGCACCCAACGCTTCCTCTACGAGGAGGCGGTGGCCGAGCTGCCGGAGAGCGACCGGATCGCGTACCAACGGATGATCGACGGAGACGACTTCGTCCGGGTCCGGGCGATGATGGCCGAGGTGGTCGAGAAGGGCCGGACCGGTGCCGCGGTGCCGGTCGACGCGCAGGCGTGGCGGACCAGCTACGAGAAAACCCAACAGCAGCTGTACGACTTCGAGCTGGCCGCCGCCGACACGCTGACCGACCGGGCCAAGCCGGTCGCGGTCGAGGTGCTGGTCCGGCTCGGCCTCGCCGGCCTGCTCGGGCTGGCCGCGGTCATCCTGTCCATGTTCATCGCGATCCGGGTCGGCCGCTCGCTGATCGGGCGACTGACCGGCCTGCGTACGGCCGCACTGGACCTCGCCGGCCACCGGCTGCCCGACGTCGTCGGCCGGTTGCGCCGGGGCGAGGAGGTCGACGTCGCCCGCGAGTCCCCGGACCTGGAGTACGGCCGCGACGAGATCGGCCAGGTCGGGAACGCGTTCAGCGAGGTGCAGCGCACCGCCGTACGTTCCGCCGTGGACGAGGCGGGGCTGCGGCGCGGCATGAACGAGGTCTTCCTCAACATCGCCCGGCGCAGCCAGACACTGCTGCACCGCCAGCTCGCCCTGCTCGACAAGATGGAACGGCGGGTCACCGAGCCGGAGGAGCTGGAGGACCTGTTCCGGATCGACCACATGGCCACCCGGATGCGCCGGCACGCCGAGGACCTGGTGATCCTCGCCGGTGCCGCCCCCGGCCGGGGCTGGCGCAACCCGGTCGCCATGGTCGACGTGATCCGGGGAGCGATCTCCGAGGTGGAGGACTACGCGCGGGTCGACGTGGCCGCCGTACAGCCGGCGTCGACCGTCGGCCCGGCGGTCGGTGACGTGATCCACCTGCTGGCCGAGGTGATCGAGAACGCCACCTCGTTCTCGCCGCCGCACACCCGGGTACGGGTCACCGGGCAACTGGTCCCGAACGGGTACGCGATCGAGGTCGAGGACCGGGGCCTGGGGATGACCCCGGAGGCGTTGGAGCTGGCGAACCGACGGTTGGCCGACCCGCCCGAGTTCGACCCGGTGAACAGCGCCCGGCTGGGCCTGTTCGTGGTCGCCCAGCTCGGCGCCAGGCACGGGGTCAGGGTGCAACTGCGCTCGTCGGCGTACGGCGGGGTGACCGCGGTCGCGCTGATCCCCGGTGAACTGGTGGTCCCCGGCAACGGCCCGCTCGCCCTGCCCGGCCGACCGGTGGAGCCGGTCCGGACCAGCGACCCGGTCGAGGTCGGCGAATTGGTGGAGCCGGAGTCGGCGCCCGGTTCGGCGGCACCGACGCTCTCCGGGGCGACGCTGCCGTCGCGGGGCGGCGGCGGTCCCGGAGCGCGGGCCGGGTTGCTCGGCCGGGTCGGTTCGGGGCAGCGGGCCGGTTCGGGTGCACCGGAGCGGCGGGCCCGGACCCTGGGCCGGTTGACCGCGGTGCCGAGCGCACCGGACCGGGACACGCCCGACCGTACGGGTGGTCCGTTCGTGGCGCCCGTACCCAACGGCGTGCCGGGCGGGGCGACCGCGCCGACCGCCGAACCCGCCGAGGTGCCGGCCGGTGAGGACGGCCTGCCCCGCCGGATCCGGCAGACCAGTCTCGCCCCGCAGTTGCGCGAGCCGACCGGGTCGGCCCAGCCGGCCGCCCGGAGCACGGGTGCACCGGCGCAGCGGGCGACGCCGGCCGGACGCTCACCGGAGGAGGTGCGGGCGATGATGTCGGCGATGCAGGCCGGCACCGCCCGGGGCCGGCGGGACGCGGCGAGCCCGACCGACGCACCCACCGTCCAACTGGCGACCATCAAACCGTCCACCGCCGCGCCGGCCAGCGCCCCGCAGACCGTTCCCGACGAGCCGGTCACCGCCCCGCCGGCCAGCGCAGCCGATGCCCCGGTCGTCGACCCGGGCTCCACCGATTCTGGAAGGGACGCGTAGTGGTGCACCCGACGAGGCCGGCCGATCTCGCCTGGCTCCTCGACGACCTCGTGGAGCGCGTACCGACCGCGGAACAGGCCGTGGTGCTCTCCGCGGACGGGTTGCTGATGGCCGCGTCCCGGGGGCTGTCCCAGGAGGACGCCGAGCACATGTCCGCCATGGCCGCCGGCTTCCAGAGTCTGGCCAAGGGGGCAAGCCGGCAGTTCACCGCCGGTCCGGTACGGCAGACCGTGGTCGAGATGGAGTCGGCGTTCCTCTTCGTCACCGCCGCCGGGCAGGGCGCCTGCCTGGCCGTGCTCTGTGGCGCCGACTCCGACATCGGCCTGATCGCGTACGAGATGGCGATGCTGGTGACCAGGGTCGGCGAGTTCCTGAGCACACCGAGCCGTGCTGCTGGGGTGAGCGCCGATGCAAGATGAGCTGCCCGGACCGCACCACGACTGGTTGGATTCCGACGCCGGGCCGGTGGTCCGCCCGTACATGATGACCGGTGGTCGGGTCCGGCCGGCGGTCGGCGGCTTCGACCTGGTCGCGTTCGTGGTCGCGGCCGTCTCCAGCGGTGACGGCCGGGGCGAACAGCTCCAGCCGGAGCACCGGCAGATCCTCCGGCTGAGCCAGGAGCCGATCTCGGTCGCCGAGGTCGCCTCCTATCTCGACCTGCCGTTGGGGGTGGTCCGGATCCTCCTCGCCGACCTGCTCACGGCCGAGCTGATCGCGATGTACGAGCCCTCGTCGGCACCCAGTTTCCCCGAAGACGACATCCTCAAGGCGGTGGTCAATGGACTCCGTGCGCTCTGACCGGACCGGATCGGCCCGGCGAATCCCGCTCGCGTTGAAGATCCTGGTCGCCGGGGGATTCGGCGCCGGCAAGACCACCCTCGTCGGCGCGGTGAGCGAGATCAGGCCGTTGCAGACCGAGGAGGTGCTGACCGACGCCGGGGTGGGCACCGACGACCTGGCCGGTGTCGAGGGCAAGTCCACCACCACGGTGGCGATGGACTTCGGCCGGATCTCGATCAACGAGGACCTTCAGGTCTACCTGTTCGGCACCCCCGGCCAGGACCGGTTCTGGTTCCTCTGGGACGAGTTGGCGTTCGGCGCGCTCGGGGCGGTGGTGCTGGCCGACACCCGCCGGCTCGCCGACTGTTTCCCCTCGGTGGACTACTTCGAGCGGCGGGGGACGCCGTTCGTCGTCGGGGTCAACTGCTTCGAGGGGGCGCAACAGTTCAGCCCGGCGTCGGTCCGAGGTGCGCTGGACCTCGATCCGGACGTGCCGGTGGTGCTCTGCGACGCCCGCAGCCGCCAGTCCGGCAAGGGTGTGCTGGTCACCCTGGTCGAGCACGTGGCGGCCCGGCGCGGCGTGGCGGTCTCGGCGAACTGACCCGTCAGGCGGCGGCGATCAGGCCGACGCCCGGTCAGGCGGCGACGATCAGGACCTCCAGCCGGCGCGGGCCGTGCACGCCCTCGACCCGGTTCAGTTCGATGTCGCTGGTCGCCGACGGGCCGGAGACCAGGGTCAGCGGTCGGGTCGGGTCGGCCAGCCGACGCAGCGCCTGCGGCACCCCGCCGACGACCTGACCGGCCCGGACCACGCAGACGTGATGGTCGGGGACCAGGGTGAGCAGCCGCCGACCCTGGTCGGGGCCGGTGTCGAGGATCAGCGTGCCGGTCTCGGCGATCGCCACCGCGCAGCCGGTGACCACGGCGAGCCCCGGCGCGTCCAGGTCGGTCACCGTCAGGGGCCGCGGCTCGCCGTCGCGCACGACCGTCCCCGGGTACGCGGACAGCCAGCCCGCCGGCAGTCCACCCGGCACCGCCACCGCCGGTACGCCACCGAGCAGCCCGCCGAGCGCCTCGGCCACCCCGTCCGGTGCGCAGTGCGTGACCGTGGCCCGGTAGTCGAGCAGCCGGTCCACCAGCAGCTCGACCAGCGCCGGATCGACCGCTGCGGGTTCAGCCGGTGTGCGGTCGGTCGACGCCGAGCCGACCGGTGCCGACGGTGCCGGCTCCGGGGTGACGACGTACTGCCGGGGAACGGTGACCGGGGCGATCGGTGCGACCGCCCGGAGCCGGGCCATGATCTCGTCCCGTGCGGTTCTGGTCATGACAGCCCCTCCACCGCCGAGCCGGCGGTGCCGGGTGCGGTCCGTCGGTCGTCGGCGGACCACGGTCGGGTCCGCCGGTGTTCAGCCCCGGCCACGGCCGCCCCACCATTCCCGGAAGGTCTCCGGTGCCGGCAGCGGGGCGTCCCGGCTTGCGGTCCAGCCGGACAGCGGCCAGGGCAGGTGCCGGATCGCGGTCCGCCGGCCGCCCAGACGCAACGGGGCGGCGCCCCGGCGGGCGGCACGCAGCGCGGCGGTGTACCGGCGGCGGTCCCGCATCACCCAGGACATCGCCCGCATCGCGGTCCGTTCCGCCGACGGCCGGCCCCGTTTCGCGTCGACTCCCCGCTGGCGCAGGTGCACCAGTACCTCCGGGATGTCGATCCGGACCGGGCAGGCGTCGAAGCAGGCACCGCAGAGCGTCGAGGCGTACGGCAGGGTCGCGTTCGCGCCCGCGTCCGGCCCGGTCATCTGCGGCGACAGGATCGCGCCGATCGGGCCCGGGTAGACCGACCCGTACGCGTGCCCGCCGACCCGCTCGTAGACCGGGCAGACGTTCAGACAGGCGGAGCAGCGGATGCAGCGCAACGCCTGCCGCCCGACCGGGTCGGCGCGGGTGTCGGTACGTCCGTTGTCCACCAGCACGATGTGCACCTGCTGCGGCCCGTCGCCCCCGGTGACCCCGGTCCACATCGAGGTGTACGGGTTCATCCGCTCCCCGGTCGAGGAGCGGGGCAGCAGTTGCAGGAACACCTCCAGGTCGCCGAAGGTGGGCAGCAGTTTCTCGATCCCGACCACCGAGATCAGCGTCTCCGGCAGCGTGAGACACATCCGCCCGTTGCCCTCGGACTCGACCACGACCAGGGTGCCGGTCTCGGCGATGGCGAAGTTGGCGCCGGAGATCGCGACCTTGGCGGAGAGGAACTTGGCCCGCAGGTGGCGGCGGGCGGCTTCGGCGAGGGCGGCCGGTTCGTCGGTGAGCGCGGTGGCGTCCACACCGGGCATCCGTTCGGCGAAGATGTCCCGGATCTGGTGCCGGTTGTAGTGGATAGCCGGGACCAGGATGTGCGAGGGCTGGTCGTCGGCGAGTTGCACGATCAGTTCGGCCAGGTCGGTTTCGACGGCGGCGATACCGACCGCTTCGAGCGCCTCGTTCAGCCCGATCTCCTGGGTGGCCATCGACTTGACCTTGACCACCTCGGCGGTGCCGGTCTGCCGCACCAGCCGGGTGACGACGGCGTTGGCCTCCTGCGCGTCGCGGGCCCAGTGCACGGTGGCGCCGGCCGCGGTGGCGGCGGCCTCGAACCGGTCGAGCAGTTCGGGGAGCCGGGCCAGCACGTCGTCCTTGATAGCCGCACCGGAGACCCGCAGCGCCTCCCAGTCGGGCACCTCGCCGACCACTCGCAGCCGCTTGTCCCGGATGGTGTGGGTGGCCCGGCGCAGGTTGGCCCGCAGTTGCGGGTCGGCGAGCCTGGTCCGCGCGGCCACCGGGAACGGTTGCCGCGCGACGATGTTCCCGGTCCCGGTCATGCGGTCGCCCCCGTCTTCCCGGCGCCGGCCACGGTCCCCGTTCCGGCCACGGTCCCCGTTCCGGCCACGGTCCCCGTTCCGTTCACCGTTCCGGCCACGGTCTGCGCGCCGTCGACCGTGCCGGCGAGGATCTCGGCGTAGTGGACGGCGCGTACCTCGGGCCGGGTGCCGCCGTCGCCGTCAGGTCGGCCGGTGCGGCGGGAGAGTCCACCGCCGATGTGGGCCAGGCAGGAGTTGTCGGCGGCGGCGACGTACCCCGCTCCGGTGGAGCAGACCGCGTCGCACTTGTCGGCCAGCATCGCCCCGGAGACCCCGGCGTTCTTGACCGCGAACGTGCCGCCGAAGCCGCAGCACTCCTGCGCGCCGGGCAGCTCGACCAGGTCGAGGTCGCGTACGGCCCGCAGCAGTCGCAGCGGTTTGTCGCCGAGCCGCAGCATGCGCAGGCCGTGACAGGTCGGGTGGTACGTGACCCGGTGCGGGAACGAGGCGCCGAGATCGGTCACGCCGAGCACGTCGACCAGCAGTTCGGAGAGTTCGTACGTGCGCGGGGCGAGGTCGGCGACCCGCCGGGCCAGGACCGGGTCGCCCTGGGCCAGCCGGGGGTACGACTCCCGCACCATCGCCACGCACGAGCCGGACGGGGCCACCACGGCCTCGTACGGGCCGAAGGTGTCGACGAACCGGCGGACCAGCGGCATCGCCTCGGCCCGGTAGCCGCTGTTGGCGTGCATCTGGCCGCAGCAGCTCTGTTCGGTGGGGAACTCGACGGTGTGGCCGAGCCGTTCCAGGATCGTCACCACCGCCCGTCCGGTGCCGGGGAACACCAGGTCGTTGACGCAGGTCACGAAGAGCGCGATGCGCACCGATTCTCCTTTCGCGGCAGGTCGGACCGTCCGGGGTGGGGCACGTCAGGTGGTCTCGAAGAAGGGGAGGTGCCGGTCGCGGGCGGCGAGCAGGTGGTCGCGCATGGCGGCACCGGCGGTGTCCGCGTCACCGGCGGCCACCGCGTCCACGATCCGGTGGTGTTCCCGGGCGCTGATCCCGTGGTGGGTGGCCGGGAAGTAGAGCCGGAACAGGTGCAGGTGGGACCGGAGCCGGACGACGGCGTCGTGCAGCAGTTGGTTGCCGGCCCGTTCGGCGACGAGGTGGTGGAACCGGGCGTCGGTGTTGGTGAATTCCGCGATGGCGGCGAAGCCCTCGGTGCCCGGTGCCGGGCCGGGCAGTTCGGCCGCCGCGCGGAGCTGGTCGAGCGCTTCGGCGGGGTCGGGCAGCCCGGCGATCCGGCGGGTGGCCCGCTCGGTGGCGACCGGTTCGAGGATCAGCCGCATCTCGACCAGTTCGTCGAACTCGGCGCGGGTGAGCAGCGGGGTGGCGGTGTAGCCGGCGAGTGCGCGTTTGCGGACCAGGCCGTCGGATTCGAGTCGGGCGAGTGCCTCCCGGACCGGGGTCGGGGAGACCTGTAGCTGCCGGGCCAGCGCGTCGATGTTGATCCGCTCGCCGGGTGCCACGGCATGGTCCATCACCAACGTACGCACCGACTCGTAGACGTCGTCGGCGAGTGTCGTTCGTCGCGCGGGCCGCAATACCTCTACCACGATCGAAGATCCTATAGGATCCGTTGCCGGTGACGGAAGGGCTCGGCGGTCGCCGCTTTTGTGGCACCGCGATCGCGTCCTGCCGGGCGGGTCGGCCCGCGCTCTGGTTGGATCGAGCGGGTGCACCGGAACCCGCACCGGGACCGGGCGGCGGACGGAGCGGCGGATGGCTGACGGCGGCGAGATCGTCTACCTCGGTTGTTACACCGGGGAGGCCGGTGGGCGCGGGAGCGGCATCGTCGCGGCCCGACGGGATCCGGTCTCCGGCGCGCTCGACCCGCTCGGCACGGTCGCCCCGACCGTCTCACCGTCGTTCCTCGCCCGGCACCCGACCCAACCCGTGCTGTACGCGGTGAACGAGCGCGCACAGGGAACGGTCAGCGCCTGGGCGATCGAGGCCGACGCCGACCTGCGCCCGCTCGGCAGTTGGTCCACCGGCGGCGACAGCCCCTGTTACCTGGCCGTCGGGGCGGACGGTCGGCACCTGTTCAGCGCGAACTACGGCAGCGGCAGTGTGGCCGTACACCCGTTGGACCTGGTCGGGGTGCCGGGTGAGCGGACCGATCTGCGCACGCACGACGGACACGGTCCGGACCCGCAGCGGCAGGAGCGGGCGCACGCCCACATGGTCTCGCCGGACCCCGACGGCGACTCGCTGCTCGCGGTGGACCTGGGTACCGACACCGTCTACCGGTACGACCTGGACGCGCTCGGCGGGCGGCTGCTGCCGCGCGAACCGCTCAACCGGACCCGACCCGGCACCGGTCCCCGGCATCTTGCCCGCCATCCCGACCGGCGTCGCTGTTATCTCGCCGGTGAACTGGATGCGTCGGTGATTGCGTACACAATGGAGGGTGGTGGCACGCTGCGGGAACGCGGTCGGGTCGCGGCGAGCGCCCGGCACGGAACCGTGCAACCGTCCGAGATCGCGGTACGACCCGACGGCCACTTTCTCTACGTCGCCAGCCGGGGAGTGGGCACGATCTCGGTGTTCGCGCTCGACGCGGAGATCCCGCGATACGTCACCGAGGTGGCCACCGGCGGCACCTGGCCGAGGCATTTCGCATTGATCGGTACGCACCTCTACGTCGCCGACGAACGGGCCGACGTGGTGAGCGTGTTCGTCGTCGACCCGGCGAGCGGGATCCCCGAGCCGGCCGGCTCGGTCGCGGTCGCGAGCCCCACCTGCGTGCTGGGGCCGCTGTCCCCGGTGCCGGTCGCGGGTCGCTGAGTCGGCCAGCGATGGTGATAATTTTTACCGACATAAATGCTAATCAGCGAGGGTCTGTCAAATGCGCGGCTTGCTCCAGTTGAAAGCAAGGGCACGAAAGCTCACCTGCTGGGCGGATTACCCGACAGTTTGACGTCAATCAACTACGCAGTGTGAAATTTCGAGCGAGATCTGTATCTCCTGCGTAACTTTCGACCGAACGTAGGTGGCATTATGCGGAGTCGTTACGCAAGATGGTCAACGTGTCGGGCCGCCATCGCATGCGTAACAGTATTCGTGGAGCAGGCGCCATCGCAGCGGCGATGGCGCTTGTCCTTGTTGTGGTGGGGGCGTGGTTCGGCTATCGGCAGTTGGCCGAACCGGCCTGCACCGGGCAGTTGCGCCTGAACGTGCACGCCGCCCCGGAGATCGAGCCGGCCGTGCGGGACGCCGCCGCCCAGTGGGCCGAGAACGGTGCCGCCGCCGAGGGTGTCTGCGTCGACGTCGCGGTCGCCGCCAAGGACCCGGCCGACGTGGCGGCGATCCTCGCCGGCCAGCACGGAGTCTCGCTGTCCGGGGTGGGCCAGGCGCCCGGCGCCGCCGAAACCCCCGACGTCTGGATTCCCGACTCCAGCACCTGGCTGCAACGACTGAGCAAGGAGGCGGCCGGTTTCGCGCCGACCAACAACGCGCCGATCGGCCGCAGCCCGGTGGTGGTCGCCATGCCGCAGCCGGTCGCCGCCGCAGCCGGCTGGCCGGACAAGAAGATCACCTGGACCGACCTGCTCAAGCAGGTGACCACCGGCACCAAGCTGCGGACCGGAATCGTCGAACCGACCCGCGACGCCGCCGGCCTGTCCGGGCTGCTCGCCCTCGGCGCCGCCGCCGGTGCGGCCGGTGGCGCCCAGGCCCAACAGGCCACCACCTCGGCGCTGCGTGCCCTGGCCGCCGGCCGCTCCACGGTCCGGCAGGACCTGCTGGCCAAGTTCCCCCGGGCCAACGACCCGGCAACGATCGCCTCCGCCATCAGCGCCGCCGCGCTGTCGGAGGAGGACGTCATGGAGTACAACGCCAAGCAGCCGCCGATCCCGCTCGCCGCGCTCTACGTCGAGCCGACCCCGCTGTCGCTGGACTACCCGTACGCGGTGATGCCCGGCATCGAGCCGGCGCGGGTCGCCGCCGCCGAGGGACTGTTCAAGGTGCTCACCGAGGCCAGCTTCAAGGACCGGTTGGCCAAGCAGAACCTGCGCGGACCGGACGGCACCTGGGGCGAGGGCTTCACTGCTCCCCAGGGCGCCCCGAGCCCGGCCGGTACGCCCACCTCCACCGCCTCCCCGGCGGCCGGCGGTACGGCGGCCGGCGGGCCCGACCCGGCCGCGATCAGCCGCGCCCTCTCCACCTGGACCGCGATCACCCTGCCGTCCCGGATGCTCGCCGTGATCGACGTGTCCGGCTCGATGCTGGAGACCGTGCCCACCGCCAACAACGCCACCCGCGCCCAGGTCACCCTCGCCGCCGCACAGGGCGGCCTCGACCTGTTCGACGAGTCGTGGGCGGTCGGCCTCTGGGTCTTCTCCACCGAACTGGTCGGCGCCCGGGACTACCGCGAACTGGTCCCGATCGGTCCACTGACCAGCCAGCGCGGCCAGCTCAAGACGGCGCTGGCCGGCATCACGCCGAAGCGTAACGGTGACACCGGCCTCTACGACACCGTGCTCGCGGCGTACAAGGCGGTGCAGGACGGGTGGGAGCAGGGCCGGGTCAACTCGGTGGTGATGCTGACCGACGGCAAGAACGAGGACGCCAACGGCATCACCCAGGAGAAGCTGCTGGCCGACCTGAAGGCGGCGGCCGACCCGGAACGGCCGATCCAGGTGGTCATCATCGGCATCGGCACCGGCGTCAACCGGGCGGAACTGGACGCGATCACCAAGGTGACCGGTGGCGGCGTGTTCGTCACCGAGGACCCGGCCAAGATCGGCGACATCTTCCTCCAGGCGATCGCACTGCGCCCGGCACCGCGCTGAGGCTCCGACGCTCGGATGGCCGGCCGGCCGATCGCTGACCGGCCATCCGGCGAAACCTTCACCGTACGGCCGGACATCGGACGATCCACCGACGCGGATCGCGCGTTCCGGGGGTTAGGGTACGCCCGGCGGGTACCCGGCCCCACGGGAAGTGACGGTAATCCGTCCGAAGCTCTCGGTAATCGGATCCGTAGGTGAAGATATGCGAGGTGTCCCGGCACCGCGGGTCCGATGGGGAGGACCAGCGGTTGAACCGGGATTCTCCGTGAGTGCGCTGGGGAGGGCCGGTGACGTCGGCAACACTGCTGAGCTCCGCAACTCTGCCTCCGGAACTGCCACCGGGGGCATCTGCTGTCACAACCAGATCACGGCATCGGGCCTACGTCCGAACCACCGTCATCTTCGACAGCATCGCCCTCGGAGTCGCCGTACTCGTCGGATACTTCGCCCGGTTCGGTGGCGACGACCCGCGCGGCTCCGACATCTCGTACTTCATCATCGGCCCGGCCCTGGTGCTGGTCTGGTTGCTCTCGCTGCGCGGACTGCGCTGCTATGACGACCGGGTGCTGGGCTACGGCGCGGACGAGTACCGGCGGGTCACCGCCGCCAGCCTGAGGCTGGCCGGCGGGATCGCGATCGCCGGCTACATCGCCGACGTCGGCGTGTCACGCGGATTCCTCGGCATCTCCTTCGCGCTCGGCACGGTCGGCCTGGTGGTGGCCCGGTTCGCCGCCCGTAAGCGGCTGCACCGGGCGCGTTCCAGGGGGACCGGGTGGGCCCGGCAGGTGCTGGTGGTCGGGGACACCCCGCACGTGTTGGAGTTGGTGCACACCCTGCGCCGAGAGCCGCACGCCGGCTACCAGGTGGTGGGCGCGTGTATCCCGGACGCGTTGTTGGCGCCGGTGCCGCAGCGGCTGGGTGACGTACCGGTGGTCGGTTCGTTGCGCGGGGTCGCGGACGCGGCCATGGCGGTCGGTGCCGACACGGTCGCGGTGACCGCGTCCGGTGAACTCACCGCCACCCGGCTGCGGCGACTGGGCTGGCAGTTGGAGGGCACCGGGATCGACCTGGTCCTGGCGCCGGCGCTGACCGACGTGGCCGGGCCGAGGATCCACACCACGCCGGTTGCCGGGCTGCCGCTGATCCACGTGGAGGCGCCCGAGTTCCGGGGCGCCCGCAAGGTGGTCAAGGGGTTCGTGGACCGGGCGGCGGCCTTCCTGGCGCTCACCCTGGCGCTGCCGATCCTGGCCGTGCTGGCGTTGGCGATCAAGCTGGACAGCCGGGGGCCGGTGATATTTCGGCAGATCCGGGTCGGCCAGGGTGGCCGGGAGTTCGGCGTCTACAAGTTCCGCACCATGGTCACCAACGCGGACGCACTGCTGGCCGAGTTGGCCGCCCGGAACGAGACCGACGGTCTGATGTTCAAGATGCGCGACGACCCCCGGGTGACCCGGGTGGGCAGGTTCCTGCGCAAGTGGTCGCTGGACGAGTTGCCGCAGCTCGCGAACGTCCTCTTCGGTCACATGAGCCTGGTCGGCCCGCGCCCACCACTCCCCTCCGAGGTGGCCCGCTACGACGGCGACGTCGCCCGCCGCCTGCTGGTCAAGCCCGGAATGACCGGCCTCTGGCAGGTCAGTGGCCGCTCCGACCTGACCTGGGAAGACGGCATCCGCCTGGACCTCTACTACGTAGAGAACTGGTCCCTGGCAGCCGACCTGACCATCCTCTGGAAAACCTTCGGCGCCGTAGTAAACAGCCGAGGCGCCTACTAACCCCCCCCCGGCCTCCCGCCTCCCCCGCCCCGCCGATTACGGCGTTGATCATGAAGTTAGCGCGGGTTTCCGGCTTCGGAACCCGCGCCAACTTCATGATCAACGGGGTTAGCCGGTCGGGGTGAGCCAGTGGGCGGGGTTGGACAGGACGGCGCGGACGATGGAGCCGGCGGCGCCGAGGACGGCGGCGTCGCGGGTGAGCAGGGACGGGCGTACGGCAACCGGTGACCAGGCGGCGGTGAGGACGCGCCGCCTCATTTCCGCCTCCAGGGGCGGGCAGAGCCACTGCGCCAGCGGCGCGTAAATCCCGCCGAGCACGACGGTGTCCAAGTCCAGCAGGTTGATCACACCGGAGATGGCCACACCGAGCGCGGTGGCCGCCTCGGTGAGCGCCCCGAGCGCCGCCGGGTCACCGGCACCGGCCTGCTCGGCGAGCCGGGCGATCGCCGCGTCGGCGGGCAGCCCCCGATTGGCGAGCCCGGCCCCGGCCAGGATCGCCTCCTGGCCGGCGTACTGCTCCAGACAGCCTCGGGAGCCGCAGCGGCAGGGGCGGCCGGTGGGGTGGACGGGCAGGTGACCGAGCTCGCCGCTCCAGCCACGGGCGCCCCGGAACAGGGCGCCGTGCAGCACGATGCCGGCCCCGATGCCGATCTCACCGGAGACGTACAAGAAGGTCGCCGGGCCCGGCGGACCGGCGTGCAGTTCGCCGAGGGCGGCCAGGTTCGCCTCGTTGTCGATGGTCAGCCAGCCGCCGACACCGGCCCGCTGCCCGGAGTTGGCCCCACCGGGCCCCTGGCCGGGTACGCGTCCCGGTGGTCGGGCCGGTGCCGGCGCGGCCACTCCCGGTTGACCGGGCGCGGTGAGCCGGTGACCCGCCAGGGCCGGGTGGCTGTTGAGCCCGCCGGCCAGGTCGACGTCGCGCCAGCCGAGGTTCGGTGCCAGCCGGACCACCCCGGTCGAGGTGACCAGACCGGGTACGGCGAGTGCCGTGCCCGCCAACACCAGACGCTGCCGCTGCGTCTCGGCGAGGGCGGTGGCGGCCAGGTCACCGAGGTCGTCGAGCACCTCGGCGGGAGGAATCAGGCGCAGATCGACCCGGCGGACCGCCCGGTGCCGGACGGCGCCGGTCAGGTCGACCACGCAGGCCGCCAGGTAGTCGACGTTGATCTCCAGGCCGAGCCCGGCCGGACCGTCGGTGGCCAGCACCAGGCCGAGTGCGGGTCGGCCGGCACCGGTCCGCGGAGCCGGGTCGACCTCGGCCAGCAGGTGCCCGCCGATCAGGTCGTCGACCAGGGCGGAGACGGTGGCCCGGGTCAGCCCGGTGGCGGTGGCGAGGTCGGCACGGGACGGCGGACGCGGCGCGTCGGTGATGTGGCGCAGCAGCAGGGCCAGGTTGTGCTCACGCAGACTCGCCTGGCGTACGGCCGTGCCCGCCGTACCCACCTGGCCGTTGCCGGGTTGCGTCACGTCTTGACAATGCCACAGGCCGGTCAAATAATTCAACGGGTAAACAAATCAAGTATGTTACGTGGAGGTCATCGATGGCTGCCCAACCCACTCGCGCCGACAAGTTCTCCTTCGGCCTCTGGACCGTGGGCTGGGAGGCCCGCGACCCGTTCGGCGACGCCACCCGCGCCCCGCTGGACGCGGTGGAGGCGGTGCACAAGCTCTCCGAGCTGGGGGCGTACGGCATCACCTTCCACGACGACGACCTGATCCCGTTCGGCTCGGACGACGCCAAGCGCGAACACCACATCAGCCGCTTCCGCAAGGCGCTGGACGAGACCGGCCTGGTGGTGCCGATGGTCACCACCAACCTGTTCACCCACCCGATCTTCAAGGACGGCGGGTTCACCAGCAACGACCGCGACGTACGCCGGTTCGCCCTGCGCAAGGTGCTGCGCAACGTCGACCTCGCCGCCGAGCTGGGCGCCAAGACCTTCGTCATGTGGGGTGGCCGGGAGGGCTCCGAGTACGACGTCGCCAAGGACATCCGGGCGGCCCTGGACCGCTACCGCGAGGCGGTCAACCTGCTCGCCCAGTACGTGATCGACAAGGGCTACGACATCAAGTTCGCGATCGAGCCGAAGCCGAACGAGCCCCGTGGCGACATCCTGCTCCCGACCGTCGGCCACGCCCTGGCCTTCATCAACGAGCTGGAGCACCCCGAGCTGGTCGGCCTGAACCCGGAGACCGGGCACGAGCAGATGGCCGGGCTCAACTACGCGCACGGCATCGCCCAGGCGCTGTGGGCCGGCAAGCTGTTCCACCTCGACCTCAACGGCCAGCGCGGCATCAAGTACGACCAGGACCTGGTCTTCGGTCACGGTGACCTGATGAACTCGTTCGCCCTGGTCGACCTGCTGGAGTTCGGTGGCCCGCAGGGCGCCCCGGCCTACGAGGGCCCCCGGCACTTCGACTACAAGCCGTCCCGGACCGAGAACTTCGACGGGGTGTGGGCGTCGGCCGCCGCCAACATGCGCACGTACCTGCTGCTCAAGGAGCGGGCGGCGGCGTTCCGGGCCGACCCGGAGGTGCAGGAGGCGCTCGCCGCCAGCAAGGTCGCCGAGCTGTCCACCCCGACCGTCGCCGACGGCGAGACGTACGCCGAACTGCTCGCCGACCGGAGCGCGTTCGAGGACCTCGACGTGGCCGAGGTCTCGGCGCGCGGCTTCGGCTTCGTCCGGCTCAACCAGCTCGCGGTCGAGCACCTGCTCGGCGCCCGCTGAACTAGTTAACGACACCCCCCACCACCCCTCAGCCCGCCTCGGAGGCCGGAGATGGCGCTCGTCGCCGGGGTCGACTCGTCGACCCAGTCGTGCAAGGTCGTGATTCGCGACGCGGAGACCGGTGAGCTGGTCCGCTCCGGGCGGGCCGCCCATCCGGCCGGCACCGAGGTGGATCCGGCGGCCTGGTGGGGGGCGTTGCAGGAAGCCGTGGAGCAGGCCGGCGGCCTGGCGGACGTGGTTGCCGCCTCGGTCGCCGGCCAGCAGCACGGCATGGTCTGTCTCGACGAGCAGGGCGAGGTCGTCCGCCCCGCCCTGCTCTGGAACGACACCCGTTCGGCCGGTGCCGCGGTCGACCTGATCGAAGAGCTCGGCGGCGACGGTGACGCGGCTGCCGGTGACCGGGTCGGTGCGCTGGTCGCCGGCCGACAGGCGTGGGCGGAGGCGGTCGGCAGCGTGCCGGTGGCCAGCTTCACCGTGACCAAGCTGCGCTGGCTGGCCCGCAACGAGCCGGCGTCGGCCGAGCGGACCGCCGCCGTCTGCCTGCCGCACGACTGGCTCACCTGGCGGCTGGCCGGGGCGCACGGGCTGGACGCGCTGCGTACCGACCGGGGGGATGCGAGCGGCACCGGCTACTGGTCGCCGCGCACCGGCGAATACCGGCTCGACCTGCTGGAACGGGCGTTCGGCCGGCGGCCGGTGCTGCCGGTCGTGCTCGACCCGACCGGCCGGGCCGGCGAACTGCCCAACGGGGCCCCGCTCGGCCCCGGCACCGGCGACAACGCCGCCGCCGCGCTCGGCGTCGGCGCGCTGCCCGGCGACGTGATCGTCTCCATCGGCACCTCCGGCACCGTGTTCAGCGTGGCCGAGACGCCGTCGCAGGACAGCTCCGGTGCGGTCGCCGGGTTCGCCGACGCCACCGGCCGGTTCCTGCCCCTGGTCGCCACCCTCAACGCGGCGCGCGTGCTGGACGCGGCGGCGAAGATGCTCGGTGTCGACCTGGACGAGCTGGCCCGGCTGGCGCTGTCGGCACCCGCCGGTGCGGACGGGCTGGTCATGGTGCCGTACCTGGAGGGGGAGCGGACCCCGAATCGGCCGCAGGCCACCGGCGCGCTGCACGGGCTGACGCTGCGTACCTCCACCCCCGCGCACCTGGCGCGGGCCGCCGTCGAGGGCCTGCTCTGCGGCCTCGCCGACGGCCTCGATGCGATGATCGCCCAGGGGGCCACGGTCAACCGGGTGATCCTCATTGGCGGCGGCGCCCGCTCCGAGGCGATTTGCCGGATCGCCCCCGAGGTCTTCGGCTGCCCGGTCCTGGTCCCCGCCCCCGGCGAGTACGTCGCGGACGGCGCCGCCCGCCAGGCCGCCTGGGTCGCCCAGGGTGGCGAGGCACCCCCCGTGTGGGCCGCCAGCACCACCCAGGAGTACGACGCCCGCCCGGCCCCCCACATCCGCGCCCAGTACGCCCCCGCCCGCGACCTGGTGATCAACCGCCCCTCCTGACCCCCTTCCCTCCCCGTCCCCTGCCCGCTCGCCCCGCCCCGCTCGCCCCGTTGATCATGAAGTTAGCGCAAGTTCGATCTCTATTGGATGCGCTAACTTCATGATCAACCAATGTTTGTCCGGGGTGGGTGGGGAGGGGGCGGGTTAGAAGGTGATTCCTGCGGCGGTGAGGGGGAGGCCGGTGGAGGGACCGACAAACAACCTGCCGCTCAGGACCGGCAGGGGCGTCGAACGGCTCACCCGTCCTTGCAGATCCACGACGAGTAGCTGGCCGTAGTCGGAGGCTGTGTCGTCAGTGGGGAGCGGACTCAACCGGGAGAACTCGTCGAGACTGGGACCGGGAATCACGCGAATCAGCAGGTGCTCGTCGTCGGCCCAGCCCATTAGTTCTTGACTCCCCGTGTTCGCCCAGCCGACCAGGCTGCGATTCCCCGGCACGGGCACTTTGTGTTGTACTGCGCCGCTGACTGAATCTGTGACGGTGATGGAGATCTGGCCACCGATGTGCGAGGTCAGTGCCATCCGCCTGCGGTCTGGAGAGAAGCCGAAACGGGGCAGGACGCTGTCGACGGTGGGAACGGTACGGATCAGCTTGCCGGTCAGGCCATAGAAGCGGAGTTCGGTCCCCGCTGCACGTGGTCCCAGGGAGCTGGATCGGGTCAGGCTCAGCACGATGCCTTGGCTGTCAGGTGTCCAGGCCGTGTTTACAGGCTGCTCCTGCTCGGGCGAAAGATCGGGCAGCGGGACGAAGGTGGTCGTAAGGCTCTCCGGGTCCACCAGTACGAAGCCGGGCCCGACGACCCCCTCGTACCGAAAGGGGGAGAGGAGGATCCGTTGCCCGTCCGGCGACCAGTGGCCGTCGCCGTCGGCGCCGATCAGGTTGGTGTCGATCCACCGTACGTCACCGCTGACTCGATCCAGGACGCCCCAAAGGGCGGGATCGAGCGTGCCGCTGCCGCCCGTCTGGACCAGTGCGCGGGAGCCGTCCGGCGAGGGCATGGCGGACGTGTAGGGAACGTCGTCGTACCGGCCAGTTGTCCGGTCGAGCAGGAGTGAGCGGCCGTGCGGATTCCCCTTGTTGACGTCGTCCGCCACGCGGGTGTACGCGGTGATCACGAGCGGCTTGAGGCCGCCGCCGACCAACTCGTCTTTTGCCCCGATGGGGGCGAGGGCGGCCACACCGACCAGCGTGGCGCAGACGGCGGCGGCGATTCCGCTGCCGGCGCCCCATCGGGCGACCCGTTGCCGTCGGGCGGTTACCAGCGCGGCCCGCACCAGGTCAGCAGGTGGCGGGCAGGACCCAGCCAGGTCTTCGAACGCGTTCCGGAGCGCTCCGGCGAGACGCTGGTTCATCGGTCTGCCTTTTCCTTCGTACCGAGGACTTCGAGGTCGGGGCAGAGGACCCGCAACCGGGCCAGGGCGCGGGCGGCCTGGCTGCGTACGGTGGATTCGCCGCAGTCGAGAATTTGCGCGATCTCGCTGTCCGGGCGGTCCTCGAAGTAGCGCAGGACGAGCACCGCCCGGTGTTTGGGGGCGAGCTGTGCCAGTGCCTGGGTGAGCGCGAGGTTCAGATCGACCCGGGCGATGGCGTCGCCCGGTGCCCGGACCTCCGGCACCCGCTCGGTGCTCAGCTCCGGGCGCCGCCGCACGCTGCGCCACCAGCTCGTGTGCTGGCGGTACAGGGCCGTGCGCAGGTATGCCTCCGGGTTGCCGGAGTGGATCCGGCCCCAGTGTCGGGCACCCTTGGCCAGGACGGTTTGGAGCAGGTCCTCGGCCTGTTGGCGGTGTCCGGTGAGCGCGAGCGCGGTCCGGAACAGCGAGTGCCCGCGTGCCTCGATGAAGTCGCTGAACTCCCGTTCGAGATCAGCGTCCATCTGGGTCGCACCTATCCCTCATGCCGATGACAACGCCGGGCACGGATCGACCGTTGCTTATCGGCGAGGGAATTTCACCCCCACAGGTCAGCGGTGGCGAATGCCGGCCACGAAAACGCGCCACGCGTCGAGGGTGAAGGTCAAGGTCCCGGCGGTACGGTCCTTCGTGTCCCGAACCAGCACCCGACCGGGCAGGGCCTCACCCAGTATCGCCTTTCGCACGCACGTATGTCCGCGACCTTGGGCGGGCGGACTGCGAATAATCCGTGGCGGCGGATGCCGGTGGTGCTCGGCTTCGGCGCAGTGGCCGGGGCATCTTTGTCAGCAACGGAGGGGTCCCGGTGGCCGGGACCCCTCCGTCTTCTGCTGTCCGGTCCGGTTGCCGCCGGCCGGGCGTCACACCAGGAACACCTCGGCGGTGGTCCCGTCGGGTCGAGTCACTACGAGGTGTCCGTCCGGGGCGAGTCTGAGGATCACGGCCGCGATCTGGAGGCCATGGTTGACCGCGTCGGTGCGGGATACCCGCCAGTTCGATGCCAACTCCTCTACTGCGGCGAGCGCGGCCGGGGTGTGGTTGTACGTCCGTTTGACCAGTTCGGCGACCGGTGTGTCCTGCCCGTCGGTCACGAGGTGGCACTCGGTAGGTGTACCGACAGCGGTGACATCGGCGTACCTCTCTCGCGGAGATCAAGGGCCCAGTCGGGTTGCGGGCACCCAGCGGGGGGTGCACTGCCAGCAGGTGCCCGGTTGCCACGTGTATCGCCCCGGCTGGTGTTGCTGCCATGTCATGTCGGCCGCCCACTTGATCAGGGCCGGAGTCAGCGGCTCGTCCATCCGGCTCATGTCGCCGTCGCCTCTCTCATGATTGCAGCCGTACGGACGTAACCACCGAAGCACGGCAGGTGCCCGGTCCTGTTCGGATCGGTGCAGGCCGCCCAATGGGCGGAAACCCAGACTTCCTGCTCCTCGTTGCGGTTACGCGGGTCCGTCTTGTCGATGGCGACCACCCGGATCGTGGTCTCCTCCGTCGCCGGGTCGTCGCCGGTGTACCACTCGCCGGGCCGGAGATGGAGGAGCGTGCCCGATGGCACCCTGTCCAGGATGCTCATCGGGACCGCCACCAGGTCGCCTGGCGGGCGTTGAGCCGGGCTCGCCGCTCCTGGACGCTCGTCGCCTGCGACTTGGCCGCGTCGAAAATCACGGCCGGCACGTCGGCGGCCCGGGAACACTGCGCTGCTCGGCGCTGGGCCGGGCGGTCGCGGAACGGACCGATCGGGTCCGGGTCGGTACCGGCAAACCACTTCCATCGCATCGTGCACCTCCGTCGAAAGAGTGGGGCGGGGACGCGGCGGCACCCTCCCCTTCGCCGCGTCCCCGCGCGTCGAACCGGCACCGGGGAAGCGGCTCGACGTGATCGGGACCCCGTCACCGTCCACCTTGGTTGCTGACCGTAGTTGGGCGGTGACGGGATCAGCTCGAAAGCTAGTCGACTAGGTAGGCTCTGGCAATAGGCCGCGCCCAACTTGGCGTACTAGCTTTGCCGGCCGTGCTGTGGTCGACTGGTCGGGCTGACCGGAGGTATCCCCATGCCCAAAACACCCGCGTATCTACAGCTCGCAGCAGCTCTGCGCACCCGGATTCTCAACGGCGAACTACCGCCGGGCGCCAAGCTGCCCAGCGAGAGCCAGCTCATGAGGCAGCACGACATCAGCCGCAGTGTCGCGAAGTGGGCCATCGCTATGCTCAAGAGCGAGGGTCTCGTCATCGGCCGCGCAGGATCCGGCGTCTACGTACGCGACGGCCACCGTCTCATTCGCCATGCCCACGGTCGTGACATGCGCACGGTCGGCGGACCCACGTCGCCGTTCGCTCGCGACGCCGAGCGGGCCGAGCGCATCCCGATGTGGGAGCACGACGGCCGCCACGACGTTGCCGACGAGTCGATCGCACGACGTCTCGCCATCGAGCCGGGTGCACCGGTGATGCGGACCGGGTACCGCTTCCTCGCCGACGGCGAGCCAATCCAGCTCTCCACCTCGTGGGAGCCGCTGGCCATAACCGCTGGCACTCCCATCGAGTGGCCGGAGGATGGCGCTGCGGTCGGTGTCGTCGCCCGAATGGACCTGATCGGCGTACGGATTGACGAATTCGAGGAGCGGCTGACGGATCGGCCGGCACTGCCGGAGGAGGTAGCTGCGCTCGACCTGGGCCCGACGTCAGCGACGGTCTGGGTCATCGAGCGGACGTACTACGCGGCCGGTGTGCCAGTGGAGACGGCCACGATCGTGCTACCGCGCGGGCGCTACGAGTTGGTGTACCGCGTACCCGTGCTCTGATCTTCCGATTCGCCGGCGGCCCGGATGCGGACCTATCCGGGGTCCTTGGCGCATGCTGTTCGGGTGTCGGAGATGACCAAGAGCGGTGGTGGGGGCCGGGAGGTCCGGGGCGGTGGCCCGGGGCACCGGTTCTACAGCGTGGTCGTCTTCGTCGTCCTCGCGTCGCTGGACAACGTGGCGATCGGGCTGGTGCCGCCGCTCTACACGCCGATCAGCGAGACACTGCACGTCAACACCTCGGCGATCGGGCTGGTCACCGCGATCAGCTTCCTGGTCAGCGCGGTCGCGGCGGTCGGCTGGGCGTACGTCGGCGACCGGACCAACCGCAAGCCGCTGCTGATGATCGGCACCCTGCTCTGGGCGGCCGGTACGGCCGGCAGTGCCGCCGCCGGCAACTACCCCGACTTCTTCGGTGCCGCCGGGGGCTACCCGGCGTTCTTCCTCGCCCAGGCGGTGGCCGCGATCGGGCTCGGTGCCGTCGGCTCGGTCGGCTTCTCGGTGGTCACCGACCTCATCTCGCCCCGCCGCCGGGGACTGGTGATGAGCTTCTGGGGGCTGTCGCAGGGCGTCGGCACCCTCGGCGGCACACTGCTCGGCGGCATCCTCGGCTCGACCGACTGGCGGCTGCCGTTCCTCGTACTCAGTGTGGCGGGGCTGGTCGCCACGGTCGCGTACCTGTTCACGTACGACATCCAACGGGGGGAGAGCGAGCCGGAGCTTGCCGGGGCGCTCGCCACCGGGCACGAGTACGACTATCGGATCAGCCGGGCCGACCTGCCGAGGATCCTGGACCGGCGCACCAACCGGTGGCTCATCCTCCAGGGGCTGACCGCGCAGGCGGCCTTCGGTTCACTGGTCTGGTTGCCGGTCCTGTTCCAGGAACGCGCCGAGGACCAGGGCTTCTCCAACTCGACCGCGATCATCATCGGCAGTGTCTTCGCCACCCTGTTCCAACTCGGCGGGGTGCTGTCCATCGTCGGTGGACTGGTCGGCGACGCGCTGCAACGGCGTACGCCTCGGGGCCGGGCGTTGGTCGCGGCCGTCGGCATCCTCGCGGCCGTGCCGTTCTACCTGGTCCTGTTCTTCGTGCCGATCCGGATCGACGTCCCCGACGGCGCCGGCGCCGGTACGGTGATCACCTCCGTGATCGGCAGCGTGTTCACCGAGCCGACCGTCGGGTTCAGCCTGCTCACCGCGCTGCTGGCGCTCGCGTTGACCTCGGCGAACTCGCCAAACTGGTTCGCGTTGATCGCCGACGTCAACCCGCCCGAGCACCGGGGCACCGTCTACAGCCTCGGCAACCTGGTCAACGGGGTCGGCCGGGCGGCCGGTAACGGGCTGGTCGGGATCGCCTTCCAGGGGCTGCGGGCGGCCTTTCCGCCGCCGCTGAACTTCGCCGTCGGGCTGGCCGCGTTCCAGCTCTTCTTCATCCCGACCGGGATCATGTACTGGCTGGCGTCGCGCACCTCGCCGAAGGACATCGAGAATGTGCACGCCCTGCTGCACGCCCGCGCCGAGGAGGTCCGCACCCACGAGCCCGGTACGCACACCGGTCGGGAAGGGCCCCGTTAGGCGCGGACCCTTCCCGACCGACGACGGTCACACTCAGTCGCGGAACCAGACGGTGACGTCGGTGGGGACCCGGTCGTCCTGGTCGAGCGGTTCGCTGGCCTGGACCACGGTGGCGCCGGCCGGCAGCGGCACCGGGTCCGGGCCGAAGTTGGTGAGCACGGTCAGCCCGCCGTTGCGGAAGGCGATCACGTCGTCCGCGCTGGTCAACCAGTAGACCGTGCCCCGGCCGAGGCCGAGTTCCCGGCGCAGCCGCAGCGCCGTGCGGTACAGCTCGTACGTCGAGCCGGCCACGCCGCGTTGCAGGTCGAGGGCGTACTCGCCGTAGATCGCCGGCTGCGGCAGCCAGCTCCGGTCGGTGGGGCCGAAGCCGTACGACGGGGCGTCGGACTCCCACGGGATCGGCACCCGGCAGCCGTCCCGCCCCCGGTGGGCATGCCCGCTGCGTTCCCAGCTCGGATCCTGGCGCGCCTCGTCCGGCATCGTGGTGTGCTCGGGCAGGCCCAGTTCCTCACCCTGGTAGAGGTACGCCGAGCCGGGCAGGGCGAGCATCAGCAGCGTCGCCGCCCGCGCCCGACGCAACCCGAGTACGCCGTCCGGCTGCGGGTCGCCGACGCCGATCCCGTTCGGCCGGGTCTGCCCGACCGGCAGCCCGAGCCGGGACGCGTGCCGGATCACGTCGTGGTTGGACAGTACCCAGGTGGTGGGGGCGCCGACCGCCGCACTGGCCTCCAGCGAGCGGGTGATGACCGCGTACTGGGCGGGTGCGGTCCAGGTCGCCTCCAGGTACTCGAAGTTGAACGCCTGGTGCATCTCGTCCGGTCGGACGTACGCGGCCAGCCGCTCGGCGGGCTGCACCCACGCCTCGGCGACCAGGATCCGTTCGCCGGGGTAGCTGTCCAGCACCTGCCGCCAGTCGCGATAGATGTCGTGCACCCCGTCCTGGTCCCACATCGGCGGACGCGGGCCCTCGGTTCCCTCGCCGGACAGCGGTTCCACCGGGTAGTGCCAGTCGGCCAGGTCGGCCTGCTTGATCAGGCCGTGTGCGACGTCGACCCGGAAGCCGTCGACGCCCCGGTCGAGCCAGAACCGCAGGATGTCGAGGAACTCGGCGCGTACCTCGGGCCGGTCCCAGTTCAGGTCGGGCTGGCCGACGTCGAACAGGTGCAGGTACCACTGGCCGGGCTGACCGTCGGCGTCCTTGGTACGGGTCCAGGCGGGACCGCCGAAGACGCTCTGCCAGTCGTTCGGCGGCTCGTCGCCGGACGTACCCCGGCCGTCCCGGAAGATGTACCGCTGGCGCTCCGCGCTGCCGGGGGCTGCGGCCAGGGCCGCGCTGAACCACGGGTGGGCGGACGAGGTGTGGTTCGGCACCAGGTCGACGATGATCCGCAGCCCGCGCGTGTGCGCCTCGTGGATCAGGGTGTCGGCGTCGGAGAGCTGGCCGAACAGCGGGTCGACGTCCCGGTAGTCGGCGACGTCGTAACCGGCGTCGGCCTGCGGCGACGGGTAGAACGGGGAGAGCCAGACCGCGTCGACGCCGAGTTCGACCAGGTGGTCCAGGCGGGCGGTGATGCCGGGCAGGTCACCCATTCCGTCACCGTTGAGGTCGGCGAACGAGCGGGGATAGATCTGGTAGATGACCGCCTCCCGCCACCACTGCGTGGGTTCCGGCTGGTCGGTCCCGGTCGGCGCGGTCGGTGACGACTCGGTGGTCGACGACGGGGTCTGCTGGCTGTTCAGGGCGTACTCCCATGGGTGTCGGGCACGGTGGAACTCGGGCGGCCGGACGGGTCCGGCGTGGTCCGGTGGTGCTGGTGTCCAGTCTGCCGGTGATCGGCTCGCCCCGCCCATGGTCGGGCCGGGTGACTCGTGCGACCGTGTCGATCGGCTCCGGTGTGCGCGACGATGCGCGGACGAGGTCAGCCGCCGCTCCGGGCCGGTCGGTGGATTCGCGGACGAGGTCAGCCATCGGTGGATTCGCGGACGAGGTCGGCCGGTGTCAGGCGATTCGGGGTGGGCCGGTGGATTCGCGGACCACCAGGGCGGTGGGCAGGACGACCGAGTCCGCCGAGGTCGGTCGGGGGCGGCCTTCGAGGGAGTCGAGCAGCAGGCCGGCGGCGAGCCGGCCGTGGGTGGCGGCGGGCTGGGCGACGGTGGTCAGTCCGACGGCGGCGGCCAGGTCGTGGTCGTCGAGGCCGATCACGCTCACGTCCTGCGGCACCCGGAGCCCGGCGGAGCGCAGGGTGGACATCGCCCCCATCGCCATCTCGTCGCAGGCGGCGAAGATCGCGGTCGGTGGGTCGCCCCGGTTGAGCAGTTCGGTGGTGGCGAGGCTGCCGCCGTCGACGGTGAACTCGGCTTCGATGTCGAGTCGCGGGTCGGGCACCAGGCCGGCGGCGTCCAGCGCCTGCCGGTAGCCGCGTCGCCGGTCGAGGTGGGTGGTGAAGGAGAGTTCGGCGGAGGCGTCGCCGGCCAGGTGGGCGATCCGGCGGTGACCGAGCGAGATCAGGTGGGCGGTCGCCGTCCGGGCCGCGCCGACGTCGTCGATCCGCACGCCGGGCCATCCGGGTACGGCGGCGCCGGAGCTGACCGTGACGCCGGGCAGCCGCAGCCCGGCGATGGTGGCCAGGTCGGCGGCGCCGAGCGGGGTGGCCACCAGCATCAGCGCGTCGACCCGTTTTTGCAGGTTGCTGGTCTGGAACAGTTGCCGGCGGTTCTGTTCCCGGTCGCCGAGGTTGTAGAGCAGCAGGTCGTACCCGGCTTCGCGCAGTGTCTCCTCGGCGGCGTCGACCACGGTGCCGAAGAACCAGCGGGTGATCTGGGGGACCACCACCGCGATCGACCCGGTCCGGCCGCCGGCCAGCCGGGAGGCGCTGGGCGAGGCGGTGTAGCCGAGTTGTTCGGCGGCGGCCAGCACGCGGGCGCGGGTGGCCTCCGACACCGTCGGCAGCCCGCGCAGCGCGCGGGAGACCGTGGCGGTGGAGACCCGCGCCAGCCGCGCGACGTCGTCGATCTTGGTCACGGTGTACGTGCTCCGCTCACTCAGGCCGCCGGTGGCGGCCCCCGTCCATCGTCGGGCGCCTCCGGCGTCAGCCCTTGACGCTGCCGGCGAGCAGGCCGCGTACGAAGTAGCGCTGGAGGGAGAGGAAGACGATCAGCGGTATGACGATCGAGATGAACGCCCCCGAGGTGAGTCGTTGCCACTCGCCGCCCCGGGTACCGGCCATCTCTGCCAGCCGTACGGTCATCGGCGCGGTCTCGTCCCCGCCCCCGGCGAAGATCAGCGCGACCAGCAGGTCGTTCCAGACCCAGAGGAACTGGAAGATGCCGAACGCGGCCAGCGCCGGGGTGATCAGCGGCAGCACGATCGACCGGAAGATCTTCGGGTGGGTGGCGCCGTCGACCCGGGCCGCCTCCATCAGGTCGCGCGGCAGTTGCGAGACGAAGTTGTGCAGCAGGAAGACGGCCAGCGGCAGGGCGAAGCAGGTGTGCGCGAACCAGACCTGGATGAACCGCTGCTCGTCGGCGAGGTCCCAGGCGGGCATCAGTGTGATGCCGCCGACGCTGACGCCCTGGGAGAAGAAGCTGAGCAACGGCACCAGCGCCATCTGCAGCGGCACGATCTGCAAAGCGAAGATGCCGATGTATACCCAGTCCCGACCCCGGAAGTTGATCCAGGCCAGCGCGTACGCGGCCAGCGCGGCGAAGGCGAGCGGGAAGAGCACCGACGGGATCGTGATCACGACCGAGTTGGTGAAGTAGCTGGCGAGTTGCCCCGAGGAGGAGGACCGGCCGAACAGCACCTGCTGGTAGTTGTCCAGGGTGACCTGCGGGTTGCTGAAGAAGGTCCACCAGCCGGTGGTCTTGATCTCGTCCTCGGGGCGGAACGAGGAGATGAACAGACCGAAGGTCGGCAGGGTCCAGAGCACCGCGATGACGATCGACACCACGGTCGCGGTCCGGCTGTTGAGCCGCTTGCGTACCCGGCCGGCGACGGTCTTCGGCTGGTCCGTGGCGACGGTGGCCTCGATGCGTACGGGAACGGCGGTGGTCATGTCATACCTCCCGCTGCTTGCGCAGGTTGCGGATCTGGTAGATCACGATCGGGATCACCAGGACGAAGAGGAAGACCGCGAGGGCCGAGCCCTGACCGGTCTCGCCGTAGCGGAACGCCTGGTTGTACATCTCGCTGGCGATCACGTTGGTGTCGAAGTTGCCGTTCGTCGCGGTCCGGACGATGTCGAAGACCTTGAGGGTGCCGATCGAGATGGTCACCACGACCACGATCAGCGCCGGCCGGATGCTCGGCAGGGTGACCTGCCAGAACATCTGCCACGGGGTGACCCCGTCCAGTCGGGCCGCCTCGACGATGTCGCCGGGAATGGCCTTGATCGCGGCGGAGAGCACCACCATGGCGAAGCCGGCCTGGATCCAGATCAGGATCACGATCAGCAGCAGGGTGTTCAGCGGCGGATCCTGCAACCACTGTCGAGGGGCCCCGCCGAGCCACACGACTATCTGGTTGAGCAGGCCGATCTGTGTCTCGCCCTCGCCCCGGTAGGCGTAGACGAAGCGCCAGATGATGCCGGCGCCGACGAACGAGATCGCCATCGGCAGGAAGATCAGCGACTTGGCGACCGCCTCGAACCGGGCCTTGTCCACCAGCACCGCGTAGAGCAGTCCGGTGGTGGTGGCCAGCAGCGGCACCGTGATCACCCAGATCAGGGTGTTGACCAGCACCCGGACGATCTCGTCCTGGCTGAACAGCCAGCCGTAGTTCTGTAGCCCCACCCAGGTGTCGCTGCCGCCGTCCATGAAGGAGAGCACGACCGTCCGGATGGCCGGGATGACCAGGCCGATGAGGAGCAGCAGCACGGTCGGCAGCAGGAAGAAGAGGCCGAACAGGCCCTCGGTTCGTCCGGGGCGCCGCCGCCGGGTGTCGCCGGCCACGGCGCCGCCGCCGACCGAGGCCGCGACCAGCCGGGCCTCGCGTCGACGGGCGAACCAGTTGGGTACGACGTCGAGCAGGAGCAGCAGGCCGCCGACCACGACGACGAAGGCCACCAGCCCGTACAGCAGCATGACGAGCTTGGGGGTCTCGTCCGCGAAGTCGAAGTTCATCCGCCCTCCCGGGGCCGTCTACGGACCGGTGGTCCGACCCGAACGTCATCGGGCCGGACCACCGGCGGAACTCATTTCGGCCAGGTGCTCTCGATCTGGGAGAGCGTTGCGGCGGTGTCCTTACCGTTGATCCACTCGATCATGCCCTTCCAGAACGTGCCCGAGCCGACGGCTGCCGGCATCAGGTCCGAGCCGTCGAACCGGAAGACGGTGTTCGGGTCCTGGAGGATCTGTACGGAGAGCTTGTCGATCGGGTTCGGGACGTTGTTGATGTCCAGGCCCTTGTTCGCGGAGACGTTGTTGCCGAGCTTGGCCCGGGTGTTGGTGTACTCCGGCGAGGCGAGGTAGGTCTGCACCTTCTGCACCTCGGGACGGTCGGCGAAGGCGACGCTGAACTCGCCGCCGCCCAGCACCGGCTTGCCCTTGCTCGGGTCGATGGCCGGGAAGTAGAAGGCGTAGACGTCGCCGTCCTCGGCGACCTTGGTGCCCTGCGGCCAGTTGTTGGCGTAGAACGACGCCTGCCGGTGCAGCGCGCACTTGTTCTCGAGGATCGGCAGGCCGGCCTCCTGGAACGAGGTGGCCGCGATGCTCTTGACGTCGCCGTAGCCGCCGTTGACGTACTTCGGGTTCTTCAGGATCTTGCCGGCCTCGTTGAGCGCGGAGGCGACCTGCGGGTCGTTGAACGGGATGCCGTGGGTGGTCCACTGGTCGTAGACGTCGGGCGTGACCGTCCGCAGCATCAGGTCTTCGATCCAGTCGGTCGCCGGCCAGCCGGTGGCCTCACCGGACTCGATCCCGGCGCACCACGGCTTCTCGCCGGTGGCTGCGATCTTCTCACTGAGGGTGAGCAGTTCGGCCCAGGTGGTCGGGACCGTCCAGCCCTTCTCCTTGAAGGTCTTCGGCGAGTACCAGACGAAGGACTTCACGTTGGAGCCCAGCGGGGCGCCGTAGAAGGTGCCCTTGACGGTGGAGTACTTCAGCCAGTCCGCCGGGTAGTTCTTCTCGGCCATCGCCTTGGTCTCGGCCGAGGCGGGCTTGAGCTTGCCGGCCTCGGCGAAGCGGGCGAGCAGGCCGGGCTGCGGGATGAAGCTGATGTCGGGGGCGTTGCCGCCGTCGACCCGTACCTGGAGTTGGGCCTCGAACTCGCCGCTGCCCTCGTAGTCGATCGTGATGCCGGTGCAGTCCTCGAACTGCTTCCAGGACTCCTCCAGGATGTCGGCCTCGGCCTCCCGGATGGACGCGTAGATGCTGACTTCTTCTCCGTCGCTGCCCTGGTATGCCTCGTAGGCGGCGCACTCCGGGGAGTCCGCGTTGTTGCTGCTGTTGCTGTCACTCGAAGAGCAGGCGGTGGCGCTGAAGGTCAGCGCCAGCGCGCTGGCGATCACGAGGGCCTGGCGTGGTCTGGTGAAGACCGCCATGCCGTCCTCCTTCCTTCGCCGGCGCATCGGGAGACCCCGGGGGATCCGCGCCGGCCCGATGGGCGTCCCCACATGTAAGCGCTTGCAGGAAGGGGCGTCCAGCCCTGGGGCGGCACGAGCCCGTAACGATTCGGAAACCTGTTCGTTTACCTCTGCCCGCCCTGACGAGGGGCGGGACGACTGGCCCTGTTCCACATATTGGATCTTGCGCAATTCGGCAATCGACAAATGTCAAGATTTCGTCATCGATCGGGCTGGATCGCCGGGGTACGACAGCACAGCGCCGGGGCCGTCGCGCCGGGCCTTCCGTCGGGGAGGACGAAGACCCGTCACGACGACCCCGGCGGGTCGACGGGAACCGAAGTTCCGGGACGGATGGAACCGAGGTTCCGGGGGAGGTGGAACCCGAGGTTCCGGGAGGGGAGGAACGAGGAGGGGAAGTTCGTGAGGAGGGATAGGGGGAATGGAACTCGGGGGGAGAGGGATCGGGGCGCTAGTTGAAGATGCTGACCCCGCCCGGACCCACCAGCAGCCCGATGATGATGAGAACGATGCCCCAGAGGAGCTGCCGCCGGAACAGTGCGAGCACGCCCGAGACGACCAGTACGACTGCGAGAATCCAAAGAATCAGGTCCATGAACGGTCAGTACCCGACCCGAATTCCGCGGAAACCTTCGCCCGTTCCGCCTGCTCTGCGAGGTGGAACACACTGTAGGCCTGCTTGATCACCGGGTGTGCCACGTTGCGTACGCGTACCCCGCCGGGCGTGGTGCCGCGCTCGGTCCCGTGGTGGGCGTGACCGTGGATGGCCAGCGCCACCGGCGCCGAGTCGATCGCCTCGCCGAGCAGGTACGAGCCGAGGAACGGGTAGATCTCCAGCGGCTCCCCGGCGAGGGTGTCCGGCACCGGGGCGTAGTGGGTCAGCGCCACCCGTACGTCGGCGTCCAGCTCCCGCAGCGCGGCGCCGAGCCGGTCCGCGACCTCGGTGGTGGTACGGATGAACGCCTTCATCTCCGGTTCGCCGAACTCGCTGGCGCACTTGCCTGCGAACCCGCCGCCGAAGCCCTTGGCCCCGGCGATGCCGAGCCGGTGCTCACCGCACTCCAGCACGACCCCGGTCCCCTCCAGCACGGTGATGCCCGCGTCCTCCAGCACCCGGACCACCGCCGGCACCTGGTCGCAGTGGTGGTCGTGGTTGCCGAGCACGGTCACCACGGGTACGTCCAGCCCACCGAACTCGGTGGCCACGCAACGCGCCTCGGACTCGGAGCCGTGCCGGGTCAGGTCACCGGCGAGCAGCAGCACGTCGGCGTGCTCCTTGATCTGGTCCAGTGCCGGCCGGAACCGGCCGACGACGTCCTCGTCGAGGTGCACGTCGCCGACGGCGGCGATCCGGATCACCATGTCGTTCCCCTCACGGCAGCTCCTCCACCTCGGTCGGCGCCTGGGTACGGATCAGTCCTATGTCGACCTTCAGGGGTAGGTCCGGGTACGCCTCGGCGACCTGGCGCAGGATCTCCTCCCGCCGCTGCTGGCTCTCGACCTCGCCGTAGAGCACCAGCGACCCGTCCCGACGGTCCACCGTGATGCCCTGCTCGGCGATGTCGGTGTTCTCGGTCAACAGCCGCTGCACGGCCGCTTCCAGGTAGTCGTCGGATCGCTCGACGGCGACCCGGTCGGATTCGGTCATGCGAGCACCTCCTTCTCGGTTCGGGCAACCTCCGCCCGAGCGGCCTCGGTCCGGGCGTCCGCCTCCGCCGTCGCGTCCGGTACGACATCCAGCCGGTGCAGCAGGATCAGGAACGCCTCCGCGTACGGCGAGTGCCCGGTCTCCTCCCGGACCCGGTCCCAGTCGATCTGCTCGCGCAGGGACCGGGCCAGCGGCAGCCCACGGGCGAAGTCGCAGTAGTGCTGGGAGAAGCTGAGCAGCTTGTGCACCATCAGCCGGGTGGCGGTGAGCACCGGCATGTGGATCGCGTCCACCGGGCGGATGACGGTGTCGAGCAGGGTCTCGTCGGTGACCGGGGTTTCGATCGGGCGGTGGATGAGGTCGACCAGCCGGCCGTCGTCGTACACCTTGACCAGCCAGTCCTCCGGCGGTCGTTCGGCGACGAAGCCCTCCGCGACCAGGGCCTCCAGGGCTCGTTCGGCGTCCTGCTCGCGGAGCAGGAAGTCGACGTCGTGGTCGCTGGAGTGGCCGCCGTGGGCGTACACGGCGAAGCTTCCCCCCAGCGCGAAGGGAATCTCGGACTGTTTGAGGACGGCGGCGACCCGCTTGAGGGTATGCAGCAGACCCTCGTCCCCGCGGTGATCCATAACGTCTCCCGTGGTGGTTGGTGGCGGGCATCTGGTCGGTTGGTGCCGAATTTGTCGGTACCCGGCGTCCTGCTCGTTCACACCTCGTTCGGGATGTCGGCCCGGAATCCACCCCGCTGCCAATTGCCGCGTCGTCGGCCAAAACCGGCGCAGGATTTCCGGAAATTCGCCGCATATGATCACGAAAATCATCGAGGGGTGCGAGCGCCCGGTACCGTTGCTGAGCGTGGCCCCATCTGCGCAGGATCGGCACGCTGAAACGGTCGGCAGGGGGCGACTTCGCGTCGTCGCGCTTGTCGGCATCGATGGCTCTGGCAAGACCACCCAGGCGCACCGACTCGCCGCCGCGCTGGAGCGCGCCGGAGTACCGACCACCTACTCGCGCAACGCCGGCGGCCGGCGCTGGTTCGGCCGCGCGGCCCGCCGGCTCGGCCGCCCCGACGCCCGGCGCCTGCTCGGCGACCGGGGACTGCTGTTCGCCGAGTCGGTGCTCCGATGGCTGGCCATCGCCCGCGCGCTGGTCCGGTCCGCCGTCCGCCGCCGGCTGGCGGTGATGGACCGCTACTCCTTCGACCAGTACGCCAGCATCCGGGTGCACCGGGGCACGCCCCGCGCGCAACGGCTGGCCCGTCTCGGCTACCGGGTCTTTCCCGAACCCGAGGTCACCTTCCTGCTCGTGGTCGACCCGGCGGAGGCGTACCGGCGGATCGAACGGCGGGGCACCGACCACGAGAGCATGGAGTACCTGACCGCGGCCGACGCCGCCTACAAGTCCCTGCCCGAGTACGGCACCTTCGTGGTGATCGACGCGAACCGGGCACCGGACGAGGTCACCGCCCAGATCGCGGTGTACCTGCGTCCGTGGCTGTCGCCGGAGTCGCCGACGGGCGCCCCGCCGGCCCGGCTGCCCGAGCCGCCCCCGTCACCGCCGCTGCCGCCACCGGCGGTGCTGAGCCGCACCGCCCACCCCGGCGGCTGACCCGCCGCCGGGGGCGATCCCACTACGCGCTCGGCGTAAGCCTTCTGCCGTCGGCAGACCAGGCTGGCCGTGCCGCCGGCCGGACAGCAGGATCGACGCATGCGTCTACTCGTACTCGGCGGCACCGTGTTCCTCGGCCGCGCGGTCGCCCGACTGGCCGCCACGGCCGGCCACGAGGTCACCTGCGCCGCCCGTGGGGTCTCCGGTGAGCCGGTGGCCGGCGTCCGGTTCGTGCAGGTGGATCGCGACGATCCGGGCGGACTGTCCGCTCTGGACGGTGAGCGGTTCGACGCGGTCGTCGACGTGACCCGGCGTCCGAGCCACGCCCGGCACGCCGTGGCCGCCCTCGCCGACCGGGTCGGCCACTGGTCGTACGTCTCCACCTGCTCGGTGTACGCCGACAACAGCATCCCCGGCCAACGGGCCGCCACGGCCCCGATCGTCGCACCCGCCCCGGACGACGTCGACAACCCCGTCGGCGAGCACGCCGAGTTCTACGGCCCGTGCAAGGTCTCCTGCGAGCGGGCCGTACTCGACACGATCGGAACGGAGCGGTCGTTCATCTGCCGGGCCGGTCTGATCGTCGGCCCGGAGGACCCGAGCGACCGCTTCCCGTACTGGGTGGACCGGCTGGCCCGGGGCGGCGAGGTGCTGGCCCCCGGCGCACCGGACGACCGCGTCCAGTACGTCGACGTCGCCGACCTCGCCCAGTGGCTGCTGTACGCGGCCGAAACCGGACTGACCGGCACCTTCGACGGCATGGGCGCACCGATGCCGAGGGCGGAGTTCCTGGCCGGGGTGGCCGCCGGGGTGGGCCGCCCCGACCCGGAGCTGACCTGGGTCGAGCAGGACTTCCTGGTCGAGCGGGACGTCCGGGAGTGGTCGGGTGAGCGGGCCCTGCCGCTCTGGCTGCCGCTGCCCGAGTACGCGGGATTCCTGTCCCGGGACGTGACCGACTCCCTCGCCGCCGGCCTGCGTACGCGACCGCTCGCGCAGACCGCCGCCAGCACGCTCGGCTGGCTGCGGACCCACCCGGACGACGTACGCCGGGGCGGGTTGGAACCCGCCGACGAGGCGCGGGTGCTCAGCGAGTGGGCGGCGCGTGGTTGACGCCCCGGTGGCACCTGAGTAACTTTCGCTGGTGGGGAAGATTGCGAGGGTTTCCGCAGGTCATGTACCTGGCGGCCTGATCGTCCGGATCACCGGTCTGCTTCCCTCGCTCTCCCCGGCACAACTGCGGGTGGCCCGGTTCGTGCTCGCCGACCCGGCCGGGGCCGCCCGCCGTACGATCACCGACCTCGCCACCGCCGCCGAGACGTCGGAGGCCACCGTCGTCCGGTTCTGCCGCGCGCTCGGCCTGACCGGCTACCCGCAGCTGCGGATCCGGCTCGCCACCGAGGCGGCCCGACGGATCGACCCGCCGGACGCGCGGGTGGTCGGCGGCGAGATTCCACCCGGTGCCGACCTGGCCCAGATCATCGCCACCATCGGCTTCCACGACGCTAGGGCGGTGGCGGAGACCGCCGAGCAGCTCGACCCGGCCGTCTGCGAGCAGGTGGTCGCGGCGATCCACGCCGCCACCCGGATCGAGATCTACGGCGCCGGGGCGAGCGGTCTGGTCGCCGCCGACTTCCAGCGGAAACTGCACCGGATCGGCCGGCTCGCCTTCTGTTTCCCGGACGGCCGCACGGCCCTGGCCTCGGTCGCGCTGCTCGGCCGGGGCGATGTGGCGGTGGCCATCTCGCACACCGGCAACACCGCCGAGGCGGTCGCGGTGCTGGCGCGGGCGCGAACGCTGGGCGCGACCACGGTGGCACTGACCAACCACCCGCGCGCGCCGATCGCGGCGGTCGCCGACTTCGTCCTGGCCACGGCGGCTCGGGAGACGACGTACCGCAGCGGGGCGATGGCCAGCCGGCTGGCCGCGCTCACCGTGATCGACTGCCTCTTCGTCGGGGTCGCCACCCGCAACCGGGCCCGGACCCGACGGGCCCTCGAACTCAGCGCCGAGCCCCTGCCGCCGCCACCGGTGGACCCGCCGCAAACCCCGACCCCGGTACCCGTTGCCGGGCTGAGTTGATCAAGGGGACTTTGCCGGCCGGGCGGATTGTTCACCACGTACAGGGGTAATCCTCGGCCGTGGTGGTGAACCGTTCATGGTCCTGGTGCGTCTTCTCGTAGTGACGAGGATCGCAGGTCGGTGGTGATGCGGATCGCTGCGCGTCGTTGTGTCGTGGTGTTGCGATTTATCCGGCCGGAGACTGCGTAAGCGATCCGATAGTTGGTCCGGAAACGGGCCGCGCCGCAGCTGAAGAGGCCTCCTGACAGCAAACGTCGATCGTGCTCACAGCAACTACTCAGGCATTCGTGACACTTTCGACCCACGGGATGGAATCCCCAACGCGTCTCAACTGTTGTGTAGGTGTCAGCGCCACAGGGCACAGCAGGGGTTACGGGGGAGGGCTGATGAACGTGGGGATGGCAGGTAACCGGGCAACCGGGGTAGACGAGGGGACCGTGAGCGACGTGGAGAAGAGCATCGTTATGCGTACCGACGAGGTCGCCGAGGAGCGTGACCTGGTTGGCGTCTACCTGCACGAGATCTCCCGCACACCGCTGCTCGACGCCGCCAAGGAGGTCGACCTCTCGAAGTCGATCGAGGCGGGCCTCTACGCGGAGCACCTGCTCGAAGAGGGCAGGGTTCCGGCGGGCGTCGGCCGCGAGGAGCTGGAGCGCCTGGTGGTGGAGGGCGATCGCGCGAAGGATCTGTTCATCCGGGCGAACCTGCGACTGGTGGTGTCGATCGCCCGTCGTTACGTCCGGTCCGGGATGCCGATGCTCGACCTGATCCAGGAGGGCAACACCGGCCTGGTCCGGGCGGTGGAGAAGTTCGACTACGAGCGGGGCTACAAGTTCTCGACGTACGCCACCTGGTGGATCCGTCAGGCGATCAGCCGGGCGATCGCCCAGCAGGAGCGGACCGTACGGCTGCCCGTGCACCTGGTCGAGGACGTCAACCGGATGCGCAACGTGGCCCGGCAGCTCACCCGTGAGCTGGGTTCCGACCCGGAGCCGGAGCAGATCGCGAAGTCCCTGGGTGTGACCGTGGAGCGGGTGCACGAACTGGTCCGCTGGTCGCAGGACACGGTGTCGTTGGACACCCCGGTCGGCGACGACGGCGACACCAACCTCGGCGACCTGGTCGCCGACAGCGACGCGCCGTCGCCCGAGGAGATCGTGCTGACCGCACTGGAGCGGCAGCGGATCGAGGGGCTGCTCAACCACCTCGACGACCGTTCGGCCGGCATCATGCGGGCCCGCTACGGCCTGGAGGACGGGCGCGAGCACTCGCTCACCGAGGTCGCCTCGCGCTTCTCGCTCTCCCGCGAGCGGATCCGCCAGCTGGAGATCCAGGCGCTGGGTCGGCTGCGTGAGCTGGCCCGCGCCGAGGGCCTGCAGGCCGCCTGAGCCTGACCGAACAATCAACGGCGAACGTGGCCGGTGTTCCCTCCGGGGGCACCGGCCACCGTCGTCTGCGGGTCGGTGAACCAGAACGGTCAGGTGCCGATCCCGGCCACCACGTCGGCGAGCCGGCGCTCGGGCGTGGCGGCACAGGCCCGGGTGACCGCGTCCAGAGCCAGCGGGGTGTCCAGTTCGGGCACGCCCCGAGCCAGCGCGATCGCCTGGAGGGCCCGCGCCCGGTCCTCCTTCGGCGCCTGCCGGAACTCGGCGCAGCTGGACTGGGTGGTGAGGCCGCCGCTGCCGTCGAGGTCGGCGAGGATGTTCCGGGCCGCCAGGCAGACCACCAGCACCGCGACGGTCAGCACCGCCAGGGCGACGAGCAGCGTACGGCGGGACAGCCGCCGACCTCCGCCGGACGGACGGCGATCCGGGCTGCCCAGCGGGGTGGGATCGGCGGCGGGGTTCTGCGGGCCGTCGGGCGGGACCGCCGCGACGGCGGCGGCCAGCTCGGCCGCGTACGTCGGGTCGTCGTGGACGGCGGTGGCGAGCAGTCGGCGTACCAGGGAGTCGTTTTGGGGCTGGCGGACGAACTCGGCCAGCGCCTCCGCCTCGCCCAGGGCACGCAGCCGGGCGGCCACGGTCTCGTAGAGCGACCGGGCGGCGGGATCCGTGTCCGGCCCCGCCCCGGTCACCCCGACCGCCGGCAGGTACGGCGTCAGGCGTTCGATCGCCGTACCCGCCAGCGGGTCGGGGTTGCGGGGTGTGGTCACCCGGGCAGGTTAACGGACCCGGCCGTAGCCGTACGGTTTCATCATGTCCACGCTGGCCAGTTTCACGCTGTCGCCGAAGCTCGGCGCGTGGATCACCTGGTTGCCGCCGACATAGAGCGCGACGTGCCCGAGACCGCTGTAGAAGACCAGGTCACCGGGTTGCAGTGAACTTCGGCTGATGTGCGCCACCTTGCCCCACTGCATCTCCGCGTTGTGCGGCAGGGACTTGCCCGCCGCCTTCCACGCGGCCAGGGTCAGCCCCGAGCAGTCGTACCCGTTCGGGCCCTCGGCCGCCCAGACGTACGGCTTTCCGATCGCGTTGTACGCGTACGTCACGGCGACGCCGGCCTTGCCGGAGACGGCCGGGATCTTGCCGGTGTACCTGGTGCCGGTCGAGGTCACCGAGCCGTACGCCTTGCGGCGCAGCTCGGAGAGCTTGGCGATGTCGGCCTCGATCTTCTTCTTGCCGGCGTCGAGTTCCTTGGCCTGTGCGGTCTGCCGGGCCAGGGTGCCGTCGAGCTTGGCCTTCTGGTCGACGTACTGCTGCTGGGTGGCGGTCAGGCCGGCGAGCTGCTGGTCCCGGTCGCGGGCCAGGTAGTCGAGGGTGCCGAGCCGGTCGATCAGGCTGTCTGCGGCGTTGTCGCCGAGCAGTGCGTCCGCCGTACGCAGCCCGCCCGCCTTGTACGCCTTCGCGGCGAGTGCCGCCATCTCGGCGCGGCTCTGCGTGGCCTGCTGTTCCAGTGGTGCGAGCTTGACGGCCAGTTCTGCGGTCGCGGCCTTGGTGCTCTTGATCTGCTCGTTGAGCTTGTTGTACGACTCGACGATCTTTTCCAGCTCGGTCGAAGCCTTGTTGATCTGTTGCGTGAGCTCGGCGGCGGACGGTTCCGCCTGGGCGATCGTGGCGGGGGCGATCAGCCCGACCGACAGAGCCGCCAGTACCAGCGAGCGCAACAGGATCCGCGCGGATGGCAAGAGTGCGGAGCCCCTTCCTTTCTCGCCGCCGATCGGATCTCCCGATCCGCTGGTCCGGGTGCTGCCGGACCGGGGTCGAGCCGGCGGGTCGCGCCACGGCGAGCGGGGTGTCCGCTGACGGCCACCACCCAGGGAGAAGGTGGCGTCCGTTGTGGAGCGACTGCGGACCGCGACTGCGGAGTGTCACTGCGTGGTCGGGTCCGGCCGGAGCGTTTCGGCGGCGCCGGGCCGGCATCACCCAGGGGGATGACTGACCACCGGACCAGCGAAAACCAACCTAGTCCCAGGTCGGGTGGCGGCGACAGTGGGGGCCGCGCGTTCTGGGGCAAGGACAACGGATAGGTGGAATGTCGTGATCACTTGACGTGGTGGGTCGAAGTCGGTTGGTGATATCGCGGGTGGGTCCCGTACCGGGACTCGCCAAGTGCCCCTTTGGCCGGTGTTGGCAAATGGGGTAGCGCACGATGGTGGGGTAAAGCGTCACAAAGAAGGACATAAATCTGTCCAGGGCGCTAGCTGCCGCCTGGAAATCTGCCAGGTGGCTGAAACAACCCTTCCCAGTCCTGGCACGTCCTTCGCACAATGATTGCAGGGCCGGAATCGAATTCCGGCAACGGCATCGTTGCAAAACGATGATCGGCACCTGGCTGCCACCAAGTGCCGATCTTTACAGATCCCCCACGTCAGCCCGCCTCACGAGCCGTTGGAGGCTGTCATGCATCCTACTCGCGACTCCGCGCGCCGAACAGGTACACAATCCGTCACCGGAAGGCGGGCCGACCGGCCGGCCCCGGTCGAGTTCTACCGGCAGCCCGGCGTACGGGTCACCAGTGAGTCGTTCACCGTGGCGGGCCGCCGGTTCCCGGTCGCCGAACTGACCCAGCTGCGGACCGCCCGGGGCCCGCACGACCCGCTCACCGTACGGACCGTCGTGGTGACCGGCGGTGTGCTGGTCGTGATCGGGGTCGCCTTCGGCTACACCGGTGAGTTCTACCGGCTCAACGCCGCCACGTACCTGGCCCTCGGTGCCGCCGCGTTCCTGCCGGTGGTGCTCGCGTTCCTCGGCCACAAGCTGCGCCCACCGACGCACGAACTGTGGGGGCGCTACCGGGGCGAGATGACCCTGTTGTTCAGCAGCGACCAGGAGCGACAGTTCAACCAGCTCACCCGGGCCCTGCGCCGGGCCCAGGAGGTGGCCCGGCTCGGCGGCGTCACCGAACCGCTGGTCACCTCGTCGCCGCCCTGGGAGCCCCCGGACCGCTGACCGCGCGGGTCAGGCCAGGTCGCGGGCGATGGCGGCGATCCGTTCGAGGGACTCCTGCGGGCTCAGTGCCGCCCGCCGCAGTCCCTCGAACGTCATCAGGTGCGAGGTGACCGACTCCGGATGGTCGAGTACGTCCTCCAGCCCGGTGCTCTCCAGGTAGACCGCGTCGGTCTCCTCCGAGCCGGCGAAACAGACGATCACGAACTGGCCGAGCGGGGTGTAGATGGTGGAGGTGAACGGCAGCACCTGGATCGTGATGTGCTCCACCTCGCCGAGGCGTACCAGGTTGAGCAGTTGTTCGCGGATCACCTCGCGGCCACCGGTCTGCCGGTGCAGGGTGGCCTCGTCCAGCACGACGTCGATGGTGGGCGGGTCGGGTCGGTCGAGCACCTCACGCTGGCGGCGCAACCGTAGCGCCACCGACGCCTGGGCCTCCGCCTCGTCGTTGAAGTTGGGGATCACGGACTGCACCACGGCCTGGGCGAACGCCTCGGTCTGGAGCAGTCCGGGCATGCCGACCGACTGGTAGAAGCAGAGCCGGGACGCCTCCGCCTCAAGCCCGATGTACGCGTAGTACGCCGGCGGCACGCTGTCGCGGTACTGCGACCACCAGGTGCGCTGCCGGGCCACCCGGGCCAGTTCGACCAGCTTCGCGACCTGCGCCGGATCGGTCACCTGGTAGTGCTGCAACAGCGCCTTGACGTCGTTGGTGGAGATGGAGACGTAACCGGACTCGATCCGGATCAGCTTGGACAGCGACCAGTCCATCGCGACGGCCACCTGTTCCTGGGTGAGCCCGGAGGCCTCGCGGGCCCGGCGGATCGCCGAACGGAGCCTGCGTCTGCCCACCGTCGGGCCGAATGCCGTGGTCATCAGAGTCTCTCCGTCAACGGCAGACCGGCGGCGGGGCGAGGGGGCGCCGTGCCGCTGTCGTCAGGAAGCCACCTGGCCATCCGCTACCTGCCGGATGAGCGGGATATCGAGCAGGCTACACCGGCGGTGCAAACGAACACCAGGGTTGCCGCAGCGGCCCGCGACCGGCCGGTAGCCGTCGGTATACCATTAAGGTGAAACACCATAATGTACGCATTTCCGGGCTATCCGCCTCGCTGAGCGACCGGTATCGTCTGCTCGTCGCGGCACCTGCCGTGCAAGGTAGCGGGTGTCAAGGAGGATGCATGTCGCAGCCGGGTCCCGGCACGGGTACGTGGCGGAAGAGCACTCGATGCGAGTCGCAGAAATGCGTCGAGGTTGCCGAGGTCACGGCCGGAATGGCGGTCCGCAACTCCACCGACCCGGACCGGTACGTCGTCTTCCCGGCCTCCGCCTGGCAGGCGTTCGTCGACACCGTCCGGACCCGCGAGCTCGACCCCCGCTGACCGCCCGCCCGGCAACCCGCCGGGGGTGACCACCGGCGCCCGGTCCGGTGCCGGAGGGCGTACCGGGGACGTAGCCCGGCCGGATGGATTCACGTGCGCGTTCACGGTTCACTCAGGGGTCGCAGCCTTCTCCGGCCGGTCCCGCCGTGCGACATTGGATCGAGACGGAACGTCCCGACACCAGGCCGTTGGCGCCCCGCCGATCCGTCTCGCGGATGCTCCCCGCCTGCCCCGGCGGGGGCTTCCGTGTACGTGCGGGAGGGGTGCCCGCAGTCCGACCGGCCCGGGGGTCAGCCGGCGACGGTCTGCGGCTGCGGCTGCTCCTCCCGTACCTGAGCGGCGATCCGGCGCCGCACCACGCGTTCGGCGTAGAACGACACGAACGGGACGGTGCCGGCGAGCATCACCAACAGCATCTGACCGAGCGGCCACTTCGCCCGGCGGGTCACGTCGAACGCGGCCACCAGGTAGATCATGTAAAGGAAGCCGTGTGCCGGGCCGATCGTCTCCACCACCACCGGGGAGTCCCAGCCGTACTTCAGTGGCATTCCCACCACGACCAGCAGGATCAGCACGACACCTACGACGTAGGCGATCACACGGTATCGGGTCAGGGCTGCGCCCACTTCGTTCCGTTCCTTTCTACCGGCCGGGGCCGGGGTAGTCGGCGGGCTTGGCGCCCGGATTCGCGTTCAACCACGCCAGGTAGTGGTTGTACTCGCTCAGTTCGGGATCGCTCTCCCGGTCCGGGACCGACACCGGCAACCGGGCGGAACGGGCCGAGCGGACCGGTCGCCGTACGCCCGGAGTGCCGGCCGGCGGCGGTGCCGGCGCGGTCGGCGCGGCCGGGTCCTCGGGACGCAGGGTGTGCCGGGCCTCGCGGATCCAGAGGAAGACCACGAAACCGGCAAAGATCGGCCACTCGATCGCGTACGCCCAACTGAGCGTGTTACCCGCTGCGGCCCGGCTGATCTGCCACCAGCCGAGCGCCAGGAACCCGGCCACGAGCGCGATGGTGAGCACGTGGCGGGCGATCCACGCCGGTGTCCACAACCGTCTCATGGGTCTAGAGCGTACCGGCGGCCGAGCCGGTTCTCCGACGCGGCGTCGTAGTTCGGTTCCGCCAGCTTCTGGTTTGGGGCCGGTCCGGGGTGGGCATCCGTCCAGTCGCCAACCCAGTCGAGCAACCGGGGGCGATAATGACCGAATCAGCACGCGGTGCCCAGTTCGGGACACCCGGATCCGTCGATGACAGCCCCGAGCAACGGGTCGGGGAGTGGGGCGGCGAGCACCCCGCCACCTCCGGAGCGGTCGCCGCCGACTTCGTCGAGACCGAGGACCTGGGTATCGACCCGGCCGAACTCGGTGACGACGACGTGATCCGGGAACTGCACAGCCTGCACCGGACCCGGCTGGACACGCTCCGGCACGCCGCCGACACGGCGCTCGCCAACCACCTGCGCCGCACCGCCGAACTCGAAACCGAGTACCTCAGCCGCCATCCGGGCCGCGAGGTCGACCCGGCCCGACTCCGGGACGGCGGCTGACGTGGCGGCGCACGCCGAACGGGGCATGTCCGCGCCGCCCGAGGTGGTCTTCAACACCGCCACCGATCCGGAACGGGTGGACGCCTGGCTGCCGGCGCCACTGCGCCGCGACGGCGGCACGCCGACCGGAACCACCGACGCGTTCGGGGCCCACTGGCGGACCAGCGGCTCCCCGACCTGGTCGGCCCGGCTGGAGGTGCGACCGGGCGACGCCGGCGGGGCCAGCGTACGGCTGGAACTGGACGCCGACCCGCAGGACCGGGCACTCGACCGACTCGCCGACGAGTCCCTGGTCAACCTGGCCCGCGAGGTGTCGGACAACCTGACCGCCGGCTGACGCCGCGACCGGCGAACCGGAGACCGGTGGAGGGGAACCACCGCCGCCCCCACCGGCAGCGCACCACCTTGCGTGCCATCAGTGACGCCCACCAGCGGTGGACCGAGGCTGCACCGGGATCGATCGAGGGAGTCGGTAATGACCGTTCGGGACAGGGTGACACGGCTGCGCCGGGCGTACGCGCCCCACGAGCACCGACCGCTCGGCGGTTACCTGGTCGCGCTCGGTGCGTACGCCGGGGTGACCGCCGGGCTCACCGGCATCGTGCGGGTCACCCGTACGCCGGTGCCGGACGCCCCGACGACCAAGGATGTCGTCCTGCTCGCCATCGCCACCCACAAGCTCAGCCGGCTGCTCACCAAGGACGCCATCACCAGCCCGCTGCGCGCCCCGTTCACCAGTTACGACCGGCCGATCGGCCACGGCGAGGTGATGGAGCAGGTACGCGACCAGGGCAGCAGTACCCGGCACGCCCTCGGTGAGTTGCTCAGCTGCCCGTTCTGCCTGGCGGTCTGGGTGGCGACCGGCCTGACCGGCGGCCTGGTCCTCGCCCCCCGACTCACCCGCCTGGTGGCCACCGCCCTCACCGCCGTGGCCGCCTCCGACTTCCTCCAACTCGCCTACGCCACCGCCCAACAATCCGCCGACGGCAACGGCCCCCCACCACCCCCACCCCCCGCTCCCCCCGCTCCCCCCGTTCCCCCCTCTCCCCCCTCTCCCCCCTCCCCACCGCACCCCCCAACGTCGTCGATCTAGGGCAAATACGTGTGATCGAAGATCGAACCACCTGTATCTGCCCTAGATCCACGGATGTGGCAGCGGGCGGGGAGGGAGCGGGCGGGGAGGGAGGGAGGGAGGGGGTGCGTTATTGCTGTTGGGGGGTGGGCCAGTCTTCGGGGGAGTCGGGTTGCTGGGTGGGGTTCTCGGTGGTGGGGAACTGGTCGTCGAACTGCGCCTGATCGTCGTTCTGCTGCTGATCGGGTTGCTGGTCGGGCTGGTCCTGCCGGGGTTGGCCGACGGCGGGCTGGTTCTGTTCGCCCTGCTGGTCGTACTGACTCATCGGGTCTCCTCGGGTGTCCGGGGGCTTTCCGGTCAGGCGGGGGTGCCGCCGAGCAACTCGGCGGCCTCGTCGTCCGCGTACTCGCCCTCCGGCATGGCGCTGATCCGGGTGAGCAACTCGGCCGGCAGTTCGGCGGCGACCGCGCGACGGTGGATCTCCCCCTGGGTGAGTCGTTCCTGGCCGTCGTAGAGGTCGTCGAGCAGGTCGTCGAGGGCGGGGCGGAGCGGATCGTCGGTCACGAAAGCCCAGCTACCCGGCCGGGGGTGGGTCAAACGCGACGTCCCGGAGGCCCGCGCCGGGCGGTCGACGGGCAGTGACATGCCCCACAGCGGTGGGCGGAATCCCGGACGGGGTCGGCTCGTTGTGATGACTGTCGGTGTGACCAGTGTCCCCGGGCCTCACCTAACTGCCCTCGCGGAATACCGTTCGGCTGGAGCCGCGTCGTGCCACTCGCCGAGAGGCGACCTGCACACCGACACCCGCGCCGCCCATGGCTTCAGCCGTGGGCGGCGTATTTTTTGCCGCTGATTCGTACATTCGTCATGGTTTCCACCCGTGCCGCCCACGACACTCGGGGTCGTGGGCGGCCCGTGGGCGGCCTCCCCAGGACGCGGTCGGGCGACGGGTGGACGAGCGGGCCGGCGGGTGGGCGACGGGCGGATCGCTCAGCGGTCGGGCGGTACCGGCACACCGGCGGCCGGGGCGAACCGGCCGTTGCTCAGGCGCAGGACCACCACCGCCCCGGCAACCGAGCGGGTGCCGGGATCGGTTTCGGCGACCGCGCCGGCCGGACAGTCCGAGTCGACCGGATCCGGTTGCACCGCGACCCGGAAACCGGCCGCCCGCAGCCGCTCGGCGGCATCCTTCGCCACCGTGCACTCCAGCCTGGGCAGCGGCTGTTCGGGTAGCCCCATCAGGGTCGCCGAGGCGCGCGGGAAGTCCCGTTTCGGCCTGCCCTCCATCGCGTCGGCCAGGGTCTGCGACACCGCCGGATTCACCACCTCACGTGGCATCTCGCCGGTGCCGTCCGGCCAGTCCGGATCGGCCAGGATGCCGGCGACCGCGAGCGAGGTGGTGGTCATGACGACCGAGGCCGTACGGCGGCCGTCGGTCGTACCGGTCTTGCCGGCCAGTGGGTGCCCGACGAGCTGCCGGGCCTGGCCCGCCGTCGCCTCCCGGCACCGGTCCGCGGTCGACGAGTCCCCGACCGGGCACCGGGCGACGTCGACAGCCGCGTACGCGACCTCGGGCCGCACCGCGCGGGTGCACCGGGGCCGGACCGCGTCGAGCAGACCACCGGCCCGGTCCCGGATCTCCTGCACCGGTGTCGGTACGCAGTACCGGCCCCCGGCGGCCAGGGTGGCGTACGCGTTGGCCAGGTCCAACGGAGTCGTCGCCGACACGCCCAGGGTGAAGGCGCCCCACCGGTCGGCCGACTTCGGGTCGTCGGCCAGGGCCGCGTCCCCCTGTGCCCGGAAACCGATCCCGAGCCGGCGGGCCACGTCCACCACGTTCGCCGCCCCCACCCGTTCGACCAGCGGGACGAAGTACGTGTTGACCGACGCACCGAACGCGCTCCACATGTCGTGCCGGCCGGCCATCTTCTCCTCGTAGTTGACCGGGCAGTACCGCGACGTACCCGGACACGCCGCCGGGCTGTCCCGCTCCACGGCGTACGACGACTCGTAGCGCTTCGGCGCGTCGATCGTGGTCGACAGCGGGAGGCCCCGCTCCAGGGCGGCCACCACCGTGAAGATCTTGAACGTGGAGCCGGCCTGGTACCCGGTCACGTCGGCACCGCCGGTGAGCAGCGGATTGGTCGTACGCGGATAGCTGCCCCGGACCCCGGCCGCCGCCTTCGCCGGATCGGTGGCCGGGCCGTTGGCCGGCTCCGCCGGGTCGTCCGACGCGAAGGTGCGGTTCGCCGCCAGGGCCCGTACCCGCCCGGTGCCGGGCTCGACGGCGGCCAGCATCAGCGCCTGCGTCGCCCCGGTCGGCAGCTCCCGCTCCACGTTGCGGTGTGCCGCCTGCTGGGTCGGGGCGTCCAGGGTGCTGACGATCCGGTACCCGCCGCCCTTCAACCGGCGCTCGCGGTCGTACTCGGTGCCGCCGAACGTCTCCTGACCCAGCCACCACCGGTAGAAGTAGTCACAGAAGAAACCCCAGTGTTGCTGGCCGGTGACCGAGCAACCGTTCGCCGCCACCCGGCCCTGCACCGCCAGCGGCACCGCCCGCGCGGTCGTCGCGTCCGCCTCGCCGATCGCCCCGGTCTCGACCATCTGCCCGATCACCCAGTCGCGCCGGTCGCGGGCCTGCGCCGCGCCCGGCCCGGTCCGGTCCAACGCGTCGTAGAAACTCGGCGACTTCACCAGCCCGGCCAGCATCGCGGCCTCCGGCACGGTCAGCTCCCGGGGCCGCTTGCCGAAGTAGAACCGGGCGGCGGCGGAGATGCCGTAGGTACCGTGGCCGAACGGGGCCAGGTTCAGGTAGCGCTGGAGGATCTCGTCCTTGCTCAGGTGCGCCTCCAGGACCGAGGCCATCCGCATCTCCCGCAGCTTGCGGGCGCCGGTGTCCTCGCTCGCCGCGACCACCACCTGCGGGTCCGACGTCGAGTAGGTGGTGGACATCCGTACCAGTTGCATGGTCAGGGTCGAGGCGCCCTGCCGGCCGCCGACGCTGTTGGCGACCAGCGCCCGCAGGAAACCGCGCAGGTCGACGCCCCGGTGTCGGTAGAAACCGTGGTCCTCGGCCGCCACGATCGCTTCCCGCATCGCCGGGGAGATGTCGGCCAGCGCCACGTCCTGGCGGTTCTCGTCGAAGAAGACGGCCAGCGGGGTCCGGCCGTCGGCGGCGAACACCCGGCTCGCCTGCGGTGCCTGGACCACCCGCAGCTCCACCGGCAGGCTCTCGAACGTCGCCACCCCGGCCCTCGCCACCAGACCGGTGAACGCCAGACCGGGGAACGCCAACGCGGCGACCAGCACCCCGGCAGCCAGACCGGCGACCAGCATCGCCCCGATCCGGATCAGCCGGACCCGCCGGGGTGAACGACCAGGCGCCGCGGCGGACCGGTGGGCGCCGCGCCGACGGAACACGGCGGGGCGGACCGGACCGGGTCCGTGCGGGCGGAACTGTCGGTGCGCGGGCATTCGACACCCCCTTCGGGTACGACCGGCGGCGGCCAGGAGAACCGGCGCGGACGCGTACGACCGGGACCCCGACACCCACCGGCGACCCGGACCCGTCCGCCATCCGGTCCGAGCCCCAGTAGATCTGCCGGGCGGACCGGCGGTGGCCGACGCGGCCAGGATCCCCCGAAGGGGATCGTGTCTCGTGCGGATGGTCCGGCAGTTCGCAAGACCACCTGTGCCGTGACGGGCCCCGGATCGGATAGCGTCGTGCCCATGCCCGAGACCGGTTACCCCTGGCCGATCGAGACCACCCGGCTGGACAACGGCCTGCGTGTGGTCGTCAGCGAGGACCGCAGCGCCCCCGTGGTGGCGGTCAACCTCTGGTACGACGTCGGGTCGCGCCACGAACCCGACGGCCAGACCGGCTTCGCCCACCTCTTCGAGCACCTCATGTTCGAGGGCTCGGTGAACGTGGCCAAGACCGAGCACATGAAGCTGATCCAGGGCTCCGGCGGTTCGCTCAACGCGACCACCAACCCGGACCGGACCAACTACTTCAACACCGTGCCGGCCGAGCACCTGGCGCTGGTGCTGTGGCTGGAGGCCGACCGGATGGGCGGGCTGGTGCCCGCGCTGACCCAGGAGACGCTGGACAACCAGCGCGAGGTGGTGAAGAACGAGCGCCGCCAGCGGTACGAGAACGTCCCGTACGGCGACGCGTGGCTGCGCCTGCTGCCGCTGCTCTACCCGCCGGGGCACCCGTACCACCACTCGACGATCGGGTCGATGGCCGACCTGAACGCCGCCGACCTGGCGACCTTCCAGAACTTCCACACCACCTACTACGCGCCGAACAACGCGGTGCTCACCGTCGTCGGCGACACCTCGGCCGGTGAGGTCTTCGCGCTGGCCGAGCGGTTCTTCGGCGGGCTGAAGCCACGGGCCGACATCCCGCCCGCGCCGGACGGGCTGGTGGTGCCGGCGACCGGCGTACCGGCGACGGAGACGGTGCACGCCGACGTGCCGGCGCCCCGGGTCTACCTGGCGCACCGCACGTACCCATTCGGCACCCCCGAGTACGACGCGGTGACCGTGCTCGGCTACCTGCTCGGCCACGGCCGGGGCAGCCGCCTCTACCAGCGGCTCGCCGACGGGGCCCGGCTCGCCCAGCCGGACAACGTCGGCGCGTACGGGGTCGACCTGGCGCACGCGCCGGCCCCGCTGATCATCACCGCGACCGCCCGCCCCGGTGTCTCCGCCGAGGAGTTGACCGCCGGGCTGACCGAGGTGGTCGACGAACTCGCCGACGGCGGGGTGACCGGGGCCGAACTCGACCGGGCCCGCGCCCTGCTGACCACCGCCTGGTGGCGGTCGCTGGCAACGGTCGACGGCCGGGCCGACACCCTCGGCCGGTACACGCTCCAGTTCGGTGACCCGGCCCGCGCCGCCGACCGGCTGCCGGGCTGGCTCGGTGTCGGTGCCGACCAACTGGCCGAGGTGGCCGCCGAGGTGCTGCGTCCGGCCGACCGGGTGACCCTGACCTACCTGCCGGAGGAGAAGGCATGACGCTCATCGCTGACCGTCCGGAGACCGGCGAGCCGAGGCCGTACCGGTTCCCGAACGTGGTCCGGCGGACGGTGGCCGGCGGTGAGGTGGTCGCCGCCCACCTGCCCGGCCACAACCTGGCCGCCGCCACGCTGCTGCTCGACGCGGGCGCCGGCCGGGAGCCGCTCGGCCGCGAGGGGCTCGGCGGGGTGCTGGCCAAGGCCCTCGAAGAGGGGACCGCGCAGCGGGACTCGTCGGCGTACGCGCTGGCCCTGGAGGGGCTCGGCACCGAGCTGAGCATCGGCAGCGACTGGGACGCCTTCCAGGTCGGGGTCCAGGTGCCGGGCCGCCGGCTGCTCGCCGCGGTGCAACTGATGGCCGAGGCCGTCCGCACGCCCAGGCTCGACCCGGCCGACATCGTCCGGGTACGCGACGACGAGGTCACCGCGCTGCGGATGTACTGGGCCAACCCCGGCCCACGGGCCGACGCCGCGCTGCGGGCCGACCTGTTCGGCGCCGACCAGCGGCACGGCCGCCCGATGGACGGCGACCCGGACTCGGTGGCCGCGATCGGGGTGGACGACGTCAAGGCGTTCCACGCCGACTGGCTGCTCCGGCCCGGCACCCTGCTCGTCGCCGGTGACCTGGACAAACTCGACCTCGACGCGCTCGGCGAGGCGGCTTTCGCCGGGGCGGCCGGGCAACCGGCACCGGTCGATCCCCCGATCGGGGTCGCGGTACGCGACCAGCGGCGGATCATCGTGGTCGACCGGCCCGGTTCGGTGCAGTCGACGTTGCGGCTCGGGCACCCCGGAGCGCACCGCGCGCACCCGGACTACGTGCCGATGACCCTGGTCGGCACCGTGCTCGGCGGGGCGTTCACGTCCCGGCTGAACCACCTGCTGCGCGAGGTGCGCGGCTACACGTACGGCATCCGCTCCGACTTCGGCCTGTCCCGGCGGTTCGGCCGGTTCGTGGTCGCCGGGAACGTACAGACGGCGGTGACCGCGCCGGCCCTGGTGGACGCGATCGGCGAGATCAGCCGTACCGCCGCCGAGGGGGTCACCGAGCCGGAGTTGGCGGTCGCCCGGTCCTGGCGGGCCGGTCAGCTCTCGGTCGAGCTGCAGTCGCCCCGGGCGATCGTCGGCGCCCTCGGCACCCTGGTCGTGTACGGGCTGCCGGACGACTACCACGCGACCCTGCGTACCCGGTTGTTGGCCGCGACCGAGGCGGAGGTTTCCGCGGCGGCCGCGACCCACCTGCACCCGGACGGCCTGACCCTGGTGGTCGAGGGCGACGCGGCGCTGATCCGGGACGAGATCGTGGCGACGGGGCTCGGCGAGGTCGTCGACGCCGGGCGGTAGCCCGACGGTGTGACGTGGTGGAGCCGGTCAGCGGGAACGCTGGCCGGCTTCCTCCGTCCGGTCGCCCGCCCCGACCCGTGCGCCGCCCTGCTCGGGTGCCTCGCGCTGGCGCGGGGTGGTGGCCGGCTCCGGTCCGGTCGGGCCGGTGCCGCCCGGTCCGCCGTCGGTCGCGCCGCCCGGCGCGTCGGGCGAGTCGTTCGTCGCGGTGGGGTCGACCGGTGCGCCGGTCGGTCCGCCGGGACCGGTGGTCGGGCCGACCGGCGGTGCGGTCTGCGGACCGCCGCCCTCCGGGCCGGGCCCGGCCGGGCCGGCCACCCGCGCCCGACGGGCCGCCCACCAGCGTTCACCCGCGCCGACCAGCAGGAACACCCCGACCACGTACGCCCAGCCGACCAGCACGTCGATCACGTAGTGCTCGCCGGTGTAGACCAGGGTGAAGGTCATCGCCAGCGGGTACGTCAGCAGCAGCGGCCACCACCGGCGCTTGACCGACGGCAGGAAGAACAGCACGACGAAGAGCGCGAACGCGGTGTGCAGCGACGGCATCGCGGCCACCGGGTTCGAGGCGAGCTGGAGCACGTTGAGGGTGTTGCCGGCGCCGTGCAGACCGAACTCCTGCCAGCCCCGGTTCGAGATCCGCAGGACCTCGACCGGCAGGAAACCCTCCACCGAGGCCCACCACGGCGGGGCGGCCGGATAGGCGAAGTACGTGATCAGACCGGCCAGGCTCAGCGCGAACCAGCGGCGCATGAACGCGGCCCAGCGCGGGCGCGACTTCAGCCAGAGCACCACCGCCGCCGTCAGCGCGGCGACGAAGTGGGAGAAGTAGACGAAGCTGGCGAGGACGTCGTACCAGCGCACGTCGGGGTGGTAGAGGTGCTGCTGCAACCAGATGGTGGGGATCTGGCCCCCGGTGGCCCAGCCGAACATCCACTCGTCGGCGTGGATCAGCTCGGTGACGTGCGGGTCGAAGTAGTCGTCGGCGAAGCCACGGGAGACGTTGTAGATCGCCAGCAGGATCACCACCGGCAGCCAGTCCCGGGCGAAGACCAGGTGCTGCCGCCACGGCAGGTGGATGCGCCAGGCCACCGTCGCCGCCCAGAGCCAGAAGAAGGCGTAGAGCGGGTCGGTGGGCAACCCGATCAGCAGCCAGCCGGCCACGAAGGCGACGACCCAGGCCGCCATCGCACCGGCCCGCCGCAGACGCAGCTCAGCGGGGGTGCGTTCGGGGGCGGACCCGGCCGGTTGCTTCCTGCTCATGGCGACCCAGGCTAGCCGGCCGGTTCGATCCGGACCGACGGCGGGGCGGAAACTCCCGGATGGGACGACCGGGTCGGGGTGGGAATTTTCCGGGCGCCGGCCAGTATTGTGCGGCGAATGGAATCGCTGACCGCCCGCGGTCGCCTGGTCCGGGTGGTGGTGACCCTGGTCGGCGCCGGCCTGCTGCTGGCCGGGACGCTGGTCGGCTCCGACGACAACTTCCCGTTCGGCCCGTTCCGGATGTACGCCACCACCGACCGGCTCGACGCCCCGGTGGCCGAGGCACTGGTGCTGGCGCGGGACGCGGCAGGGGAGAGCTTCGTGCTGACCGAGCGGGAGACCGGCATCCGCCGGGCGGAGATCGAGGGGCAGCTGAGCCGCTTCACCGCCGACCCGACCCGGTTGAACCTGGTCGTGGACGCCTACCACCGGCGCAACCCGGACCGGCCGCCGCTCGCCTCGGTCTCGATCGTGGTCCGCCGGCACGCGATGGTCGACGGCCGGCCGACCGGGGTCGACACCGACGAGACCGTCGTCAACTGGCAGGTGACCCGGTGAGGCGGGTCGGCGACTGGCTCACCGCGCCGGTGCCGCTGGGCCGGGTGGCGGCGTTCCGTACGGTGGCGTACCTGCTGGTCGCGGCGGACATCGTCTTCTTCACGGGCTGGTTGCGGGGCCGGACCGCCGTCTCCGGCGAGCTGTACGCCCCGCTGCTGGTCGGCCGGATGATGCCGCTGCCGACGCCGAACGCGGCCCTGGTGACCACGCTGTTCTGGGTGCTGCTCGCGGCCACCCTCGCCGCCGCCACCGGGCGGGCGCCCCGGCTGCTCGGCTGGACGGTGCTGGCCCTCTACTTCGAGTGGCTGGTCATCGCGTTCAGCTACGGCAAGGTCGACCACGACCGGTTCGGCATCCTGGTCGCCCTGGCCGTGCTGCCGACCGTCGGCCGGGCCCGGCACGGCGACCTCACGCCCAGCGCCGCTGCCGGGTGGGCGCTGCGGGTGACCCAGCTCGCCGTGATCGCCACCTACTTCCTCGCCGCCTGGGCGAAGCTGCGCTACGGCGGGCTCGACTGGCTCACCGGCGCCACCCTGGCCCGTGCGGTGATCCGGCGCGGCACCTTCGCCAGCGACTGGCTGCTCGACGTGCCCGTACTGCTCGTCGTCGGACAGTTCGGGATCATGGCGTTCGAGCTGACCAGCCCGCTGGTGTTCGTCCTGCGCGGTCGGGCCCGGTACGCCATGATCGGCTTCTTCTACGTCTTCCACGCCGTCACCTGGTCGGCGATCACCATCTCCTTCATGCCGCACCAGGCGGCGATGACCAGCTTCCTGCCCCTGGAACGGGTGCGCCCGGTGCTCTGGGTACGGCGCCGCCTCACCGGCCGTTGGGGCGGCAAGCCCGGCCCGGTTGTCGACCCGCTCGGCGTACCGGTCTCCCCGGCCGGACCCGTGACACCCGTCGCCCCGCCGGGTCTCACCCCGCCGGAACGGGCCGCCGGCGGGAACTGAGTGCCGGTCGGAGCGATCTTCTGGGTAGCCTCACTGACATGAGGATTGGCATTGTGGGCGCCACCGGCCAGGTCGGCGGCGTCATGCGGCAGGTGTTGGCGGACCGGCGGTTCCCGGCGGAGCAGGTGCGGTACTTCGCCTCGGCGCGTTCGGCCGGCCAGGTTCTGCCCTGGGGTGAGACCGAGGTGACCGTCGAGGACGCGGCGACCGCCGACTATCGCGGACTGGACATCGTGCTCTTCTCCGCCGGCAAGGGGACATCGCGCGAGCTCGCCCCACGGGTCGCCGAGGCCGGCGCGGTGGTGATCGACAACTCCTCGGCCTGGCGGATGGACCCCGACGTGCCGCTGGTGGTGGCGGAGGTCAACCCGCAGGCCGCGGCCGTACGCCCGAAGGGCATCATCGCCAACCCGAACTGCACCACGATGGCGGCGATGCCGATCCTGCGCCCGCTACACGAGGAGGCCGGACTGGTCAGCCTCGTCGTCGCCACGTACCAGGCGGTCTCCGGCGCCGGCCTGTCCGGCGTCGCCGAACTCGACGAGCAGGTACGCAAGGTCGCCGAGCAGGCCACCGCCCTGACCTTCGACGGATCGGCGGTGGACTTCCCGACCGCGCGCCAGTTCAGCGCGCCGATCGCGTTCAACGTGCTCCCGCTCGCCGGCTCGATCGTCGACGACGGCTCGGGCGAGACCGACGAGGAGCAGAAGCTGCGCAACGAGAGCCGCAAGATCCTCGGCCTGCCCGAGTTGCTGGTCTCCGGGACCTGCGTCCGGGTGCCGGTGTTCACCGGTCACTCGTTGCAGATCAACGCCCGCTTCGCCCGGCCGATCAGCCCCCGCCGCGCGGTGGAACTGCTCGCCGACGCGCCCGGCGTGGCGCTGGCCGAGGTGCCGACCCCGCTGACGGCCGCCGGGCAGGACCCGACCTACGTGGGGCGGATCCGGGCGGACGAGACCGTCGAGCACGGCCTGGCGCTCTTCTGCTCCAACGACAACCTGCGCAAGGGCGCGGCCCTCAACGCGGTCCAGATCGCCGAACTGCTGGCCGACGTCGGTTCGGCGGGCTGAGCACCGTACGTCGACGGGTCGCCGGTCAGCGTCGCCCGGCGACCGGCCCGGCACAGTCAGTGGAGGACGACATGGCGGACGACGGTTTCGACGAGGCGCTGCTCGACCTGCTGGGCAGCCGACCGTACGGGGTGCTGGCGACCATCAGACGGGACGGTCGACCCCAGCTCTCGAACGTGCTCTACCACCTGGACCGGGAGCGGAACCTGATCCGGGTCTCGGTCACCGACGGTCGGGCCAAGACCGCCAACCTTCGGCGGGACCCCAGAGCCAGCCTGCACGCCACCTCGCCCGACGGCTGGGCGTACGCGGTCGCCGAGTGTGCCGTCGAGCTGACCCCGGTCGCCGCCGACCCGCACGACGACACTGTCGGAGAACTGGTCGACCTCTACCGGTCCATCGGGGGCGAACACCCGGACTGGGACGACTACCGGCGGGCGATGGTGGCCGACCGGCGACTGGTGCTGCGGCTGAGCATCGGGCGCCTCTACGGGATCGCGCCCCGGAACTGAACCGGCGTCGGGCCCGCCCGGAATATCGTTGGATTGCTCACTTACCGCCGGCCACAGTGGTGGAAATGCTCTCCTGCGGTCGATTCGAGATTCGGGCATGATCCCGCCCCTACCATCAGGCAATGGTGCATCTCGATGCGATCCGATCCGCCGCCCGGTCACTCACTCCGAAGTGGACAGAACAGATCGGCGAACTTGTCTCGTGTGAATCACCTCCCGGTGCGCTGCCCCAACTGAACACCTGTGCCGACCTGCTCGCGCAGTGGGGCGAAGCGGTCCTCGGCCGTCCCGCCCAGCGGGTGCTCCGGGACGGACTACCCCACCTGCTCTGGCCGGCGCAGCGGCAGAAGGTGCTGCTGCTCGGACACTTCGACACGGTGTGGCCGGCGGACACCATCGGGACGTGGCCGTACCGGGTGCGGGACGGGATCGCCACCGGTCCCGGCGTCTGCGACATGAAGGGCGGCATCGTCCAGCTCTTCGCGGCGCTCTCCCTGGTCACCGATCCCTCCACGGTCGGGGTGCTGCTCACCTGCGACGAGGAGACCGGCTCGACCACCTCCCGGCCGCTGATCGAGGAACAGGCCCGCCGCTCGGGGGTGGTGCTGGTCTGCGAGCCGTCCACCGAGGACGGGTCGCTCAAGGTGGCCCGCAAGGGCGGATCGGCCTACCGGGTCGAGGTACGCGGCCGGGCCGCACACGCCGGAGTGGAGCCGTTCCGGGGCATCAACGCCACGGTCGAACTGGCCCACCAGGTGCTGGCCGTGCAGGCGCTGGCCTCCGTACCGGACGGTACGACCGTGACACCGACCATGGCCAGCGCCGGGACCACGTCGAACACGGTGCCCGAGGCGGCGAGCTTCTGCGTCGACGTACGCTCCTGGAGCCGGGCCGAACTGCACCGGGTGGACCGGATGATGCACCGCCTCCAGCCCCGGCTGGCCGAGGCCGGGCTGACCCTGCGCGGCGGGCTCAACCGGTACCCGATGACCCAGGCGGTGGCGCTGCCGCTGCTCGCGATGGCCCGCTCCGCCGCCGTCGAGATCGGCCTCGAACCACCGGTCGGGGTCTCCGCCCCCGGCGCCTCGGACGGGAACTTCACCGCCGCACTCGGTGTGCCCACCCTGGACGGGCTCGGCGCGGTCGGCGGTTTCCCGCACGGCCGGGGCGAGTACATGGACCTGCGGCGGGTGCCGGAGCGGGTGGCGTTGCTGACCGCGCTGGTCGAACGACTGCTGGCCGGCCCGCTGCCGCCGCACCTCCCGCCGGCCGCGCTCGACGGACCCGCCGGGACCGACGTCCCGATCCCGGTCGACGTGCCGGCCGGCCACCCCGGCTGAGCCGCACCGGCGGTCGCGCCGACGTCGTTCCCACCCGCCCGCGTCCCACCCACCCGTCGGCAGTTCCGTTCGGCGACACCCCGGCGCCGGTAGCCCGGAGTCCGGTCCGGCTGCCTAGGATCGGAGCACCACTGCTGTCCGCCGCTTCCGGGTCCGGCGGACCGGGCCGACGCCGTACGTGACGGACGTTGACCGGCTCGCCGAGCGCACACCCGGCGAAGGTGGGCGCGGGCAATGACCGGCACAGCCGAGATCGCGGCGGAACTTCCCGCCGGCACCCTCGTCGGCCCCCGGTTCGGGGTCGAGGAGGAGTTCCTGGTCGTCGATCCGGAGACCAGGGAAGCGGTACCGCAGGCCGAGGCGGTGCTGCGACGGGCGCGACCGGAACTCGGCGAACGCGTCGGCGGCGAGATCACGACGTTGCAGGTCGAGACCAAGACCACGCCCTGTCACGGGGTGGCCGAACTGCACCGGGAGCTGGTGCAGGGCCGGGCCGTGATCGGGGCCGCCGCCGCGGCCGAGGGACTGCGGGTGGTGGCGAGCGGCAGCGCGGTGCTGGGTGACGTCGTGCCACCACCGATCGTCTCCGGCGAGCGCCCCGCGCGGGGTACGGCGACCTTCCGGGGCCTGCACGACGAGGTGGCGATCTGCTCGGTGCACGTGCACGTCGAGATGCCGGACCGGGACCGGGCGGCGCTGGTCAGCAACCACCTGCGGCCGTACCTGCCGGTGCTGATCGGGTTGACCGCGAACTCGCCCTACTGGGCGGGGCGCGACACCGGGTACGCGAGCTGGCGCACCATCGCCTGGCACCGCTGGCCGGTGGCCGGGCCGCCGCCGTACTTCACCTCGGCCGACCACTACGACCGGACGGTCGACACCCTGCTCGACGCCGGGGCCCTGGTCGACCTGGGCACCCTGTTCTGGGACATCCGGATCTCGGCACACCTGCCCACCCTGGAGATCCGGGTCGCCGACGTACCCATCACCGCCGAGGAGTCGGCGCTGTTCGCCGCCCTGGTCCGGGCGCTGGTCGTACGCGTCGGGGTGGAGGTCGACCGGGGCGAGCCCGGCCCCGTCGTCGCGCCCGAACTGCTTCGGGTGGCCTACTGGCGGGCCGCCCGCGACGGGCTCGCCGGACACGGCGTCGACCCGCTCACCGGCGACCTGCGGCCGGCGGTCGACCTCGTCGACCGGCTCTTCCGGTACGTCGCCCCGGTGCTGGAACGCAACGGCGACCTCGCGCCGGTCAGCTCGTGGCTGGACCGGTTGCTCGGCTCGGCGGCCGACGGTGCGGTGCGGCAGCGGCGGGCGGCGGCCCGGCGCGACCGGCTCACCGACGTGGTGGACGACCTCGTCGCGCAGACCGTGCCGGAGCTGGTCCGGGTCGATTGAGCACGCTCGCGGTTGGGCGGCGCGCCCGCTCCGGTCCACCCTGGGAGTACGGGGCTGACACCCGGGGAGGCGTGGATGGATACCGCCCAGCAAACCACCAGACCGGTCGAATCGATCCGGCGACCAGCTGCCGAAATGGTGCACACCGCACGGGCGTACGCGGAGCGGATGGGCGCCCGTCGGTCGGTACGCGACTTCTCGTCCGAACCGGTGCCGCCGGAGGTGATCGAGGCGGCGATCTCGGCCGCGGCGAGCGCGCCGAGCGGGGCGAACGTGCAGCCGTGGCGGTTCGTGGTGCTCACCGACCCGGAGCGCAAGCGGCTGTTGCGGGAACGCGCCGAGGCCGAGGAGCGGGAGTTCTACGACCGCCGGGCCGGCGACGAGTGGCTGACCGCGCTGGCCCCGATCGGCACCGACTGGCACAAGCCGTTCCTTGAGGTGGCGCCGGTGGTGATCGTGGTGTTCGAGGTGCACCGGGGCGGGGAGAACCCCAAGCCGTACTACGTGAAGGAGTCGGTCGGCATCGCGGTGGGGATGCTGATCAGCGCCCTGCACCTGGCCGGGCTGGCGACGCTGACCCACACCCCCAGCCCGATGCGGTTCCTCAACGAGGTCTGCGACCGGCCGGCGTACGAGCGGCCGTACCTGGTGCTGCCGGTGGGTTATCCGGCCGACGACGCGCGGGTGCCGGAGCTGACCCGCAAGCCGTTGGCCGAGGTGATGATCGAACGCTGAGCCGGCGAGCCGGCCGCCAGGTCGGCCCGCCGGAGCTGGGTCAGGCCGTTGGCGGCTGCGCCGGTACGCCGGCCCGGCCGAGTTCGTCCTGGAAGAACGCGTGCAGCGGAGCGATGTGCCGGTCCTGGCGGGTCCACTCGGCCAGCAGGTCCTCCAGCAGATGCCGCTCGGCGACCAACTCGCCGTCGCGGTAGTGCCGGACCACCGGGTGGATGAAGGCGCTCTCCGCCGCCCGGTCCGGCGTCGGGTGGCGTTCGATCGCGAACACGTCCGAGTAGTCGTCCCGGCCCCAGCGCAGGGTGACGGTGTAGCACTCGCCGAACCGCTCCACCGCGTAGTCCTCGGGCAGGTCCTGGTAGTACCGGAACTCGCCGGTCTGCTCGTCGGGCACCAGCGCGTCGCAGAGGTACTCGAACTGGGTCCAGAGGGCCGAACTCCAGTTCAGCCGCTCCAGCACCAGCGAGGTCAGCTCCTTGGGCTCGGCCGGCAGCACGTCGTACGGCAGCGGCTCCTCGCCGTACGCCTCGCGGAGCAGCCGGGTGAGCGTACGCAGGTTGTAGCGGAACCCGTCGATGAAGGCCGACGAGGCGCGTTTGAAGTCGCGGGCCTGGGCGATGGTGCCGGCGAAGTAGAGCCCCGGCACGTTGGTCGACTGCCAGTCCGGGCCGGTCGCCGGCATCCGCCCGTTCGGGGCCAGTTGGGGGCGGCAGTTCGGGGCGAACACCGAGGTGTCCATCACGAACCCGGTGCAGCGGATCACCGAGTCGTACTCCAGCAACTCCCGTTCGCCGTCGGCGTGGGTGTAGCTGATCTCGACCTCGTACGCGTCGCCCGCCGGGCGGATCACGTCGACGACGCAGTCGAGCACCGCGTGCAGCGTCTTGAACTGGTAGCTGTCCAGCATCGCGCCGTAGTGGGTCCGTACGTTGCCGGGGTGTTTGGTGTTCCAGGCCAGCTGGAGCGTTCGGGGGCTGGCCACGTGCACCATGGAGGCGTGGCCGAGGATCGCCGACGCCGTCTCGAACGCCGAGTTGCCCTTGCCGATGATGAGCACCCGGTGGTCGGTGAAGGCCGTCGGGTCGGTGTCGACCGTCTCGTAGCCGATGGCGTGCTCGATCCCGTCGATCTGCGGTACGTAGGGCGTCGCCCAACCGGTGGCGACGATGACGCAGCGGGCGCGGATCAGCGCTCGACCGGTACGGACCAGGAAACCGCCACCGTCGGCGTCGTCGATCCGTTCGATGCGTTCGACGGCCTCGTCGAACCGGATCCCGAGTTGGTGTTCCCGCTGGAAGTCGTCGAGATAGCGGACCAGGTCGTCGGCGTGCGGAAAATAGTCGCTGCTGTAGTGCGGGAAGTGCAGATCGGGGCGGTGGTTGAGCAGTGAGTTCCAGTCCCAGCGGAGCCGGATCTCGGGGTCGTTGCTGTGGGTGTGCACCTTGTTGAGGGAGATCAACCGACGGTGCCGGGGGTAGTGCCGGAAGAAGGTCGCCGGCTCCGCCTCGCGTTCCAGCGTGACGTAGTCCGCGCCGGCCTGTTGCAGGTAGTAGCTCAGTTGTATCCCGGCCGGGCCACCTCCGACGATGACGTACTGGTGCTGTTCCGGCTCTGTCGTGGAGTCCCCGCCGGTTGGCCGGTGCTCGTGACGCTGCTCGCTGGTCCGGTTCTCGGGCACGCCGTTACCTCCAGGTTGCTTACCGCTAGAGATCGACCATGGAGGATGCGGCCGGGCCTGTCAACGGGAGTTCGGAAGTGCCCGTTCCTACCTAAAAGGCAATAACAAGGGGTCCTTCCGGCCGTTTCCGGCGGGCGCTGTTTAATACCGATCATGAGTACGGAAACAAGCACTGACCTGCGGGTCGGCATTCTCGGATACGGCATCGGTGGACAGCGTTTCCACGCCCCGCTGGTGGCGGCGACGCCGGGCCTGACGGTGGCGGTGATCGTCACGAGCAACCCGGAGCGTGCCGACCGGGCGCGGGCGGACTATCCGCTGGCGCGGGTGGTGCCGAGCGCCGACGACCTGTTCGCGCTCGCCGACGAACTCGACCTCGTGGTGGTCAGCACCCCCAACCGGACCCATGTGCCGCTCGCCCTGCGGGCCATCGAGGCGGGACTGCCGGTGGTGGTCGACAAGCCGTTCGCGCCGACCTCGGCGGACGCCCGACGGGTGGTCGAGGCGGCGGCACGGGCCGGCGTCGGGCTGACCGTGTTCCAGAACCGGCGGCTGGACTCGGACTTCCTGACCGTACGCGGGGTGCTGGCGTCGGGACGGCTCGGCGAGGTCTACCGCTTCGAGTCGCGGTACGACCGTTGGGTGCCGACGCCGAAGGAGAACTGGCGCGAGTTCGGCGACCCGGCCGAGGCCGGTGGACTGCTGTACGACCTCGGTGCGCACATCGTCGACCAGGCGCTGCAACTGTTCGGCCCGGTCGAGCAGGTGTACGCCGAACTCGACCGCCGCCGGCCGGGTGTGCTGGTGGACGACGACACCTTCGTCGCGTTGCGGCACGTCAACGGGGTGCGTACGCACCTGTGGGCGTCGGCGCTCGCCGGCACCCGCAACCCGCGCTTCCGGGTGCTGGGCGACCGGGCCACCTTCACCAAGTACGGGCTGGACGTGCAGGAGCCGCAGGTGCTCGCCGGCAGGCGGCCCGGTGACCCGGGCTGGGGGGTCGAGCCGGCGGAGAACGCCGGGGTGCTCGGGGTGGACGACGACGTCGAGACCGTACCGACCGAAATCGGCCGGTATGAGGCGTTCTACGCCGAGGTTCGGGATGCGGTGCTCGGGCGGGGCGCGTTCCCGGTCGACCCGGCGAGCGCGGTCGAGGGGCTGCGGGTGATCGAGGCGGCGTACGCGTCGGCGACCGAACGCCGGGTGGTCACGCTCGACCACTGAGCGGGCGGTGCGTCAACCGGTGGGGCGAGAGCCGTTACCCGGCGGCGGGTGCGGGTAGACGGCACACGCCGACAGAGAGAGGAGCACCATGACGACCGTCGGAGAGTTCATGACGACCCGGTTGGTGACCATGGACGGCACCGACACACTCACCGCCGCGGCCCAGGAGATGCGGGACAGCGCCATCGGCGACGTCATCGTGACCAGCGGGGACGCGGTCATCGGCATCGTCACCGACCGTGACATCACGGTACGCGGGGTGGCAGACGGGCTGGACGTCAGCAGTGCGACGCTCAGCCAGATCCTGAGCCAGGACGTCGTCACGGTGACCCAGTACGACGACGCCGTCGCCGCCGCCGACCTGATGCGGACCTACGGCGTACGGCGGCTGCCGGTGATCGAGGAGGGCCGCCTGATCGGGCTGGTCTCGCTCGGCGACCTGGCGGTGGAACGGGAACCACAGTCCGTTCTCGCCGACATCAGCGCCGACGACCCGAACAACTAGCGCCCCGGTACGACCGGTACGACCGGTACGACCAGTGCGACCAGCACGTACGCACCACCGACGACAGGCCGTGACCGCGCCGATCCCCGTACCGGGAGTCGGCGCGGTCGCGTCGGTACACCCCTGCGCACGCGCGGTGGCGGCTGTGGCGGCTGTTGTTCCACCCGCCGAAACTCACCCCCGACGGAGGATGACCGGCCACCGGAACGTGCGCGACGCTGCGGTGACGTGGGCTACTCGTGCAGTACCTGAGAGGAGGACCGATGGCGGATCCGACCGTTGACTTCTTCGACGGCCTCGGCCATCGCGGGCCCGAGCCGTTGCTGACGAAGGTCCGGGGCACGGTCCGGTTCGACCTCGGACACCGCGACGGGACGGATCACTGGGTGCTGGTGATGAGCGAGGGCAACATCAGCGCCAGTCGCGGGGAACGGCCGGCGGACTGTGTGATCACCACCCAGCTCCAGTTCTTCGACAAGGTGACCCAGGGCGAGGCGAACCCGATCGCGGCACTGCTGCGCAACGAGATCACCGTCGAGGGCAACCTGATTCTGTTCCACTACTTCCAGCGGCTCCTGCCGGGTCCACCGGGCGCCCGCGACCCACGTGAGCTGGTCCGGGAGAGGAGGCAGAAGTGACCGACAACATGGTGAGCATCCTCGACGGCAACACCTTCCTGGTCAGCGACACCCGGGGCGACATCGACCCGTCGCCGACGTTCCCCACCGGCCTGTTCTCGTTCGACACCCGGTTCCTGTCCCGCTGGGAGCTGACCATCGACGGCGAACGGCTCAACGCGCTGTCCATCGACGACCTCCAGTACTACGAGACCCGGTTCTTCCTCGTCCCCGGCGAGCCGACGCACTACGTCGACGCGAAGGTGTCGGTGGTCCGCCAGCGGACCATCGGCGGCAGCTTCGACGAACAGCTCACCGTGCTGAACCACCAGGGCGAGCCGGTCGAGCTGACCATCCGGATGGAGGTCGGCTGCGACTTCGCCGACCTGTTCGAGATCAAGGACGTACAGGAGAAGGTCGGCGCGGCGAAGGCGTACGTCGAACCGGGGCGGCTGCGGCTCAGCTACCGCCGGGGCACCTTCCGGCGCGAAACGTTCATCACGTCGAGCACCCCGGCCGAAATCGACGAACACGGGCTGACCTTCCGGGTGCAGATCGCCGCGCACGCGGAATGGACCACCAACCTGCACGTGGAGACCATGGTGGAGGGGGCCGGCGGGCGTGACCTGCGGCTCGGACTGATCAGCCACACCAGCCGGATCAAGACCGAGATGCAGCACGACCTCGCCCAGTGGGTCGACCGGGCACCGAAGCTCGCCTGCGACTGCGAACCGCTGGGTGATACCTACGAACGCAGCCTGGTCGACCTCGCCGCGCTGCGCTACACCCCGCTCTCCTTCGAGTCGAAGGTGCCGACCGCCGGCCTGCCCTGGTTCATGACCCTGTTCGGCCGGGACAGCATGTTCACCTGCCTCCAGTCGCTGCCGTTCACCCCGGAACTCGCCGGCCCGACGCTCCAGATCCTCGCCATGAAACAGGGCACCAAACTGGACGACTTCCGGGACGAGGAGCCGGGCAAGATCCTGCACGAGCTGCGGTACGGCGAGTCGGCCGCGTTCGAGGACCAGCCGCACTCGCCGTACTACGGGGCGGCCGACTCGACGCCGTTGTTCGTGATCCTGCTCGACGAGTACGAGCGCTGGACCGGTGACGTGGAACTGGTCCGCCGGCTGGAGCAGGAGGCCCGCGCCGCCCTGCGCTGGATCGACTCGTACGGCGACATCATGGGCAACGGGTACCTCTGGTACGAGCGGCGCAACACCCGCAACGGGCTGGAGAACCAGTGCTGGAAGGACTCCTTCGACGCCATCTCGTACCGGGACGGGCGGCTGCCGTCCTTTCCCCGTGCCACCTGCGAGCTACAGGGCTACGCGTACGACGCGAAGATGCGCGGGGCCCGGCTGGCCCGGCGGGTCTGGCACGACCCGGTCTACGCCGACCGGCTGGAGCAGGAGGCGGAGGACCTGCGATCCCGGTTCAACCGCGACTTCTGGGTCGAGGACGGCGAGTACTACGCGCTGGCCCTGGACGCCGAGGGCGGCCAGGTCGACGCGCTCTCGTCCAACATGGGTCACCTGCTCTGGAGCGGCATCGTCGACCCGGACCGGGCCGGCCGGGTCGCCGAACACCTGCTCGGCCCCCGGCTCTTCTCCGGCTGGGGGGTGCGCACCCTCGCCGAGGGCGAGGGGCGGTACAACCCGGTCGGCTACCACGTCGGCACGGTCTGGCCGTTCGACAACTCGTTCATCGCCTGGGGCCTGCGCCGGTACGGCTTCGACGAGGAGGCCGGCCGGATCGCCGAGGCGATCATCGACGCCTCGCAGTACTTCCGGGGCCGGCTGCCGGAGGCGTTCGCCGGCTACGACCGGGTGCTGACCAAGTACCCGGTCCAGTACCCGACGGCGTGCAGCCCGCAGGCGTGGTCGACCGGTACGCCGATGCTGCTGCTGCGTACGATGCTCGGCCTCGAACCGCACGACGAACACCTGGTGGTCGACCCCGCCCTGCCGAAGGGGATGGGGCGGCTGGAGTTGCTCGACATTCCCGGCCGGTGGGGCAAGATCGACGCGTTCGGCCGGGGTCGGGTCGACATCCACCACGAGCAGGAGGTGGTCGACCTGGAGAGCGAACGGTCGAGCCAACCGCTGATGCAGGCGCTGCCGGACGGCCGCTGACACCGGCGTCGCCGAACCGCCGGGACCCGGTCCGCTAGCCTCGCCAGCTGCGGTCGGGGTGCCGGCCGGCGCGCAGCGGACGCTCGACCCAGTGCAGGAAGCGTTCGGCGAGTTCTTCCTCGGTCAACCCCGGCAGCTCCTCGCGGGCCTGCCCCAGCAACAATCGCAGCTGGTTGCCGAGCCCGACCGGATTGCCCTGGTAGACATACTTCAGCTGGCGCTTGCGGACGATGCACGGCCACGCCTGGCCACAGCCGCGACAGGACCAGTCGGGTCGGGCGGGAACATGGACCGCAGATGTGTCAGTCACCGTGCAGAACCCCGTCCGTCGAGCGCTCGTCCTCCATGGCCCGCCCTCATCCCGATCCCATTGACGTGTCTGACCTGGGTCAAACGGAAAATGGCAGGCTGGCGTGACGGTAACCGTTGCCGCGTCCCCATCCATGGAACAGTCGTGTTTCCGGCAGTTACTCCGCCGGACCGTCGTGGTCGGTCTCGTCGGCCGCCGGCCGCGACTCGGTACGCAGACGACCCCGCCCGAACGCGTCGATCCGCCCCCACCGGCCCGGTATCCCGAGCAGTTCGATCCGGCCCAGGCTGGCCGGCACCGCGGGCCGGACGGTCAGCCCGTCCTCCTGCGGTTCGAGGCCGAGCATCGTACGCAGCAACATCAGTGGCGTACCGGCCGACCAGGCCTGCGGGCTGCACGCCGTCGGGTACTGCACGGGGTACGTGGTGAGGTCCCGGTCGTAGCCGGCGAACGCCTCCGGCAGCCGGCCCTGGAAGTACTTCGCCGCGTCGACGATGCTCTCCGCGATCCGGGCCGACTCCTCGGTGAACCCGTACCGGGCCAGGCCGGCGGCGATGATCGAGTTGTCGAACGGCCAGACCGTGCCGACGTGGTAGCCGAGCGGGTTGTACCGGCCGTTGCCCTCGGCGAGGGTACGCACACCCCAGCCGGAGAACATCGCCGGACCGAGCAGGTGCCGGGCCACCATCGCCGCGCGGTCGTGATCGACGATCCCGCTCCAGAGCAGGTGCCCCATGTTCGAGGCGAGCCCGTCGACCTGCCGGCCGTCGCGGTCCAGCGCCAGCGCGTAGTACTCCCCGTCCTCCACCCAGAAGTCGCGGTTGAAGCGCGACTTCAACTCCGCCGCCTCCCGCTCCAACCGGTCGGCGAGCGCCGGATCGTCCCAGAACTTCCGGGCCATCCGGGCTCCCCGGATCTTCGCGTCGTAGGCGTACCCCTGGAGTTCGCAGGTGGCGCGGGGAAAGCCGGGCAGGCTGCCGTCGCGGAAACAGATCGCGTCCCAGGAGTCCTTCCAGCACTGGTTCTCCAGGCCGTTGCGGATGTTGCGCCGCTCGTACCAGATGTAGCCGTTGCCGAGCAGGTCACCGTAGGTGTCGATCCAGCGCAGGGCCTGCCGCGCCTCGTCGGCCAACTCACCGACCAGGGCCTTGTCGCCGCTCCAGCGCTCGTACTCGTCGAGCAGGATCACGAACAGCGGGGTCGCGTCGGCGGAACCGTAGTACGGCGAGTGCGGCTGCTCCTCGAACGCCGCCGACTCGCCGTACCGCATCTCGTGCAGGATCTTGCCCGGCTCCTCGTCGCGCAGGTTGTCCAGCCTGGCCCCCTGGAGGTCGGCGAGGGTACGCAGGGTGGGCGGGGCGATCTCCGGGATGAACGGCAGCGCCTGCAAGCAGGTGATCATGCTGTCCCGGCCGAACAGGGTCATGAACCAGGGCAGGCCGGCGGCGGGCAGTTTCTCCTTGCGCAGCAGACCGGTGTAGCGCAGCGCCGCCAGGTCGGTGATGCTGCGTTCGTACGAGTCGTTCAGCGGCTCGCAGTCGCAGGCCAGGTGTGGTGCGCGGGCCATCCACTCGTCGAGCCGGCGCTGCACGTCCGGGCGTCCCCGACCCCGCTGCGACGTCGGCAGCTCCGCCGCGGCCGAGTCGTCCGCGCTCGGAAAGAGCGTCACCACCCGCAGTACGGTCGTCCACTTGCCGTGCGGTTCGACCCGGATCCGGAACGTCATGCCGTGCTCGTCGATCTCGGCCTCGCTGCTCGCCGAGATGACCGTCTCGCGGTAGAACGCGTCCCGCCGGTACCTCAGCCGCAGCGTGCCGTCCTGCACCCGGGCGGAGACCTCGCCGCGCTTCGGCAGCAGGTTCTTGATCTCGAACAGGTCCGCGAAGTCGCTGGCGATCTCCATCCGTACGGTGAAGTCGACCGGCTGCTCCTCGTGGTTCAGTACGGTCAACCGCTCCTCGAACCCGCCGCCGACCGTACGCTGCCGGATCACCGACGCCTTCGCGTCGATGTAGTGCGTCGGCTCGCCCGGCGCGAGGAAGAAGCTGGTCTGGAAGTACCGCAGGTCGTCGACGGAAAGCGAGTGCAGGCGCTCGCCGTTGATGGTCAGTTCCCAGCGGGCGATGAACCGGGTGTCGAGGGCGAACAGGCCGGTGGGGAAGGACGGCGACGGGTCGATGTCGCCGTTGCGGCTGCTCACCACGAAGGTCGCCCCGTCGAGGATGCTGACCGGCTGGCTCACCGGACGTCCCGCTCCCGGGCCAGCCGGCGCGGGTCGACCGCGTCCGGGGCGGCGGGAAAGAACCGCCGGAACATCATCAGCAGCGGGATGTCACCGTCCAGCACGCAGTCCGTACGGATCATCGCGGAGATGACGTTGGCCTCACCGGTGGTGAACCGGTCGAACAACTCCCGGTCGACGTGCACGACACAGTCGGCGTCCCGCCGGTCCTGCGAGACCGACATGTTGCCGTGGTACATCGAGACGAACCAGTACTCGGTCTCCGCCCCGTGGCGCAGGTCGAAGCGCAACGTGCCGTGCGCCCGCCTCGACAGCAGGTCGGGCGCGCGTTCGCCGAGCCCGTGGAAGAAGCTCGAGGTCACCTCGCTCATCGCGTACTCCTCCTCGTACGAAGAAGCATCGCCGGTCGCACCGGGCGGCCACATCACCCGGAACAGGTGAACTAGCCGCCCGCGTCCCGCCGGTACCGCAGCACCAGCAGGCCGCTGGCTGCGGCGGCGGCGATCGGGGCGAGCACGAAACCGACGGTCACCTGCCCGCTGGTGTCCAGCAGGGCGCCGTTGACCGCCGCCCCGGCCGCGCTGCCGACGGAGAAGGCGGTGGCCGCCCAGGCGAACGCCTCGGCGACCGTGCCGACCGGGGCCACCCGGTCGATCGCGACGAACGCGACGGTGAGCAGCGGCGGCAGCGCGAGCCCGCTGACCGCCATCAGCACCAGCATCACCGGCGGGGCCGGGGTGAGCAGCAGGGGCAGGTAGCCGGCGGCGAAGACCGCCGTCGCCCGGGGCAGGGTGGCGTACCGGCGCAGGCCGGTGAAGCGGACGTAGAGCAGGCCGCCGACGAGGGCACCGGTGGCCTGGGCGGCGAGCAGCCAACCGGCCCACGATCGGGCCCCGGACGCCTCGGCGTAACCGGTCGCCGCCACCGTCACACTGCCCACCCCGGCGCCGACCAGCACCAACGCGCCGAGGATCAGCCGCAGCCGGGCGGCGCGCAGCGGCCCGGCCCAGTGGCGTACGGCCGGCTCGCCCCGCCAGCGGCGGACCGCGCCGGTGGTGGCGAACCAGGCGGTGCCGACGGCCTGGAACAGCGCGGCGGCGACCAGGCCACCGACCGGGCCGACCAGGCCGACCGCGCCGAGGGTGACCACCGGTCCGAGGATGAAGATCGCCTCCTGGACCGCGATGTCCAGGGTGTACGCCGTCTGCACCTGGTGGGCCGGGAGCAGGTCGCGCCAGAGCACCCGCAGGCACGACTCGAACGGCGGGGCGCCCGCCCCGGCCAGCGCGGCGGCGAAGACCGTCACCGGCAGGTTGACGTGCGCGGCGGTGAGCGCGAAGCCGACCGTGGAGACGACCGCCGACAGCCAGAGCACCGGCGGCTGGCGCCACCGGTCGGCGATCCGGGCCAGCATCGGCTGCCCGACCGCCGTGCCGGCGGTGAACGCGCCGACCAGCAGCCCGGCCACGGTCAGGCTCATCGTCTCGCGGGCGAAGATCAGCAGGGCCAGCGGTGCCGCACCGAGCGGAATCCGCCCGAGCAGGCTCGCCAGCAGCACCCGTGCGGTCTGCGGCGCCCGCAGCACGGCCAGCGCCGAGTTGTCGGTGGTCTCGGCGGGGTTCTCGGTCTCCGGGCGTGCTTCGGTACCGGAGTTCGGACGTGCTTCGGTGTCGGAGTCGTGACGTGCTTCGGTGTCGGAGTTTTCGGGCATGACGGGACGCTCCCGGAACAGGTGGGGGACCGGACGGGTGATCGGTTCGGTGAACCCGTCAGGGAGCGAAGTCGGCGCGCTCGTGGTCGTTGCCGTAGAGCGGCAGCGCGGGCGTGATCCAGCACCGGTACGCGGAGGCGGTGGCGTCGAGCGGGATCACGCCCGCAACTGTATCGGCCGAGCCCCGCCCGGGCGACCCGCCGGTCCCGCCCCGGCGACCGCGACCAGCGAGTCCAGCCCGGGCGACCGCGACCAGCCGGTCCCGGCCGGGCGGCTCAGCGGATGGGGTGCAACCGCAGGTGCGAGCGCTGCCGCAGCCGGATCCCGGAGGCGAGCGCGACCAGGGCGGTGAGCGCCACCGCGAAGACCACGCCGTGCACCAGACCACGGGTCAGGTAACCGCCGTCGGTGTGGTCGATCGCGTACGTGCCGATCTCCCGGCTGGCCCAGAACGGCAGGAACCTGGAAGCGGTGCCGGCCGGGTCGAGCATCATCTGCAACCCGACCACGGTCAGCAGGACCAGCGTGCCCTCCAACTCGCGTGGCAGCACCGCGCTCAGCAGCAGCCCGAACGGCGCCGCGGTGGCCACCGTGAGCAGCATGATCAGGGCGATCGCGCCGTACCGGACGTCGTGCTGGTCGAACCGGATGAGCAGGAAGTACGGCAGCGAGAGCAGGATCCCGACGGTCCAGAGCGCGAGCAGCCGGCCCAGATGCAGGTGGTACGCCCGGTAGCCGGACAGGCGCAGCCGGGGCTCCATCTCCCGGGCCGCGCTGCCGGCGAACAGGGCGGCGGTGCTCAACGCCCAGCCGAGCCCCAGACAGACGAAGCGGATCGACTGGCCCAGGTGGTCGCCGCGCCGGCTCAGGTAGAACAGCAGCGGCAGCACCAGCAGGATCACCAGGACCGACCGCCGCCGCAGCATCTCCCGCAGCGCCATCTCGGCCACCGTCAGCAACTTGGTCATCTCGTCCCCCCGCCGGTCGTCTTCCCGGCTGTCCCCGTGCCGGTCGTCTCCCTGCCGGTCAGGTCGAGCACGGTGTCGACCCGGTCGAGCTGGTTGAGCAGGTGGGTCACCACCACGATCGCCTTGCCGGCCGCCCGCCAGTCCCACAGCTGGTGCCAGAAGTCGAGGTAGGTGCCCCGGTCGAAGCCCTGGTACGGCTCGTCCAGCAGCAGCACGTCCGGGTCACCGAGACCGGCCAGCACCAGGTTGAGCTTCTGCCGGGTACCGCCGGAGAGGTGCCGGGCCTGGGCCGGCCCGGTCGGATCCCAGTCCAGCTCGTTGGCCTGCCGCCGGCCCGCCGACCGCGCCGTCTCGCGGGGCAGCCCACGGCCCGCGCCGACCAGCACGAAATGCTCCTCCGGTACGAGGAAATCGTTGGTCCCGCCCGACTGCGGGCAGTAGCCGACGGTGCCGTACACCTGCACCCGTCCCCGGTCCGGGCTGGCCAGTCCGGCGCAGATGCGCAGGAAGGTGCTCTTGCCGGAGCCGTTCGCGCCGACCACGGCCGCGATCTCGCCCGCCCGTACGGTCAGGTCCACCCCGGTCAGCACCGGGTGCCGGCGGTAGCGCTTGCTGATGCCGCTCGCCGCCAGGCGTACCGGGCCGGGTGCGGCGCCGTACGTCCGGGGTTGGGCCGCGCCGACGCTGTCCGCCACCGCCGCCGCGTACGCCGCCGGGGGCCCGAACACCCGCAGCGGCGCCTCGCCGCTGTCGCGCAGGTGGGTGGCCGCCTCGGCGACGACGTGCCCGGCCAGGTCCCGGTCGACGCCGTGCCGGCGCAGCTCGCCGGCCAGCGCGGCCAACCATCCCTCGTGGTGCACCGCTTGCTCGTGGCTCACCGCGTCTCCACCTCCCGCAGAATCGCGCCCACCCCGCCGCTGAACGCGGCCCAGTCGGCGGTGGTCCGGCGCAGCGTCTCGTTGCCGGCGACCGTGATCCGGTAGTACTTGCGGGCCGGGCCGGTCGTGCCCTCCCGCCACTGGGCGCTGACCAGGCCGGTGCGCTGCAACCGGAGCAGCACCGGGTAGAGCGTGCCGCCCTGGATCGGGCCGACACCCGCCGCGTTCAGCGACTGGGCCAGCTGGTAGCCGTACGACTCACCTCGGGCGAGCAGCCCCAGTACGCACAGGTCGAGCACCCCCCGCAACCACTGCCCACGCCGCTCCTGATCCACCCCCACAAGGTAGCAGACCTACCTACCTAGCCCCACCACCTAGCCCCGCCCTCTCCCCCCACCCCCTCACCCCCCACCCCCAAGATCCGCACTCTTGTAGAGAAAGTGGGGCATCGGGGCGAGGAATTCGCACTCTTTCTCTACAAGTGCGGGCGGAGGCGGGCGGGCGGAGGCGGGCGGGCGGAGGCGGGCGGGGGTGGGGGTGTGGGAGGGGTTGACAGTGGGCGTCAAGTGCTTGACAGTGGGTGTCAAGTGTTCGGGGCGGAGGAGGGGGAGACGTGGTGGTGTCCGCCGATCGGAAGCAGCTCGCGGAGCAGCTGGTCCGGCTGCTCGACATTCGGCTGCTCGACCCGTTGGAGATCCTGCTCGACGGGGACGAAAGCGTGGAGGCGCTGCGTACCGTGGTCCGGATCCGGGCGGAGACCTGGGCGGACCGGATCGTCTCCGGCGACGACGGGCAGGCACTCGGCGTGATCATGCGGGTGGTGTCGACGCTCTACCCCGACGACGGGCCGTTCGAGCCGCCACTGGACTGGTGGCGCAGCCCGCTGGGCCGGGCGGTGACCCGTCGGGTCGGCCACCCCACCGCCGCCGCCGTCTCGTACGCGGTGGCCGGCGCCATGCTCGGCATCACCCGCCAGGGCGTACACGACCTGGTCAACCGGGGGCGGTTGACCCGCCACCCGGACGGCGGGGTGGTGCCCGCCTCGGTTCGGGACCGACTGCTCCAACTCGACGGGCAGGCCGACCGTGCCTGACCTGATCCTGGCGGGCGCCGGTGTGCCGCTCGCCGTACGCGACTTCGGCGGCACCGGCTCGCCGGTCATCCTGCTGCACGGGGCCGGCGGCAGACTGGCCGACCTGGAGGCGCTGGCCGAGCGGCTGCGGTCGGCGTACCGGGTGGTGGCGGTGGACCTGCGCGGGCACGGCGGGTCCGGCGACGGCCCCTGGACCATGGACGCGGTCCTCGCCGACCTCGACGCGCTCGCCGGTGAACTGGGCCTGGTCGCGCCCGCGGTCGTCGGCTGGTCGCTCGGCGGCATGGTGGCGACCGAGTGGGCGCGGCGGCATCCCGAGTGTCCGGGCGCGGTCAGCCTGGACGGCGTACCGGCACCGACCCGGCCGGAGCAGTTGGCCGACCTTGCGCCCGAGCATGCGACGGCCGAACTGGCCCGGCTGCACGACGCCTTCGCGGCGATGACGGCCGAACTGGCCCGATCGGGCTCACGCCCCGGCCCGGAAACGGTCGAACAGGTACGCCGGGCCATGGCCGCCTTCGACCTGTTCCCGGCGTTGCGGGCGGCGCGGTGCCCGCTGCTGCTGGTGCTCGCCCCGGTCGACCTGGGGCCCCGGCAGCCGTTCCGGGAGCTGTACGACGCCTACCGGAGGGCCACCTCGGTCGGGGTCGCCGAGGCGGTCCGGGCCAACCCCCGACTGCGCGTGGTCGAGCTGGCCGGGGCCACGCACGCCATGGCCGTCGAGCAGTCGGAGCGGGTCACCGCACTGGTCAGGGCATTCCTCACCGACCCCGGCGGTGACCATCCGGACAACCCGACCGGGGCGTGAGTTACGTCGCGATGTGGTCCGGGTAACGTTCGATGATGCCAGAACTCGTGTACCCGCCCGTGATCGCGACCGCCAAGACGCTCTTCCGCGTGCTCGACCTGCGGCTGCGAGTGGAGGGCGGGCAGCACGTGCCCCGCTCCGGTGGCGCCGTGATGGCCAGCAACCATGTCAGTTATCTCGACTTCATCTTCTGCGGCCTGGGCGCCCAGCCGTCCGGTCGGCTGGTCCGGTTCATGGCCAAGCAGGAGGTTTTCACCAACCGCTACGCCGGCCCGCTGATGCGCGGCATGCGGCACATCCCGGTCGACCGGGACAACGGCGCCGGCTCGTACGCGACCGCGGTCAGCGCGCTGCGCGCGGGCGAGGTGGTCGGGGTCTTCCCGGAGGCGACGATCAGCCGCTCGTTCACTCTCAAGCAGACCAAGAGCGGGGTGGCCCGGATGGCCGACACCGCCGGTGTACCGGTACTGCCGGTGGCGCTCTGGGGCACCCAGCGGCTCTGGACCAAGGGGCGGCCGAAGACCCTGACCCGGCGGCACACCCCGATCACGATCCTGATCGGCGAGCCGTTGGTGCCGGCCGACTTCGGCACCTCGGGTGGGCTGATGGCGGAACTGCGCCGGCAGCTCACCACCCTGATCGACCGGGCCCAGCGGGAGTACCCGGACCAGCCGGCCGGCCCGGAGGACACCTGGTGGCAGCCGGCGCACCTGGGCGGCTCGGCACCGACCCCGGAGGAGGCGGCCGAACTCGACGGCGAAACCCGCCGCCCCCGCCGCCCCCGCGCCACCGACCTGGTAACCGAACCCGAGCGCTAACCCCGCCGGACCCCAAGCCCCCGCCCGCCCGCCCCCGCCCCCGCCCGCCCCCGCCCCGCCCCCCGCCCGCGCCCCCGCCCCCGCCTCGTTGATCTAGGGCAAATACAGGTTAGTTGATCTCTAGCGACCACCATTTGCCCTAGATCAACGGGGAGAGGTGAGGGGGGTGGGCGGAGAGGAGGGGCGGGGAGGGGCGGGTGGGGTTGGATGAGGTCCCAGCGGTTGCCGTAGGGGTCGGTGAAGACGGCGACGGAGCCGTACGGCTCGTGGCGGGGCGGTTCCGCGAAGTGGACGCCCGCGGTTGTCATCCGGTGGTGGTCGCGGTCGAAGTCCTCGGTATACAGGAAGAGGGCCACTCGGCCGCCGGTCTGGTCACCGATGCGGGCGGCCTGTTCCGGGGTGGCGGCACGGGCCAGCAGCAGCGCGGTTTCGGTCGAGCCGGGCGGGGCGACCACCACCCAGCGGGTGCCGTCGCCGCGCGGGGTGTCCTCGACCAGCCGGAAGCCGACCCGATCGACGTAGAAGGAGATCGCCTCGTCATAGTCGCGCACGACGAGGGTAACCAGTCCGAGATGGGGCATCTCACCATGATCGCCGGTCGCTCCGCCACGCCGGTCACGGGGGAGCGGGGGCAGATATCCGGGCCGAATGCGGATTGGCGAGGATTCTTCGTACCTGGTTCGGGTAGATGGCCGGATGCGATTGATTCGCGGGTGGCGCGGGGTGCGCCCGGCGGCCGAGCCGAACGGCGGCGTGTCGGGGCCGGCGACGTGGGACCCGTACGCCTCGACGGGGGTTCCGTCCGGGCGGCGGCACGGTCTGCCGGAGCGGCCAGCACGCGTGGTGGTCATCTCGGCCAGTGCGGGGGCCGGTCACGAGGGCGCGAGCCGGGAGTTGGCGCACCGCCTCCGGGGCCGGGGATTCGAGGTGGACTGCCGGGATCTGGCGGACATCTTCCCGTACGGGCTCGGCAAGCTGCTGCGCGGCACCTACCACGGGATGCTGAGCAGGTTTCCGTGGATCTACGGGTCGCTGTTCGCGATCGGCTGCAACTTCACCGGCGCCGGCCCGATCACCCGCGCCCTGCTCCGTCCGGTCCGGCCCGAGGTGAGTCGGCTGGTCGGACCGGACACCAGGGCGGTGGTGTCGACCTACCCGATCGCCACCCAACTGCTCGGGCCGCTGCGCCGCAAGGGGCAGCTCGGGGTGCCGGTCATCACCTACCTGACCGATTTCGCGGTCAACCCGCTCTGGGTCTCGCCCGGTGTCGACGTCTACTGTGCGGCGCACCCGACCAGCCGGGCCCAGGCCCGTGCCCTCGGCGCGACCGAGGTACGGGTGGTCGGCCGGCTCGTCTCGGCCGGCTTCGGTCCGGGTACGGAGGGAGCCCGGCGACACGCCCGTGAACAGTTCGGCCTACCGGTGCACGGGCGCCTCGCCCTGCTGGTCGCCGGCTCGTGGGGGGTCGGCGAGGTGGCGACCACCGCCGCCGAGATCGCCCGTACCGGGGTGGCCACTCCGGTGGTCGTCTGCGGCCACAACGAGGCGCTCTACCGGCGGCTGCACCGCCAACGGGTGGCCCACGTCTTCGGCTGGGTCGACGACATGCCGGCACTGCTGCGCGCCGCCGACGTGCTGGTGGAGAACGCGGGTGGGCTGACCGCGCTGGAGGCGATGGCCAGCGGCCTGCCGGTCGCGACCTACCGCCCGATCCCCGGCCACGGTCGGGCCAACGCGGTCACCATGGCGCAGGCCGGGATGGTGAGCTGGGTACGCCGCGCCGAGGACCTGGGGCCGACGTTGGTCGAGCTGACCGACGGCGTACGCGGCCGGCAGCAGCGCGAGGCGGGGCTGGAGCTGTTCGAATCGGACCCGGCGCGGGTGGTGGCCGACGTCGCCCGGGGGGTGGAGGCGCTGCCGAACCCGTTGCCGAGGCCGTCGTCTCGTACCCGTGGTCGGCGTGGTCGCCGCGCCCGTCGGGCCGGTGTCCTGGTCTGCCTGGCGGTCGCCGCCCTGAACTGGTACGTGCACCACCACGCGCAGCAGCCCACTCCACCAGGACGGCGCAGGTGAGGTCCTGCCCGCGCGGCGTGGGCTGATCCGATGGTCTTCCTCGCGGTCCTGTTGGGCCTTGCCTCGGCGCTGTTCTTCGCGTTCAGTTCGGCGCTGGAGCAGCACGCCGCCAAGCAGGAGAAGCCGACCAAGGCCGGTGACCCTCGGCTGCTGATCCGGTTGCTGCACCGGCCGCTCTGGCTCTTCGGCGGCATCCCGGACGCGATCGGCACCGGGCTCCAGGCGGTCGCGCTGCGGTTCGGTCCGCTGGCGCTGGTCGAACCGCTGCTGATGAGCGGCCTGTTCATGGCGATTCCGCTGGAGGCGGCGCTGGAGAAGCGCCGGCCGCACCCGAAGGACCTGATCCTGGCCGGGGTCGCCATCATCGGTCTGGCCGCCTTCCTGATCACCGCGAATCCCCGGGCCGGGGTGGAGCAGCCGTCGACGATGGCCTGGCTGGGCGTCGGTGGGGTGGTCGGCGGCCTGATCGCCATCTGTCTGCTGATCGCCTGGCGGGCCCGGGACGCCCACCGGGGCACCCTGCTCGGCATCGCCACCGGCCTGCTGTACGCGGTCGCCGCGGCCCTGTTGAAGACGATCAGCGAGGACCTGACCAAGCACCCGTGGACCCTGCTCGCCCACTGGCACATCTACGCCCTGATCCTGGTCGGCGCGGCGGCGCTGATCCTGAACCAGAACGCGTACCAGAGCGGGCCGATCGCGGCTCCGCTGACCGCGATCACCCTGCTCGACCCGTTCGGTGGAGTAGTCATCGGAGTAACCGCCTTCCACGAGACGCTCTCCACCGGCGGGTTCCGACTGGTGATCGAAATTGTCGCCGTGATTTTCATGATCGTCGGGATTTCGCTGGCCAGCACCACCCGCTCGAAGTAGCCCGGCCCGATCGGAACCTGAAACAGACTTCGCCGGCCTCACCGTCCAGGCGGGTGAAGTTGGGTACGCTCAGTCACGACTACTTAGCGCGAGTGATGGGTTACTGACATCTGGTGCGGCGGTCCCGGCCGGCTCGCGTCGACAGGTGGACTCTGCGCGAGAGGCTGCATGTGCTCGAATTGACCGGCAACGTCTCCAGCCAGCCGCCCGGAGACCCGGCCGCCCAGCCATCCGGGGACCCGTCCGCGTTGCGGCGGATCCCGGACACCGCGCTGTCCGGCGAGAACTTCCCGGTCGCCCTGCGGATCCTGCCCGGCGCCGTCCGGCGGCACCTGCTCGCGCTCTACGGGTACGCGCGCTATGTGGACGATCTCGGCGACGAGCCCGTACCGCTGTGGGACGACGAGCCGGCGCGCAGCCGTGAACCCGCCCGTGATCCGATCAGCGAACCACCGCGCGATCCCGGCAGCCAGCCGCCGCAGGACCCGAACAGTCCACCCGCCCGCGACCCGGGCAGCCCACCCGCCCGCGATCCCGGCGGCATGCCGCCGCAGGACCCGAGCAGCCCGCCCGCCCGCGACCCGGCAACCGGCTCCACCCGCGGCAGCCGACCCGACACCCCGGCCGCCTGGTACGACACCCCGGCGGCCCGGTCGGCGGCACTGCACCGGTTCGAGGACGAACTCCGCGCCATGTACGCCGGCCAGCCGCCCACCCATCCGGTGCTGGTCGCACTCGCCCCGACGGTCGCCGACCGGCGGCTGCCGATCGAACCGCTGCGCCGGCTCATCGCCGCCAACCAGCGTGACCAGGCGGTGCACCGCTATGACACGTACGACGAACTCGTCGACTACTGCCACCTCTCCGCCGACCCGGTCGGCGAACTGGTGCTGCACGTCTTCGAGGCGCAGTCGGCCCGGCGGATCGCCCTGTCCAACCAGATCTGCACCGCGTTGCAGGTGATCGAACATCTCCAGGACGTCGCCGAAGACTACCGCCGGGGCCGGATCTACCTGCCCACGACCGATCTGGACCGGTACGGTGTGGCGCCGGACGACCTGGCCGCGCCGTACGCCAGCGACGGGCTGCGGGCGGTGATCCGGTTGCAGGCCGGACGGGCCGCCGCCGCCTTGGACGCGGGCGCGCCGCTGGTCGGCGCGTTGCACGGCTGGGCCCGGTTGGCGGTCGCCGGCTACCTGGCCGGGGGGCGGGCCGCCCTGGCCGCCCTGGCCCGCTCCGACCACGACCCGCTGAGCCGGGTACCCCGGCCGACCCGTGCCGGCACCGCCGGGCAGTGGCTCAAGACACTGATCGTGAGGCCCGGATGACCGCCCCGGGCCGGCCCGCCGGCTCCGCACTGGACCGGGCCTACCGGGAGTGCGAGCGGATCACCCGGGTCGAGGCCCGCAACTTCTCGTACGGCATCCGGCTGTTACGGCCCGACCGGCGCGGCGCGCTCTGCGCGGTCTACGCGGTGGCCCGCCGGATCGACGACCTCGGCGACGGGGACCTGCCCCCGGCGGCCAAGGTGGCCCGGCTGGACCAGGTCCGGGCCGCGCTGCACCAGTTGCCCGAGGCCGGCGGCGACCCGGTGCTGCTCGCCCTGGCCGACGCCGGTTCCCGGCTGCCGATCCCGCTGCCCGCGCTCGACGAACTCGTCGACGGCTGCCTCGCCGACGTCCAGGGCACCGCCTACGACACCTTCGACGACCTGGTCGGCTACTGCCGGCAGGTGGCCGGCTCGATCGGCCGGCTCTCGCTCGGTGTCTTCGACGTCCGGCCGACCGTGTCCCGGTCGGTCGCCAGCGAACTGGCCGACACGCTCGGCATCGCGCTGCAACTGACCAACATCCTCCGCGACGTCGTCGAGGACCGGGGCAACGGCCGGATCTACCTGCCCCGCGAGGACCTGGACCGGTTCGGCTGCACCCTCGCACCCGGCATCGACGGCGGCCTCGCCGACCCACCGGACCGGCTCGCCGGACTCGTCCGCTGGCAGGCCCAGCGGGCCGAACGGTACTACCGGACCGGGCTGCGGCTGCTGCCGTTGCTCGATCGGCGCAGCGCCGCCTGCGTCGCCGCGATGGCCGGCATCTACCACCGGCTGCTGGCCCGGATCGTCGCCGACCCGCTGGCGGTCACCCGACGCCGGGTCTCCCTGCCCGGCTGGCAGAAGGCGTACGTGGCGGCGCGGGCGATGACCCGGAGCAGCGCGTGAACGGCGACGAGGTGTGCGTCGTCGGGGGCGGCCTGGCCGGCATCGCCGCCGCGCTGCGCCTGGCCGACGCCGGGGCGCGGGTCACCCTGCTGGAGGCCCGGCCGGAACTGGGCGGGGCCACCTACTCGTTCCGCCGCGACGATCTCGTGGTCGACACCGGCCAGCACGTCTTCCTGCGCTGCTACCACGAGTACCGGCAACTGCTCGACCGGCTCGGCACGGCCGGCGGAGCCCGGCTCCAGGACGTGTTCGCGGTGCCGATCCTGCGGGTCGGCGTACCGCCGCACCTGCTCACCCGTACCCGGCGACTGCCCGCGCCGGCACACCTGCTGCCGGCTCTGATCAACTACCGGCCGTTGCGGGTGGGGCAGCGGCTCGCCGCGATCCGGGGCGCCGCCGCGCTGCGTACCGTCGACCCGGACGACCCGGCCAACGACGAGGTCAGCTTCGGCGACTGGCTCACCGGGCACGGGCAGGACGCGCCGACCGTACGCCGGTTGTGGGAGCTGATCTGCGTCGCGGCGCTGAACGCGCCGCCGGACCGGGCGTCGCTCGCGTTGGCCGCGCGGGTGTTCCGGACCGGGCTGCTCGACCGGGCCGACGCCGGTGACATCGGCCGCCCCACGGTGCCGCTGGCCGAACTGCACGGCGAACCCGCGCGGGCGCTGCTGCGCCGCATCGGCGGCACGGTCCACACCGGGGTCAGGGTGCGCGAGATCGCCATCGACCGGGGTCGGTTCCGGGTCAGTGCCGACGGGGTACGGCTCACCGCCGAGGCGGTCGTGCTGGCCGTCCCGCACCCGCAGGCGGCCCGGCTGGTCCCGAGCCAGGCGGCTCCCGACCGGGAGCGCTGGGCCGGGCTCGGCGCAGCGCCGATCGTCAACGTGCACGTGCGCTACCGGGAGCGGGTCACCGACCTGGAGTTCGCCGCCGCCCTGGACAACCCGGTGCAGTGGGTCTTCGACCGGACCCCGCCCGGCGCCCGGGGCCAGTACCTGGTCACCTCCATCTCGGCGGCGGAAACCGTGCTGCGGACACCGTCGGCGGAACTGGGGCGCAGCCAGCTCGCCGCGCTCGCCGACCTCTTCCCGGCGGCCCGGCGGACCCCGGTCCGGGACGTGTTCGTCACCCGCGAGCCCCGGGCGACCTTCCGGCAGGGGCCCGGCACCCGCCGGGACCGGCCGGCGGCGGGCACCCGGCTGCCCGGGATGGCGCTGGCGGGAGCGTGGACCGACACCGGATGGCCGGACACGATGGAGGGCGCGGTACGCAGCGGCCGGCAGGCCGCCGACGTCGTGCTCGCCCATCTCGGGTCGAGATCGAGTACGACGGAGGCGCTGAGATGACCATGACCTTGCCTGGCTTCCTGGCCGAGGTGGACACGCTCGTGCAGCCCGAGATCCGGGCGGCGCTCGACCGGATCGACGAACGCACCCGGTTGACCGCCGGCTACCAGCTCGGCTACTGGGACGCCGAGGGGCAGCCGACCACCCGTGGCGGTGGCAAGGGGCTGCGACCGGCCCTGGTGCTGCTCTCCGCGCGGGCCGCCGGCAAGACCGCCGAGGACGCGCTGCCCGGCGCGGTGGCGGTGGAGCTGGTGCACAACTTCTCGTTGCTGCACGACGACGTGATCGACGGGGACGCGGAGCGGCGCCACCGGCCGACCGCCTGGGCCGCGTTCGGTATCGGCCCGGCGATCCTGGCCGGCGACGCCCTGCTCAGCCTCGCCGGGGACGTGCTCTCGGCGATGCCGGGGCACGGCGGCACCTGGGGGCTGCGCTACCTGAACGCGGCGGTCCGCCGGCTGATCGCCGGCCAGGCCGCCGACGTGGCGTTCGAGCACCGGGACACGGTGACCCTGGACGAGTGCCTGACCATGGCCCGGGACAAGACCGCCGCGCTGCTCTCCTGCTCGGCGACCCTGGGCGCGGTGCTCTGCGGCGGCCCGCCCGCGCTCACCCTGGGCCTGGCCCTCTACGGCGACCGGCTCGGCCTCGCCTTCCAACTCGTCGACGACCTGCTCGGCATCTGGGGCGAACCGGCGGTCACCGGCAAGCCGGTCCTGTCCGACCTGGTGGCCCGGAAGAAGTCGGTGCCGGTGGTCCGCGCGCTCACCGCCGGCGGCACCGCCAGCGACCAGCTCCGCGAGCTGTACGCCACGCCGGGTGAACTGTCCGGCCCCGACCTGGCGCTGGCCGCCACCCTGATCGAGGAGACCGGCGCCCGGGACTGGACCGAGAAGGAGGCGGACCGGCTGCTCACCGAGGCCCTCGCCGAACTGGACCGGCTGACCGAACTCGGCACCGCCGGTGGCCCGGACGCGAACGCGCTGGCCGATGTGCACCGGGAACTGGTTGAGATCGCCCGGTTCATGACCGGCCGGGACCACTGATGGCCACCACCCGCTCCGAGTCGAACGTCGACGGAACCGTCGACGAAGCCGTCGACGGCGGCGCGGTCGACGGGGCGGTCGAGCCCGCCGTCGGGCAGGCGGTCGACGGGGCGGTCGCACTCGGCGTCGAGCGGGCCGTCGACCTGGCCGTGGCGGAAGCGGTCGACTCGGCCGTGGTGCCGGGCATCGGGTCGGCGGGCGGCGCCGCGCTGGACGTACCGGTCGACCCGACCGGTGACGACCGGCGGGAGCGGCTGGTCGCCGGGCTCGGCCGGGCCCGCGAACACCTGCTCGCCGGCCAGCAACCGGGCGGCTGGTGGCAGGGGGAACTGGCCACCAACGTGACCATGGAAGCCGAGGACCTGCTGATGCGGCAGTTCCTCGGCATCCGTACCGACGAGGAGACCGAGACCACCGCCCGGTGGATCCGCAGCCAGCAGCAGGACGACGGGAGCTGGGCCAACTTCCACGGCGGACCCGGCGACCTGTCCACCACCATCGAGGCGTACGCGGCGCTGCGGCTGGCCGGGGACCAGGTGGACGACGACCACCTGCGCCTGGCCCGCGAGTTCGTCCTCGCCCACGGCGGCATCGAACGCAGCCGGGTCTTCACCCGGATCTGGCTGGCCCTGTTCGGCGAATGGCCCTGGGACCGGATCCCGGCGGTCCCGCCCGAGGTGGTGCTGCTGCCGTCCTGGGTACCGCTGAACATCTACGACTTCGCCTGCTGGGCCCGGCAGACCATCGTGCCGCTGTCGATCGTCCGGGCCCTGCGCCCGGTCCGCCCGCTCGGCTTCGCCCTGGACGAGTTGCGCACCGGTATCCGCACCGTACCGGTCACCTCGCTGCGGACCCGTACCGGTTGGTTCCAGCGCCTCGACGGGGTGCTGCGCGGGTACGAGCGACACCCGGTACGGGCCGTACGCCGCAACGCGCTGCACCGGGCCGCGGAGTGGATCGTGGCCCGGCAGGAGGCGGACGGCTCCTGGGGCGGCATCCAGCCACCGTGGGTCTACTCGCTGATCGCGCTGCACCTGCTCGGTTACCCGCTCGACCACCCGGTGCTGCGTACCGGGCTGGCCGGGCTGGACCGCTTCACCGTACGGGAGGCCACCCCGCAGGGGGAGCTGCGTCGGTTGGAGGCGTGCCAGTCGCCGGTCTGGGACACCGCGCTCGCGGTGACCGCGCTCGCCGACGCCGGCCTGCCGGACGACCATGCGGCCCTGGTACGGGCCAACCGCTGGCTGCTCGACGAGGAGATCCGGGTCGGCGGCGACTGGGCGGTCCGCCGGCCGGACCTGCCGCCGAGCGGCTGGGCGTTCGAGTTCGACAACGACGGCTACCCGGACACCGACGACACCGCCGAGGTACTGCTGGCGTTGCGGCGCAGCCCCGGCGACCCGCGTACGCCCGAAGCCCTGGAACGGGGCGAGCGGTGGCTGCGCGGGATGCAGTGCCGCGACGGCGGCTGGGGCGCGTTCGACGCCGACAACACCCGTACGATCGCCCGCGACCTGCCGTTCTGCGACTTCGGCGAGGTGATCGACCCGCCCAGCGCGGACGTCACCGCGCACGTGGTGGAGGCGCTCTGCGCCCGTGGGCCGTCCGACTCGGCGGCGGTCCGGCGCGGGGTGGCCTGGCTGCTGCGGGCCCAGGAACGCGACGGTTCCTGGTTCGGCCGCTGGGGCGCCAACCACGTGTACGGCACCGGGGCGGTGGTGCCCGCCCTGGTCGCGGCGGGCCTGCCGGTCGACGACCCGGTGCTGGTACGCGCGATCGGCTGGCTGCACCGGGCGCAGAACCCGGACGGCGGCTGGGGCGAGGATCTGCGGTCGTACCGGGATCGTTCCTGGCGGGGGCGGGGCGACTCGACCGCGTCGCAGACCGCCTGGGCGCTGCTGGCCCTGCACGCCACCGGGGCCGGCGACAGCGAACCGGCCCGGCGCGGCGTCGACTGGTTGCTGGCGACCCAGCGCGCCGACGGCGGCTGGGACGAGCCGCAGTACACCGGCACCGGCTTCCCCGGCCACTTCTACATCAACTACCACCTGTACCGGCTGGTCTTCCCGATCAGCGCCCTCGGCCGCATCCTGACCGACCTGCCCACCGCCGACCTGTCCACCGCTGCCCTGTCCACCGCTGCCCTGCCCGCCGCCGACTTGCCGAGCGCCGACCTGCCGAGCGCCGACCTGTCCACCGCCGAACCGGGCACCGGTGCCGCCGCTTCCGTGGCCACGACCGGCTCGGATTCCGTTCGGGGGCGCGGATGACCGGGCTCGGCGAACGCACCGACCGGGACGGCGACTGGGTGCTGTTCGCCCCGATGCGGATGGAGGCGCACGCGCTGCGCCGGTCGCTGCCGGCGGGTGCGCCGCTGCGGCGTACCGGTCGGGGTCTGCTCCGGGCCACCCGCGCCGCCGCCGGCTACGGCGCCACCCCGGCCCTCGCGGTCGCCGGCATCGCCGGTGGCCTCGACCCGGCGCTGCGGCCGGGCGACGTCGTCGTCGCCACCGAGGTACGCCGGGACAGCCGGACCGGGGATGCGGCCCTGGCCTGCCCGTCGGCGCCGATGATCGCCGCGTCGCTGCGCCGGCTCGGGCTCACCGTGCACCTGGGACCCGTGGTGAGCAGTAACCGCCTGATCGACGGCGCCGACCGGGAACGGCTCGCCGCGACCGGGGCGCTGGCCGTCGACACCGAGTCGTCCGCGCTGCTCGCCGGCCCGCCGGACCGGCCCACCGCCTGCGTACGGGTGATCGCCGACGTCGCGTCGGAGCCGCTGTTCCGGGCCGCCACCCTGGGCCGGGTCGCGACCGCGCTGCGGACCCTGACCCTGGTCGGGCCGGTGCTGACCGAGTGGGCGGCGGCGACCACCGTACGGGAGGTGGTGCTGGCCGCGCCCCGGTCGTTCTGTGCCGGGGTGGAACGGGCCATCACGGTGGTCGAGCAGGCCCTGGAGCGGCACGGCCCCCCGGTGTACGTGCGCAAGCAGATCGTGCACAACACGCACGTGATCGACGACCTGAGCCGGCGCGGTGCGGTCTTCGTGGACGAGTTGACCGAGGTGCCCGACGGCGCGGTCACCGTCTTCTCCGCCCACGGCGTCTCCACCGAGGTACGCGAAACCGCCGCCGCCCGTGGGCTGCCGGTGATCGACGCGACCTGCCCGCTGGTGACGAAGGTGCACAGCGAGGCGCGCCGGTTCACCGGCCAGGGTCGTACGGTGCTGCTGATCGGCCACGCCGGACACGAGGAGACCGAGGGCACGCTCGGTGAGGTGCCCGGTGGGATCACCCTGGTGCAGAGCCCCCGCGAGGCGGAACGGGTCGAGGTCGCCGACCCCGGCCGGGTTTCCTACCTGGTCCAGACGACCCTGGCGGTGGACGAGGTGAGCGGGGTGCTGGACGTGTTGCGCCGCCGTTTCCCGGCGCTGACCGGGCCGGCTTCCGACGACATCTGCTACGCCACCACGAACCGTCAGGTCGCGCTCCGGTCGATCGCCGACGAGGCGGACCTGGTGCTGGTGGTCGGCTCGGCGAACTCCTCGAACTCGATCCGGCTGGTCGAGGTGGCCAACCGGGCCGGCACCCCCGCCCACCTGGTCGACGACGTCGGCGCGGTGGACCTGCGCTGGCTCGCCGGTGTCCGCACCGTCGGCGTCACCGCCGGAGCCTCGGCCCCGCCGCACCTGGTCGACGCGACCGTCGCGGCCCTGGTCGGGCTCGGTGCGCGGGCCGTTCGGGAACGTACGACCAGCACCGAAGATGTGCACTTCACCCTGCCGAAGGAGAAACGTCCGCGATGAGTATGCCGTTGCGTCAGAGCATTCGGGTCGGCCGCTACCTGATCGAGCAGAAGCTGCGCCGCAAGCAGTACTTTCCGCTGCTGGTGGAGTTGGAGCCGCTGTTCGCCTGCAATCTCGCCTGCGCCGGCTGCGGCAAGATCCAGCACCCGGCGGACATCCTCAAACGGCGGATGCCGGTGGAGCAGGCGGTCGGCGCGGTGATGGAGTCCGGGGCGCCGATGGTCTCGATCGCCGGTGGCGAGCCGTTGATGCACCCGCAGATCGACGTGATCGTCAACGAGCTGGTCAAGCGCCGCAAGTACGTCTTCCTCTGCACCAACGCGGCCCTGCTGATCAAGAAGCTGGACAAGTTCCGGCCGTCGCCGTACTTCTCCTTCGCGGTGCACATCGACGGGCTGAAGGAGCGGCACGACGCCTCGGTCTGCAAGGACGGTGTCTTCGACGAGGCGGTGGCGGCGGTCAGGGAGGCGAAGCGGCGGGGCTTCCGGGTCACCAGCAACACCACGTTCTTCTCCACCGACACCCCGCAGACGGTGATCGAGGTGCTCGACTACCTCAACGACGAACTCGCCGTCGACCAGATGATGCTCTCCCCGGCGTACGCCTACGACAAGGCGCCGGACCAGGAGCACTTCCTCGGGGTGGAGGAGACCCGGTCGATGTTCAGCAAGGCGTTCGCGGACGGGCGGCGGCGCAAGTGGCGGCTGAACCACTCGCCGCTGTTCCTGGACTTCCTGGAGGGGAAGGTCGACTTCCCGTGCACCGCCTGGGCGATCCCGTCGTACTCGCTCTTCGGCTGGCAGCGCCCCTGCTACCTGATGAACGACGGCTACACGAAGACGTACAAGGAGCTGATCGAAACCACCGACTGGGAGAGTTACGGTCGAGGCAAGGACTCCCGCTGCGCCAACTGCATGGCCCACTGCGGGTACGAACCCACCGCCGTCCTGGCCACCATGAACTCCCTCACCCAGTCCATCCGAGCCCTCCGCTCCGCAAGCTGACCCCACTCCGCCCCACCCCGCCTTGTCGATCTAGGGCATATGGGCGCTAGTGGATCTCTATTAACACGTATTTGCCCTAGATCAACGGGTCAGCCCCAGCGGCTTTGCCCTAGATCAACGGGTCAGCCCCAGCGGCGGGAGAGGGTGCGGTAGGTGTGGGGGAGGGTGGCTCGGATGGCTACCGGGAGGCGGAGCCAGGTGGGGAGGTAGGCCTCGGGGCGGGCGGCGAACATGGCGGTGAGCAGGGCGGCGGAGGCACGTTCGGCGGGGACCGGGCGGGGTGACCGGCGGTCGTAGGGGCGACCCCGGCGGACGAAGAACGCCGTCTCCACCACGGCCGGCACGAGTTCGGTGACCACGATCCCGTGGGCGGCCACCTCGTGGCGCAGACTGTCGGCGAAGACGCTCAGCCCGGCCTTGGTCGCCGAGTAGACCGCCTCCTCGCGTACGCCGAGCCGGCCGGCGATCGACCCGACGAAGCCGAGATGTCCCCGCCCCCGGGCCAGCATCCCGGGCAGTACGGCGCGGGTGAGCAGGATCGGCGCGCTCAGGTTGAGCGCCACCATCCGGGCGATGTCGGGCTCGGTCATCCCGGTCAGCGGCCCGGCCCAGCCCTGACCGGCGTTGTTGACCAGCACGTCGACCCGCCCGGCCTCGGTCAGCACCCGCTCGGCCAGTTCGGCGGCGCCGGCCGGTTCGGTGAGGTCGCCGATGACGGCCGTACCGCCGATTTTGTCGGCGAGTTCGGTGAGCCGAGTGGCGTCCCGGCCGGCGAGGAAGACCCTGGCGCCGGCGCCGGCGAGTTGCCGGGCGGCGGCCGCGCCGATGCCGGACGACCCACCGGTGACCAGCGCGGTAGCGCCGTCGATGCGGAAAACTCCCATCCCGGTAGTGTCGCCGCTCGGCGCCCCGAAGACCGGCAGACCGGACAAACTCGGCGTGCCGCATATCTGGTCGTCGATGCGCCTTCCCCTAGGGGTATGCACCGCGTGTGGAGCGCGAACCCCTATTGCCGTTCCGGTCCGGGACTGATTAGCTACAGCGAGCTATGACGCAAAACCCTCGAACCATAAATAAATGGTGTGCCCGTGGTGAGTTCATCACTGATCCGGAAGAACAGGATATGTGCTGCTCAAAGGCTTGCCGATGAACCGGCCGGGTGGACTACGACGTCGGGTCGCCCGCTGGCTCGACCCGTCGATGGACGACCGGCTCACGCCCGAGCCGACCGGCCCGTACGCCTCCGCCGCCCCGCCGGGCCCCGCTCCCGGCGTACCCGGTCCGGACGCCGGGGCGGCACGGGCCTGGCCGGCGCTCTGTGAACAGTTCGCGCTGCGGATCCTCTCCGCCTCCTACCAGACCGGCGGGCAGCTCGCCGCGGTCGAGGCGGACGAACAGGACCCCGGCCGGCTGGCCCAGTTCTACCGGATCGACCACGCCAACACCCGGATCCGCCGGCAGGCGGAAAATCTGCTGGTGCTGGCCGGGCGGACGGTCGACGACGCCGGCCGCCAGGTCACCTCGCTGCTCGACGTGGTACGGGCGGCGACCTCCGCGATCGAGCACTACCCCCGGGTACGCCTCGGCGTGATCGCCCATCTCGCCGTGGTCGACTTCGCGGCGGACGACGTGATCCGGGTGCTCACCGAGGTGCTGGACAACGCGGCCCGGTTCTCCCCACCGACCGCGCCGGTGACCGTCTCGGCCCACCTGACCGAGGTGGGCAGCGTGCTGCTGCGGGTCGAGGACACCGGGTTGGGCTTCAACGCCGCACAGCTCGTCGACGTCAACAACATGCTGGCCAGCACCGCTCCGGTGACCGTGGTCGAGTCCGGCGCGAGCCGGCTGGGCCTGCTGGTGGTGCAGCGTCTCGCCGCCGCGCACCGGATCGGCGTACGACTGACCGCCCGACCCTCCGGCGGCACGACGGCGACCGTGCTGCTCCCCGTCGGGCTGCTCTGCGAGATTCCGTCCGTACCGGAGGCCCCGCCGCACGCCCCGCCGAGCCGCCAGCTCCCCTCCGGTCATCTCCCCGCGCACCCGCCACCCCCGCCGCCCGGCCACCTCCAGGCCGGCCCGCGCACCGTGGGCGACCTGCCCGGTCCACGGTTCGGCGGCGATCCGTCCGGCCCGCGCAACGGCAGTGACCTGCCGGGTGCACGTATCGGCGGCGACCCGTTCGGCCCGCGTAACGGCAGTGACCCGTCGGGCCCGCGTAACGGCGGTGACCCGGCCGGTCCACGCATCAACGGTGACCTGTCCGGTCCGCGCGTCAACGGCGACCCGTTGGGCCCGCGTAACGGTAGTGATCCGGCCGGTCCGCACAACGGGCGGGGACCGTCGGCGGCCCGGGGCGGCCTGCCCCGGCGGGAACCGGCCAGCCTGCGCGGGGACATGCCACCGCCGCGCCCGTCCGCACCGGCCGGCCCGACGGTCGGATCCGACCAGCTCGCCTGGCCGGACGAGACGATCGACTTCGCCGCCGGGTTCCGCGACGGCCGGGAACCCCACCCCAGCAACCGTTCCGAAGGACACCGTGATGACCAGCCCGCGCAATGAGCTTCCCCGCCCGGCCGCAGCCCACTCCCCGCAGGACTTCGCCTGGCTGATCGGGCGGTTCGCGGCCGAGACGTCCGGGGTGACGCACGCCCTCCTGGTCAGCCTGGACGGGCTGCAACTCGTCGCCTCGGAGACGGTGCCCCGCGACCTCGGCGACCAGCTGGCCGCGTTGACCTCCGGACTGCTCAGCATGGCCGACCGCAGTGCCGCCCTGCTCGACCTGGGGCTCTCCGAGTACCTCACCGTCCGCCTGCCCGGCGGGCACCTGCTGTTCATGCGGGTGGGTGACTCGGCCGGGCTCGCGGTGGCCGCCACCGGCGGCTGCGACCTGCGGGTGGTGGCGTACCAGATGACGAAGTTCGTGGCCTCGGTCGGTCACCTGCTCAGCCCGCAGGTGCGCAGCGACCTGCAACGGCGTACCGCCAGCCAGGCTGCCGGCTGACGACCACGGCACCGCACACCCGCGTACGACGCGCCGACAGCGGCGGCCCGGACTCCGGGCGTACCCGTCGGCGATCCTCCACCCGCACTCACGAGGGAGCGAACGCCACCGTGGCTACCGCACATTGGAAGGTGCGACCCTACGTGCTGACCGGCGGCCGTACCCGTACCCGGCAGCGCCTCTTCGTGCACACCCTCATCTCGGTGCAGTACTACGATCCGCGGTTCGCCGCCGGTCTGCCGCCGGAGACCAGGACGCTCTACGACCGGGCCCGGCGGACCACCTCGGTGGCCGAACTCTCCGCGTACTCCGGGATGCCGCTCGGGGTGACCCGGGTCGTCATCGACGACCTCGCCACCACCAACCGGTTGCAGGTCCACCCGGAGACCTACTCGTCCCCGTTCGATTCCCGGCTTCTGGAAAGACTCCGCGATGGCCTCCTACAGCTCGCCTGAGCCGCCCGTGCCGACCTCGGCGAAGATCGTCGTAGCCGGTGGATTCGGGGTGGGTAAGACCACCTTCGTCGGGTCCATCTCGGAGATCCCGCCGGTCAACACCGAGGCGTGGATGACGGCGGCGAGCGAGCCCGTGGACCGGCTCGACCCGGGCATCGACAAGACCACGACCACCGTGGCGATGGACTTCGGCCGGCGGACCGTCGCCGAAGACCTTGTCCTCTACCTCTTTGGTACGCCCGGACAGGCGCGGTTCTGGCCGATGTGGGACGACCTGTGCCGGGGCGCCGTCGGTGCCGTGGTGCTGGTCGACACCCGCCGCCTGGACGTGTCGTTCGCGGCGGTCAACTACTTCGAGCAGGACAGCAGCCTGCCGTTCGTGGTCTGCGTCAACCTCTTCGACGGTCGGCTCGTGCACCAGTTGGCCGACGTACGCCGGGCGCTCGCCCTCGACCCGGACGTACCGGTGATCACCTGTGACGCCCGGGACAGCGGCTCGGTCGCCCGCGCGCTGCTCAGCGTCGTGGACCACACCATCCGGCGCACCGGCGGCGGCGCCCCGACCGGCCGGTACACCGCCCCCGCCCCGGCTTCCGCCCACCGATAGTCCCTACCACCCCTCGGGAGAAACGATGCGGAAAATCCTGATCGTCGGCGCCGGACAGTCCGGCCTGCAACTCGGTCTCAGCCTGCTGGCCGAGGGCTACCAGGTGACCCTGATGTCGGCGCGTACCCCGGAGGAGATCCGAGCGGGCTGGGTGACGAGCACCCAGGCGATGTTCCACGTGGCCCTGGAGACCGAGCGCGCGTACGGGCTGAACCTCTGGGAGGACACCGCGCCCCGGATCGAGGGGCTGCACGTCTCGCTCTCCGCCCCGCCCGGTCAGCGTGCACTGAGCATCGTCGCCCCGCTGGACCACCCGGGGCAGAGCACCGACCAGCGGCTGAAGATGGCTGCCTGGCTGGAGCTGTTCGAGGAGCGCGGCGGGATCGTGCACTACCAGGGGGTCACCACCGCCGACCTGGACGGGCTGACCCGGATCGGCCGGTACGACCTGACCGTCGTCGCCGCCGGAAAGGGAGAACTCGTCGGCGTCTTCGACCGGGACCCGGCCCGTTCGCCGTACGCGGCGCCGCAGCGCGGGCTGGCGGTGTCGTACGTGCACGGGCTGGCACCCGATCCCCGGTTCCCGGCGCCGAGCGTCGGCTTCAACGCCGTACCGGGTCTGGGGGAGCTGTTCGTCATTCCGGGCCTGACCCGCAGCGGACCCTGCGACATCCTGTTCTGGGAGGCGGTGCCGGACGGGCCGCTGGACCTGTGGCAGGAGCGGCGCGACCCGGCGGAGCAGCTCAAGCTGACGCTCGACCTGGCCCGTCGCTACACCCCCTGGGTGTACGACCGCTGCGCCGCCGTCGAGCTGACCGATGCCCGCGCCACCCTCTCCGGCCGGTACACCCCGACGGTCCGGCACCCGGTCGCCGAACTTCCCTCCGGTGGGCTGGTGCTGGGCATGGCCGACGTGGTTATCTCCAACGACCCGATCACCGGCCAGGGCAGCAACACCGCGGCGAAGTGTGCCGCCGCGTACCTGGAGGCGATCGTCCGGCACGGCGACCAGCCGTTCGACCGGGCCTGGATGGAGGCGACCTTCGCCGGCTTCTGGGACCGGACCGGGGCGGCGGTGACCGACTGGACCAACGCGATGCTGGCGCCGCTGCCCGAGCACGTGCAGCAGATCCTCGGCGTCGCGTCGACCAACCCGACGGTGGCCCGCCGGTTCGCGAACGGCTTCTCCGACCCGAACGACTTCGGCGACTGGCTGATGGACCCGGCCAAGACCGCCGCCTACCTCGCCTCCGCCGGCTGACCGGGCGGGTTTGTCGTCTTCTGTGGACGGAGACGCCACCGCCGGCCACCGTGCGGGGGCTTGCGGGGCAACCGGAGCCGGCTGATTCGGTTACGGTGGGTCATGGAGACGATGTCGCTCACCCCGCCGTTCGGACCGGAACTCGTCGTCACCGCTGACGAGCGTCAGGTCCTGGAGAGTTTTCTCGACTTCTACCGCCGGGTCATCGTGACCAAGCTGCACGAGGTGCCGGACGCCGACGCCAAGCGCCGGCTCGTCCCCTCCGAGACCACGCTCGCCGGGGTGCTGCGGCACCTGGCGGTGGTGGAGCGGAACTGGTTCCAGCACCACCTGGCCGGGCACCCGACCCCGGACGAGGACGCCGACGGCGGCTGGTCGGTCGAGCAGACCACGATGGCGGAGCTGCTGGAGGCGTACTCGCGGGAGTGTGCCCGGTCCCGCGCGACGGCCGCCGGGTACCGGCTCGACGACACCGGCAGCCACGACCAGCTCGGTCGGGTGTCGCTGCGCTGGATCTACGTCCACATGATCGACGAGACCGCCCGGCACGCCGGGCACATCGACATCCTGCGCGAACTGACCGACGGGTCCACCGGGTCCTGGTGACGACCGAGGCATCGACGTCATCCCGGCCGGTGATTTTTCTCCGGCCGGGATGTCGAGACGGCGGCGGCTGCCGCGACCTAACCGTGGAGGCGGACGCATCGGGCGGACGCCGAACCCACACGAGGGGCAGCCGACCATGAAGCCGGTGGACGATCCGATCACCATGTTGTCACGGGCGCTCGACCAGACCGGGGCGGTCATCGCCCGGATCCGGCCGGAACAGGCCACGTTGCCGACCCCGTGCGCGTCCTGGGACGTGCGCACGCTGGTCAACCACGTGGTGGACGAGGCACACCGGTTCGCCGAGGTGGCGCAGACGGGCCGGCGCGGGCACAGCGACGGTGACGTCATCGGCACGGACTGGAACGCCGCCTACCGTACGGCGGCCGGAGCGCTGCTGGCGGCGTGGCGGCAGCCGGGCGCGCTGGAGCGTACGCACACCCTGCCGGGTGGGGTGATCCCGGCGAGTTGGGCGCTCGGCCAGCACATCACCGAACTCGTCATCCACGGCTGGGACATCGCCAAGGCCACCGCCCAGCCGACCGATCTCGATCCGGAACTGGGCCGGCTCGCGCTCGGCTGGAGCGAGGCGAACCTCCGGCCGGAGTTCCGGGGAGCGGAGGCGGACGGCTTCCACATCGCCGAGGCCACCCCGCTGCCCGACGACGCACCGCTGTACGACCGGCTCGCCGCGTTCAGCGGCCGGAACGTGAGCTGACCGACTGCCGTACCCGGCGCGGCGGTCTATAACTGAGCGGGTGGACGGGGACACGCGACTTTCGGCGGAAGAATTCCTGCGGGCGCGGGGCACGGAGGAGATCGCCCATCCGGGTGGGACGCTCTACGACCACCTGTGCCGGGTCGCGGACCGGCTCGTCGCCTGGGGCGCGTCGCCCGACGTCCAACTGGCGGGTCTCTGTCACGCCAGCTACGGCACGGACGGATTCGACACCGCACCGCTCCAGCCGTCCGAGCGGGCCACCCTGGTCGAGGTGATCGGCGTGGACGCCGAGGCGCTGGTCTACCGGTACGGCAGCTGCGAGCGCCGGGCCGTCTACCCCCGGCTCGGCGAACCCGGCCCGGTGCCGTTCACCGACCGGTTCACCGGCACCGTGGACCAGCCGACCGAGGCGGAGCTTCGCGCTTTCGTGGAGATCACCGTCGCGAACGAACTCGACGTGCTGGGTCACAACCCGGCCCTGGCCGCCGAGCACGGTCCCGCGCTGTGGCGGCTGTTCGGTCGGGCCCGGTCACGGATGTCGCCGGCCGCCTGGCAAACCTGCCAGCACCTGTTCGACCTCGACGGTGGTTGGGTGGGGGAGCGGCCGGTCGCGGCGGTCCAGATCGACGTGCTCGACCATCTGGTGCTGACGGTGGCCGATCTCGACCGTACGGTCGACTTCTACCGGCGGGCGCTGGGGATGCGGCCGGTGAGCTTCGACAACGGCCGGCGGGCGCTGGCCTTCGGCACCAGCAAGATCAACTTGCATCAGCTCGGCGCGGAGCCCACCCCGCGCGCGGCCCGCGCCACGCCCGGCAGCGCCGACCTCTGCTTCGTCGCCGGCACCCCGCTGGCGGAGGTGCTCGCCCACCTGGCCCGCGAAGGGGTGCCGGTGGAACTGGGACCGGTGTCGCGCACCGGGGCGATGGGGCCGATGAACAGCGTCTACCTGCGCGATCCGGACGGCAACCTGATCGAGATCAGCAACTACCCGTAGCCCTCGACTACCGATGGCCCGTAACCATCGGTAGTCCGCCCGACGGAACTGACCGGCCGGGCGACGCTGCCCGGCCGGTCAGCTGCTCCGGGGTGTCAGTGCCGGGCGGTGACCAGCGGCCGGGCGACCGTCGTGGTCGGTCGCGGACCGGCCAGCAGCCGCCGCGCCACCGCCAGCACCCCGACCCCGACGAGTACGGCGAAGCCGAGCAGCGCCACCCGCGCGCTGACGTGCTGCAACGCGATGCCGATCCCGATCACCGGTACGGACAGGCCGAGGTATCCGGCGAGGAAGAGCCCGGCCAGCGACTCCGCCCGGCTCTCGTCGCTGGAGATGGCGACGGTGGTGCCGAGGGTGCCCTTGAAGATCGCCCCGGCCCCGGCCCCGGTCAGCACCGCGCCGACCAGGAAGACCGCCAGGCTCGGGGTCGGCAACCAGGCGGCGAGGACGACCAGCCCGATCCCGGTCAGCAGGGTGCCCATGCCGAAGGCCAGGCTGCGCCGGATCGACCAGGTGGGCGTGGTCAACTGGATCACCACCCCGGCGGCGAAGAGCAGGAAGACGGCCGCCCCGGCGAGGGCGCGGGAGGGGTGGTGCAGGGTGCCGGCGAGGAACGTGCCGGAGAGCCCGGTGAGCACCCCGAGCCCGGCGAAGGCGAGGAACGACCCGCTGAGCGCGGCGTAGAACCGGCTCCGGGCGGCGGCCGGCACCGCGACCCGCTGCACCCGGTAGCGCGGGCGGGGGTTCGGCAGTTCCCGGACGTCCGGCGAGAGCAGTACGCCGACCAGCGCCAACGCCAGCGCGACGAGCAGCACCGCGTACGGCAGCCGCAGCGGCTGGGGGGCGTACTCGGCGAGCAGGCCGGCGATCAGCGGGCCGAGGCCGAGGCCACCGAGGTTGGCGGTGGCGGCGACGAGCTGGGCCCGGCGGGGTGACGCGTCCGGCCGGTGCGCCCGGTGCAGTTCCGCCAACCAGACCGTGGCGGTCGCGGTCACCACGCCGACCGACAGGCCGCTGAGGATCCGGGCGACGAACAGGCCGGGCAGGGCCGGCCAGAGCAGGAAGACGACCGCGCTGAGCGCGCTGAGCGCGACCGCCGGGGCGAGGATCCGGCGTCGGCCGTGCCAGTCGGAGATGTGTCCGGCGGTGAACAGGGTGACCATCACACCGGCGGCGTAGGCCGCGTAGATCAGCGTGACGGTGAAGGTGCTGAACCCGTCGTGCTGCTGGTAGAGCGGGTAGAGCGGGGACGGCACGGTGCCGAGCGCCATCACCGCGACGAAGGCGAGCGCGACCGCCCAGAAACCCCGGCCGTGGTGGCGTGCGGACGGCTGGGGTCTGAGGCTGGTGCTGTGCGTGGACATGTTCAAAGCACCTCATGGTGAAGCTGTCGGGTCAGCTCCGAGAGTGCGGCGAATCCTGATCGCCGGCCACGAAGATAACTTCTATCCATTATCTTGATCCGTGATAAACACGGGGGATGGAACTCCGGCACCTCGCCACCTTCACCGCCGTCGCCGAGGAGGGCAGCTTCACCCGCGCCGCCGACCGGCTGCGGGTGGTCCAGTCCGCCGTCTCCGCCGCCGTACGCAACCTGGAACGGGAACTCGGCGTACCGCTGTTCGAACGGACCACCCACCGGGTCGAGCTGACCGACGCCGGCCGGCTGCTGCTGCCCGAGGCCCGGCGTACGCTCGCCGCCGCTGCCGGTGCCCGTGAGGTGGTCGACCAACTCCGGGGCGGCCTGCGCGGGACCGTACGGCTCGGCATGATGCAGGCCCAGCGCGCCTCGACGGTCAGCGTGGCCCGGCTGCTGGCCGAGTTCCGGGCCGAGCACCCCGGTGTCGACGTCGAACTGCGGGTCGGCGCGAGTGCCGCCCACGCCGCCGACCTGCGTAGCGGGCGCCTCGACCTGGCGTACCTCGCCCTGCCGGCCGGGTCGGCGACCGGCCTGAACCTGATCCCGATCGAGGCACAGAGCATGCCGCTGGCCTGCCCCGCCGATCACCCGCTGGCCGGCCGGACCGATGTCGACCTGGCCGACCTGGCCGACGAGACGTTCGTCGACACCCCACCGGAATGGGGCAACCGGATCGCCACGGACCGCGCCTTCGCCGCCGCCGAGGTACGCCGCACCGTCCGCTACGAGGTCGGCGACCTGGGCAGCGTGGTCGACTTCGTGCAGTACCGACTGGCCGTGGCGATCGTGCCGCCGACCGCCGCCGTCAACTCCGACCTGCGGCTCGTACCCATTCGGCACCACGCACCGGTGTTCCGGACCTCGATCGCCGCCCCGGCCGAACGGCGACTCAGCGCGGCGGCCCGTGCCCTGCTTGCCACCGCCCAACGCCAGGCCGCCCCGCTCGCCCCGATCGCCTGACGCTTCGGTGCGCGGTGCGGTCTACGACGGTGGCGGCAACGTCAAAAACCGGCGACGCAGGTCCCCGACCGAAACCGACGGCAGGTCCTTGACCGCCTCGCTGAGGCACAACGAGAGATAGAGCGCCACCGAGACGCCCGGCTCGTCGGCCAGTTCCTCCTTCCGCGACACGCACGGCCACTCAAGGCCACAGGCCCGGCAACGCCAATACGGCCGTACGGCGACATGCTCGCTCACCAGTGCCCCCGATTCGGCATGTTGGTGGGCGGCTCGGCCGGTTGTGGTCGGCTGTGCCGGTCCGGACAGGTCCGGAACCTCAGCCCGCACCGGCACCACCGGCTCAGCGGATGCCGCCGCCGATGCTCCGGCCCATCGGGTACCACCTGCGCCTTGCGCGAACGCCTCATCACCTCATCGTGCTATCGCCCGTATTGACGGCGATCGTCAACTGCGACCGCTGTTTGCGATCGTCTGACTATCGGGCTTACCTAAAGTCAGCCGTGTGCCCGAGGTGGAGTTTGTAGCCATCGCCGAGATCCGCGACATGCTCGGCGGTCTGTCCCGAGCGCGGGCGTGTGTCGTCGCCTCGCGGCGCGATTTTCCGGCTCCGTACCAGGTGCTCCGGATGGGGCAGATCTGGCGCCGTACCGACGTCGAGCGCTGGATCCGTGACCACCGCCCCGAACTCTCCGACGAGACATAGCCAGTGATCCAGGAGAGTTTGGCCGGCTCCAGCGAGCCGAACTCTCCGCGATAATGGACCCCGCATCCCGTCCGTCCCCCGATGCGAGGTTTTTGGGCTTGCTCGACTCGGCTCGGGCGGGCGTCGGCGGAATGTTGGCGGGGCCGGGTCGGTTATACATCGCGTACGACCGGAGCAGCGCCGGGGTTGAGTTCTCGCCTCGTGCCGGCTGTGGCCTCGTACTTCTTTCCCCGAGCGCAGGCGCCTTCCCCTAGGCGCGCGTCGGGTACCCCCGATTGAAAGGTGAGCCATCGTGAAGACGACGACTTTCACCAGTTTTGCTGAGACTTCGTTTGTTCGTAAGACCGCTCTCGGTATCGCCGGCCTCGCGTTCGTCGGTGGTGCGGTTGCGGGTCCTGTGGGCCATGCGTTCGCGTCTCCGGCCGAGCACACCGCCGCCGCCCCGGCGATGACCACGGTCGCGCAGGTGACCAGTGACAAGCCGGGCATGGACAAGCTCGTCCCGCACGGTACTCAGGGTGCTCAGTCGAGCATCGACCTGAGTAAGGAACAGCGTGACAACGCCAAGGCCATCACGGATACGGCGAAGAAGCTGGGTATGGGTGAGCGTGGTGCGGTGATCGCGGTTGCGACTTCGATGCAGGAGTCGAAGCTGGAGAACCTGGGTCATCTGGGTGACATGAACGACCACGACTCGCTGGGTCTGTTCCAGCAGCGTCCGAGTTCGGGTTGGGGTACTCCGGAGCAGATCACGGACCCGACCTACGCCTCGACGGCGTTTCTGAAGTCGTTGAAGCAGGTTGATGGTTGGCAGGACATGCCGTTGACGGATGCGGCGCAGAAGGTTCAGGTGTCGGCGTTCCCGGATGCGTACGCGCAGTGGGAGAACCAGGCCGCGCACATCGTGCAGGACGTCTGGACCAAGTAAGTAGTTACGGAAGCCGGGTCCCCGTACACGGGGACCCGGCTTTTCGCGTACCCAGAAAAGCCCGGACCTCGGCGGTGAACTCGGCCGGTCGGGTGGCATGGACCTGGTGCCCGGCCGCGATGGTGACCAGCCGACCGGCCGGCATCCGTCCGGCCATCGCCGAGATCTGTTCCTGCGGAAGGTGGCTGGTTGGTCCGCCGGCGATGACCAGGGTTGGTGCGGCGATCTGTGCCACGGCCGCCGACCAGCTCGGGTCGGGCGCGTTGAGCTGGGCGATGACCGCCGGGCGTACCGACCAGTCGTAGGGGAGTGGCTGGTCGGGGCGTTGTGGGATGGCCAACCCGAGCGGGATCGGGGGTGGCGTCTCCTCCAGGATCAGTGCCTCGACCCGGTCGGGATGCGCTGCGGCGAAGAGGTACGCGACCACCCCGCCGAGTGAATGCCCGATCAGCGTCACCCGGTCCAAACCCAGCCCGTCGAGGAATCCGAGCAGATCGTCGCGCATCAGCTCGATCGAGTAGCGGCCGGGTTGGTCACTGTGCCCGTGCCCGCGAAGGTCGGGGGTGTAGAGCCGCCACCGGTCGGCGAGGCCGGCCAGCACATTGTCCCAGGTCGACCCGTCCCCACCGCCGCCGTGCAACAACACGATCGGTGGGGCGCCGGGTTCGCCGGTGACCCGGTAGCCCAGATGTACGTTGCCGACGTCGAGCACCCGATGGACGGTCACGCCCCGCAGGCTAACAACGTACGGTTGTGGAAGGCGGTTACACCGGGCTCGGATCGTTGTAGGCGGGGGCGTACTCCTGGCCGGAGAGCGCGCCGATGGCCTGCACGATCTCGTCGGTTGCCCGGCGGCGGTCGGACGCCGACGCCGCGTCGCCGTAGTCCGGGCCGAAGTGCAGCGGGGTGCCGAACCGGATTCTCACCCGACTGATTCTCGGCAACCTGCTGCCGACCGGTTGGATCCGTTCGGTGCCGTTGAGCGCGACCGGCACCACCGGTGCCCGTGCGGTCAGCGCCAGCCAGCCGACGCCGGTACGGCCACGGTAGAGCCGGCCGTCCACCGAGCGGGTCCCCTCGGGGTAGATCCCGAAGGCGTCACCGGCCGCGAGCACCTCCAACGCCGCGTCGAGCGATGCCTGCGCGGCGCGGTTCGCCCCGCGCTGGACGGGGACCGAGCCGATGGCGGTGAAGAACCAGCGGACCACCCGTCCCTTGAGCCCTCGACCGTGGAAGTACTCGGCCTTGGTCAGGAAGACCACTTTCCGGGGTGCCATCAGCGGGATGATGATGCTGTCGAAGAACGACAGATGGTTGCTGGCGAGGATCACCGGCCCCTGTGCGGGTACGTTCGACCGCCCCTCGATGATGGGCCGGAAGGCGAGTCTGACCAGCGGAATCAGCAGCAGTCTGGCGATCCGGTAGAGCACGGAGGCTCCCCTCGATGGCTGGGCGGGCGTTGGTGTCAGGGACTATAGCGTCCGAACGGTCGTACGCTAAATGGGTCGCTGCTCGTTATAGTAAGCGCCGTGAGTCCGCGTCGATCGAACACCGAAGCCGGTCGGACCCGCGCCGCGATCCTGGCGCGTGGCGTGGCGGTCGCCTCGGTCGAGGGGCTGGAGGGGCTCACCATCGGCCGACTGGCGACCGATCTGGGGCTGAGTAAGTCCGGGCTGCTGGGCCACTTCGGCTCCAAGGAGTCTCTTCAGTTGGCGGTCGTCGACACAGCCGCCGAAATTTTCTTCCGCGAGACAGCAGACCACGCTGCCGGCGCCGCACCGGGACTCCCGCGTCTGCGTGCCATGGTCGAGGCGTGGATCGCTCACCTGGAGCGCGAGGTGTTTCCGGGCGGCTGCTTCTTCACCGCCGCATCGAGCGAGTACGACGATCGCGACGGGCCCGTACGCGACGCCGTCGCCGCCCTCGTCGGACTGTGGGAACGAGACCTGCGGCTACACGTACGCCTGGCGGTGGAGGCAGGCGACCTGCCCGCCGGGACCGACCCGGACCAGGTGGTGTTCGAACTGATCGGGCAGATGCTCGCGCTCAACCACACCCTGCGGCTGCACCGGGACCGTGCCGCCCCAGCCCGCGCCCGCCGCGCCATGAACCGCCTCCTGCCCCAACCCGAAAACCCCCGCCGAACGGGACCCCCACCCGAAACCGGACACCGCACACTTTCAGAGAATGAGTGGTTATCTCGGCGTGGATAGCCACTCTTTCTCTGCATGAGGCGCCCCGGTCGTGCGGGGTGTCGGGTGTGCGAGGTTTTTGGGCTTGATCAACTCGGCTCGGGGGCCGGTGGGCGGAATGTTGGCGGGCCCGGGGCGGTTATACATCGCGTACGACCGGAGCAGCGCCGGGGTTGAGTTCTCGCCTCGTGCCGGCTGTGGCCTCGTACTTCTTACCCCGTACGCGAGCGCCTTTCCCCCTTGTGGGCGCGCGTCGGGTACCCCCGATTGAAAGGTGAGCCATCGTGAAGACGACGACTTTCACCAGTTTTGCTGAGACTTCGTTTGTTCGTAAGACCGCTCTCGGTATTGCCGGCCTCGCGTTCATCGGTGGTGCGGTTGCCGGGCCCGCGAGCCACGCGTTCGCGTCTCCGGCCGAGCACACCGCCGCCGCCCCGGCGATGACCACGGTCGCGCAGGTGACCAGTGACAAGCCGAGCATGGACAAGCTGGTTCCGCACGGTACTCAGGGTGCTCAGTCGAGCATCGACCTGAGTAAGGAACAGACCGACAACGCCAAGGCGATTGTCGAGACCGCCAAGAAGCTGGGTATGGGTGAGCGTGGTGCCGTGATCGCGGTTGCTACCTCCATGCAGGAGTCGAAGCTGGAGAACCTGGGTCACCTGGGTGACATGAACGACCACGACTCGCTGGGTCTGTTCCAGCAGCGGCCGTCGTCGGGTTGGGGTACTCCGGAGCAGATCACGGACCCGACCTACGCCTCGACCGCGTTCCTGAAGAGCCTGAAGCAGGTTGATGGTTGGCAGGACATGCCGTTGACGGATGCGGCGCAGAAGGTTCAGGTGTCGGCGTTCCCGGATGCGTACGCGCAGTGGGAGAACCAGGCCGCGCACATCGTGCAGGACGTCTGGACCAAGTAAGCAACCAAGTAAGTAGAACGGCAGGAACGGAAGCCGGGTCCCCGTACACGGGGGCCCGGCTTTTCGCGTACCCGGAAGTGGGGAAGTCAGACCGCGACGATGACGGCGGACTCGGCCGGCAGCTCGACCCCGTTGCGGTTCACGATCGCGCCGGGACCGGTGGCCAACAGGACCTTGCGCACCGCGTTCGCGAGGTCGATCCGTTGCGACTTCCCGGCCAGGTTCGCCGCGATCACGCAGCGGCCCCGGCGCACGACCACGAACCGGTCGCCGTAGCGTACGTCGATCCGGTCCAGCCGGGGGTCGGACAGGTCGGTACGGCTGCGCCGCAGCGCGATCAGCCGACGGTAGAAGTCGAGCATGTCCCGGTGTTCGGGCTTGTCCAGCTCGGCCCAGTCGAGCCGGGAGCGGGCGAAGGTCTGCGGGTCCTGCGGGTCCGGCACCTCGTTGTCGGACCAGCCGTGGGCGGCGAACTCGCGGCGGCGGCCGGTGGCCACGGCGGCGGCCAGCTCCGGCTCCGGGTGGCTGGTGAAGAACTGCCACGGTGTGCTCGCCGCCCACTCCTCGCCCATGAAGAGCATCGGGGTGAACGGTGCGGTGAGCAGCAGGGTCGCGCCGACCCGTTGCAGGCCGGGGGAGAGGGAGGCGGAGAGCCGGTCGCCGGTGGCCCGGTTGCCGATCTGGTCGTGGTTCTGGAGGTAGGCGACGAACCGGTGGCCGGGCGTGCGGTGCCGGTCGACCGGGCGGCCGTGGCTGCGCCCCCGGAAACTGGACCACCCACCGGCGTGGAAGAACGCCCCGGTCAGTACGTCGGCCACCGACTCCAGCGAGCCGAAGTCGGCGTAGTAGCCCTGTTCCTCGCCGGTGAGCAGGGTGTGCAGGGCGTGGTGGGCGTCGTCGTTCCACTGCGCGTGCAGGCCGAAGCCGCCGGCCTCCCGAGGGGTGATCAGCCGGGGGTCGTTCAGGTCCGACTCGGCGATCAGCGACAGCGGGCGGCCGACGTGGGTGGAGAGCGCCTCGACCTCGGTCGCCAACTCCTCCAGCAGCGGGATCGCCCGCTGGTCGCGCAGGGCGTGCACGGCGTCCAGGCGCAGCCCGTCGAGGTGGTAGTCGCGCAGCCACATGATGACGCTGTCGACGATGTAGCGGCGCACCTCGTCGGAGTGGGGGCCGTCGAGGTTGACCGAGCGGCCCCAGGTGTTGCTGGTCTCGGCCAGGTACGGGCCGAACAGCGGGGCGTACGCGCCGGAGGGGCCGAAGTGGTTGTAGACGACGTCGAGGATCACCCCGAGCCCGCGTGCGTGGGCGGCGTCGACGAGCCGTTTCAGCCCGTCGGGGCCACCGTAGCCGTGGTGCGGGGCGAACCAGCAGACACCGTCGTACCCCCAGTTGTGCTCGCCGTTGAAGGCGTTCACCGGAAGCAGTTCGATCAGGTCGACGCCGAGGTCGACCAGGTGGTCGAGCTTCTCGATGGCGGAGTCGAAGGTGCCCTCCGGGGTGAAGGTGCCGACGTGCAGCTCGTACAGGACCCCGCCGGGCAGTTGCCGGCCGGTCCACCGTTGGTCGGACCACGTGTACGCAGCGTGGTCGTAGACGCGGCTGTGGCCGTGCACACCCTCGGGCTGCCACGGGGACCTCGGGTCGGGCAGCGCCCGGTCGTCGTCGTCGAGCAGGTACGCGTAGTCGGTGCCCGGTCCGGCGGTCGGTACGTCGACCCGCCACCAGCCGTCCGGGCCGGCGACCATCTCGTGGTCACCGCCTCCGACCAGGCGAAGGCGTACGCGGGCCGCCTCCGGTGCCCAGACCGTGAACTCGGTCATGATGTCTCCACGGGCTCGCTTGCGATGAGCAGTGCCACCGGGTAGTCGGCCAGCAGTTCGGCCAGGAGGACCCGTCCGCCACTGTAGACGCGACCGGTGAACAGCTCGGTCACTTGATTAACGGACGGTGACAGCCAGGTGCCGGCCCAGCCGCCGCCCCGGGCCAGGCCCAGCGGCAGCCGGGTGGCGACCGCGATCGCCCCGCCCCGGTCGAACGCGACCGCGTGTGCGGCGGCCGGTCCGTGCACCGGCACCGGGCGGTAGCCGGTGAAGAGTTCGGGCCGGTCCCGGCGCAGCCGCAGGGTGCGGGAGACGACGAGCAGCTTCGCCGCCCCGCTCGGATCGACCGGGGGCAGCCAGCCGGTGTCGAGCCGGTCCAGCAGGTGCCGGCGTACGGCGAAGTCGACCGGGCGGCGGTTGTCCGGGTCGACCAGCGAGTTCTCCCACAGTTCGGTGCCCTGGTAGGTGTCCGGCACGCCGGGCATGGCGAGCTGGACGAGTTTCTGGCCGAGGGAGTTGGACCAGCCCGCGCGGGTGATCCGGTCGGCGAAGGCGGTGATCTCGGCGTGCAGGTCGGCGTCGTCGTACATCCGGTCGACGAGGGCGTGCACGGCGGTCTCGAAGACCGGGTCCGGGTCGGACCACTTGGTCGAGGTGCCCGCCTCGCGGGCCGCCTTCTCCGCGTACGCGTGCAGCCGGTCGCGTTCGATCGGCCAGGTGCCGACCGCGCTCTGCCACAGCAGGTGCGCGAAACCCGGGTCGGGCAGCGGGTGGCGGGCCGACCAGTCGCGTACCCGCCGGTCCCAGTCGCCGGGCAGTTCGGCGAGTACGGCCAACCGGGCCCGGACGTCCTCGCCGCGCTTCGTGTCGTGGGTGGAGAGCGTCGTCATCCCCGCCGGTCGGTGCGCCTGCCGGTCGGCGGCGGCCCGGTGGAACTCGTCCGGCGGCACCCCGAACCGGGCCGGGCTGCCGCCGACCTCGTTCAGGGCCACGAACCGGGTCCACCGGTAGTAGGCGGTGTCCTCCACCCCCTTGGCCATCACCGCCCCGGTGAACTGCGGGAACCGCATCGCCAGTTCGTCGTCGGGGTCGCGCAGGTGGGCGGTGATCGCGTCCAGGGTGACGGTCAGGTCGGGGCGGCGCCGCCCGGCCTCGGACCGGGCCATCGCCAGGTGCCGGGCACCGTGCGGCGGGTAGCCCCGGTAGACGGGGAAACAGGCGGCCAACTCCGCGAGCGCGGCGCGGGCGGACTCCGCCGGCACCTCCGGCACGAGCAGGGCCAGCCGGTTCAGCTCGGCGGCGAGCAGGGTGGTGGCGACCATCCGCTTGGACCGGTGGGTCAGCGAGGGCCAGGAGGTGGGTCGGCCGGTGAGGGTGGTGTCCAGGACGGTGAAGTCACCGGCCGCCGCCGGGTCGACGAACAGGCCGCAGATCGCGGCCAGGGACTCGTACCCGGTGGTGCCGTCGACCGGCCAGTCCGGCAGCTCCTCGCCGTACTCCAGGATTTTCTCCACCACGAGCCAGGCGTCCGGCGCGGCCGCCCGGAGCCGGGCCAGGTAGCCGGCCGGGTCGCGCAGCCCGTCGGGGTGGTCGACCCGGATGCCGTCGACGTCGCCCGCGTCGACCCAGCGGAGGACCTCGGCGTGGGTGGCGGTGAACACCGCCGGGTCCTCGACCCGCAACCCGGCCAGGTCGGAGACGGCGAAGAACCGTCGGTAGCCGAGTTCGGTGTCGCCGCGCCGCCAGGAGACCAGCTCGTAGTGTTGCCGGTCGTGCACCTCGCGCGGGCTGCCGCCGTCGGTGCCGTCGGCGATCGGGTAGCGGTGTTCGTGGTAGCGCAGTTCACCGTCGGCGACTTTCAGGTCGGCGAGCGCGTCCGGGCTGTCGGCGAGGACCGGGAGCAGCAGCCGGGGCCGCGACCAGTCGATGTCGAACCAGTCGGCGTACGCAGACGCGCGTCCCCGCCGCAGCACGTCCCACCAGGCCGGGTTCGCCGCCGGTACGGCCACCCCGGCGTGGTTCGGCACGATGTCGACGACCAGGCCGAGCCCGGCCTCGCGCAGCGCCTGCACGAGTCGCCGCCGAGCGGCCTCGCCGCCGAGTTCGGGGTTGACCGCGCGCGGGTCGACCACGTCGTAACCGTGCGCGGAACCGGGGGTGGCGGTCAGCAGGGGCGCGCTGTACAGGTGGGTGACACCGAGGTCGGCGAGGTAGCCGGCGAGGCCGGCGGTGGTGTCCAGGTCGAAGCCGGGGCGGACCTGCACCCGGTAGGTCGCCGTGATCCGGGGGTACGCGCCCGTCGGCATGTCACACCATCCTCTCCAGGACTACCAGGCAACGGTCCGGCACCCGTACGGTCCCGCCGGTGTCGATCACCGTCGGGGAGTCCGGGTCGGGGTCGGCGGTGCTCACGACGCGTTCCCACTTCTGGCCGAACTCCCCGCCGGGCAGGGTGAAGTCCAGGGCCGCGTCGTGTGCGTTGAACAGCAGCAGGAACGAGTCGTCCCGGTGCCGTTGGCCGTACTGGCCGCGTTCGCGGATGCCGTCGCCGTTGACGAAGAGAGCGAGCGCCCGGCCGAAGTCGTTGCCCCAGTCCTCGCCGGTCATCTCCCGCCCGTCCGGGGTGTACCAGGCCAGGTCGGGGAGGTCGGCGTCGGCCGTACGGGTGTGCACCGGCAGCCCGGTGAAGAACCGCCGCCGGTGGAACACCTGGTGGCGGGCGCGGAACGCGGAGAGCGTACGGACGAACTCCAGCATCTGTTCGTCGACGTTGGTCCAGTCGACCCAGGCCAGTTCGTTGTCCTGGCAGTAGGCGTTGTTGTTGCCGTGCTGGGTCCGGCCCAGTTCGTCGCCGTGCCCGATCATCGGTACGCCCTGCGAGAGCAGCAGGGTGGCGAGGAAGTTGCGCCGTTGCCGGGCCCGCAGGGCGAGCACCTCCGGGTCGTCGGTCGGCCCCTCCACCCCGCAGTTCCAGGACCGGTTGTGTCCCTCCCCGTCCCGGTTCTCCTCGCCGTTGGCGTCGTTGTGCTTGTCGTTGTACGACACCAGGTCGGTCAGGGTGAAGCCGTCGTGGCAGGTGACGAAGTTGATGCTGTGGAACGGGCGGCGCCCGTCGTCCTGGTAGAGGTCGGCGGAGCCGGAGATCCGGGAGGCGAACTCGGACAGGGTGGCCGGCTCGCCGCGCCAGAAGTCCCGCACGGTGTCCCGGTACTTGCCGTTCCACTCGGTCCAGACCGGCGGGAAGTTGCCCACCTGGTAACCGCCGGGGCCGACGTCCCACGGCTCGGCGATCAGCTTCACCCGGCTGACCACCGGGTCCTGCTGGACCACCTCGAAGAAGGTGGAGAGGCGGTCGACGTCGTAGAACTCACGGGCCAGGGTCGCGGCCAGGTCGAACCGGAAGCCGTCGACGTGCATTTCCTGCACCCAGTACCGCAGCGAATCCATGATCAGTTGCAGCGAGTGCGGACTGCGTACGTTGAGGCTGTTGCCGGTCCCGGTGTAGTCGACGTAGTACCGGCGATCCTCCTCCGACAGCCGGTAGTACGACGGGTTGTCGACGCCCTTGAACGACAGCGTCGGGCCGAGGTGGTTGCCCTCGGCGGTGTGGTTGTAGACCACGTCGAGGATCACCTCGATGTTCGCGGCGTGCAGCGCCTTCACCATGCCCCGGAACTCCTGCACCTGCTGGCCGAGCCGGCCGAGCGCCGAGTAGCCGTGGTGCGGGGCGAAGAAACCGATGGTGTTGTAACCCCAGTAGTTGCGCAGCCCCAGGTCGCTCAGCCGGTGGTCGTGCACGAACTCGTGCACCGGCATCAGCTCGATCGCGGTCACCCCGAGCCGGGTCAGGTGCTCGATGATCGCCGGGTGGGCGATGGCGGCGTACGTGCCGCGCAGTTCCTCCGGTACCTCCGGATGCCGCCGGGTCAGCCCGCGTACGTGCGCCTCGTAGATGAACGAGTGGTGGTACGGCGTACGCGGGGGCTTGTCGTTGCCCCAGTCGAAGTACGGGTTCACCACCACCGCCTTCGGCATGAAGGGCGCCGAGTCGGTCTCCGACATCCGGTCCGGGTCGGCGAGGTCGTAGTCGTAGACCGCCGGGTCCCAGGTCACCTCACCGTCGACGGCTTTCGCGTACGGGTCGAGCAGCAGCTTGTTCGGGTTGCAGCGGAGCCCGTTCGCCTGGTCGTACGGCCCGTGCACCCGGAAGCCGTACCGCTGCCCCGGCTGCACCCCCGGCAGGTACGCGTGCCAGACGTACGCGTCGACCTCCCGGAGCCTGACCCGCCGCTCGCCGCCGAGGTCCCACTCGTCGAAGAGGCAGAGTTCGACCGACTCGGCGACCTCGGAGAAGATCGCGAAGTTGGTGCCCGTGCCGTCGTAGGTCGCTCCCAGCGGATACGGTTCCCCCGGCCAGACCTGCATGGTGCTCCTTTGCCCTGGTCCGCAAGGCGTCGGGCAGCGGGTGACCCGACGCGCAGGGGTAATGCCCAGCCGTCGTACCCGCCAATCCACCCGTTCGGGGTCGGTGGTGCGGCTCGGGTCAGGGCAGTGAGGCGGGCAGCCCGAAGGCCCCGAACAGTTCGGGGTCGAGGAACGAGGTGATCTCCGTGATCCGCTCGCCGCGCAGCGTCAGCACGTTGATCCCCCAGGCCAGGTGCGTGGCGGTGGCGTTCTCGCCGACGTAGAACGCCACCGTGGGCTGCCCGTTCGCGCTGGTCGTCAGGTACCGCCAGCTCGGGCAGCGGGTGAGTGGGACCTCCACGGCGAAGTCCATCACCGCGTCGCGGCCGTGGTACCAGTGCGCCAGCGGCGGCATCGACCAGGTGACGTCCTCGGTCAGCAGGGCGACCAGGGCGTCGGCGTCACCGCGTTCCATGGCGGTGCAGAACGCGCCGACGATCTCCCGCAGGCGGGTGTCGTCGATCTCCCGCAGCGTCTGCTGCTGGCTGGGCGCGGGGATCTTCTCGGCGGCGATCCGGCGGGCCCGTTGCAGGGCGCTGTTCACCGAGGCGGTGCTGGTGTCCATCATGATCGCGATCTCGGCGGCGGAGAAGCCGAGGACCTCGAAGAGCAGCAGTGCCGCCCGCTGGTTGCCCGGCAGGTGTTGCAGGGCGGCGACGAACGCCAGTTCGACGGCTTCGCGCTGCTCGTAGCGGGCCTCCGGGGCGGCCGGGCCGGAGCCGAGCCCGGCGTCCGGGTAGGGGCCCAGCCAGGCGATGTCGGTCAGCGGCGCGGCCAGTACCGCACGGTCGCTGGACGGGCCGAGGTCGACCGGCAGCGCCCGCCGGCCCCGGCTTTCGACCAGGTCCAGGCAGGTACGGGTGGCCACGGCGTAGAGCCAGGAGCGCAGTGAGCCGCGCCCCTCGAACCGGTCCAGCCCCCGCCACGCCCGCAGCAGGGCGTCCTGGAGCGCGTCGTCGGCGTCGTGGGTCGAGCCGAGCATCCGGTAGCAGTGGGCGTGCAGTTCCCGGCGCAACGGCTGCACCAGGCGGGTGAACGCGGCATCGTCCCCGTCGCGGGCCCGGAGCAGGTCCCGGTCGGCGGCGTCCTGGGCCGTCGGGTCCGGGGTCGACCGAGAAATGTCGCTCACGACCGATGATTCTGCCCCACCACGGCGGTCTTCCTTGTCGACCGAGTAATACCGCACTTCCAGGCAAGGACACCATGACACAGAGCGGACACCACTCGACACCCGTGTGGTTCGACATCTCCACCCCCGACGGCCCCCGCGCCCGCCGCTTCTACCAGGACATGTTCGGCTGGCCGGTGCAGGTCCTGGACGACACGTACGCGTTGGTGGGCGGGGAGGGCGGCCCGCCGGTCGGCGGGATCGGCCAGGCCGACGCCGACAGTCCGTACATCGGGATGGTCGTCTACTTCCGGGTCGACGACGTCGACGCCGCGCTCGCGCGGGCCGAACAACTCGGCGGCGCCCGCACGCTGGACCCGGTCACCGTGCCGGGACAGGGGCGGATGGCCGTCTTCCACGACCTGGACGGCAACCCGGTCGGACTGCTGGGGCCGTGACCATGACCGGAGCGGATCTCAAGGCCGATCTTCACCGCTACCTGCGGGAGGCCCGCGCGGCCCTGGTCTGGAAACTTGACGGGCTCTCCGAGTACGACCTCCGCCGGCCGCTGACGCCGACCGGCACCAACCTGTTGGGGCTGGTCAAACACCTGACCAGCGTCGAGTTGCTGTACCTGGGATTCGTGTTCGGCCGGGACTTCCCCGAACCGGTGCCCTGGTTCCGGCCGGATCTGGGACCCGACGCGTTCGCTCCCAACGCCGACATGTGGGCCACCGCCGACGAGTCCAGCGGGTACGTCGTCGACCTGTACCAGCGGGTCTGGAAGCACTCGGACGCGACGATCGAGGAGCTGGCGCCGGACGCGACCGGACACATCATGTGGTGGCCCGAGCCGGAGCGTGAGGCGACGCTGCACCGGGTCCTGGCCCACCTGATCGCCGAGACGCACCGGCACGTCGGACACGCCGACATCGTCCGTGAGCTGGTCGACGGAGCGGCCGGGGAGCAGCGGGACAACACCTTCCTGCCACCGGTCGACGAGGCGTGGTGGCAGGACTACCGCAACCAGCTGGAGCGGGTGGCGGAGCAGGCCGGACGGAACTGAGCGGTACCGGCACGTGTACGTGGCCGACCCGGGGAGGCCGGGGCGTCGCGGGAGCCGGCCCGGACCTTGCGGTGATCGGGGGTGGTCCGGGTGGGACCGGCGTACGTATCCGGGTTTTCCCGGGGTCGGCCGCTTCCGCGGGGAAGCGGTCTGGTCAGTCGGCGAGTCGGGCGGCGTGCAGGTCGGTCCGGACCTCGACCGTGGTCGGGTGCTCCGGGCCGAGGATCCGCTCGCACCGGGCCAGCGTGTGCTCGTAGCGGCCGATCGCGTCGGCGAGCCGACCCGCCGCCCGGTACGCCCCGGCCAGGTCCCCGGCGCAGTCGAGGGAGCGCGGATGGTCGGGACCGAGCAGGCGTTCCAGGTCGCCGAGCGTCCGTTCGAGGATCGTGATCGCGTCCGTGCACCGGCCCGCGTCCCGGTACGCGTTGCCCAGGTTGGCGCAGGAGATCAGCGTGTCGATGTGGCCGGCGCCGAGGATGCGTTCACTGTCGGCCAGGGTCCGTTCGAGCAACGCGGTCGCCTCGACCAGCCGGTCTGCCTCCCGGTAGGCGTTGGCCAGGTTGTTGCGGGAGTAGAGCGTCCGGACGTGGTTCGGCCCGAGGATCCGTTCCCGGTCGGCGAGCGTCCGCTCGAACAGCGGGACGGCCTCGGCCAGCCGACCGCCGGCCCGGTACGCGTTCGCCAGGTTGTTGCGCGCGGTGAGCGTGTCGGCTGCCTCCGGTCCGAGGATCCGTTCCCGGTCGGCCAGACAGCGCTCGAACAACGCCGTCGCCCGGTCGAGCTGCCCCTGGCCGGCCAGGTACTGGGCCGCCTGCCCGTGCAGGAAGGAGAGCTCGGCGCTGCGGTGGTCGGCCGGAAAATAGCCGGTCAGCACGTCGACGTGGGGGAGCAGGACGTTCCACCTCGGCCAGCCGGAAACCTCGTACATGGGGTTGCGGGGGATCGCCCGGTGCAGCAGCAGGCACGCCTGGTCGGCTGGCGTCGGTCCGGCATCCGCGCCGGCCTGCGCCCGGGTGGCGGCCTGGACCAGCCGGTGCACGCTCACCATGCCGTCCTCCCGGACGACCATGCTGTACGAGGCGAGCAGGTGCAGCGCGTCGGCCAGGTCGAGTTGGTCGGGGGCGAGCGGGACCAGCACGTCCTCCGGCAACTCGTCCGGAGCGAGATGGGCGAGGATCGACAGCACCCGACCGGCGAGCACCGACCTGCCGGCGATGACGCCCATGGTGAGCTGCCAGACCCGCCGGACCGTACGGGTCGCGTCGACCCCCTCGGTGACCGTGTCGTACATCCGGTCCGGGCGTTCGGCGAGCAGTGCCCGGTACCGGGCGATGGGCAGATCGTGCTGGGCGATGTACGCCCCGGCCTGCTCCAGCGCCAGCGGCAGGTCACCGAGGTCGGCCGCGAGCAGGGCCGCGTCCCCGGTCTCGTCCGGCCGCTCGCCCACGGTGGTGAGCAGTTCGACGCTGGCCGCCCGGTCCAGTTCGGCGAGCCGCAGCGGGGCCAGCCGGAGCCGGCGCCAGGCCCGCGCGCCCAGGTCACGCCGGGTGGTGACCAGTACCCGACCGTCCGGGTGGGCCTGGGCCAGCAGGTCGGCGACGTCCTCGGCCCGTTCGACGTTGTCGAGTACGAGCAGCCAGCCGGAGTGGCTCTGCAACCACGCGCGGGCCCACTCGCCGGCGTCGGTGAGCGACGCGGCCGGGTGCAGCCGCCGGGTCAGCCCGGCCAGCCCGAGCAGGATCCGCTCCGGGCTGTCCGCGGTGATCCACCAGATCAGGGTGAACCGGTCGGCGTGGGCGTGGGCGTACCGCAGGGCCAGTTCGGTCTTGCCGATCCCGCCGAGGCCGTGCACCGCCGGCCCGATCGCACCGCGTACGGCGGCGAGCGCCCCGGACAACTCGGCCAGCGCAGCATCCCGGCCGACGAAGACCCCGCCGGCCGGGTGGGGAAGGTTGTGCGTGCCGGCGGGGGCCGGTACGTCGGCCGGAGGCGGCAGCAGACCGTCGGCCCCGGCGTGCAGGTTCACCTGGGTGTTGCCGTCGCCGAGTTGCACCCCGGCGGAGCGGCTGACGTTCACCCCGGTCGGGCCACCGGTCACGCCGGGGTCGGGCCGAAGGTGTTGGTCTGGGTGTTGCCGCTGCCGACCTGCACACCCTGTGAACCGGTGATGGTGACGGCGTAACCGGCGGTGCCGGGGACTCCGGCGTCGGCGAGCAGCTTGCCGATCTCGGCCGCCAGTTCCGGGTCGTCGGCCAGCACCTTCTTCACCTGGGCGCGTACGGCCGCCTGGAAGTCCTCGTCGTCGGGGTGCTCGCCCAGGTCGGTGACGGCCGCCTCGATCGCCGGCCGCGACTCCTCCCGGCCGAGCAGCCGGCCGAGCAGGCGTCGGCCCACCTCGACGGTGGAGTTCGTCGCCTCGTCCTGGAGCCGCTGGAGGACCGCGCCGCCGTACGCCCCCGCCACCGCGCCCAGGTAGGGAAACGCCTGGCTCACCAACACGCCGATATCCACTGTGGGTCACTCCTCCGGTCGCCGGCAGTGGTTACCGGTGTACCACGTCCGTCACACCCCTGTCGGTCCCGGTGCCCCGACCCCGGGCCGGGGCAGGCGGTGTCATCGCCCCCGGCCTGCGTCGATGGCTGCTGCGTGAAAGGGTTGACCGGCTTTCGAGGTTTTCGTAATCCGTCGGGCCGGTGTCGGTCTCCTGACAGGGAGAGGTCGGACGAAGCCGACCAACCTGCCCTGAGGCTCGGGCATATCGCCACAATCGGGCGGACAACCGCTGGGGCGGTCACAATCGAAGGGGAGTGAGACGCCGTGTCCGGAGTCGGTCGGGGCGTACCCGATACCGAGATGGTCATCGCGGCCCAGCGTGGCAACCAGCACGCGCTCGACGATCTGGTGGCGGACTCCCTGCCGCTCGTCTACAACATCGTCGGCCGGGCGCTGCGCGGCCACGTCGACGTCGACGACGTCGTCCAGGAGACCCTGGTACGGGTCGTCCGGCACCTGTCCGACCTGCGCGACCCCGAGGCGTTCCGGCCCTGGCTGGTGGCGATCACGATCCGGCAGATCCGCAACTGGGAACAGCACCGGCGGACCGCGCTGATCCGCGACGCCGGAGTCGAGGCGATCCACGAGGTGCCCGACCCGGCGGCCGACTTCGCCGAGGTCACCATCCTCCGGCTCGGCCTCACCGACCAGCGCCGGGAGGTTGCCGAGGCGACCCGTTGGCTCGACTCCGACGACCAGGAACTGCTCGCCCTGTGGTGGCTGGAGGAGACCGGCGAACTCGACCGGGCCGACCTCGCCGCCGCGCTCGGACTCAGCGCCAGCCACGCCGCCGTACGGATCCACCGGATGAAGGAGCAGATCCAGACCGCCCGTACGGTCGTCCGGGCGCTGCGCGGCCGGCCCGGCTGCAACGAGCTGCGAGGCATCACGGCCGGCTGGAACGGCACCCCCACCCCGCTGTGGCGCAAGCGCCTGGCCCGGCACGTACGCGACTGTGTGGTCTGCGGCCGGTACCGCGAGGACTTCCTTCCGATCGACCGGCTGCTCGCCGGCCTGCCGCTGCTGCCGCTGCCGGCGAGCTTCGGCAACCAGGTCGCCGCCGCCGTTGCCACCCACGCGGCGGCGGCCACCCCGCACGGCGCCACGGCCACGCAACAGATCGGAGCCGGCGGCGGTACGCCGTGGACCCCCGACCCGGCCACCGCCGACGCCCCCGGCTGGCTGGGCAACCTGTTCGGCGCCGGCCTCGGTAAGGCGGCGGTCCCGTTCGCCGCGGCGGCCACCGTGGCCGCCCTGGTCGCCGGGGCGCTGTTCGTGACCAAGCTGACCGGCCCGCCACCGTCGTCGTCCGCCGCGCCACCGGCGGTCGCGGCACCACTGAGTCCCACCGCGACCGTCGCACCCACCCCGTCGCCGAGTGAGTCGCCGAAGGTGACCCCGAGCGCCAAGCCGAGCAGCAAGGCACCGGCCGCCGGGCCGGCGGTGACGTCGGCGAAGAAGGGCGTCGCGGTCTGGGACTTCAACGGCGCGAGTCAGGCCCTGGCCAACTCGAAGGCGAGCTGGTACTACACCTGGAACACCGGGCACCCGGGGATCACCACCCCACGCGGGGCGACCTTCGTACCGATGATCCGGGCCTCGACGAATGTCACCGCCGCCGAACTGGCTCGGGCGAAGGCCGCCGGGCCGTATCTGCTCACGTTCAACGAGCCCGACCTGGCGGAGCAGGCGAACATGTCGCCGGAGGCGGCGCTCGACCTGTGGCCGCAACTGGTCGCCACCGGCGCCACGCTGGGTAGCCCGGCGGTGGCGTGGGGTGCCGCTGACCCGGGTCGCTGGCTGGACCAGTTCATGTCCGGTGCGAAGGCGCGCAACCTGCGGGTCGACTTCATCACCCTGCACTGGTACGGCGGTGACTTCAACACCACCAACGCCGTCAACCAGCTCAAGCAGTACCTCACGGCGGTCTACAACCGGTACGGGCTGCCGATCTGGCTGACCGAGTTCGCGCTGATGAACTTCGCCAACGGCGGTCAGCGGTTCCCGTCCCAGGAGCAGCAGGCGGCGTTCGTCACCGCCTCGACCAAGATGCTCGCCGGCCTGTCGTTCGTGCACCGGTACGCCTGGTTCGGGCTGCCGGCCACCGACAAGGACCAGTCCGGCCTGTTCCGTACGGGCACCGAGGCGACCGCCGTCGGTCGCGCGTTCCAGGCCGCCGGCTGATCTCGCGCGGGCGGCGCCCGACCCACCGCCGCCCGCGCGACCGCCGATTTCCGTACGCCCGCCGCAGCACTGTGGGCGGGCCGTCGAAAGGTGCGTCGATCAGGTCGGCCGACGCGTGTGGCGTGCACCGTGGATGCAATTGTGCGACTCTTCGTCGGCTCGGTCACCAATTCCGTCACCGGATTCGTGACGCGCGGCTGACGTGCGTGTTGAGCAGGACTTATGCGGCTGGCTGCCGAAAGCCGGCGCACGTCGCGACTCGGATCGGATCTGCTGGATTACAGATTTAAGGCGAAGATAAAGCGGGGTCGTGCGAGCTGATGCGGGACCAGGAGTTAAGTGAAAGATAAGGGATCCAAGTCGAGTTCGTCGACACTGTCCACGTATTGTCTCCGGCGGAGAGAGAAAGGTGCGTGCCCCCCGTATGACCACACGACCCATCCTCGGAAAACTTCGACCCGTCACCGCGGTGTTGTTGCTCAGCGCGGTGCTGTTCAGCGGTTGTGCCGACACGTCGGTCGTACCCGGAGCCTCGGGCCCGTCGGAGTCGACGTCCGCCTCGGCGGAGACCGGCTCCGGACCGGCGGGCACCCCCGGACCGTCCGGAACGCCCGGCTCACCCGCCGCGACCACGGGTGCGCCCGTCCCGTCGCCGACCCTCAGCACCTCACCGAAGGTGCCCCCGACCGGTAAGCCGAGCACCAAGCCGCCGGCCGGTGGACCGGCGGTGACGTCGGCGAAGAAGGGCGTCGCGGTCTGGGACTTCAACGGCGCGAGTCAGGCCCTGGCCAACTCGAAGGCGAGCTGGTACTACACCTGGAACGCCGGGCATTCGGGGATCACCACTCCGAGCGGGGTCAACTTCGTACCGATGATCTGGGGTGCGAAGAGCGTCACCTCGGCCGAACTCGCGAAGGCCAAGGCCGCCGGTCCGTACCTGCTCGGGTTCAACGAGCCGGACATGGGCGAGCAGGCGAACATGACCCCGGAGCAGGCGCTCGACCTGTGGCCGCAACTGGTCGCCACCGGTGCCATCATGGGCAGCCCGGCGGTGGCGTGGGGCGGTGCGGACGCGAACGGTTGGCTCGACCGGTTCATGTCCGGCGCCAAGGCGCGCAACCTGCGGGTCGACTTCATCGCCCTGCACTGGTACGGCGGTGACTTCAACACCACCAACGCCGTCAACCAGCTCAAGCAGTACCTCACGGCGGTCTACAACCGCTACGGGCTGCCGATCTGGCTGACCGAGTTCGCGTTGATGAACTTCGTCAACGGTGGGCAGCGGTTCCCCACCCAGGAGCAGCAGGCGGCGTTCGTCACCGCCTCGACCAAGATGCTCGCCGGCCTGCCCTGGCTGCAGCGGTACGCCTGGTTCGGGCTGCCGGCCACCGACAAGGACCAGTCCGGCCTGTTCCGTACGGGCACCGAGGCGACCGCCGTCGGGCGCGCGTTCCAGGCGGCGGGCTGAGTCCACGCGGGCGGCGGTCCACCTACCGCCGCCCGCCCCGCCCTGCCCACACCAACCGGATTGTCCAACGCAACGTGAACGGTGGGTACTGAGCCATGACGGACACGGGTGTCGGCGCCACCGCCCGGACCCGCGCCTGGCGACTCGCCAGTGCGGTCGCGATCCTGGTCGCGACGGTGCTGGCGGTGGCGCTGGTGCAGGGCTGGGGGCGGGACGGGTCGCGGGCGCGGGCGACCCAACCAGCGGTGAGCGCGACCCCGTCGGCGGCGGCGCCGGTCGTGCTCGGCGGTACGGATGTGGCGTACCTCCAACTGATGGTGCCGATGAACGACGGCGCGCTGGCTCTCTTCGCCTACCTGCGGACCAGTGCGGTGGCCCCGCCGGCACTGCGTGAACTGGCCGACCGGCTCGCCGCGACGCACCGGACCGAGGCGGGCGAGATGCGGTCCCTGATGGCCGCCGGGGGCGTGTCCGAGGAGAACATCCACGAGGGCCACCAGATGCCGGGCATGGTCACCGAGGAGCGACTCGCCGACCTCAGGCGGGCGCCGGCGGCAGAGTTCGGTGCCCGTGCGGCCACCCTGATCCACGATCACCTGGCCCAGGGCGTGCTGCTGTCCCGGGGAGAGCAGGAGTCCGGCGGCACTGACCAGGTCAGGGCCTTCGCCGCGGTGGCCGAGAAGGCCCGCAACGCGGAACTCGCCGAGCTGGCGGCACTGCCGGGAGGCTCCGGGGCGGGCTGACCGGACCGGTGGCGCGACACACCGGCCCTACCCGGCCGTTCGCACACCTGTCGGGTAACTTCGACCTCTGGCCCTGGCAGTAGTACCACCGGACAGGAGAAGTTTCACGCATGGGTAGAAAGACCGTTCACGTCTCCGACTTCAGCGGCAAGGTCCTCCAGTCCGACGACGAGGTCGTCCGCGTCGTCGTCCTGGAACACCCCGACCTGGTGGCCGGACCCGTGCAGTTGGAGGCCAGGTCGGTCGAGGTGGAGAGCATCGACGACGCGTCGCTGGACGTGGCGATCGTCGAGATCTACGACGGCCACGGCGGCGGTGAGCCGCGCCGGGTGGTGCTCACGGCCGGCGAGTTCGACGCGCTGGCGACCGACGTGCCGATGGCGCAGTTGCTCAGGACCGCGGAACGGATCAAGCCGCCGAGGGCGGCGAAGAAGGCCGCTGTCGACCGGCTCGACTACGCCACGCTGGAGCACGCCGGCAAGCCGCACCGGGGGAAGACCACCGACGAGGAGGCGCAGCTCGTCCGCGACCACCTCGACGAGATCAACAAGCGGCTGGCCGACGAGGGCATCCGCCAGATCGACCCGGCCGACCCCGAGCACGCCGCCCGGTACGGCTTCCCGGTCTGAACCACCCGCACGATCGCACACTGCTGGCCGGGTACCCCGTACCCGGCCAGCGGTGTCTGCCGGGATTCCGGCCGGGCCCGGTAGCGTTCGCGTCGACATCCGGTGGCGCCGGGGCACCGGAGCCGGGAGTGCGAGCGGGGGACGACGATGGCTGACGGGCGGGAACCGGTCGACCTGCTGGCGCTGGAGCGGCAGGTCTGTTTCGCGCTCTCGGTCGCCTCCCGGAACGTGGTGGCGCTCTACCGGCCGCTGTTGGAGCCGATGGGACTGACCCACCCGCAGTACCTGGTGATGCTGGCGCTGTGGCAGAACACGCCGCTGTCGGTCAAGGCGCTCAGCCAGCTGTTGCAGCTCGATCCCGGCACGCTCTCGCCGTTGCTGAAGCGGCTGGAGGCGAACGGCCTGATCCGGCGGGAGCGGGACCCGCAGGACGAGCGGGCGCTCGCCGTCGTGTTGACCGAGTCCGGTCGGGCGTTGCGGGAGCGGGCGGAGCTGATCCCGCCCGCCGTGATCGAACGCCTCGGGATGGGGCTCGACGAGCTGGAGCGCCTGCACGAGTCGCTGAGTCGGGTGATCGCCCTCACCCGGGGCGTCGGCGACGGCGGTACGCCCACCGACTGATCGATCGGCGGGGATCGGATCGATCACAGTCCGGGGGCCTTGCCCCGGCCAGTGCTTGGTGTGCAAACTATTGGCGTACAAAGTATCTTGGTTCGGCGGCGGGAGTGTGGTCGACGTGAGTGGGTCCGGAGCGAAACGACCGTTGTTCGGGCGGGTGGGCGGACAGGACCGGATGTTCGACTTCCTGTTCAAGATCCTCGGGCCGCCGACGGTGGAGAACGCGGTCCAGGGCACCAGCGCCGAGGCCCGCGAGGGCTGGCAGCGCGACCTCGCGGCCCGCAAGCGGTACAGCGCCGAGCAGCGGGCCAAGCGGGAGGAACGTCGGCGCGGCAGCCGCTCCGCGACCCCCTTCGGTACGCCCGCCCACCCGGCGAACCCGATCGACTGAGCCACCAAACCGGCACACCGGTCACCGGCGAACGGCTGATCCGTTCACGACACCCGCGTCACCTTCCGGTTACCTGCCTCGTTGCGGTGAGGGCGCGTACTCCCCGTACGCGTGATCCAGTTGACGGCAGAACCAGGAAGGAGGCGAGGCGTGGCCAACTTCCGGTCGGTCCTACGACAGGCGTTCCACATCTCGGGTGGACAGCGGGTACGCATCGTCGCGCAGCGGACGGCGTTACGGGCGCGCTCCGGTGCGTTCCGCAACGAGATCGGCGTACGTATGCACGCCGACCCCGCCGACATCCGGGGCGTGCTCCTCGCGATGTACCACGGCAACCTCGACCGGAGCGCGGTCGCCACCTGGCGCCGGCTCGCCGAGGAACTGCGCCCCACCGTCGCGCTGGACATCGGCGCCAACTACGGCGAGGTGGCCTTCTCCACCCGCTACCACCACCAGCTGCGCCAACTGCACCTGGTCGAACCGAACCCCGTGGTGCTGCGCATGCTGCGCGAGACCGTACGGCACACCGGCTCGGACTATCCGGACATCGTGCTGCACGAGGGTGCCGCCAGTGACGAATCCGGGACCGCCCGGCTGAACTTCCACACGCACTCCGGGGTCTCCTCCCTGCGGCTGCCGAGCGACCGTGGGGTGTCGGTCGACTGCTTCCGGTTGGACGAGCGGATCACCCTCGAACCGGACGACTCGCTGCTGTTCAAAATCGACGTCGAAGGGCACGAACTGGCGGCGCTGGAGGGCATGGCCGGCCTGCTGCGCGGGCGTACGGTCGCCGGGATCTGCGAGGTGATGCACGCCGACGACGAACTGCTCGCGTTCCTCTGCGACCGGTTCGCCGTCAACATCATCCGGTCCGGCGTGGAGCACCCCGTCGACCTCCACGACCTGCGGGACGCGATCACCGGGGCTCGCGCCACCGGCTGGGCCGGCCTGAGCAAGGACGTGGTCCTCCGGTCCCGGTAGCCCCCGGTGGTGGTGCGACCCGGCCGGTCCGGCACCACCCGGTCCCGGGTCGAGTGGGCTGTGTCGGTGTCGTCACCGGCACAGCCCATGTACCGAGGCGTGCGCTGTCGCCGGAGCGTGACGAAGCTTTCGTCACGGCGAGTCACGGACCCCCTACGAAATGCCTGGGAGTGACCCGCTCCCGTCCTGCCTTACCGCCTCTGACCTGCTATTTCCTGGTGCGCCCGGTAGGGATCGAACCTACGACCTTGGGATTAGAAGTCCCCTGCTCTATCCGCTGAGCTACGAGCGCCTGCTGTGGTACGCGCGCGAGAAGGGTACCCGCGATGCCGGACGGTTGTCCGGCTGGACGGGGGTCGCCGGCCCGGCCAGCACATACTAGGTTTTCACGGGTGCAGGTGACGAGCACCCAGTTTTTGCCGCTGCTTGTGTCGACCGTTGATGAGCAGGTCGGCGGGGACACGCTGCTCGACGAGTTCTCCGACGACATCGGCATCGCCTACTCGTTCGGCCCCCCGTACGGTGAGCGCCTGGTGACCTGGGCGGACCTGGAACGCAGCGGGGTCGGCCGGCGAGCCCTGCGGCGTACCGCGATGCAGAACCTCGACCTGGCGATGAGCCGGCTGCGGATCTCCGGCCAGCCACCGGCGCTGCTGCTCTCCTTCGACGGCCTGGAGTCCAGCGTGCTGCTGGTCGACGAGTTCTGGAACGACCTACAGCAGTCCGTCCCCGGCGAGCTGGTCATTGGCGTCCCGGCCCGGGACGTGGTGATCGTCACCGGCTCCCAGTCCCGACCGGGGCGGGAGAAGGCACGTCGGGCGGTCGACCGGGTCTTCTTCGCCGGTGACCCGCATCCGCTCAGCCGTGATCTGCTGGTCTGGCGGCAGGGGATGTGGCTGCCGTTCCATCCGGCCGCACCGAGCGCCGGTCCGACCCGTCGGGTGGTCCAGCAGCCCGCCCGGCCGCCGTACCAGCCATTATCGGAACGCCCGGTGCCCGGTCCGGCGACGGAACGGCCGGGTCCCCGGCGGAGCGCGGAGCAACCGGGCCCGAGGCCGGCCGTCGAACGGTCCGGCCCGCGACCGGCAGTGGACCGACCGGCTCAGCGACCGACGGTCGACCGACCGGCTCAGCGACCGACGGTCGACCGGCCGGCTATGGACCGACCGCCAATCGATCGTCCAGCGGTGGATCGGCCGGCGTACGAGGAGCCGGATCGGCCGGTGTACCAGCAGACGGATCGGCCGGCGTACCAGCCGCAGGGGCGTCCGGGGTATGGGGAGCGGGCTCGTCAGCCGTACCAACCGGTGCCGGAGCAGCCGGCTCCGGTGCCGCCGTACCGGGCGCCGGAGCCGCCGGACGAGCCGGAGCCGGAACCGGTTGCGGAGTCAGGGCCGGTGGTGCGCTGGTCGGAGTCGCCGCAACCGGGGGAGTTCGGGAGAGGAAGGCGCCGACCCACCGATCCAACTCGGTGAAAACCTGCTCGCGTACGGCCGGGCCGGACAGGGTCAGGTCGTGCAGACCACCATCGAACCGGACCAGGGTGACGTGCCGTCCCAGCATCGGTGCCCAACGCGCCATGTCGGCCACGTTGAGGACGGCGTCCGCGAGGGTCGCCGACTCGTGCCAGGTCCCGCCCCGGAAACTGCGCGTCGACGAGGCGAGCAGAACCGGTACGGAGATGGCCAGTCCACGCTGCACCTGCCGCTGGGCGCGACGGATCGCGGCCAGCCAGCCGGCCCGGACCGGAAAACCGCCGATCGGCTTCCAGGTCAGGTCGTAGGTCCACTCGCCCCGGTGCTCGGTGTGCAGGCTCTGGCCGTACACCGGGGAGAGCGGAAGCGGGATGACCAGGTGTGGCATCCGCCGGGCCAACCGGGCGACGGCGGCGGCCAGCGGTCTGCGGGCCAGCCAGGGCGCGTTGAGGTCGAGGAACGGACTGTTGAGGAACAGCCCGTCGATCAGTGCCGTGTCCCGCCGGGCGTGCGCCCAGAGCACCGTCAGCAGGCCGCCGGTGGAGTGCCCGTTGACCAACAGGGTGTGGTTGCCGTCCTGGGTGCGGATGATGTCGGCCGCGGCGTCGAGTTCCGGGAAATACTCGGTCAGGTCGCGGCAGAAGTTCGGCGTCTGGTGCGGCAGCAGGCTGCGGCCGTGTTTGCGCAGGTCGAGCGCGTAGAAGTCCCAGCCGCGCTCGACGAAGAAATCGGCCAGGTGGGCCTGGAAGAAGTAGTCGGCGTAACCGTGCAGATAGAGCACGGCACGACCGGTGGGCTGCTCGGCCCGGCGGCGGACCAGGGTGGCCCGCACCGGACCCTCGTCGTCGTGCCCGAGATCGATCGTCTGACTCTCGTACGCTCCGCCGAGCACATCCGGTTCCACGGGATCGACGTTATCTCGCATAGCACATTCGTGCTTGATCAGGTTTCTGTCCACCGGTCGCCGGGTTGTCCACAGCTCGCCTCCCGACCGGTGGCGTGACGGCTGCCCGCCCGCCAGGCTCGACGGCGAGTCGACTCGAAGCCATTCGCCGGAAAAATCGTGGAAGCTACGGAGATCGAATGTTTGACACCTATGTAACGGTCGTGGGCAACGTCCTCACCGCGCCGGAGTGGCGGCGTACCACCCAGAGCGGCACGCTGGTGACCAACTTCAAGGTCGCCTCGACCGCGCGCCGCCTCGACCGGGAAACCGGACGCTGGGTCGACGGCAACAGCCTTCGGGTCCGGGTCAACTGCTGGCGCAAGCTCGCCGAGGGCGTGGCCTCCTCGGTGATGACCGGCGACCCGGTGATCGTGGTGGGCCGGATGTACACCCGCGACTGGGTCGACGACGCCGGCAACCACCGCACCATGTACGAGATGGAGGCGGTCGCCGTCGGCCACGACCTGTCCCGGGGCCGGGGCCAGTTCGCCCGCAACCGCCCGACCACGACCACCAGCTCGATCGAGGACGCCGAAGCCGAGCAGCGGGTCCGGGGCGAGGAGACCGAACCGGTGCCGGACGCGGAGGCCCCCGCCCGGCCCGACGCCCGCACCCTCGACGATGAGCCCGGCTACGCGCCCGCACCGGTCTCCCCGGCCCCCGGCTACCCGTCCGACCCGGACTACACCGGTACGGACTACGAGCGGTTCCTGACGCTGCGCGACGAGCTGCCGGACCTCCCGCCCGCCGACGACCCGACCGGTCTGCCGGCGCAGGAGGCGGCAGCCGGCGATCGGGGCGACGACGACCGGTCAGCCGGGTCGACCGGAGACGGGTTCCCCGGTGAGGACCTGCCCGGTGGCGAACCGGCGGCGGGACCGGAGGCCGACGACAGGTCGGGCAGCGGTCGTGCGCGGCGTGGGCGCGCTCGGGTGCCCGTCCCGGCCTGATCGGGGCGGGGCGGCGGTGGTGGGGCGTGCGGGCGCGTACCGATGCGTGCTCGCCGCCCCGCCCTCTCCGGACGGGAAGGTCAGACCGAGCGCAACCGGCGTCGTACCGGTGGGTCGTGGATCCAGCCGGTGAACCGGAGGTCGGCCTGCTCGGCGGTCAGGTCGTCCAGGTCGGCCGTGGCCCTGTCCCGGAAGTGCCGCATGAACACCGTGAGGCGGTCGCGGTCGTTGCGGTAGAGCGACCACATGCGGCGCTTGAAAACCTGGCAGGGCCACTCCTCGTCGTCGTCGCGGCAGTGCCAGTCGGCGCCGGGGCGGTGCGGGGCGCCCATCGGGTCGCCGTCGTCCTCCCGGTCATCGCTCACACCCCCGCTCCCATCCGGTCGGCCAACTCCGCCACCAGCGCGGGCGGGGCGCCCTTCGTGCCGCGCAGCACCGCCGACATCACGTCACGCCCCATCGGTCGTGAGCGGATCTCGGCCGGCGCGTGCCGGTCGCCTTCGAGCAGGGCGTCCCCGGCACGGGCCATGTCACCGACCAGGACGTAGCCGCGTGCCACGTCGAGCAGGGCATGTGCGCGGCGCTCGGGCATGAGCGCGCCGAACGGCCGCGGGGGCAGGGCGTGGTGAATGGCGATGGCCTGTCTGCCATCGCCGAGTTCGACGGCGGCCGCCGTGCGGTGAAGTTCGACGTTGGTCGGGCCGAAGGACGTCCGGTACCGGTTGTCGTTCTTGCCGAGGGCGGTCGCCGCCACCTTCGCCTCCCGCAGCAGTTCGCGAACGCTGGCGTTGTCGCCCTGGTGTGCCGCCGCCATCGCCCCCTGCAACAGCAGCGACCCGTAGACGGAGAGCCGGTCGGCGTCCGCCCAGGTGGGGCCATTCGGGGCGAGGCGGTGGGCCATCACGATGTTCGCCTCGAACGCCGCGCGGGCATCACCGGCCGAGAGCAACGCGTTGGCGAACCGGGTCGTGCCGGTGCCGGCCAGAAACGGATCGTCGGCCCGCAGTGCGGCGTCGATCGACCGTTCGGCAGTGATCCGGGCCAGATCGTGGGCGCCGAGCTTGCGGGTCACCGACGACATGACCTGGTAGACCTGCCCGACCAGGCTCGCCGCCCGAACCCGGTTGTCCCCACCGTGGTACGCCTCGGCCGCGCGAACGTCGCGTAGCAGTCGCGGTAGCGCGCGGACCAGAACGTCGTACTGACCGTACTGGCAGGTCAGCCAGGCGTGGGTGACCGACTGCTCCAGTTCGTGCAGCAGCGGACCGGTGCCGGCACGGGACGTGCGCAGGTACGCGACCGGCGCGAAGAGGGAGAGCGTACGCCGAATCTCGCCCAGGTCGATCGGCTCGGTCGGGGCCACGCGAGCGGTGTTCTCCGCCCCGTCGAGCAGCACGTCCACGCTGATCCCCAGCGCCCCGGCGATCGTGTGGAGCACGGAGAACTTGTCCAACCGCCGCTCGCCCCGCTCGACCTTGTCGACCCAGCTCTTCGACTTGCCGATCCGGTCACCGAACACCTGCTGCGACAACTTCCGGCGCCCACGCCAGTACGCCACCCGCCGCCCGATCGGCAGTTCGCTGTCCACCGGGTCAGCCCTTCGGGCTTCGTCGTACGCGACCGGAGACGCCGAGCGCGAACAATTCTGATGGGACGGGCATTTTCACGGCGCGAATCGGAGTGGTTGACATCGGTTCGATCATGCCCACCACTTTCCTCAAATCACCGTCGAAGGTGCACCCCAAGGCTGGACAACTGAGGACGTCTGGTCATAGATTGAGTCGTCCCTAGATGTGTCTCGGAGGTTGGTGTGCCGAATGAGCGTCTGCGTGATGCCATGCATCGGAGGCGCCTTACCCCGGGTGATCTGGCCGTTGTGGTCGGAGTTGATCCAAAGACGGTCGAGCGGTGGGTTTCACAGGATCGGATTCCGTATGCCCGGCACCGCTATGCGCTCGCAGCGCATCTCGGTGAGACTCAGACGTACCTGTGGCCGGACGCCCTGGTGCCGACGCGCGCTGCTGGCGTCAGTGAATCGGAACTGATCCAAACCTATTCACGCCGTGCAGCGGTGCCTGCCGAACTATGGCGTCGGCTACTGACAACGGCCACTCAACAGATCTCGATCCTGGTGTACGCCGGCTTATTCCTGCCCGAGCAACACCCGAACCTGGTCGCCATCCTGAGAGAGCGGGCTGGGTTTGGTGCGAAGGTGCGAATCCTTCTTGGAGATCCAGACTCGCCGGAGGTTGCACAGCGCGGCGCGGACGAGGGAATCGGTGATGCGATCTCGGCGAAGATACGCAACGTCCTCGCCTGGTACGAGAAACTTGACGGGGTCGAGGGTGTCAGCCTGTGTCTGCACCGGACGACGCTCTACAACTCGATCTACCAGTTCGATGACGAGATGCTTGTTAACCCGCACGTCTACGGATTTCCCGCCGCTCATGCGCCGATGCTGCACCTTCGTAGGCTTGCCGGTGGAGACCTGTTCAACCTGTACGCCGACAGCTTCGACCGAATCTGGTCCACGGCTCGTCCGCTGCGCGAGTACCGAGAGGTGCCGTAGGGCATGGCACGGACCGAGTATTTCCACGATCCCACCGCCCCCAAGCCCAACAGCATCGTCGTTGCGGTCACCGCTTTTGTGCTCGATCACCAAGGCAGGGTCCTACTCATCCGGCGCACCGACAACGGACTCTGGGCACTGCCGGGAGGCGCCCAGGACTTCGGCGAGTCGATCGCAGAGACGGTGGTTCGTGAGACCAGCGAGGAGACCGGCATCGCGGTTGAGGTCATCGGGCTGATCGGCACCTACACCGATCCGAACCACATCATCGCGTACAGCGACGGTGAGGTGCGGCAACAGTTTTCGCTCTGCTTCCGTGCCCGTTATGTGTCGGGGCAGCCGACCGAGAGCGATGAGTCGTCCCAGGTGGCATGGGTCGAACAAGCCGCTCTTGACGATCTGAGCATTCACCCTTCGATGCGTCTACGGATCGATCATGGGTACGCGGGCCTGCCCCAGCCCTACATTGGCTGATCACAGCGCAGCGAGACGCGCCTCGGTCCGCCGTACGGCCGCGACAATGTCAGGCTCTGCTCGATCGATGAAACGGGTTACCAGGTCGTGGGGGCCGTAGCGGGTCCGGATCTCGACCAGACGCTCGAACACGTCGAAATTCTGACCATCAGGGCCAGTGGTTGCGTCGCAGTACCAGAGCGCGTCGGCGGTCGGGGACTCTTCACGCCGGAACTCGGCATCCAACGCGCCTGCCAGCCCTCGCTCCTCCGCTTCGAGTATCGCGTGGGTGTGGTGCGCGACCAGACAGGCGACCCGTTCATCGAAACCTCGCGACCGCAGCCAACGCGCACCGTCCAGCGGATGGAACCCGGTGAGCGCCAACGGCGGGGCGTACCCGATGTCGTGCAGCCAGGCTGCGGCAATGAGCGCGTCCTGATCCACCTGGTCCAGGATCGCCGAGACGCCCGTTGCCTTGGCGGCCACCGCCTCCACGTGTGCCCACCGTCGCGGCAGTGCCTCGCTCAGCATGGCTGTGGCCAGGTCGCGTGCCTCTGTTGTCAACTCCACACCGGCCAGAGTACGGATCAAGGACTTGCGTCCACGCCACGTTAGGGGTCGTCCCGTGGGCCGACCCCGTCCAGCGTGTGGCGATGACCGGGGCTAGCGACGGGCCAGCCAAACTGTCCGCTCCGTGTGTACGCTCAGATCGTCGCGTTCACCCAGGCCGGCGACAACCTTGTCCAGGGCCGCGAGGTCGGACGGCGACAGTCGGTCGTCCAACCCGTGGCGCATCCGGAGCAGCGAGACCTCGGCGTACCGCGCGGCGGCTGCGGGCAGCGGCGGCCGGAGGTCGATGTCGAAGCGTCGCTCGGTCACGGCCGTGAATCCGGCGTGGGTGATCCGGTCGCCCCAGTTCTCGTGCATGTGCAGGCCCGCCTCAAGCCGACGTTTCGCCGCCTCGGCGTGACCGCGCTCCTCCACGTCCGCGTCCGGGGTGCCGGCCAGGAAGTGCGGGAACGAGTCCAGTTCGGCGATCACCAACAGCCCGTCCGGCCGCAGCGCGTCGTACGCCGAGGCGAGTGCGCGTCCGGGGTCGGCCATGTGGTGCATCGAGGAGGCGGCCCAGATGACGTCCGTCGGGCCGAAGTCGGGCCAGGGCCGGTCGAGGTCGGCTTCGACGGTACGGATCCGCCCGCCCAGCCCGGCGGTGTCGGCCCGGCCGCGCAGGTGGGCCAGCATCTCCGGGGACACGTCGACTGCGGTGATCTCGGATCCGGGCAGTTCCCGGGCGAGGGCGAGTGATCCGGTGCCGCTGCCGGCGCCGATGTCGATGATGCGGGGCCGGTCGGCGGCCTCGCGGCCGACCCAGTTGATCAGGTCGCGGTGGTATTCGCGGAGGACCTCGGCGTCCAGGTCGAGCATTTCGATCAGGTGGTCGTGTGCCATGCGTCGACGGTAGCCGCGCGTTGCGCCCTTGGCATAGTCTCTTGCGTATGAAGCAAGACAAGGACCTGGAGGCTCTGGTTCGGCAGCGGATCCGTGGCCTTCGGGTGGCCCGTGGCTGGTCGCTGGACGAGATGGCCACCCGCTGCCTGCTCAGCCCGTCCACGCTCAGCCGAATCGAGACCGGTCACCGGCGGATCGCCCTGGACCAGATGGCGGCGATCGCCCGCGCGCTGGGCGCCACGCTTGATCAGTTGGTCGAGTCGGATGCCGACGACGACGTGGTGATCCGCCCCCACTGCAACGACGAGCGCGGCATCACCACCTGGCTGCTCTCCCGCGACAGTAACCAGACCGTTGCCAAGCTGCGGGTCACCCGTGAGGTGCCGGCAGAGCTGCGGGTGCATCCGGGTCGTGACTGGTTCACCGTGCTCTCCGGCACGATCGTGCTCCGTCTCGGCGAGCGGACGATCCTGGTCGGGACGAACGAGGCGGCCGAGTTCTCCACCATGGTCCCGCACGCGTTCGGTGCGCACGGCGGCCCGGCCGAGATCCTCTGCATCCTCGACCACGAGGGCGAACGCAGCCACCTGGGCCCCGAGCACTAGTCACCCGACCGGGCCGTACCTGTTGCTCCGGCTGCATCGCCGCTCACGTCCAAGAGCGAACCGCGATCGGAGTCGACTACGTTCAGTTGCAGCCGGACGGCCGTACGCGCACGGACGGCGGCAGATCCGGATGTTCGGTCTCGCAGCGTCTGAAGCGACGCATATCAATGGCGGTGCTCGGTCATGGAGGACTGCTGTGAGGTGGATGTCAGCGCGGCATCCGGGCGATCACGTCGTCCCAGATCTCCTCGGGCCAGTCGTGGCCCACGCCGGGGTATTCCATGAACTCCGCGCCGGGGATCTGGGCGGCCAGGTCGCGGCCCCCGCTCGGCTTGATGAGTGGATCGTCGGCGCCCGAGACGACCAGGGTGGGCGCGGTGATGCCGGAGAGCGGCGGCAGCTTCACGGCCCGGCCGGCGGCGAGGTGCCGCTGGGTTGTGCGCGGATCGCGGGGCGCGCGGCTGTGGCTGAGCGTCGCCGCCTCGCGGACCCACTCCTCGGGGAACGGGTACCCGGGCGAGGCCTGCGCTCGGTAGATCGCGATCAGGTTGTCGATCTCCTGCTCGGGCGTGGTCGCCTTCGGTAGCCTTCGGAACTCGCGGAAGATGCCGAACTTGAGATAGCGCAGGGTCTGCAGAATTCCGGCGGTGGCCGGACTGCTCATGCAGAGTGTGAGGCCGCGGACCCGCTCGGGGTGCAGCAGCGCCATGGCCTGCGCGATTGCCGACGTGCCGCCCAGCACGTGCGCGTTGGCCCAGCCGAGCGCGTCCATCACCGCCAGCCCGTCGGCGGCCATGTCGGCGATCGTGTAGAGGGGGCGGGTGCCGCCGAGCAGCGCCCGCCACGGGCTGCCGTCCGCCGGCTGCAGGTAGTGCGTGGACAGGCCGGTGTCCCGGTTGTCGTAACGGGCCACGTGGTAGCCCGCTTTGACCAGGCGCTCGCAGAACGCGTCGGGCCACCAGACCATCTGATAGTCCAGCCCCAGGACCAGCAGCAGCGGCTCACCGGCCGTGCCGAAGGTCTCGTAAGCGATCCTGGCGTCCCCGTTCACGGCGTACTCGATGCCCATGTCTGCCTCCCCGGATTTTTTAATGCGATCGCATGATAACGTTCCGCGGTCTCTGATGGCAATGCGCTCGCATGAGATAAGTTCGGTACGTGCCGAAGCAGGTCGACCACGAGCAGCGCCGCCGCCTCCTGGCCGAGGCGGTCTTCGCCGTCATCGGCACTCGCGGGTTCGAGGCGGTGAGCCTGCGTGACGTCGCCGAGCAGGCCGGCGTGTCGATGGGCACTGTGCAGCACTACTTCCCCACCAAGGGGCAGATGCTGTTATTTGCGCTGTCTCACATGCGCGAACGCGTGCTGGCCCGGCTCCAGGCCGCCGTCGCCGCACTGCGTGAGCCCACCCGCCGCGACCTGATCCGTGCCGCTACCGCGGTGATGCTCCCGGTCGACCCGGCTGGCCGCGAAGAGGCTTGCGTGAACATCGCGTTCTTTTCTGCCGCGACTGTCACACCGGCGTATGCCGAGCAGCTTCGCGACGGATACGGACGCATCCTGACGGTTTCGGTCGCCAACTTCCGCGAGGCGTCTCGATTGGACGAATTGCGCGACGGAGTCAATCCCGATGTGGAGGCACCGGCGCTCTACTTCCTCGCCCAGGGCCTGGTTGGGCCGATTCTCGTCGGCCTGTATAGCCCGGACGAGGCACTGACCCTCGTTGATGCCCAGCTTGACCGAGTGTTTCGTCCGACAGCACCGTGAACGGATCATGGTCTGAGACCTGCCCTTGAAAATATGGTTCAGTCACAGAAATATGCCCAAGATCGGACATCCGCTCATCGGCACGACCGGGCGCTGAGCGCCGACGTGATGTCGCGCACTGTGACGCCCAGGTCGCGGCATGTGAGTGCGTGAGTGACGGCTGCTACGGAGCACCTCGCACAGCCAATTCTGAATTTTTCACTTTGCCGTCGATTATGCCTAGATTTCGTACGCTCCGGCGGGAGCGTAATGGGGGCAGCTTCGGGCACAGCGGCCAATACGGGGTAGCCGTGGACAACCGCGTCGAGAGGTCGGTGCCAGCCGATATCCACGGAGATCGCGGCGGCGACGTCGTTGGCCTCGCAGAACTCCCACATTGCATCAGCAAAATCGTCACCGTCGGCGACGTGGTCCTCCGGTCGCCCGGGCACGCCTCGCGCCAGCATCCAGTCCCGCTCGATCGGTAACGGCTCGCCCGTTGACTCCTCGGGATCAGCACTGCTGTAACGGCGCGTCGTCACTCCATCCTGGGCGACCAGCCACGCGGACCCGTCGCCTTGGGCGCCGAAGTGGAACGCGTGCGCCTCGCCGTATCTGACGCTTAGCTGCTCGATGGTCGTCCGGACCTCGAAGGCCCGGTCGCCGAATGCGTCGCACCAGCCTCCGATGACCGGGGTCCAACCGTTGATCTCCGGGCCTACGTATACCAGACCAGGGGGGCTCATCCATGTGCTCGATGAGGTCCACCACGGTGCAGGCGAGGTTGAACGTTACGGGCCGCGCATTGGTCAAGCCGAGTGTGGCGATGATGCCAGCCTGGTCGCCGCCACGAATACACCACCAGTAGGTCCAGCACGACATCGCCGGGCCTACGGGATCGGTAAGTCTGCGGATCCGAATGAGACGCTCGACGGCGGTGACGTCCATGGTGTCGAGGGCAGCCTCGCCACCGAGGTACATCAGTGCATCGAGCGCGGCCAACCGCAGCCGGCCAGGACCATGGCGACGCACCGCACGCAGCGCGTCCCTCGTGCCAGATTGGTCCGGGAACTTCCAGAGCACCTGGTGACGTTCCCCCGCGGGCGCCGCGCGCAAATGCGTCAACATCTCGTGAACATCGCTCACCACACCCGGCAACCTAACGCAGCCGCGAACCGATACGTCCTGCACGGCAGTTCTCGGCAGCGAAGACAGCCTCGTCGGCCCGTCAATCGGCCCTCGCGACTGCAGGGGAGCACTCTCATCGACAGTCGGCACTTCGGAACAGTCACTTCCCGGACCCGCCAACATTCAGCCTAGAACACCGTTCCTCGCCGCCTCTTGACACAGAGGGGAGCCGGATCAGGATGTTGGGCGACGATAGAGGTCGTTACGGTGTGTGATGGTGGGCTGTACGCCGCCGCGCACAGTCGACGGTCTGCGGCAGAGGAGCACGCGGTGGTGAGGACGCCCTGACAAGACCAGCGGCCTCGCATTGAGTGCCGCCCCGCTGCCTGTCGTACGTGGACGGCAGGATGCTGGTTTGGGCGATCGCGACGGCTCAGACCGTCCGCGTGGAGAGGACGATTTGGATGAGGGTCGGACCGCCGAGCCGTCTCGCTATCGATCACGACGACTATCACGCCGAGCATGTGGGGCGCACCGCTGATGGAAGACAGTTCTTCCTCACCACCCCCTTCGAGCCCGCCGCCCGTGCGGAGGAAGATGGTCAGGAGTTCGTCGCCCTGTACCTCTTCGACGCCGATGGCCGGTTTCTGGAGGCCCGGATTGATGCGTTCGGTCCCAGAGCCCGGATGGACCGCGCGGCGCGCCGGGCGGCGTACGACGCCCGGCTGAAGGAACTTGGGGAGGTCACGTTCACCCGCATCGAAGTCGAGCCCTTCGCAATCAATCGGTTCGGTACGACCTTCGGCCTCATCCCAACAGAGCCGGAGGGGGACGACGACGCATGGTGGGTCACCCTGGAGCCCGGCGACTACATGGCTTTCACCGACCCATGGGACAGCGGTGAGTACGACACCTGATGCCCAGTCAGGCACCCCTAACCTGCACCACGCCAGGAGGCCGGCCTGCTCAACGCGCGGCGCCGGTACCGCGCGTCACTGAACCCAGGGATGGCAGCACCGTTCGAGTCGGGCCAGGCTCCTGGGAGCCTGCTCATTATGAGCGGGCTCCCTAAAACGGCCCTGCCGGGACACGGGCGGCGGCAGATTCGGATGCGCCTGTCGAGGTGCAAAGCCCGGGTCTGGCATGCGGGCGGACGTGCGGGCGGATAGTCGTCGCCGACGCCGGGTGCGGTCCTGGAGAATGGCCGATGTGATGGGTGACAACGATCGAATCTGGGCGGCCCTACCCGAGGAGGTCCGTGCGGGGGTCGATGACCTGATCTGTCGCCGCCGCAAGGTCAACGCGGCCGTACTGGTGCGAAATGGAGTTGGTTCCGCCGGCCCGGTATCGATCCCCGACGCGTTGAACGTCGTGGAGGAACGTGGCTGCGAGCTTGAGGTGTTGGGCCGGGTGGACGCCTCTCCACCGCCCGTGCCGACGCCGCGGCTCATCGAGCAGGCCAGAACCATCACCGACCCGGTCGTGGCGATCGAGGCGATGTGGGACGGTGACACAGCGAGTTGGGGTGTATTCCTCCTTGCCATCGTGCGCCGACCCAGCGCGCGACACCCGCAGTTCGACGAGCACGTGCTGACCTTCGTTGACGGTCGCGACGCGCCAGCATCCACCGGTACTGGTACCCATGGGCGGGCAGCCGACGAAGCGATGCACAAAGGCTCAGCGGTCGCAGACGATCTCGGTGTCCCCTTCAGCTTTCTCGATCCGGACGCTTCGCTCGTCAACTCGCCGCGATGGTGGGACTCCAAACTCGCCTGACAGGGCTGCAAGCACCCTCTGCTGAGGCACAGGTCATTGGAACTCCAGTCGGCTACCGGCCCGAGCCGGCCGGCGATGTAGTAGACAAGTCTACTAGTGGTGCTGCATGCTGGAGCCGTGGTTCTCGCGCGTATCCTCCTCGGCCTGCTCGACCTCGCACCCATGACCGGCTACGAGCTCAAACGTCACTGCGACACCACGATCAACCACTTCTGGTACGCCGACAAAGCGCAGATCTACCGCACCCTGTCCCAGTTGACCGGGGACGGCCTCGCCACCGTCGAGACGGTTCCCGGCGTCGGCGCTCCGGATCGACAGGTCCACCACATCACCGACCGGGGTCGCGAAACCCTCTACCACTGGCTCACCTCGGAACTCGACCACCAACCCGAACGCGATGCCTTCCTGGCACGCCTCTTCTTCTCCGGCGGCCTGACCGATCCGCAGCTGGAAGAACTGCTCGCAGCACGACTGGACAAGACCCAAGCCCTGCTGGCGGTCCTGACGCAGATACGGGTCTCGACACCCGAGCCGACCGACCGGCGGGCCCGGTTGCGCCGAGCCACGCTGGACAACGGCATCGCCCACGTACGCACGGAGCTGGACTGGCTGAACGCGTTGCAGGAGGAGTTGGCGTGACGGGTTTCGCGGAGATCCACCAGCCGGCCGCCCCCTCGCAGGCTCCTCCCGTGCTGCTCCTGCACGGCAGTAACGTCGCCAACTGGATGTGGCAACCCCAGGTAGACGTACTCGACGATCGGCTCGTCGTGACGCCGGACCTGCCGGGATTCGGCGTACACGCCCACAAGGTCTGGCCCGGCCTGCCGGCCGTCGTCGACCGTCTCGCGGACCGCCTCGCCGCACTGCGGATCACCACACCCGTCGATGTTGTCGGACTCTCCCTCGGTGGAAACGTCGCGCTGCATCTCGCGGCCCGGTATCCGGAGCTGATCCGCTCCCTGTTCGTCACCGGAGCCATGATGGGGCGACCGGGGACGATGGTGCGGGCAACGGCAAGGCTCCAACTCCTGCTCTGGAACGCCCCCTGGTTCTGGAAAGCTCAGGCTGCGGCGTTCGGGCTGCCCACGGACGCCCGGACCATGTTCGTCGAACACGGCCTCTCGGTGTCCCGAGAAACGTCCCGACGGATTCTCGACGAGGTCACCACCGGTGGGGTGCCGCACGGCCTGGCGGATTTCAGCGGCCCACTGCTGGCCGTCGTCGGCGAGCGCGAACCCCGGTCGACCCGCGACACACTCCAGCTCATCCGGGACGTCGCCCCGCAGACCAGCGTCCGCCTCGTCCCCGGAATGCACCACGTCTGGAACGTGGAAGACGTGAAGCTGTTCAACGAGACCATGCGGCGCTGGCTCGACGGGCAGGTGCACCCGCAGTTGCTTCCCGCCTGAGAGCGCGGCGCCCACCGCCCCACCGCGTCCGGGACGCACCGGCTGGCTAGGCTGCCGGCCGGGGGGTGGTCGGAGTGCGACCGAAGGCGATCGACAGTCGGACCGGACGGCGGGGCGCAAACAGCTCGTCCGGGGCCGGAACCCGCGCGAGCGGGCCGTGGGTGGGCACCGGCACCGCCAACGCGGCCGGACTCGCCGCCGGCTACGCACTGGACGCACTCTTCGGCGACCCCCGACGGTTGCACCCGGTCGCCGGGTTCGGGCAGGCCGCCGCCGCCCTGGAACGCCGCTTCTACCAGCCCAACCGATCGGCCGGTGCGAAGTACACGGCGCTGGCGGTGGGCGTACCCGTGCTCGTCGCGGTGGCCGCCGCGACCGCGACCCGGCACCGGCCGGTGGCCCGCGCCGCCCTGGTCGCGGCCGGCACCTGGACCGTGCTCGGCGGGCAGACCCTGCGGCACGAGGCGACCGTGATGGGCCGCACGCTGCGCAAGGGCGACCTGCCGGCGGCCCGGCAGCGGCTCAACCACCTCTGCGGGCGGGACCCGTCGACGCTCGACGAAACCGAACTCGCCCGCGCCACCGTCGAATCCGTCGCGGAGAACACCTCCGACGCCGTCGTCGCGCCACTGGTCTGGGGCGCCGTCGCCGGCCTGCCCGGACTGATCGGCTACCGGGCGGTCAACACCCTCGACGCCATGGTCGGGCACCGCTCGCCCCGCTACGAGCACTTCGGCACCGCCGCCGCCCGCCTCGACGACCTGCTCAACCTCGTACCGTCCCGGCTGACCGCGCTGCTCACCATCGCCGCCGCCCCGACCGTACGCGGAGACCGGGCGCGAGCGTGGCGGATCTGGCGCCGGGACCGCAACGACCACCCCAGCCCCAACGCCGGACAGTGCGAGTCCGCGATGGCGGGCGCGCTCGGCGTACGGCTCGGTGGGCGCAACGTCTACTTCGGGCGCTCCGAGGTGCGGCCCTTCCTCGGGGACGGCCCACGACCGGAGGCGCGACACATCCGGCGGGCGGCCAAACTCTCCGGCACCGTCGGGCTCGGTGCGCTCGGCGTCGCCGTGGCGTACGCGATCACCGCCCGACCCCGACGGGCCGTGCTGGGCGGTCTGGCCCGAGTGATCGGCGCGACGGCGGTTTCCCCGCGAGCGCTACGGAAGCCGGAATGAGCGGCGGGCTGCTCGTCGCCGGCACCACCTCGGACGCGGGCAAGAGCGTGCTCACCGCCGGCATCTGCCGCTGGCTGCGTCGCCGGGGGGTCAACGTGGCCCCGTTCAAGGCACAGAACATGTCGAACAACTCGGCCGTCGTCGTCGGGCCGGACGGCCGGGGCGGGGAGATCGGCCGGGCCCAGGCCATGCAGGCCGCCGCCTGCGGACTCCCGCCCGACCTGCGGTTCAACCCGGTGCTGCTGAAGCCGGGCAGTGACCTGTCCAGCCAGGTCGTCCTGCTCGGCGAGGCACTGCGCGACCCGGCCGCCGACTCGGTGCCGGGCGGTGGCACCCCGGACGCGTCCGGGACCACCTCGATCACGGCGACCAACTTCCGGTCGCTGCGGCCCCGGCTGGCCCGTACCGCCTTCGCCGCCCTCGCCGAACTGCGCGCCGAGTACGACGTGGTGATCTGCGAGGGCGCCGGCAGCCCCGCCGAGATCAACCTGCGGGACACCGACTACGTCAACATGGGCCTGGCCCGGCACGCCGACCTGCCCACCATCGTGGTCGCCGACATCGACCGGGGCGGTGTCTTCGCCTCACTGTTCGGCACCGTCGCCCTGCTCGACCCCGCCGACCAGGCACTCGTCGCCGGATTCGTGATCAACAAGTTCCGAGGGGACCTCGGGCTGCTCCAGCCTGGCATCGACATGCTCAACCGGGTCACCGGCCGACCCACGTACGGGGTGCTGCCCTGGGACCGCGACCTGTGGCTCGACGCCGAGGACTCGCTCGCGTACGACCGGCTGCTCGGTCGACCAGCCCCGCCGCTGGGCACCGAATGGCTGGACGTGGCGGTGATCCGGCTGCCCCGGATCTCCAACGCCACCGACCTGGAAGCACTCGCCACCGAACCCGGCGTACGGGTCCGACTCACCGTCGAGCCGAGCGAGGTCGCCGCCGCCGACCTGGTGGTGCTGCCCGGCACCAAGTCGACCGTGGACGACCTGGCCTGGCTGCGGCGTACCGGCCTCGCCGACGCGGTGCTCGCACACGCCGGAGGCGGCCGCCCACTGCTGGGCATCTGCGGCGGCTTCCAGATGCTCTCCCGAACCATTCACGACGAGGTCGAGAGCCGACGCGGAACCGTCGACGGGCTCGGGCTGCTCCCGATGGAGGTCGCCTTCGCCCCGCGCAAGACGGTGACCCGGTCGGTGGGCACGGCCTACGACTCGCTCCCGGTGCACGGCTACGAAATCCACCACGGGTACGTCTCCGGCGCCGACGCCGACCTGCCACCGCTGCTCACGTACGCCGACGGGCGGGCGGAGGGGGCAAGCGCCGGTACGGTCCTCGGCACCCACTGGCACGGCGCGTTCGAGTCGGACGGGTTCCGCCGCCGGTTCCTGACCGAGGCGGCCCGGTTGGCCGGTCGGCACGGCTTCCGGGTCGCCCCGGACACCTCTTTCGCCGCCGCCCGTGAACGTACCCTCGACCTGCTCGGCGACCTGGTCGAAGAACACCTGGACACCGACACCCTCTGGCGCCTGATCGAATCGGGCACCCCCACCGGCCTCCCCTTCATCCCACCCGGCGCACCCCCAACCCACTGACCCACCCCGCTCCCCGCTCCGCCCCGCCCCGCTCCGGGCTCCCCCCCCCCGCTCCGGGCACGCACTTTCACTGAAAGAGTGGTTATTCGCGGCCGGATAACCACTCAAACAGTGAAAGTGGGGCGTCGGGCGTCGGGCGTCGGGCGTCGGGCGGCGGGTCTGGGGCGGCGGGTGGCGGGCGTGGGGCGGCGGCGGGTGGCGGTGGGTGGGGCGGGAAGTAGCGTGCGGGGGTGGTTGGGCGGGTGGAGACGTACGCGGGGCTTGCCCGGCTGATTGTGGGGCGGCCGGCGCGGCTCGGCCGTACCCGGTTGGTGGCGGTCGACGGGCCCAGTGGTGCGGGCAAGACCGTCTTCGCCGATCGTCTCGCCTCGGCGCTGGCCACCGGTGTCGGGGTGGTGCCGATCGTGCACACCGACGACCTGCTGGCCGGCTGGGAGGACCAGTTCACCTTCTGGCCCCGGCTGGAGGAGTGGGTGCTCGCCCCGCTGCGCGCCGGCCGACCCGGCCGCTACCGCAGCTACGACTGGGTACGTGAGGAGTTCGGCCCGCACTGGGTCACCGTGCCGGCGGCCCCGGTCGTGATCCTCGAAGGGGTGAGCAGTGGCCGGGCCGGCATCGCGCCCGAGTTGACCCTGACGGCCTTCGTGACCGCGTCGGCCCGACTGCGCCTGGACCGGGCGGTACGACGGGACGGGGCGGAACTGCTGCCGTACCTGATCCGGTGGCGGCAGGGTGAGCGCCGGCACTTCCGCGCGGACGCCACCGCCGACCGGGCCGATCTGGTGGTCGACGGTGCACCCGCTCGGCCGACGGCGGCAGCGGGTTGCGGTGACCCGGCCGGGGGCGCCGCCGCGGCGGCGTTCGATCCGGAAATCCACTACGTTCGATTGGCTTGACTGGCATGTCCGGCCCATGGACGGCATCGGGCCGCTGCGGCACGATCGCAGGGTAGGACGAGGGACTGTGGACGGGGAGCCCACGATGACTTCAGCCGGCGAGGGCGCTGCGGGCGCTCCGGCCCGTACCCGGTTGGTGCTGACCGGGATCAGCTCGCGGGCCTGGGAGCATCCCGCCGACCGGGGCGCGCTCACCGCCCTGCGGGAGCTGCGCGGCTTCGACGAGGTGATCCGGTCGTTCTTCGGGATGTGGAACGAGCGCGGTTTCCGGCTGAACTTCCTGGCCACCGGCATCCGGGTCGACCACCGCCAGTATCCACGGGTCTACCAGCGCTTCACCGAGGCGGCGAGCACGCTCGACGTGCTGGAACTGCCCGAGCTGTACGTCACCCAGTCACCGTGGCTGAACGCCGAGGCGATCGGGCTGGACCGTCCGTTCATCACCCTCAGCTCCGCCTGCGTACAGCAGCTCGACGACGACGAGTTGCGCTGCCTGCTCGGCCACGAACTCGGCCATGTCGGCAGCGGGCACGCGGTCTACAAGACGATCCTGTCGATTCTCACCCGCTGGGCGGCCAGCCTGAGCTGGCTGCCGGTCGGGGCGATCGCCCTGCGCGGGATCATCGCGGCGATGCTCGAATGGTGGCGCAAGGCCGAGCTCTCCGGTGACCGGGCCGGTCTGCTCGCCGGTCAGGATCCGGCTGCCGCGCTGCGGTTGCTGATGAAGATGGCCGGCGGTGGGGACCTGTCGCAGATCGACACCACCGCCTTCCTGGAGCAGGCGGCCGAGTACGAGGGCGGCGGCGACCTGCGGGACAGCTTCCACAAGATCAGGATGACCGCGTGGAGCACCCATCCGGTGCCGGTGGCGCGGGCCGCCCAGCTGCGGCAGTGGATCGACTCGGGCGGGTACGGCCGGGTGCTCGCCGGTGACTACCCCCGGCGGGCGGACGACCGGGACGCCTCGGTGACCGAGGACGTCCGGGCGGCGGCCGAGTCGTACCGGGAGGCGTTCGGTAGCAGCCAGGATCCGCTGGTCGGGCTGTTGCGCCGGCTCGGCGACGGTGCCACCGACCTGGGCGACTGGGCCGGCGGCGGGGCCAGCCGGGCCCGTACCTGGATGGGGGCGGCGGGCGAGGCCGCCGCCCGTGCCGCCGGCCGCCCACGCCGAACGGAGGGCCCCGACGGCGGGACCGCGACCGGCGGGAATGGCAACGGCGGCTAGGTCTTGTCCCGCGGGCCCTGTCGTCCGGAGCGTTGGTAGGCGGCCCACGGATCGCCCTGATGCACCACGGTCGCTCCCTCGTTGTCCGCCTCTCATGATTGCGAAGAGTTTGGCCGGTCATAGCGAGCCAAACTCTCCGGGATCATGGCACGGGAGCGGGAACGGTTCTCTGGGCTCGGCGGGCAGGCAGCGGTAAGGGCGGCCTACGATTCCGGTCATGACCAGACCGATCTTCACCGAGGCCGGGTTGCGGGCCGCGATCGAGCGGGAGCTGCCGGGCGTCCGGGCCGACCTCGAACGCCTCGTCCGGATCCCCGGCATCGCGTTCGACGGCTTCGACCACGCACAGGTGGAACGCTCCGCCGAAGCCGTCGCCGAACTCATGCGTGGCTGCTCGCTCGACGTAAAAATCGTGCGCTCCGGCGGGCAGCCGGCGGTCATCGGTCGGCGGGCCGCGCCGCCCGGTGCGCCGACCGTACTGCTCTACGCCCATCATGACGTCCAACCGGTCGGCGACCTGAGCCTCTGGGAGAGCGACCCGTTCGAGCCGGTGGAGCGCGACGGGCGCCTCTACGGCCGGGGCGCGGCCGACGACAAGGCCGGCGTCATGGCGCACATCGCCGCGCTGCGCGCGTTCGGCGACGACCTGCCGGTCGGTGTGGTGTTGTTCATCGAGGGCGAGGAGGAGTTCGGCTCCGACTCGCTGGAGCAGTTGCTCCGGGAACACCGCGACGAGATCGCCTCCGACGTGATCGTGATCGCCGACTCCGGCAACTGGGACATCGGCGTACCGGCGTTGACCACTTCGCTGCGCGGCATCGTGAACTGCTTCGTCGAGATCCGTACGCTCGATCACGCGGTGCACAGCGGCATGTTCGGCGGTGCCGTTCCGGACGCGCTGACCGCGCTGACCCGGCTGCTCGCCACCCTGCACGACGACGCTGGTGACGTGGCGGTGGGCGGGCTGGTGAGCCGGGTCGGCGCTGCGGTCGACTACCCGGAGGACCGGCTCCGGGCCGAGTCCGGCCTGAGTGAGGGAGTCTCGTTCATCGGCACCGGGCGGCTCACCGACCGGATCTGGACCAAGCCCGCGCTGGCGATCCTCGCCATCGACGCGCCGCCGACCGTCGGTGCGCCCAACGCCCTGGTCCCGGCCGCGAAGGCCAAGCTGAGCGTACGGCTGGCGCCGGGCGACGACCCCAAGCGGGCGTACGCGGCGCTGCGGGCGCACCTGGAGAAGCACGCCCCGTGGGGGACGACGGCCACGGTCACGTTCGAGCACGACGGCGACCCGTGCGTGATCGACGCGACCGGGCCCTACTTCGACGCGGCGCGGGGTGCCTTCGAGGCGGCCTGGGACGGGGTTCAGCCGGTCGACATCGGGGTCGGCGGTTCGATCCCGTTCATCGCCACCTTCCAGGAGATGTTCCCGCAGGCGGCGATCCTGGTCACCGGTGTGGAGGACCCGCACGCGCGGGCGCACGGGCCGAACGAGAGCCTGCACCTCGGCGAGTTCGCCCGGGTCTGCCTGGCCGAGACGCTGCTGTTGGCCAAGGTCGCCGAGGTGGCCGCCGCCGACCGCTGACCCGCACGGGACGCGGGGCCCGTTGATCGCCGATCGCGGGCCCCGCGCCATGCCGGGGGAAAACGGCGAAGTTCCGACGTACGTCCCGAGTCGTGCAGTATGGTTTCGAACATGAGTACGAACGAGGCGATTGTGCGGCTCGACGCCGCTGTCAGTGCTCTGGGGGACGTCAACGTCTCCGCGTGGTCCGAGGAAGTGTTGCGGGACCAGCTCGGTGAACTTTCCACCGTCCTCTGCGCGCTCGACGCCGTGCTCTCCCGGGTCGCCGACGAGATACGGGCCCGGGGGTTGCGGGTCGAGGAGCCCATCTCCGCATAGCTTTGCCCGACGGTATGTCGGGGGTGGCTGCCAGGATGGGGACGTGCGGTTCCTCGACCTGGCGGCCACCTCCGCCGCCGTGAGCGCGACCTCCGCCCGACGGGCCAAGGTCGAGTTGCTGGCCGCCGCCCTGCGCGGGCTCGCCCCGGACGAGATTCCGGCCGGCTCCGCCTACCTGGCCGGTGAGCTGCGCCAGCGGCAGACCGGGGTCGGCTACGCCGCCTTGCGTGACCTGCCGCCACCGGCCGAACACGCGACGCTGACCGTGGCCGACGTCGACACCACGATCGACGACATCGCCTCGGTCGCCGGGCCGGGGTCGCAGGCCCGCCGCCGTGAACTGCTCGGCCGGCTCTTCGCCGCCGCCACCGTCGACGAGCAGCGGATGCTGACCGGGCTGTTCAGCGGGGAGCTGCGCCAGGGCGCCCAGGCGGGTCTGCTGGCCGACGCCGTCGCCCGCGCCGCGCAGGTGCCGCTGCCCGCCGTACGCCGGGCGTTGTTGCTGGCCGGCGACCTGAAGGCGGTCGCGACGGCGGCCCTGACCGGTGGCGCCGCCGCCCTCGCCGAGATCAGCCTGCGGGTCGGTCGCCCGCTCGCGCCGATGCTCGCCGCCAGCGCCCCCTCGGTCGACCAGGCGATCGAGGCGACCGGGACACCGGCGGTGGTCGACGTCAAGCTCGACGGCATCCGGATCCAGGTGCACCGCTCCGGCGGTGAGATCGCCGTCTTCACCCGCAGTCTGGACGACATCACCGCCAGGGTGCCCGAGGTGGTGGCGGCCGTGCGCGCACTGCCCGCCCGCGAGCTCGTGCTCGACGGGGAGGCGATCGCGCTCGACGCGACCGGCCGGCCCCGCCCGTTCCAGGAGACCGCCAGCCGGGCCGCCACCCGGGGCGCCCGGCGCAGTGCGACCGCCGGGCTCTCCGCCGAGGTGGCCGCCGAGCAGTCGGCGACCGAACCGGTCCGGTCGTTCGGCGCCGCACCGGCCGCCCCGCCACCGCCGACCGACCCGCCCACCCCGGACCGGCTACCGGTCCCGGTCCGCCCCGAGCCGGCCGCCCCGGCGGTACGGGCGGCAGCCGGCAGCACCGGCACGACCGTGCTCACGCCGTACTTCTTCGACCTGCTGCACCTCGACGGCACGGACCTGCTCGACGCGCCCGGCCGGCAGCGGTGGGCGGCTCTGGCCGACACGGTCGCCGCGCCGCAACTCGTCGGCCGGGTGACCGTCGACAGTGTGCTGGCCGCCGCCGACGCGTTCGCCGCCGCGCTCGACGCCGGGCAGGAGGGCGTGGTGGTGAAGTCGCCGGAGGCACCGTACGAGGCCGGTCGGCGCGGCAGCGGCTGGATCAAGGTGAAGCCCCGGCACACCCTCGACCTGGTGGTGCTCGCGGTGGAGTGGGGCAGCGGCCGTCGTCAGGGCTGGCTGTCGAACCTGCATCTCGGTGCCCGCGACCCGGCCGGCGGCGGGTTCGTGATGCTCGGCAAGACGTTCAAGGGTCTCACCGACGACCTGCTGCGCTGGCAGACCGAGCGTTTCCTCGGCCTGGCCGTCGAGCGGAGCGACTGGGTGGTCCGGGTCCGGCCCGAGCAGGTGGTCGAGATCGCGTTCGACGGGGTGCAGACCAGTTCCCGGTATCCGGGTGGGATGGCGCTGCGGTTCGCCCGGGTGATCCGCTACCGCGACGACAAGAGCGCCGCCGAGGCGGACACCATCGACATGGTCCGGGCCATCCACACCGGCCGGATCAGCGGCTGAGCCGGGGGAGGCGCGGTCAGGCCGGGGTGGCGGGTGCCGGGTCGGCGGCCCGGTCCCGGTTGCGCGGGGTGCGGTCACCACCGGTCGGCAGGGTGTCGCCGAGCGCTTCGCGGCGGGCCAGCCAGCCGAAGCCGTAGAGGGCCATCAGCGCGAACAGCCACCACTGGATCACGTAGCCGGCGTTCTGCCAGTTGTTCTCGTGCTGGATCGGCACCGCCGCGAAGGTCGGGTCGGCCGCCGGGGTCTGCTCGGTGACCAGCAGGTACGCACCGAACACCGGGTACGGCAACTCGCCCGCCAACCGGGGTACGGCCACCCGGCGGGTTTCCAGCTTGCCGTCGCGCCGGTCCACCGCACCGGGCTTGCTCTCCGACAGGTGCACCCGCCCGACCACGGTCACCTGCCCGGTGGGGACGGCCGGGATCCGGGGCTGCTCGGTCGCGGAGCCGCCCGGTGGCGGCACCCAGCCGTGGTCGACCAGGACCGCGCTGCCGTCGTCGAGCAGCAGCGGGGTGACCACCTCGAAGCCGACCTTGCCGTCCACCGTCCGGCCCCGGACGACGATCGTGTTCGTGGTGTCGTACCGCCCGGTGACGGTGACCATGCTCCAGGCCGCTTCCTTGGCCGGCGCCCGACCCGCCACCCCGGCCGCGCCGCCCGCCGGGGGCAGGACGCCGGCCAGCGGGACCGGTGCGATCCGTTCGGCGGCGTCGATCCGTTCGTTGATCGCGGACCGTTCCCGGTAGCGGCTCAGCTGCCAGTTGCCGAGCAGCACCATCACCGTGGCCGCGACCAGCGTCAGGGCGAGGATGCCCAGCCAGCGTGGGCTCAGCAGGAAGCGGTACACGACACGAGGTTACCCGTGTGACGGCAGCCACTACGCTGGTGCCCGGATTGGCGGCCGGCGGGTCTTCCCGACGCCCGGTATCGTCACGCCCGGCGATCCGGTTGCCGGGTTGCCCCGCCCCGCCACGTCCGCGCGCGTCTGTTCCATCCGCGCGCGTTCGCCCTCGTCCGGGTCCGGGGGACCGGGCCGCCCGGGTGATCCCGTGCCCTGCCGTCCGTCTCCGGTAATTCGTCCGCCCCCGAGGAGCCGATCATGACCGCCGTGCCGCGCGTACTGGTGAGCGCGCCCTCATCCGGACACGGTAAGACCGCGATCGCCGTCGGGTTGCTCGCCGCGTACGCGGGCCGGGGGCTGGCCGCCGCCGGTTTCAAGGTCGGCCCGGACCAGATCGACGCCGCGTACCTGGGACTCGCCGCCGGGCGACCGGGGCGCAGTCTCGACCCTCGGCTGGTCGGTCCGCACCGGGTCGCGCCGATCTTCGCCCACGGCTGCGCGGGCGCGGACGTGGCGGTGGTCGAGGGCACCATGGGCCTGTTCGACAGCCTCGCCGGCCGCTCCGAGACGGATTCGACCGCCGCCGTGGCAACCGCCCTGCGGGCCCCGGTCGTGCTGGTGGTCGACGTCGCGGCGATGGGCCAGTCGGTGGCCGCGCTGGTGCACGGCTTCCGCGCGTACGACGAGATGCTGTGGCTGGGCGGGGTGATCCTCAACCGGGTCGCGTCCGACCGGCACGAGCAGTTGCTCCGGGACGCGCTCGACGACATCGGCGTACCGGTCTTCGGCGCGCTGCGCCGCCACGAACTCCCCGCCGTCCTGCCGTCGCGCGAGCACGGGGTGGTGCCGGTGCTGCACCGGGGTGTGGACGCGTACCGGGGGATGCGCCGGCTGGGTGAGGCGATCAGCGCCACGGTCGACCTGGACCGGCTGCTCGCGCTGGCCCGGTCGGCTCCCCGGCTCGCGGTCGAGCCGTGGTCGGCGGCGGAGGCGCTGGGCCAGGGTGCCGGCCCGGTCAACGGCGGCCGGCGGCCGGTGGTCGCGCTGGCCGGCAGCACCGCCCTGTTCTACTCCTACCCGGAAACGGCCGAACTGCTCGCCGCCGCCGGGGCCGAGGTGGTCCCGGTCGACCCGCTCCAGGACGACAACCTGCCCGAGGGGACCGACGCGCTGGTCGTCGGCGGCGGGCTGCCCGAGTCGTACGCGGAGGAGCTGTCCGCGAACCGCCGGCTCGGCGCCGAGGTGGCCGATCTGGCCCGGTCCGGTCGCCCGGTGCTCGCCGAGGGGGCCGGCGTGCTCTGGCTGACGCGGGAGTTCGACGGCCGGCCGATGACCGGGGTGTTGGACGCAACCGGGGTCAGCACCGACCGGATAGTGGTCGGCTACCGGGAGGCGACCGCCCGCGCGGCCAGTGTGGTGGCCCCGCTCGGGGCCCGGATGATCGGTTACAAGCAGCATCGGGGCGTGCTGACCCCGAGGGCCGGGCAGGCACCGGCGTGGACCTGGGGCGGCGGTACGCCGGAGGGCTTCGTCTGGCGTCAGGTGCACGCCTCGCAGCTCATCCTGCACTGGGCCGGCACGCCGGAGATCGCCGGCCGGCTGGTCCGGGCGGTGGCGGCGGTGAACCCGCTGGCGCCGAGGGCGGGTGCGGAGCCGGTTGCCGGCGGTCGGGTCGGGCCGGTGACCGGGCCGTTGGCGCCCCGAGCGGGTGCGGAGCCGGTGGCCGGGCCACGGCTGGGGCTGGTGCCCCGGGCGGGCGCCCCGGTCGGCGTGACGGAGTCGGCGGCCACACCCGAGCAGCCGGATCCCCGTACGCCGAGCGGCCCGACCGGTGGGATGTCGGCGTGACCGGCGAGGTGGCGGTCCGTCGGTTCCCGACCCTGACCGTCTCCACCCCGCGCGCCCACGTACGGCCACTGCTGGCGTACGACATCGCGGCGGTCGCCGAGATCTTCGGTGACAAGCTGACCCAGCGCTGGTTGCCGCTGCCCGAGTCGTCCGGCCCGATCGACGCCACCGCCTGGTGCACGGAGATGGCGAAGGAGCGGCGGGACAGCGGCAACGGCGACCACTACGGGGTGGTCCGGCGCGAGGACGACCAGGTGGTCGGGGCGCTCTGGACCAAGCGCACCGACTGGTCCGGCCGGGTCACCGAGATCTGCTACGCGGTCGCCCCGCAGGCGCGGGGTTTCGGCTTGGCCGCCGAGGCGGTGCTCGCCCTGGCCATCGCGTTGATCCTGGAGCACGGTTTCCAGCGGATCGAGCTGCGGGTGGCGCCCGGCAACGTCGCCTCCCGCCGGGTCGCGGAGAAGGCCGGTTTCAGCTACGAGGGCCTGCTGCGCAACGCCGGGTACGCCCAGGGTGGCCGGGTCGACCTCGAATCCTGGTCGTTCGTCTCGGCCGACCTGCGCCGCCAGGCGTGAGGACCCGCCGCCGGAGTGGGCGAGTGCCGGTCACCGGGTGATGTCGAGCGACGGTGGGGCGAACTGGCGTACCGGCTGGTCCTTGAGCGCTTCCTTCAGGGTGTCGGAGACGGTGCTCACCGGTTTGTTCGACTGCGCGTCACCGACCGCGTTGAACGGGTTGTCCGGGTCGGCGAGGAAGCTGGCCATCGCGTACTCCGGGGTGTAGCCGACGAACCAGGCGGACCGGGTGCTGTCCGTGGTGCCGGTCTTGCCGGCGACCGGGCGACCGACGGTGCCCTTGACGCTGTCGGCGGTGGACCAGCCGCCGCACGAGCCCCGGGCCGGGGTGTCGCCGGTGGGGCAGCGGGCGGCGTCGGTGGCGGCGCGGGCCGCGTCGGCGCTCACCTCCTGGTGGCAGCGGGGCTTGGCGGCCTCGACCTGTGCACCGCTCTTCGTGGTGATCATTGTCGGGGTGCCGTCCGGGTTGGTGATCGAGGTGACCGGGATCGCCTCGCAGAACCGGCCGTCGGCGGCGATCGCCGCGTACGCGTTGGCCATCTCCAGCGGGGTCACGTCGGAGACGCCGAGGACGAAGGCGCCCCATTCCTTGCGCTTCTCCGGCGACGCCTGCCGCTGGTCCACCTCGGTACGCCACTGCAGTCCGAGCCGTTCGGCCAGGGCGACCGCCTTGTCCGCGCCGACCGCCTGCTCCAGTTGGACGAAGTAGGTGTTCACCGACTTGCCGAAGCCGGACCACATGGTCTGCCGGCCGGTCATCGCCGCGCTGGCGTTGGACGGGCACCAGAGCCCGCCGCAACTGCTGGTCGTACCGCCGCCGGGGTAGATCGAGGTGATCTTCATCGGTGAGTCGTACGCGGTCGACAGGGGCATGCCGGCGTCGAGCGCGGCCAGCATGACGAACATCTTGAACGTCGATCCGGCCTGGTAGCCGGGGAGGTCGCCGCCGCCGAGCAGCGGGTTGACGGTGTTCGGGTAGTTGCCCCTCATCCGGGACCGCTTCTCCGGGTCCGAGTGCGGGCCGTTCTCGGAGGAGTCCAGCGAGTAGATCCGGTTGATCGCCATCGCCTTGACCCGTCCGGTGCCGGGCTCGACCGCGACCAGGCCGTGCGCGAACGGGCTGCTCTCGCTCTCCTTCGCCAGTACGTTCTTCTCGGCGATCTCCTGGACCTTCGGGTCGATACTGGTGATGATCTTGTAGCCGCCCCGGCGGAGCTTGTCCTGCCGTTCCAGGGTGTTGGTGCCGAAGCCCGGCTGCACGGACCACCAGGCCTTCAGGTAGTCGCAGAAGAAGCCCCAGCTGTTGTACTCCTTCGACACCGAGATGCAGTCGTTCGGTGGCGTACTGAGCTTGAGCTTGATCGGTTCGGCCTGCATCGTCGCCGCCATGTCCGGCGAGATGTAGCCCATGGTGCGCATCCGGTCGATCACGTAGTTGCGCCGGTCGGTGGCGGCCTTCTGGTCGTTGACCGCCGGGTCGTACTCGGAGGGGGCCTTGACCAGACCGGCGAGGGTGGCCGCCTCGACCGGGCTGAGGTCCCGGGGGGTCTTGGAGAAGAAGATCTCCGAGGCGGCGTAGATGCCGTACGCGCGGTGGCCGAAGTAGGCGGAGTTGAGGTACCGCTCCAGGATCTCCGACTTGGTCATCTCCTTCTCCAGGTCGAGCGCGATCCGCATCTCGCGCAGCTTGCGGATGCTGGTCTGCTCGGTCGCCTCCTGCACCTCCAGCGGCGTCTGCGCGCTGTCGCGCAACGCCATCCGGACGTACTGCATGGTCAGGGTCGAGGCGCCCTGGGAGACCCCGCCGGCCTGCTGGTTGGCGACGAACGCGCGGGCCACGCCCTTCGCGTCGACGCCGTTGTGCTTGTAGAACCGGGAGTCCTCGGAGGCGACGATCGCCTGCTGGATGTACGGCGACATCTCCCCGATCGGGGTGTACTTGCGATGCTCCTCGTAGAACGTGGTGAGCAGCGTCTTGCCGTCGGCGCCGTACACGTAGGTGGTCTGCGCGGGTGAGGTGTGGCGCAGGTCGCGCGGCCGGTCCCGGACCAGGTCGGCGGTTGCCTTGGCGCCGAGCCCGCCGAGGGCGGCGAGCGGGTAGGCCGCTGCGGCGAGCACAACTCCGGCGATCAGACCGGCCCGGAGCAGGGGAAGGAAGCGGTTGCCTTCGGGAGGCTTGAGGGTGGGGTTCGTCACCCTCTTAAGCTATGACATGCCCCATAATAACCTGATAAAAATTCGCGAACGTCGCCGTCGCACCCCACTCCACCGCCGGCCACCCGCTGGCCCGCGAACCCGGCGCCGGGCAGGATCCCCGTCATGCACCCGCAGGTAACCGCGCCGCACCCACCGGCACCCGCCGGCCCGCCGCCCGCCGCCGGTTACCCCGACGCGGACCTCGGTCACCCGGACGACACCGCCCCCGCCGTCCCCGACACCGGCCTCGGCCCCGACACCGGCCTCGGCCAGCGTGACGACGCCGACGTGGACCTCGGCCATCACGGCGACGCCGAGGTGGTGCCCGGCCTGGTCGACCTCGCGGTCAACGTCCGCCGGGCGCCGATGCCGGACTGGCTCGCCGACCCGATCACCGCCTCCCTCGGCGAACTGGCCAGCTACCCCGACCCCGGCCCGGCCCGCGCGGCGGTCGCCGCCCGGCACGGCCGACCCGACGCCGAGGTGCTGCTCACCGCCGGTGCCGCCGAGGGCTTCGTGCTGCTCGCCCGGGCACTGCGGGAGGCCCGCCGCCCGGTCGTCGTGCACCCGCAGTTCACCGAACCCGAGGCCGCGCTCCGGGCCGCCGGCCACCGGGTCGAACGGGTCCTGCTACCCGCCGAGACCGGCTTCCGGCTGGACCCGGCGCTGGTGCCGGCCGACGCCGACCTGATCTTCGTGGGCAACCCGACCAACCCGACCTCGGTGCTGCACCCGGCCGCCGTCCTCGCCGAACTGGCCCGGCCGGGCCGGGTCCTGGTGGTCGACGAGGCGTTCGCCGACACCACCACCGACCCGGACGCCACCGACGCCGAACCCGAATCACTCGCCAACCGACGGGACCTGCCCGGTGTGGTGGTCGTGCGCAGCCTCACCAAGACCTGGGGGCTGGCCGGGCTGCGGATCGGCTACCTGCTCGGACCGGCCGAGCTGATCGACCGGCTGGCCGCCGTACAGCCGCTGTGGGCGGTCGGCACACCGGCCCTGGCCGCCGCGCGGGCCATCGCGACGCCGGTCGCGGTCGCCGCCGAACGGGAGATCGCCGTACGGCTCGCCGCCGACCGCGAGTACCTGGTCCGCCGCCTGTCGGCGCTGCCCGGCGTACGCGTCGCGGGCACCCCGGCCAGCGCGTTCGTGCTGATCCACCGGCCCGGCGCCGCCGACGTACGGCTCGCGCTGCGCGACCGTGGCTACGCCGTACGCCGGGGCGACACCTTCCCCGGGCTGGGCGCCGACTGGCTGCGCGTGGCGGTGCGGGACACTGCCACCACTGACGCGTTCGTCGCCGTGCTGGCGGAGATCCTGGAGGCATGATGTTGGAGGCGCTGATCGCCGCGATCCGCCCGCTCGACACCGAGGCGATGGCGGCCGCCCGTCTGCTGCACGGCCGGCTGACCAAGCCCGCCGGCTCGCTCGGCGCCCTGGAGGACCTGTCGGTACGCCTCGCCGGCCTGGCCGGCACCTGCCCGCCCCCGCTGCCGGCCCCCGCCGCCGTGGCGATCTTCGCCGGTGACCACGGTGTGCACGCCCAGGGGGTGACGCCCTGGCCGCGCGAGGTGACCGCGCAGATGGTCGGCAACTTCCTGGCCGGCGGTGCCGTGGTCAACGCGTTCGCCCGGCAGACCGGAGCCTCGGTCACCGTGGTCGACGTCGGCGTGGCCACCCCGCTGCCCGGCTCGGATAACCCGACCGCAGCCACGGCCACCTCCGCCGTCGCGACCACGGTCGACGAGTCGACCGCCCTGGACGACCTCACCGCCCCCGACGCCCTCGTGGACCTCGACGGCCCCGCCCCCACCCCGACCGTCCCCGCGCAGCGGTCCACCCCTGACGAAACCCCCGCCCTCGTCCGGGCCCGGGTCCGCCCCGGCACCCGCGACATGACCGTCGAGCCGGCCCTCACCCGCGACGAGGCCCTGGCCGCGATCGAGGTCGGCCGCCGTACCGCCGACGAACTGATCGACGCGGGCGCGGGAATCCTGCTCACCGGTGACATGGGCATCGCCAACACCACCGCCGCGGCGGCGCTGATCGCCGTACACACCGGGGCCACCGCCGCCGAGGTGACCGGTCGGGGCACCGGCGTCGACGACGACACGTACGCCCGCAAGGTGGCCGTGGTGACCGCCGCGCTGGCCCGGCACCGCCCCGACCCGACCGACCCGCTCGGCGTACTCGCCGCCGTCGGTGGTCTGGAGCACGCCGCACTGACCGGCTTCATCCTGGGCGCCGCCGCCCGGCGTACGCCGGTGCTCCTGGACGGGGTGAGTACGGTGGCCGCGGCACTGGTCGCCGCCGCCTTCGCGCCGGACGCCGTCGGCGCCATGGTCGCCGGGCACCGGTCCGTCGAGCCGGGCGCCAGCACCGGCCTGCGCGCCCTCGGCCTGGAGCCACTGATCGACCTCGGACTGCGGCTCGGCGAGGGGACCGGCGCCCTGCTCGCCCTCCCGGTGGTCGCCGGCGCGGTCCGGGTACTGCACGAGGTGGCGACGTTCGACGCGGCGGGAGTATCGGAGAAGTGACGCAACAGATCGGCACCAACCCCTACCCGCTCGGCCTGCGACTGGCGGGCCACCGGGTGCTGGTGGTCGGTGGGGGAGCGGTGGCCACCCGCCGGGTGCCGGCGCTGCTGGACGCGGGCGCCCTGGTGGAGGTCGTCTCGCCCGAGCTGACACCCGCGCTGCGGGCGCAGGTCGACGCCGGCCGGGTGCGGTGGACGTCGCGGCGGTTCGAGCCCGCCGACGTCGACGATGCCTGGCTGGTGCAGGTGGCCGTGGACGACCCGGATGCCGCCGAGGCGGTCAGCGTCGCCGCGTTCGAGCGCCGGGTGTTCTGCGTACGCGCCGACGACCGGGCCGCCGCCACCGCCTGGACCCCGGCGGTGGTCCGGCACGGCGCGGTGACCGTGGCCGTGCTCGGCGGCGGGGACCCGCACCGGGCGGTGACCGTCCGGGACGCCATCCGCGACCGTCTCGCCGACGGCACCCTCCCGCAGACCGGCCGGGAGTCCTCGGCTGGCAGGACCGACGTCACCAGGGCCGGCGGAGGGACCCCCGGCGTCGGTCGGGTGGTCCTCGTCGGCTCCGGTCCCGGCGACCCGGAGCTGATCACCGTCAAGGGGCGCCGCCTGCTCGCCGAGGCCGACGTGGTGGTCGCCGACCGCCTGGTTCCCGGCCTGCTCCTGGACGAACTCCGGCCGGACGCCGAACTGGTCGACGCCTCCAAGATCCCCTACGGTCCGTCCCGCGCCCAGGAGGAGATCAACCGCATTCTGGTCGACCGGGCCCTGTCCGGAGCCTTCGTGGTCCGGCTCAAGGGCGGCGACCCGTACGTCTTCGGCCGGGGCGGCGAGGAGGCGCTCGCCTGCGCGGCGGCCGGCGTACCGGTGACCGTCGTCCCCGGCGTCACCAGCTCGATCGCCGCACCGGCGCTCGCCGGCATCCCGGTGACCCACCGTGGGGTGGCGCACGAGTTCACCGTCGTCTCCGGGCACCTGGCTCCCGACGACCCGGCCTCGTTGGTCGACTGGGCCGCGCTGGCCCGCCTGCGCGGCACCCTGGTGGTGCTGATGGGGCTGAAGAACCTGCCCGCGATCGCCGCCACCCTCCTGGCGCACGGCCGGGAGCCGGGCACGCCGACCGCGGTGGTCCAGGAGGGCACCACCGGCGCCCAGCGCTCCCTGCGCGCCACCCTCGGCACGATCGCCGACGCCGCCCACACCGCCAACATCCGCCCCCCGGCAGTAGTGATCATCGGCAACGTCGTGGCCACCCTCCCCGTCACCGCCTGACCACCCACACACACGCAGAAGCTCCGGTCGGCCACACACCCCGACCGGAGCAGAAACCCAAGGCGTCACCACTCAAGCTACAAACCGAACAGGTAAGGGTTGGGCCCCACCGTGACCGGCGAGGGCATCAATCCTGACGACCCTCGCCGGGCACGGTGGGGCCCAACCTCACAACGTGGGGACCAACCTCACAAGATCAAACCAACGAACCATCCAACAACAACGCACACCGGATCAACCCAAGATGGCTGTACGCCTGCGGGTGGTTACCCAACCCCCGCTCCACCAGCGGGTCGTACTGCTCCGGCAGCAACCCGGTCGGCCCGGCCGTGTCGACCATCTGGCCGAACAGCTCCTCGGCGTCGGCCCGCCGTCCGGTACGCAGGTACGCCTCGATCAGCCACGCCGTGCAGATGTGGAAGCCGCCCTCACGCCCCGGCAGCCCGTCGTCCCAGTGGTAGCGGTAGACCACCGGCCCGCTGCGCAGATCGGCCTCGATCTTCAGCACCGTCGACAGGAAGCGCGGGTCGTCGTCGGGCAGCAGCCCGGACAGCCCGATCCAGAGCGAGGAGGCGTCCATCTCCTCCTCGCCGTACGCGACGCTGTAGGCGCCGACGCCCTCGTGCCAGCCGTACTCCAGCACGTTGTGCCCGATCCGGTCGCGCAGCTCGACCCACTCGGGCCGGTCCTCGCCGCCGTGCCGGCGCACGATCTGTAGCGCCCGGTCCACGGTCATCCAACACATGACCTTGGAGTAGACGTGGTGCCGGGGAGGCAGCCGAGCCTCCCAGAGGCCGTGGTCGGGTTCGTGCCAGCGGCGGCTGACCGCCTCGACCATCGAGTCGAGCACCCGCCACTCGGTCTCCAGCACCGAGCCGCGCAGGTCGGCGACGGCCGCCAGCAGGTCGGCGATCGGCCCGAACACGTCGAGTTGGAGCTGGTGGTTGGCCAGGTTGCCGACCCGGACCGGCCGGGAGCCGGCGTAGCCGGGCAGGGTGTCGATCACCGCTTCGGCGCCGAGTTCGTAGCCGTCGACGGTGTAGAGCGGGTGCAGCCGCTCCGGGTGCCCGCCGGTGCGTTCGACGCAGCCGTCGACCCAGCGCAGGAACGCCTCGGCCTCGCCGAGCGAGCCGAGGTCGACCAGGGCCCGTGCGGTCATCGCCGCGTCCCGCAGCCAGCAGTAGCGGTAGTCCCAGTTGCGTACGCCGCCCAACTCCTCGGGCAGCGAGGTGGTCGCGGCGGCGAGGATGGAACCGGTGGCCTCGTGGCAGAGCCCGCGCAGGGTGAGTGCGCTGCGGGCGACCAGTTCGCGGTCGTGGCTGGGGAGGTTCAGGCTGGCCACCCAGTCCCGCCACGGTTGTTCGGCGGCGGCCTGCCGTTCGGCGACCGGGACCCGGTGATGGGCCAGGCTGTGCGAGCCGAAGCGGAGTTCGAGAGTGATCGACCCACCGGCGGCGGCGAGGTCGACCACGGCGCGGGCGGTCTCGTAGCCGCCGTCGGCGACCACCTGCCACTGCACTCCGGGGGCGTAGAGCGCGATCGGCTCGTTGGAGCCGAGCACCAGCAGCCCGTCGGCGAGCGGTTGGAGCTGGACCGCGACCTGGCCGAACTCGGGCCGGGGGGCGAACTCCAGCCGGACCCGGCCGGATCCGGTGAGCACCCGGACCAGGGTCGAGTCACCGGAGATGACGGCGGACCCGGCCGGAACGTTGTCCGACGACGGCCGGTCCAGCCAGTCGGTGACGGTCAGCCCGGACCAGCGGGTCTCGACGGTCATCGTGCCGGGCCGGTAGCGCTGACCGAGCGGCAGACCGCCGCGCTCCGGTCCGACGCTGAAGTGTCCGGCCGGCGGGCCGCCGACCAGGTCGGCGAAGATCGCCGAGGCGTCCGGCTTCGGGTGGCAGAGCCAGGTGACCTTCGCCTCCGGCGTGAGCAACGCGACGGTACGGCCGTTGGCCAGCATCGAGTGCCGCTCGATCGGCACCGCCCGCTCGCCGAACAGCCAGGTCCGGCGGACCTGGAGCAGCAGGCCGAGCACCCGGGCGGCCTCGATCGGGTCGGCGACCCGGTAGGTCGCCTGGGTCTCCCCGCTGCCGATCTTGATGCCGACGTCGGGGCCGTGCAGGTTGGCGAACGCGTTCTCGTCGGTCACGTCGTCGCCCATGAAGAGCACGGCGCTGGCCGAGATCTGGGTACGCAACTGGTCGACCGCGGTGCCCTTGTGGGTGGGGATCACCGACAGCTCGATGACCTCCTTGCCCTGAGTCACGGTCACCCCGGTCCAGCTCGCCGGACCCTCCTGCACCGCCTTGACCACCCGGCTGGCCACCTCGGGCTTCGCCCCCCGGGTGTGTACGGCGATGCTGGCCGGCTTGCTCTCCAGCCGTACGCCCGGCTGCTCGGCGACGATCCGGCGCAGTTCGTTGCGCAGCCGGGTACGGACCTCGACCAGCTCGGGTGCGAGCCGCTCCACGAAGCCGATGTCGAACTCGGATCCGTGGCTGCCGACCAGGTGCACCTCGCTCGGCAGCCGGGACAGGGTGGCCAGGTCACGCAGCGCCCGGCCGGAGACCACGGCGACCGTGGTCTGCGGCAGAGCGGCCAGCGCCCGGACCGCCGCGACCGACTCCGGCAGCGGTACGGCCTTGCTCGGGTCCTCCACGATCGGCGCGAGTGTGCCGTCGTAGTCGCAGGCGACCAGTAGCTGGGGTGAGCGGGCGATCCTGCCGATCGCGTCCCGCAGCACGGGATCGATCGAGTCCAGGGCCATGGCCCCGGTGTCCAGTACGGACGTGCTCACACTGCCTCCGTTTCGGGCACGCCCAGCTCGTTCAGGAAAGACCGGGCCCAGTGTTCGACATCGTGGGTACGCAGGTGGCGCTGCATGATCCGCATGCGCCGCCGTGCTTCCACCTTGTCGACGTGGACCGCGCGCAACAGCGCGTCCTTCACCCCGTCGGGGTCGTGCGGGTTACAGAGGAAGGCCTGGCGCAACTCGGTGGCGGCGCCGGCAAACTCACTGAGCACGAGCGCGCCGCCAGAGTCGGCGCGCGAAGCAACGTACTCCTTGGCCACCAGGTTCATTCCGTCTCGCAGTGGGGTCACCATCATCACATCTGCCGCGCAGTAGAGCGCGGCAAGTTCACTGCGACTGTACGACTGGTGCAGATAGTGAACAGCAGGCACGCCCACACGGCCAAATTCCCCATTTATCCGGCCAACTTCGCGCTCGACCTTCACGCGTAGTGCCTGGTAGTGCTCGACCCGTTCGCGGCTCGGCGTGGCCACCTGCACCATAACGGCGTCGGGAACTGTCAACTTTCCGTCAGCGAGAAGCTCGCGGAACGCCTTCAGTCGAAGCTCGATGCCCTTGGTGTAGTCGAGCCGGTCGACGCCGAGCACGACGGTCTTCGGGTCGCCCAGTTCGGCCCGGATCTGCTTGGCTCGCGCCTGCACCGCCGGGTCGGCGGCCATCCGCTCCATCTCGGCGACGTCGATCGAGATCGGGAACGCGCCGGCCTTCACCTGGCGGCCGTCGACCTGGATCATCTGGCCCTCGTACCGAAGGCCCAGCAGGTGCCGGGCCAGCCGGACGAAGTTCTGGGCGGCCAGCCGCTGCTGGAACCCGACCAGGTCGGCGCCGAGCAGTCCGCGCAGCACCTCGGCGCGTAGCGGCATCTGCATGAACAGCTCGATCGGCGGGAATGGGATATGAAGGAAGAAACCTATCCGTAGGTCCGGGCGGAGCTCGCGCAGCATCGCCGGCACGAGCTGAAGCTGGTAGTCCTGTACCCAGACGGTGGCGCCCTCGGCGGCCACCTCTGCGGCGGCCTCGGCGAACCGGGCGTTGACCAGCCGGTACGCCTCTCGCCAGCGGCGTTTGTAGGCGGGGGTTTCCACGGCATCGTGGTAGAGCGGCCAGATGGTGGCGTTCGACTGGCCCTCGTAGTAGCGCTCAAGTTCCTCGGCGCTCAGCGGGACCGGGTGCAACCCGATGCCGTCGAGATCGAACGGTTCCGGGGCGGCGCCGACACCACCGGCCCACCCCACCCAGGTGCCCTGGTGCTGCACGAGGACCGGGTGCAGGGCGGTGACCAGGCCTCCCGGACTCCGGCGCCATTGTCGTCCCTCTGGGGTGGTTACCTCGTCGACCGGCAGACGATTCGCCACGACCACGAACGAGCTACGTTCCGTCACGATCTGTGCACCTCCGGTGATTCCGCAGTCCACCGCTGAGCGTACTGAGCGTAGCTGTGGCTACTACCTCGCGGTGCCACTCTTACTGCCCTGCGGGACGGCGTGGGCAAACCGACAAGTGATCTTGACAATATCGTTCCCTTTCGTCCCTCGTCGGGTGCTCCGGCGGGGTGATGTGGGCGGACCGCGCTCCACCTGTCAGGATTGACGACGGCCCGCGCGGCGTTGACCGTGGCTCGCGCCCCGCGCCCGCAGGCTCCCGGGGCTCGGGCGAGCTCCCTGTTCCGCAGACTCTGGAGGTAGGCCGCACCGTGGCCCAGTACATCTACGTTCTGGAAAAGGCGCGCAAGGCGCACGGCGACAAGGTCGTGCTCGACAACGTGACGCTGAGCTTCCTGCCCGGGGCCAAGATCGGTGTGGTCGGCCCGAACGGCGCCGGTAAGTCCAGCCTGTTCAAGATCATGGCTGGGCTGGACCGGCCGAGCAACGGCGAGGCCCGGCTGATGCCCGGCTACACCGTCGGCATGCTCGCCCAGGAACCGCCGCTCAACGACGCCAAGACCGTCCTCGGCAACATCGAGGAGGCGGTCGCGGAGACCAAGGCCAAGCTGGAGCGGTTCAACAAGATCGCCGAGCAGATGGCCACCGACTACTCCGACGAGCTGATGGAGGAGATGGGTCGGCTCCAGGAGGAGTTGGACAACGAGGACGCCTGGGACATCGACTCCAAGCTCGAACTCGCCATGGACGCCCTGCGCTGCCCGCCGCCGGACGCCGACGTCGTCCAGCTCTCCGGCGGTGAGCGCCGCCGGGTCGCGCTCTGCAAGCTGCTGCTGGAGGCGCCGGACCTGCTGCTGCTCGACGAGCCGACCAACCACCTGGACGCGGAGAGCGTGCAGTGGCTGGAGCAGCACCTGGCCAAGTACGCCGGCACCGTCATGGCGATCACCCACGACCGGTACTTCCTGGACAAGGTGGCCGGCTGGATCCTGGAGCTGGACCGGGGCCGGGCCATCGGGTACGAGGGCAACTACTCCACCTACCTGGAGAAGAAGGCCGCCCGGCTGGCCGTCGAGGGTCGCCGCGACGCCAAGATGAAGAAGCGGCTCACCGAGGAACTGGAGTGGGTCCGCTCCAACGCCAAGGCCCGGCAGACCAAGTCCAAGGCGCGGCTGGACCGCTACGAGGAGATGGCCACCGAGGCGGAGAAGACCCGCAAGCTCGACTTCGAGGAGATCCAGATCCCGCCGGGCCCGCGCCTGGGCAACACGGTGATCGAGGCGAACGACCTGACCAAGGGCTTCGGCGACCGGACCCTGATCGAGCACCTCAGCTTCAGCCTGCCGCGCAACGGCATCGTCGGCATCATCGGCCCCAACGGCGTCGGCAAGACCACCCTGTTCAAGACCATCGTCGGGCTGGAGCAGCCGACCGACGGCGGGGTCAAGGTCGGCGACACCGTGAAGCTGTCGTACGTCGACCAGAACCGGGAGGGGCTCGACGGTGACAAGACCGTCTGGGAGGTCGTCTCCGACGGGCTCGACTACCTGATGGTCGGCAAGGTCGAGATGCCGTCCCGGGCGTACGTGGCGGCGTTCGGCTTCAAGGGCCCGGACCAGCAGAAGCCGACCAAGGTGCTCTCCGGTGGCGAGCGCAACCGGCTCAACCTCGCGCTCACGCTCAAGATCGGCGGGAACGTGATCCTGCTCGACGAGCCGACCAACGACCTCGACGTCGAGACGCTCTCCTCGCTGGAGAACGCGCTGCTCGAATTCCCCGGCTGTGCCGTGGTCATCTCCCACGACCGGATGTTCCTGGACCGGGTGGCGACGCACATCCTGGCCTGGGAGGGCGACGACGAGAACATGGCCAAGTGGTTCTGGTTCGAGGGCAACTTCGAGGCGTACGAGAAGAACAAGATCGACCGGCTCGGGGCGGACGCGGCGCGACCGCACCGGGTGACCTACCGCAAGCTCACCCGTGACTAGTCCGGTCGCGGCCGAGCACCCGCCGGCAGCCCGGTACGTCTACCACTGCGCGCTGCGCTGGTCCGACCTGGACGCGTACGGGCACGTCAACAACGCCCGCTTCCTCACCCTGTACGAGGAGGCCCGGGTGGCGTTGATGTTCGTCGGCGGGCGGGCCTGGGGGCTCAGCTCGTTCGCCGACGGCGTGGTCATCGCCCGGCACGAGGTGGACTACCTGCGCCCGGTCGACTACGCCCTCGGCCGGGCCACCGCCGAACAGGCGCCGACGGTCCGGATCGAGCTGTGGGTGGAGGAGATCAAGGCGTCCAGGTTCACCATCGGCTACGAGCTGTTCGACGGCACGGTGCTGGCCAGCCGGGCCCGGTCGGTGCTGGTGCCGTACGACCTCGAACGAGGGCGGCCGCGCCGGCTGACCGAGGACGAGAGCGCCTTCCTGCGGCCCTACCTGATGCCGTGAACTCCTCCGCCGAGTCCGGCCCGGTGTCGGCCGATGCGCTGCCGGCCGGGCACGGGCTGACCGGGGTGGCCGACGCGGGTGCCTTCCTGGCCCGGCTGACCCGGCTCGACCCGGCGGCGGTGGTACGCCTGCGTTCGGCGGGTCCGGCCGGCCGTACCACGCTCTGGGCCCGCCTGCCGTGGGCGGTGCTGGTCAGTCGTACGGTGGCCGGGGCCGGTCCGGGGGACGCCACGGTCGCCGCCGACGCGCTCCTGGCCGAGTTGGCGCGGGGTGGCGCCGGGTTGCCGGCCCGCCGCGACGCCGACTGGAAGTGGCCGCTGCCCGGCTCGACCGGCCAACTCGTCGAGACGATGCCGGGCGCCGACGTACGCCGGATCGCGGCGGCGGCGGCCGGCACCCTGCGCGACGCGGCGGATCACGGTGTCGCGGGCCGGGCGGTGGGGCAGCGGGTGCTCCGGGACGCGCTGCTGGACCACGTGGCGGTGGTGGTCACCGACTCGGCGCAGGTCGCAGCGACCGGCCGGATCGAGGTGCCGCAGCGACTGGTGCAGGCGGTGGTCCGGATGGGCTTCCTCGGGCCGGCCGGTCCGGTCGGGCCCGTCGGCGCCGATCCGGTGCAACCGGGGCGGGACCGGGTGGCCGAGGCGGATCTGGTGCAGGTGCGGGTCGCCGGCCGGTGGACCGGGCTGTCCGCGCCGTACGGAGCCGCCTGGTCACTCAAGGCGAGTCCCTTGTCGATCACGCCGGTCTGAGATCCGCTGAACGGCTGATGCTATATAGTTCCTCTGGTCATGGGCATCCGGTGGGGGGATGCTTCCGAACGGCTATCCGGGTACCGTCGTCCCTCGGATCCAACGCACCGTAGGCGACTGGATCCGCTGGGGAGCGAGGTGCGCGAGCAATGCCGTGGTGGTCATGGCGCCCCGGTCACACCGCCGCGAGCGGTGAGCCGGAGACTCGAAGCAGGATCTCCGTGGACGAGGCCGTCCGGGTAGGACCGCCCGCCCCACGGGAGCCGGAGCACGATTCCGATCAGACCGAGTTGTCCGGGGCAACCGAGCTACCCGCACCGGTCGCGCCCGCGATCGTCGCACCGGTGACCCTGCGCCGGCTCGGCGACGCACTCGACCTGCTCGACGTGCGCTACCTCGCCGACGGCGACGGCAGCCTGCTCGCCATGTGGGAGCGGCACGCGGTGCTGTTCACCCTGGAGGGTCCGGAGGACGAGATCCTGGTGATGCGCGCCCGGCCGTACTCCACCGTGCCGCCGGACTGGGCCGACCGCGCCTACCGGGTGGTCAACGAGTGGAACCACGCCCAGCGGTTCGCCAAGGCGTACGTGGGCGACCCGACCGAGCGCGGCCAGTTGCCGATCTACGCCGAGATGCAGGTGCCGATGCGGTCCGGGGCGCACGACGCACTGCTGGTCGAGGTGCTCGACTGCGGCGCCGCGATGGCGACCACGTTCGTGGACTGGTTGCACGACGAGGGCGCCCTGCTGTAGTCCGGGGGCCCCACCGGGCCCGGTCGGCGGCTCAGCCGATCCGCGGCGGGGTGGCCGGCTCCCCGTCGTCCGTGTTCACCATGAAGTACGCCGCCCGCTCCAGGTAGTCCCAGAGCGTCTGCTCGTACTCCCGGGGTAGGGCCAGGCTGTCGACCGCCCGGCGCATCGCCCGCAGCCAGGCGTCCCGCTCGGCCGGTCCGACCCGGAACGGCGCGTGCCGCATCCGCAGCCGCGGGTGTCCCCGCTGCTCGGAATAGGTGCTCGGGCCGCCCCAGTACTGCATCAGGAACAGCGTCATCCGGTCCGCCGCCGGCCGGAGATCCTCTTCCGGGTAGAGCGGGCGCAGCAGCGGGTCGCTGGCGACGCCGACGTAGAACTCGTCGACCAGCTTGCGGAAGGTCGGCTCGCCGCCGATCGCTTCGAACAGGGTCGCCGGGGTCTGCGCCCGGTCGCCCTCACCTGGAGACGTCACCGTTCCATCCTGCCAGGTCCGCATCGACCGGTCGCGGCGTGGTCGACGCGGCCTCGGTCACAGCGTGCTGACGCCGGTGGGTGACGCGGGGGACGTACCGCTCGCCCGGTCGCCTGCCGGGCGCGGCGGGGACTGTGCCCCGGCGCCCGCCGGGGACTTCCGGCCGGCATCCGCGATGGCGGCGTTGAACTCGTCGGTGCTGGGCCACTTGGTGGCGACCACCAGCATCAGCAGTACCCCGCCGACGCTCCACAGACCGACCACGAGCGGGATGCTGAACTGCCCGGCCAGGACCCCGGTGACCAGTACGGCACCGCCCTGGAGCACCTGCATCCCACTGCTCATCACACCGAACGCCCGAGCCCGGAAACCGGGCGGCAGCGCCTGCACGAACAGCCCGTTGGCGACCGGTAGCAGACCCGCCACGGCGAAGCCGCTGACCAGTGCCATCAGCGCGACCAGCGGCGGGGTCGGATTGAGCAGCGCCGGCACCAGGGCGAGCGGGGCCAGGACCGCGAACGGGCGGATCAGCGTGCGGCGCAGCGCCGGACGCAGGCCCCGCCCGATGGTCAGGCCGCCGAGGATGAAGCCGAGCGGGCTGGCGATCATGATCATGGCCTGGGTCAGCCCGCGTTCGGAGTGTTCGGCGTCCGAGAGCTTCGCGAAGTCGGCCGCCCAGCCGGCCGCCAGGCCCTCCGGCACGATCGCGAAGAGCATCGAGGCGAAGACCACGATGGCGATGGCCCGCAGCACCGGGGTGCCGAAGACCAGTCGGAAGCCCTCGGCGGTCTCCTGGAGCAGGTGACTGCGGTGCTCCTCGGTCATCGCCGCCGGTCGCTGCCGCACCCGGAACCGGATCAGTATGGCGGAGAGTGCGAAGGTGCCGGTGTTGATCAGCAGCGCGACGCTCGGGTTCAGCGTGGCGGCGGTGGCGCCGAGCATGTACCCGACGATCTGGGCGGCCTGGCCGGTGCTGGTGCTCACCGCCAGGCCCACCACCAGCCGGTCGCCGGTGAGCAGCATCGGCATCAACGCCGACCGGGCCGCCTGGCTCGGTGGGTTGGCCAGGGTGATGCCGAAGAGCAGGAGCAGGATGATCGGGACCGGCAGGCCGGGGATCGCGATGATCCCGATCAGCACCATCCGGGTGAGGTCGCAGACCACCATCACGGTCCGGTACGGATGCCGTTCCGCCACCGCGGCGAGCAACGGCCCACCGACCAGCCAGGGCAGGTAACTCACCGCGAAGGCGGCGGCGGAGAGCGTCACCGACCGGGTTTCCTGGAAGACGAGTACGGTGACGGCCGCCCGAGCCAGATAGTCGCCGAGCCACGAGAACGCGTTGGCCGTGTAGAGCGCCCGGAACTCCGGCTGCGCGAACACCTCGCGGAAGGTAGCCGGCCCTTCGGGCGTACGTGTCGCGTCGGACACGGGGGCCTCCATCGTTCTCGACCGCTGACCACTCAGGATGGAGCCGTCGGGGAACGTTTGTCAGACGTAGGGGGCAACGTGCTCGTTACGCTCCGAGAGGAGCTTGTCCCGGATTCTGCCCGATCGTCAGACATCTGGCTAGGGTGGATGGGTAGATCGTCGCATCGTTGACTGAACGAACGGACGATACCTGACCACCCGTGTGGTTCGCGACCCCCGCTCGCCGGCGACCTGACCCCCGTTTTCGGTAATCACCCCGTGAACGCCCGCGAAACCGCTGCTCAGGTGGCACCACCCTGGCCGGTCTCGGTGCCCTCCGGCGGCGGTGACGGCGACCGCAGGTACATCCGGGAGGCCGCGATCTGCGCGGTGATGCCCGAATTTTCGAGCGCCTCGGCCAGCCGCCGACGCAGTTCGCGTCCGACCGGCAACTGACCGTCCGCGGTCGTCTTGACCACCGTACGGATCACCGCTCCGTCCACCGTGACCTGTTCGACGCCGAGCACCTCCGGTGCCTCCACGATCTCCGGCGCGAGCTCCGGATCCAGCGCCACCGCCGCCGCCGCGGTACGCAGCACCGCGGTCGCCTCCTCCGTACCGGCGAAGCCGATCGGCATGTCGACCACCACCATGGCCCAGCCCTGGCTCTTGTTGCCGACCCGGATGATCTCGCCGTTGCGGATGTACCAGAGCACGCCCCGGCCGTCCCGGATCGTGGTGATCCGCAGCCCGACCGCCTCGACCACGCCGGTGGCCTCGCCGAGGTCGACCGTGTCACCCACCCCGTACTGGTCCTCCAGCAGCATGAACAGCCCCGCGATCAGGTCCTTGACCAGCGTCTGGGCACCGAAGCCGAGCGCCACCCCGGCGATACCCGCGCTGGCCAGCAGGGGCGCCAGGTCGAAGCTGAGCTCACTGAGCACCAGCAGCACGGCGATCCCGAAGACCACGGCCGTGACCAGGCTGCGCAGCACCGAGCCGATCGCCGCGGCCCGTTGACGCCGCCGTTCCGGCACCACCAGCGAGGGATCGACCGCCGCCGTCGGGATCCGCTCGCGCAGCGGCTTCAGTACCGTCGGCACCCCCTCGGCGGTGGCGTCGACCAGCCGACTGATGGTCCGGTGCAGCAGCCACCGGATCAGCATCGCGACGAGCACGATCGCGATGATCCGCAGCGGCTTGACCAGGATGTAGTAGCTGCCCTCGGCGAACCAGGTGGTGTCGGTCGCGTCCAGCACCGCCCGGCACAGGAAGCTGTCCAGGCAGCTCTGGCTGGGACGCGGGGTCGAGGTCACCGACGGGCTCGGTGTCGGTACGGCGAGCAGGAGCGCGAGATTCACGCCTGCTTTCGTACCGCACCGGCGGGTACGGCTGCCCGGCGCCCCGCCGCGCGACGCCGCCCGCCGATGTGTCCGGGTACGGGTCCGGGCCGTCGCAGGGTCGACCCGGCCGGCGACGGCACTCGGGTCCAGCCCCGGGCGACGCTCGGGTTAACCGGACGGAACCGGTCATCCTGCCACAGGACACAAAAGCTTCATGAGGGACCCCGGATTAGTACGTGCAATCGGGGGTCCCATCGGGGACTATTGGCGCACGGACGCCGGTGATCTGCCGGCGTCGGCCGCGGTCGGTGACGAACCGCGCCGTCGGTCGACACACGGCAGATGACAGGAGCGGGGCGTCAGACACAACCGGAAGGGTGATCGCGATGCCTGACATACGACCCACGGTGGGCTCCGGCTCGTTGGTGCTCAACGCTACGTATGAGCCGCTGTGTGTCGTTTCGGTGCGTCGAGCCGCGATCCTCGTCCTGTCCGCGAAAGCGGTCTGTGTCGCCGACGGCGAGGGCATGCTGCACAGCGCCCGCAACTCGTTGCCGGTCCCGTCGGTGGTCCGCCTGACCCGCTTCGTCCGGGTCCCCTACCGCAGCCACGTCGGCCTCTCCCGCCGGGCGATCTTCGCTCGGGACGGCTGGCGGTGCGCGTACTGCCGGGGGCCGGCGGAGACCATCGACCACGTCTTCCCGCGCAGCCGGGGCGGCCGGCACGCCTGGGAGAACGTCGTGGCGGCCTGCGCCAAGTGCAACCACAGCAAGGGCGACAAGACCCCGGCCGAGCTGGGCTGGCGGCTGCACGCGCTGCCGGCCCCGCCGAAGGGCACCGCCTGGCGGGTGCTCGGCCACCGCGCCCCCGACCCACGCTGGGCGGACTGGCTAGACCTCCGCGACGCCGACCTGGCCGCCTGACCACCCCCTCCACCCCCTCCACCCACTCACCCCACCCCGAACAGCCCGCACACTTTCAGAGAAAGAGTGCTTATTCCGTCGTGGATAGGCACTCTTTCTCTGTATTGGTGGCGCGCCCTCGGCGGGGAGAGGGGTTATGGCGGGCGGGCGGAGACGAGGGAGGCGAAGACGACCACGTTGTCGGCGTACCCGGTCGCGCCGCCGACCCAGCGGCCACCACAGGTGATCAGGCGCAGGCCGGGGCGGTTGAAGTCGTCGAACACCCGGTCGGTCGGCAGCTCCGACTTGTCGAACCGGTTGACCGAATTGACCTCGAAGACGGCCACCGACCGGTCCATCCGGGTCACCTCGATCCGGGCACCGGGCCGGATGTCGGCCAGATCGTGGAAGACCGCCGGCCCGGTCCGGGTGTCGACGTGGCCGACGATCACCGAGGGGCCGTACTGGCCGGGGGTGGGACTCTGGTCGTACCAGCCGGCCTCCTGGTAACGGTCGGGTGGCGGTACGGCGATCGAACCGTCCGGTGCGATCCCGACCCGGTGCACCCGGGCCCGTACGTCCAGCGACCCGATCGAGATGGCGGTCGGCGGGCTCGGCTCCAGCACCGGGAACTTGCGCGGCGGCGGCCGGCTGCCGGAGCTGAATCCGGGCAGGAAGTTCGTGCCGGTGACGTACTGCACCCCGAACCCGGTGATGATCAGGCCCATCAGCACGATGACGATCGGGATCGGTCCAGGACGTCGCCGTACCCCGGAACGGACGCGGGTGACCCGCTGGCCGGGCGGCGCGACGGTGCTGGCCGCCCGCGCGGTGCCGACCGCACGGTCCGAACCGGGTCGCAGCGTTCCGGGCGCGGTACGGTCGGCGGTGTCCGGGGTGACGATGCTCGCCGCCGACGCCTCGACGGCGAGCCGCCGGGCGAGGCGGCACACCCGGCTGTGCGCCGCCCGGACCGGCGCGAGGCGCTCGCTCATCGGCCGGGGTGGCTCAGGGTCCCGTCTCGGGCCGGCGCCGCGCGCTGAGCAGCCAGAGTCCACCGCCGAGCACGATCACGGCGAGGCCGCCGGCGAGCACGAGGGGGCCGCCGAAGCCGCCGGCCGTACCGCCGCCACCGGTGGCCGGACCCTGGGTCGGCTTGCTCATGTTCACCACGGTCAGGGTGGTGTGTGCGGTGTTGCCGTTCGGGCAGTTCAGGTTCACGTCGAAGGTGCCCGGTGTCCGGTTGCCGGGGATCGTCACCGCGCCGGTGAGGAAGCCGTTGTTCGGGCGTACGACAACCCGGCCGAACGCCTGCGAGTCCACCGTCGCCTGGTTGTTGTTCGCCTGGTCGCAACTGGCCCGGATGTTCACCCGGGTGCCCGGTTGGGCGGTGTTCGGGGTGACCTCGACGAACGCGTTGCCGCTCTGCGTCGGGGTCGGGACGACCGGTGTCGGGGCCGCCGCCGCCGGTGCTGCCGGCGTGGCCAGCGCGATCACTCCGGCCGTCGAGACGAGTGCCCGACGGACTGCTGCGCCACCCTGCATGACCTCCCCCTTCCGGCCGTCCGGCCGGCCACCGCGTGGTCCGCGTCGCCCACGGTGTTCCCACCCGGCTCCGCGAATCACGCCCGATCGCCGGCCGGGTGCGATTCCGGTCCGGTCCGGCTCCGGGGTCGAGCGGCTCAGGGGTGACCGGCTGCGGGGTCGACCGGCTCGGGTGGCGGCAGCGGGGTGACCGGGTGCCAGTTCAGCGGGGACGAGAGGACCATCGTGCTCGACGGCTGCCCGTACGGGGCGAGCCGGTCGATCACCTGCTCGAACGCGTCGATCGACCCGGCGGCGACCTTCAGCACACTGCACGCGTCACCGGTGATCCGGTGGATCTCCAGCACCTCGGGCCAACCCGCCACGGACGGGTCGCGCAGGATGCACCGGGGGCCGTAACAGGACATCCGGATCAGCGCCACGACGGCGCGGCCGGCCCGAGCCAGGTCGACGTGCGCGTGGTAGCCGGTCACCACGCCGGCCTCCTCCAGCCGCCGGACCCGCTCGGCGACCGCCGGTGGGGACAGGTGCACCCGGCGGGACAACTCGCTGTACGACAGCCGGGCGTCGGCCTGTAGTTCGCGCAGCAGTGCCCAATCCATGTCGTCCACGCCACACACCTTTCCTTCGTGAGGTGATTTTCCAAACTAGCCGCAGAACTAGATGGTCGAAACGGTCAGGTGCCGTTGGTTCGGCATTCCCCGCCCGGCTGCCGAGAGAGATCATGACGTTGTGCCGATGGACGGAAGGGGACGGCGATGACACACGACGCGGTGATCCGTGCGGTGAACGCGGACGAGCGGGCCGCCCGAGCCGAGGCGAACGCGGGCGAGCCGACGCTGGAGTTCGCCGACCGTACGCCGTACGACGCGTACGTGCACGCCAGCACGTTGCACACGTTGCAGCAGACGCTGAGCAAGGATCCGGGCGAGATGTCGTTCCTGATGGTCAGCCAGATCATGGAGCTGTACTTCGGCCTCACCTGCTTCGAACTGCGCGAGACCCGGCAGCGGCTGCGCGACGACGACGTCTGGGGTGCGCTGCCCCCGCTGCGCCGCGCGGCGCTGCACCTGGAGGGGCTCAACGCCGCCTGGCGCGGCCTGCGCTGGATGACCCCGGCCGACTTCAACAAGTTCCGGGACCTGCTCGGCGAGGGCTCCGGCTTCCAGTCCGCGATGTACCGGCAACTGGAGTTCCTGCTCGGCCTGAAGACCGCCTCGCTGGTCCGCCCGTTCCGCCGCCAGCCGGCCGTGTACGAGGCCCTGGTCGACGCCCTGAACGCACCGAGCCTCTGGGACGAGACGCTGACCCTGCTCGCCCGCCGGGGCTTCGCCCTGTCCGCCGCACCGCTGGACCGGGACCTGACCGAGCCGGCCGAGCCGGACCCGGCGGTCGAGCTTGCCTGGGTCGAGATCTACCGGGACACCGGCCCGGACAACCTGCTGCGCCCGCTCGGCGAGGCGCTGGCCGAGGTCGCCGAGCAGTTCGGCGACTGGCGTTACCAGCATCTCAAGGCCACCCAGCGGGCGATGGGCGCGAAGGCCGGCTCCGGCGGCTCCGGCGGTGTGACCTGGCTGCAACGGAGCATGGCCCGTACGGTCTTTCCCGAGCTGTGGTCGGCCCGCACGCTGATGTGACACCCGACCGGGACCCGGAACCACCCCTTTCGTGAAGTGGACGAACCGATGCACGCTGCCGAAGAAGAAGCCCACCGTCTCGACGCCGCCGACCCGGGGCACCGGGACCTGTTCCTGGTTCCGCCCGCCGAGGGCGGCCGGTACGCCGACAGCGCCTACCTGGTCGGCAACTCCCTCGGCCTGCAACCCCGGGCGACCCGCACCGAGCTGCTCCAGGAGCTGGACACCTGGGCCCGGCTGGCGATCGAGGGCCACTTCGAGGGCGACCGCCCCTGGACCCCGTACGTCGGGTTGCTCACCGAACCGGCCGCGCGACTGGTCGGCGCCCTGCCGGCGGAGACCGTGGTGATGAACACCCTCACGGTCAACCTGCACCTGCTGATGGTCTCGTTCTACCGCCCGTCCGGTGACCGGTTCCGGATCGTCATCGAGGACACGGCGTTCCCCTCGGACAGTTACGCGGTCCGCAGCCAGGCCGCCTTCCACGGGCTCGACCCGGACGACGCGGTGGTCCGGCTGCGGGCCCGGCCGGGCGAGGAGAACCTGCGCACCTCCGACGTGCTCGACTACCTCGACCGGGAGGGCGACCGGGTCGCGTTGGTGCTGCTCGGCGGGGTCAACTACCTGACCGGCGAGCTGATGGACATCGAGGCGATCACCCGCGCCGGTCGGGCGGCGGGCGCCGTGGTCGGCTGGGACCTGGCCCACGCCGCCGGCAACGTGCCGCTGCGGCTGCACGACTGGGATGTGGACTTCGCCGCCTGGTGCACGTACAAGTACCTGAACTCGGGGCCGGGGTCGGTGGCCGCCGCGTTCGTGCACGAGCGGCATCTCGGCAACCCCGACCTGCCCCGGTTCGACGGCTGGTGGGGCAACGAGCCGGCGACCCGGTTCGAGATGACGCCGCGGATCCGGCCACCGGCGACCGCCGACGCCTGGCAGGTCTCCAACCCGCCGATCCTGGCGATGGGCCCGGTCCGTACCTCGCTGGAACTCTTCGACAAGATCGGCATGGCCGCGCTGCGCGAGCGGAGCGTCCGGTTGACCGGGTACGCCCAACGCCTGCTCGACGAGGTCGTCGCGACCCGGCCGCTGACCCTGCTGACCCCGCGTGACCCGGACCGGCGCGGCGCCCAGCTGTCGCTGCGGATCGGTCGGGGCGGTGCCGCGGAGCTGGCCCGCCGGCTGCGCTTCGAGCACGGGGTGCTGACCGACTCGCGTGAGCCGGACGTGATCCGGGCCGCCCCGGTCCCGCTCTACTCGACGTACCACGACTGCTGGCGGCTCGCCGACGCGCTCGCCCGTACCGTCGGGGAGTAGCCCGGCCGGGTGGTATGGCGCCGTCCGCCGGGCGGTGTCCGGTTGTCCGCGATGCGGCGAAACCCGTTCGCGGTACGGCGACAACGGCCGATCCACGCTGTCGTCGCCGTACCGGGCGCAGGTCAGCGGGGGGTGGGATCGCCACCCCGAGATACGCGGCGCGCCGCACTCCGATACCGTTGACAGCGTCTGAGTCGGAGCGGACCGGCAGCCTGGCCGCCCACCCTGGGCCGGGTGTTTGGTCCCTATCACGCCTGGGAGCGTTGAGGTTGTCTGCTACCGAGCAGTGGACGGTTACCGACACCTTGCTGTATTTCGTCGGGATCCCGGCTGCCGTGGTGTTGGTGATCGCCGTACTGGCGCTCGCCGGCAGCGGCCGGAGCACCCGGCGGTATCGGCCGGGGCGGCCATTCGACTTCACCCCGGTCTGGTTCCTGTCCGCGCCGGAGAACCTGGCCGGTTCCGCCGCCGCCGCCCTGCGGGGCAGCGGCCGGACCGCCGAGCTGACCGGCGCGGAGACCGAGTCCACGGGTACGCCGAGTCAGGCGGGCACAACGGGAGGCGCAAGTGACCGCTGGTGAGCAGACCATGACGGAGTTCAGCCCGGCGCAACCGGAGCAGACCGGTCATCCGGACGTGCTCGACGGTCCGTTCTCGACCCGGCAGCTGCTCCGCATCGACGAGGCGCTGCGCCTCGCCGACCAGGGCAGCGAGCTGGTCTTCACGGTCTACGTCGGCGCCCTCGACGAGCCGACCCGCGAGCACGCCGTACGGCTGCTGGAGCAGCTCGCCGAGCCGGCCCGTTCGGTGCTGATCGCCGTCTCGCCAAACCAGCGGCTGCTGGAGGTCGTCACCGGTGCCGAGGCCCGCAAGCGGATCCCGGACCGGGACGCCAAGCTGGCCGCACTGTCCATGGTGGCCGCCTTCGGTGGTGGCGACCTGGCCGGCGGCATCATCAGCGGTCTCGACCAGCTCGCCAGCCGCGCCGGCAAGGCGTAGCGCAACGGCCGCTGTCGAGGCGTAGCAGGCGGCGCACCGCCGCCACGTTGACACGAAGCCGCCACGTCGACCCGAAAAAGCCGGCCCCGGCACCGAAGCGAATCGGTGCCCGGGCCGGCTTTCGACGTACTCAGGCGCTGGCGGCGTCCCGGGCGCGGGCATTGATCGCCCGGACCACACCGTCGCGGCCCTCGGACACCAGCCGGCGCAGCGGTGCCGGGTGCCCCGGCTGGGCCAGCCACTCGTCGGTGGCGGCGATCGTCTCCGGGCTCACCTGGTAGGCCGGGTAGGCGAGGATGACGAACTCCTGCGCGGGCTCGCTGTCCCGGCTCGCCCAGACCCGGCTGAGGGTCTCGAAGTACCGACTCGTGTACGGCGCCGTCAGCTCCGTCTGCGCCGGGTGCTGGAAGCCCTGCAACAGTGCCCGACTGCGCCAGTTCGGCAGGATCTCGTCCCCGGTCAGCGCCGCCCAGACCTCGGCCTTGTGCTCGGCCGTCGGCACCAGCGCGCGGGTCAGCGCCGCCTCCCGCTCACCACTGGCGGTCCGGTCCCCGGCCAACTCGGCGTCGATCTCGGCGACCCCGGCGGCACCACCGGCGACCAGGGCCCGCAACACGGTCCAGCGCAGCTCGGTGTCGATGGCGAGCCCGTCCGGCACCTCGACGCCGTCGAGCCAACCGCGCAGCGTGGCCAGGTCCTCCTCGGACCGGGCCGCCGAGGCGTAGGTACGGGCCCAGGCGAGTTGTAGCCCACTGCCCGGCTCGGCCAGCCGGACCGCGGTCCTGGCCGTACGCGCCAGGTCCGCCCAGCCGGTCGGCGCCCAGTCCGGGTCGGCGTACATGGCCAGCGTGCTGGCGGCCTGCCGCAGGGTCTGGGTGACCAGGTTGATGTCACTCTCGGCGGGCAGCCCGGCCAGCACCAGCGCGACGTAGTCACGGGCGGACAGCTCGGCGTCGCGCACCATGTCCCAGGCGGCGGCCCAGCACAGGGCCCGGGGCAGGGACGACTCGAACGCGCTGACGTGCTGCACCACCGTCGCCATCGACCGCTCGTCGAGGCGCAGCTTGGCGTAGGTCAGGTCGTCGTCGTTGAGCAGCAGCACGTCCGGCGCCGCCACCCCGGCCAGCTGCGGCAGCTCGGTCGCCTCACCGGCGACGTCGACCTCGATCCGGTCCCGCCGGACCAGCCGGCCGTCGCGCAGGTCGTACAGGCCGACGCCGATCCGGTGCGTACGCAGGGTCGGGTAGTCGGCGGGTGCCTCCTGCCGGACGACCACCCGCTCGTACGTGCCGTCGGCGGCGATCGTCACCTCCGGGCGCAACGTGTTGACCTGCGCCGTCTCCAGCCACTGGGCGGCGAACTTGCGCAGTTCCCGGCCGGACGCCGACTCCAGTTCGGAGAGCAGGTCGTCGAAGGTGGCGTTGCCCCAGGCGTAGCGGGCGAAGTAGCTGCGCAGACCGTCCCGGAACGGCTCCTCGCCCACGTACGCGACGAGCTGCTTGAGCACGCTGGCACCCTTGGCGTACGTGATGCCGTCGAAGTTGACCTCGACCGCCTCCAGGTCCGGCATCTCGCAGTAGACCGGGTGGGTGGAGGAGAGCTGGTCCTGCCGGTAGCCCCAGTTCTTCCGGATGGACAGGAAGGTGGTCCAGGCGTCGGAGAACCGGGTGGCGTGGGTGTTGGCCCAGTGGCTGGCCCACTCGGCGAACGACTCGTTGAGCCACAGGTCGTTCCACCACCGCATGGTGACCAGGTCGCCGAACCACATGTGGGCCAGCTCGTGCAGGATCGTGTTCGCCCGCTGCTCGTACTCGAAGTCGGTGACCTGGGAGCGGAAGATGTAGTGCGTCTCCGAGTGGGTGACGCAGCCGAAGTTCTCCATCGCCCCGGCGTTGAAGTCGGGCACCCAGAGCTGGTCGTACTTGGGCAGCGGGTAGCGGACCCCGAACTGCTCGTGGAAGAAGTCGAAGCCCTGCGTGGTGATCAGGTGCAGGTCGTCGGCGTCCATGTGCTCGGCCATGCTGGCCCGGCAGTAGTAACCCATGCTGATGCCGTCGTGGCTGTACCGGACCTCGTGGTACGGGCCGGCGCAGAGCGCGGTGATGTAGCTGCTCATCCGGGCCGACTCGGCGAAGTGGACGGTCTTCGTCGGGCCGCCGTCGGTCTCCTCGGCGGTCACCGGCATGTTGGAGATCGCCCGCCAGTGCACCGGGACGGTGGCGTGCCAGGTGTAGACGCTCTTCAGGTCGGGCTGGTCGAAGCAGGCGAAGACCCGCTGCGCGTCGGCCGTCTCGAACTGGCTGTACAGGTAGGTCTCGCCGTCCACCGGGTCCACGCTGCGGTGCAGGCCCTGCCCGCTGGCCGAGTAGAGGAAGTCGGCGTCGACGACCAGGGTGTTCTCGGCCGCCAGGTCGGTCAGGGTGAGGCCGTTCTCGGCGGACCAGGTGCCGAGGTCGACGGGCGTCCCGTTCAGGGTGGCGGTCCGGACCGAGTCCGCGGCCACCTCGATGAAGGTGCTGGCCCCCGGCTCGGCACAGCGGAACCTGACCTCGGTCACGGACCGGAAGGTGCGGTTGTCGGCGGCCAGGCCGCCGGAGGTCAGGTCCAGGCTGATGTCGTACCCGGCGACGTCGAGCAGGCGGGCCCGCTCGGTCGCCTCGACCTGGGTAAGGTTACGCACTCCCGGCACGTCATATCTCCATCTTCAGCTCGCGCTGTCCCCACTGACAGCGAAGATCCACCCCCGGTGGCTCCCGGTCGAGTGTTTCACGTGCGGGAGCGGGCGGGGGTGGTCCAACTCACGGTCTCATCTCCGTGCTGTCCCGGTGTTCCCGGGGTGAAGATTTGCTGAGGTGGATTGCAATTCGCCTCATCTTGGATATTGAAGGGAGTCGCCGTGCCCGAGCGCGCGCGCGTCACGATGTACTTCGACCCGGCCTGTCCCTGGGCCTGGATGACCTCCCGCTGGCTGCTGGAGGTGGAGCAGGTCCGCCCGGTCGACGTCGAGTTCCGGGTGATGAGCCTGGCGGTTCTCAACGAGGGCCGCGACGAACTGCCGGAGCGATACCGGGAATTCCTCAAGACCGCCTGGGGTCCGGTGCGGATCTGTATCGCCGTCGAGCAGAAGTACGGCCAGCAGGCGGTGCGGGACCTCTACACCGCGCTCGGCACCCGGATCCACCCCGGCGGCGAGCAGCGCGGCCCGGAGCTGTACGCGGCGGCGCTCGCCGACGTCGGCCTGGACCCGGCCCTGGCCGCCGTGGCCGACTCGACCGAGTACGACGAGGCGCTGCGGGCCAGCCACGAGGCCGGGATGCGGCCGGTCGGCACCGACGTCGGTACCCCGGTGATCCACGCCCCCGGCCCGGTCGACGGTGAGACGGTCGCCTTCTTCGGCCCGGTCGTCACCCCGGCCCCCAAGGGCGAGGCCGCCGCCCGGCTCTGGGACGGCGTGCTCCTGGTCGCCGGCACCCCCGGGTTCTACGAGCTCAAGCGCTCCCGGACGATCGGCCCGATCTTCGACTGACCGGTTCCGGACCGGTCCGATCTCCGACCGACCGATTTTCGGCTGATCGGTCCGGGCCGGCAGCACCGGGCGGCCCGGCGGTACGGCGTGACCGGGCGGCGGCTCCGCTCGTTGGACCAGCGTCCGTCGCGGCGGTGCCAGCGGCCGCTCGGTCACGTCGACCCACCGGAGAGGCCCACATGCCGAAGCACCACCGCGACCGTGAGCAGCAGCCCGCCACCACCACCCCGGAGGCGGTGGCCCGGAACCTCGGCGGCGCCTACTGGTCGGTGGACGACTGCCGGTGGCCGGCGCTGCACCCCGGTCTGCCCGAGCACCTGGCCGACCTGGTCGCCCCGCCGATCGTGGTCGGGGCCGCGCCGGTGCCGGCCAGCGCACTGGTCGCCACGGCACCGGTGGTACGCCACCGGACCGGTCGGCACCGCCGTACCACGTCGGCCGGCTGAGCGCCGGTCGCGGCACCCGTCCAGCCGGTGGACACGCGCGGGGGATCCAGGCTCCGTGCTCCCGGTGGCCCGGTAGCGTCACCGGGCATGACGGTCGTACACCCGATCAACCGGGCCTGGATCACCACCGGTGGCACCGGTGCGCAGAACTACGACGAGTTCGCCGACGACGCGGAGATCACCGCGATCATCGAGGCGAATCCGCACAGCGCACTCGCCATCGAGATGCCCCACCGGGCGCCGGAGAGCCTCGGTCGCTCCTTCGTCGAGGCCCTGCCCGACGCGGTGGCCCGGCTGACCGAGGCGAAGGCCGACGGCAGCTACACCCCGGCCGACCGGGTGGTGGTGCTGTACCGGATCAGCTCACCGCTCGACGAGCCCGCTTACGGGATGTTCGCCCTGGTCGACACCGACGAGATCTCGACCAGCGCGGACGAGCCGGGCCTGGTGATCCGCAACGAGGACGTCTTCATCGCGAAGGTCCGGGAGCGGGTGGCCCTGGCCGAGGCGACCGGGCACCTGCTCTCACCCGTACTGCTGCTCCAGACCGGGCGCGGCGACGAGCTGCACGCCGCGCTCGCGGCGGCGACCGACGCGGCCGGGGCGCCCGCCGCGACCGACACCGACCAGGCCGGCCGGACGCACGCCATCTGGTTGCTCGGTCCGGGGGCGGCGCAGGACGAGCTGTGCGCGCTCGCCGGGGCCGGTGAACTGGTCGTCGCGGACGGCAACCACCGCAGCCTGGCCGCCCAGACCGGCGGCCTGCCCCGCTTCCTCGCTGTGATCACCACCCCGGCCTCGGTGGCCATCCAGCCGTACAACCGGCTGGTCAGCGAGCTGACCAGCAGCCCGCAGGAGCTGCTCGGCCGGCTCCGGGAGGCGGGTGCGCGGGTCGAACCGGTGGCCGGGCCGCCCGCCGTGCCGGCGCCCGGTGAGCCGGTCCTGCTCTACCTCGCCGGGCAGGCGTACGCGGTCAGCCTGCCGGCCGGGTCCGGCGCGGTGGTGGAGAACCTCGACCACGCCCTGGTCGAACGGGTGCTGCTGCGCGACGCGCTCGGACTGGATCCGGGCGACAAGCGGATCACCTACGTCGGCGGCGACTACCCGGCCGGCTGGCTGGCCGGTGAGGTCGACTCCGGTCGGGCGGAACTGGCCGTCCTGATCGCCCCGGTCACCGTGGACGACTTCGTGGCGGTGAACCTGGCCCGGCAGAAGATGCCCCGCAAGAGCACCTGGTTCACCCCGAAGGCCCGTGGCGGCCTGGTGCTGGCGGAGCTGAAGGCATGAGCCGGCCGGGCCCGGATGTGAGCAACACCGGGTTGTCGACGCCTGCGCGTCGCCCCGTCGGGGCCGGCTGAGAGACTGCCTGTCATGCGCGTCTACCTGGGATCCGACCACGCCGGCTTCGAGTTGAAGGTGCACCTGGTCAACCACCTGGCCAAGCAGGGCTACGAGGTGGTCGACGTGGGTCCGCACGTGTTCGACCCGGACGACGACTACCCGGCGTTCTGCCTGCACACCGGCGACAACGTGGTGGACGACCCGGACAGTCTCGGGGTCGTCATCGGCGGCTCCGGCAACGGTGAGCAGATCGCCGCGAACAAGGTCACCGGGGTCCGCGCGGCCCTCGCCTGGAGCGTCGAGACGGCTCAGCTCTCCCGGCAGCACAACGACGCGAACATCGTCGCGGTCGGCGCCCGCCAGCACACCCTGGACGAGGCGGCCGCGATCGTCGAGGCGTTCCTGACCACGCCGTTCTCCGGCAACGAGCGGCACGCGCGGCGGATCGCCCAGGTCACCGAGTACGAGGAGACCGGCGCCCTGCCGCACCTGCCGTCCTGACCCGCACGGCCGGGGACACCACACCGGCCGCGATCACGTTCGAACCGGAACCGGTGGCCGTCGGAGCTGTGGAGCCCCGGCGGCCACCGGCGGTCGCGGACCGGCTCGGGAATCCGTTGGTCAGAGGCCGCCGACCCGGGTTCCGCAGGGGCGTACCGGTTCGAGGGTCACGTCGACCGTCGAGACCAGGCCGGGCGTGATGGACACCGGCTGGACCTGCGGCTGCCAACCGTCCCGGGCGACGATCATCTCGTACCGGCCGTGGGGCAGCCAGATGGCGTACCGGCCCTGGTCGTCGGCGCGGAGCGAGTGGTCGGTGCCCGGATCGACAGCCGCGTTGACCTGCACGGTCGCCGGCACCGGCACCGGGTCACCCGTACACGGCTTCCCCCGCACCGTCCCCTGGAGCTTGCCCCAACTCGGCGGCGGCGCGACGTTCGTCCGTACCGCCACGGTCGGTGTCGGGTACGGCACGGCGGCCCGTACCCCGACCGCCGCCGCGTACGCGCCCGGCTGGTCGACCCCGTTGCCGGCGGTCGCGGTCAGGGTGACCGTGACCGCCCTCGACTCGCCCGGTGCCAGGGTGAACGCGCCCGGCACCAGGGCCAGCCACCGTACGTCCAGCGCCTCGTCGCAGGACTCCAGGCCGTCGAGCAGTTCGGACTCCACCGACGGGGCCCACGCCTCCGGCATGCCGCCGAACTTGTACGCCCCGCACGCGCCGGCACCCCGATACTGGGCGAACTGCGACGCTGGCAGGTCCCGCCAGCTGTTCAGCACCGGGTCGTAGGCGATGGTCCGGTTCGTGATGGCGTCCTGGTCGGCGAGGATCCCGCCGTTGATCACGAGCAGGCCACCGGCGGCGGCGTACTGGGAGCCCCAGAGCGCCACCGGCGGCGCCGGCAGCGGTGACCAGGTGTCGGTCGCCGGGTCGTAGACGTACGCGTCGTTGGTCGGCTCGTCGGCGCTGCCACCGGCGCAGTAGACCTTGCCGTCGATGCCGCCGCAGGACACCCAGGAGACCTCGTGGGGATAGTCGGCGCCGGTGCTGAACCCGCCCGTGACCGGGTCGAAGACCACGAGGTCGACGGATTTCGTGCAGACGGCGTCGACGCAGCCGCCGACCAGGTAGAGCTTGCCGTCGGCGACGGCGGTCCCGGCCGCCGCCCGGGGCGCGGGGTTGACCACCCCGGCCAGCCGCTGCCAGGCCCCGCCGGTGGCCAGGTCGTAGGTGACGACGTCGGGCAGCGGGGGAGCATCCCAGTCGTCCTCGTCCTCCTCCCAACCGCCGACCACGAAGATCGTGTCGCCGGAGATCGTCACCGACGCCTTGGCCCGCCCGACCGGCAGGTCCGGCAGCGGACTCCAGGCGTTCGTCGCCGGGTCGTACACGTCCGCCCGGCGGGCGGTGCCGATCCCGATGCCGCCGCCGACGGAGTAGACCTTCCCGTCCCGGACCGCCGCCGAGTTGTCGAACGAGGCCGAGGGGAGATCGGCGATCCGCTGCCAGCTCTCGTCGGCGGCCGTGCTCCCCGCCCCGGACCCCGCCACCGAAGCCGGCAGGGGCGCCGGTGCGGGTGCCGGTACGGGTGCGAACGGACCCGGTCGGGTCGGTCGGGAGGCCGTACTGACACCGCTGACCTGGCGTTGCACGAGTGCCCCGCCGGGGCGGGAGAGCAGGTCGAACGAACCCGGCCGCTCCAGTAGTTCCACCTCCGCCGGGGCGGTACCGGTGTTGCGTACGGTGACCGTGGCGGTGCGGGTGCTGTCGTACGGTTGGTGGATCTCGACACTGCCGGGGCTGACGGTGAGCCGCCCGGCCGGCAGCGCGAAGTCGGCCCGACTGACGCCGTCCGCGACCACGGTCACCGCCCCGCCCGCGGTCGCGTATGCCGCCCGGCTGGCCCGGAACTGGAGGCTGCCGACCCGGTCGGAGAAGAGCCAGTAGAACCCGTCCGGCCGGTTCGGGTCGTCCGGGGTGGGAGCCGACAGCCCGTACGGGTGTCCCGCCGCCCAGTCGGCCCGGACCACCCGGACGGCGTTCAGTGCCGTACCCGTGTTGTGGTCGGTGGTGAAGCCGGCGACCAGGCCGCCGGGCACCGGCGTGCAGCGGCCGTCGGTGGCGCGGTAGCCGGGGGCGGTGCAGTCCGCCCCGACCGGTACGGCGATGTTCGTGGTCGTGCCGGTGGCGCCGAGCGTCAGTTCGGTGGGGACCGGCGGGTAGCCGGGGTACCGGGCGGTGGTGGTGAGCTGGTAGGTCGTGCTGCCGGGCACGGTGAAGCTGAACTGTCCGGTGATCGGGTCGGTGAAGACCGGCCCGCCGGGTCGGCCGGCGATCTCGATCGCGGCGTAGAGCGGCCAGCGGTGGCCGGAACCGTCGACGACCCGGCCGGTGACGGTCACGGTCGGCGCCGCGACCAGGGCGAAGTTGACGGTGACCACACCGTCGGCGGGGACGGTCACGGTTTCGGTCCGGGCGACGTAGCCGTAGGCGGCGGCGGTCACCGGGTGTCGGCCGGCCGGCAGGGTGAGCGTGTACCGACCGTCGGGACCGGTCGTGGTGGACCGGCCGGCGGCGCTGACCGTGGCGCCGGGGATCGGGGCGCCACCGGCCGCGGCGGTCACCGTGCCGTCGACCTGACCGGCCGGTCCGCGCGGGGCGGCCTTGACCGCCTGGTACGCGTTCAACCGGCCCTCGCCGAAGGTGTTGTTGTCGTCCACGGTGCCGCCGCACTCGACCGCGTCGACGTCGGTCGCGGTGTTGTCGAGCAGCGCCTCGGTGCCGGCCGGGTCCCCGCGCAGGGTCGGCGCCGCCGACCAGATCAGCGCCACCGTGCCGGCGACGTGCGGGGCCGCCATCGAGGTGCCGCTGAACACCGCGTACGTGTTGTCCGGTGTGCTGGAGCGGATCTCCTGCCCCGGCGCGGCGACGTTCGGCTTGGTGCCGCCGTCGACCGCCGACGCGCCCCGGCTGGAGAATTCGGAGATGCTGTTGTCGGCCGCGTACGAGCCGGCGGCGTAGGAGCCGGGGTAGTCGCCGGGGGAGCCGGCGGTGCCGCAGTCGGGGCCGGCGTTGCCGGTGGAGAAGCTCGGGAAGATGCCGGCCGCCCGCCAGGCGTCGACGGTGTCGGCGTACCAGCGGTCGCCGGAGCCGCCGCCCCACGAGTTGTTGACGATGTCGGCGTGCAGGTCGGGGCGGGGATTGCGGCCGTCGCGGTCGGTCGGGGCGAGCACCCACTGGCCGGCGGCGAGCAGCGAGGTGTCGGAGCAACTGCTGTTCTCGCAGCCCTTGGCGGCGATCCACTTCGCGCCCGGCGCCACCCCGATCTGGTTCTCCGGGCCGTCGTCGCCGACCATGGTGCCCATCGTGTGGCTGCCGTGCCCGTCGTTGTCGCAGGGAAGGCCGTCGGGGCAGACGGCGGCCGGGTCGTACCAGTTGTAGTCGTGGTCGAAGGTGCCGTCGCCGAGGTTGCCCCGGTAGCTGCCGACCAGTGCCGGGTGTTCGTGGTCGACGCCGGTGTCGATGTTGGCGACCACCACGTCCGCCCCGCGTACGCCCAGTTCGGTCCAGACGCGGGGCGCTCCGATGCTGGTCAGGCCCCACTCGGGGGCGTTCACCCCGGAGCGCGCGACCGGCTTGGCCGGCTTCGGCCGGACGAGTTCGTAGCTGCGTGACGGGGTGATCCGTTCGACCTCGGGGCGGGCCGCGATCGCGTCGACCAGTGCCCTGTCCCCCTCGACCCGGACAGTGTTGCTGATCCAGTACGCGGTGTGCCGCGCCTTGCGTCCGGTCAGCTCGGCGAGCAGGTCGCGCTGGCTGCGGCGGGCGGTGTCGGTCAGTCGGCGGTGCACCTCGGTGGCCCGCGCGTCGGAGCCGCCGAGCCGGGCCGCGCCGGTCAGGTCGGCCCGCTCACGCAGGTAGACCAGGAAGCTGGTGCTGGTACGCGTCTTCAACGCCGCCGACACCTCGGGGCTGACCGGTGCGGGTGCGTGCCGGGTTCCGGTGGCCGCCGTACGCGCGGTGCCCGCCTCGGCGGCGCCCGTACGGCCGCCCGGTTGCGCGGCGGCCTGCGCCGGTTGCGCGGTGCCGGCGAGTACGACGGCCAGCATCACGGCGAGTGAGCGCCAGCGTCTGCTGCCGTTCTCGCCGACGTTGGGTTGTGGATCCGACATCCGTGCCCCCTGCCTGAGCCCCCGGCCCGGGGTGCCGGTTGCGGGGTGCCGATCAGGCCCGGAGAGTGACCACCGTTGGCACGCCGTAATGTCCGGCTCGGACGGGCTTGGGACATAGTCCTGTGCGGAACGTACGGATCGGATTTACGCAGGGTTACCATGCGGGCGGCAACACGAGTGACCGATCTACGACAGTCACCCGGTCCGATCGGTGGGCGTGCTCCGGCGACCGGTTGCCACGGGCCACCCGATCGCCCGCGTGTTGCAGCCCGTCCCCGACGACCGCGCCGGCTACCCGATCACCCAAAGCGACGGTTCGCCGCACCCGGAATCCCGGTACGATCAGCGGCCGTTGCGGGGCAGGTCCTCGCGCGGCACCCAGTTGCGCCGGATCACCACCACCCGCTGTTCGGCCTCGGCCAGGTCGGCCTCGGTCGGCCGGGACGCGTCGCGGGCCCGCATCGCCGCACTGACGCCGACCTGCGAAGCCCCCGAACCGACCAGTCCGCGCAGGCCACGCTCACTGTCCCGATCGTCGCCCCCACCATGACCGCCCCCGCCGTGGCTGGCTCCACCGTGACCGCCCCCGCCGTGACTGGCCCCACCTTGACCGGAGCCGCCGTGACCGCCCCCACCTTGACCGGAACCCGCATGACCGGACCCGCCCTGGCTGGCTCCGCCGTTACCGGAGCCGCCGTTACCGCCACCGCTGCCGGGATGCTGGCCGGCGGGACCGGACCAGCGGCGGGGAGTTTCCCGTTCCGGAGTCGGGTCGTGCACCTCCGAGGTGGCCGCCGTCCGACCCTCCGGAGTCGGGTCGTCGCCACCGGGTTGGTGTCGCAGCCGGCGCCGCCGACGTTCGGGATCAGCCATCTGCCGACCGTACCCGCCCGGCGGCCGACCCGGGCGACTCCGCGGCCCCGGCCCGGACCGGATCTCGTCCACGAGAACCCGCCGGACGGTAGGAACCGGCGGAGGAAGTAGGAACCGGCGGAGGAAGCCGGCCGAATAGCCCGCGCGGACCGGTTCGCGCGACGGCTCGGAAGCGCCGCCGATCGATGCCGGCGCGGCGGATGGTTCGCCGGCTGGTTACCCTCGAATCGGGACGGGTCACCGGCCCCGATCGGGGAGGACAGGGACAGATGGCAGACCAGACGCAGCCGTGGGCCGAGAGGACCGTCGAGGTACCACCGCAGCGGGACGGCTTCCGTCGCGGGGTGGCCGCGGTCGGCCCTCGGGCCCCGCGCACCGAACGGAGCACCGAGTCGTTTCCCGTCGCTCCGCACGAGGAGACCGGGACCGGCTGGCCGGTGGTCGACGACGAGCCACGGCAGCGGATGCCGCTCGCGTACCACCTGCGGCAGTTGCGCATCGGCGGGCACTGGAGCGCGCTCGGTGGGCTGTTCGCCTTCGTCTGCTGGGGGATCTGGGCGATCTCGGCCCGTGGCGACTTCACCAGCCCGGTGGTCGCCTTCCTGCTGACGCTGCTGGTGGCGGTGGGCCTGTTCGCTCTGGCCCGGCTGCTCGGCCGGGTCGTGCTGGAACGGCAACTGGGCCGGGTCCGGCGCAGCGCCCGGGGCGCCCACCTGCTCGCCGGGGTGTTCCTGACCGGCGTGGGCGTGGCCTACCTGCGCCAGACCGAGTGGGTGGTCGACGCCTGGAACTGGATCGCCGGCCTCTGACCCGACCGACCCGGCTGCCCCACCCGGCTACCCGACCTGGGTGACCCAGCGCTGACCCGACCGCCCCAGACCTGGCCGGACCAGGCCGGTCCGCTCCGGGGCGCGGCGGGTCAGGGGTGCAGGGCGACCTCGGCCTCGATCTCCACCGGGATGCCGAACGGTAGCTCCGCCATGCCGACCGCGCTGCGCGCGTGCGCGCCGACCTCCGGCCCGAAGACCTCCAGGATGAGGTCGGAGCAACCATTGATCACCGCCGGCTGCTGGCTGAAGTCGGGTGCGCTGCGGACCATGCCGAAGATCCGTACCCAGGCCCGGATCCGGTCCAGGTCACCGAGGGCGCGGTGCAGGCTGCCCAGCATCGACAGTGCGGTGAGTCGGGCCGCCTCGTATCCGGCCGGTATGTCGAGGTCGAGGCCCACCCGGCCGAGCGGTCCGCCGATCGACCCGTCCGGGTTCTGCGGCGAGTGCCCGGAGATCACCGCCCGGTCGCCGAGGATCCGTACCGGCCGGAAGGGCAGCACCACGCCCGGCGGGGGCTGCATCGCCGGTGGCAGGACAAGTCCCAGCGAGTCGAGTTTGCGCTGCACATCGCCCATCCCGTCGTACCCCGTCCCGATCACCCCAACAGATGACCATGAACCTACCCGCCCCTCGACCGCCCCCCACCACAAGAGACCGCACTAATACAGAGAATGTGGCCCTAGCCGACCGTGGATAGGGCCACATTCTCTGTATTTGGGCGGGGCTTTGTGGGTGGTGGGGTGGGGTGGGTGGAGGCGTCCTCGGGGTTTCGGTCGCGCGACGACCCGAGGTCCTGGGTCGTTGACCAGGTGCCTGGTTCCAGGCCGGTCGGGGCCCGCCGATCCCGGCCCGTGCTCCCCGGAGGTCGAGACCGGTGGCTCTGCTCAGTGTGGTGATCCCGGTCTACCGGGTCGAGGAGTACCTGACCCGGTGCCTGGACTCGGTCCTGCGGCAACCGTTCACCGATCTTGAGGTGGTCGCCGTCGACGACGCCTCGGACGACGGCTGCGCCGCGATCCTGGCCCGGTACGCGGCCACCGAACCCCGGCTCCGGATCGTCACCCTCGACCAGAACCGGGGGCTGGGTGCCGCCCGCAACGCAGGCCTGGCCCGCGCGACCGGCACGTACGTCTGGTTCGTGGACAGCGACGACTGGCTGCCCGACGGCACCCTGGCCGAGGTCGCCGACCGACTCCACCGGACCAACCCCGACCTGCTGGTCACCGGTTTCAGTCGGGTCTGGCGGGACGGGCGGGTCCGGACCGAGTCGGTCGCCCGCGCCGCCGGCCCGCCCGGCTCCCCGCCGGTGTTCGCGCTCCGGGACCGGCCGGTGCTGCTCTCGGTGCTGCACATCGCCTGCAACAAGGTCGTCCGGCGTCGCTTCCTCGCCGACCTGGGCCTCACCTTCGCCGACGGCTGGTACGAGGACGTCTCGTTCAGCTTCCCGCTGATGCTCGCGGCCGAGCGGATCAGCGTGCTCGACCGGACCTGCTACGTCTACCGGCAGCGCCCCGCCGGCGGGATCACCCACACGGTCAGCGGTCGGCACTTCGAGCTCTTCTCCCAGTGGGACCGGGTCTTCGCCTTCATGGCCGCCCGCCCGGAGATCCCGGACGGACTGCGCGGGCTGGTCTTCCAGCGGATGATCTGGCACTTCCTCCAGGTTCTCGGGCACGCCCAGCGGGTGCCGGCCGCCTATCGCCGGGAGTTCTTCGTCCGGATGGTCGAGCGGTTCCGTCGACACCGGCCGGTGACCGGCCACCCGGTGCCACCGGGCGCCGCCGGGATCAAACACCGGCTGGTCGCGGGTGGGGCGTACCGGCTGTTCGAGGCGTTGCGCCGGGCGAACCGGGTCGGCGGCGTGCTGGCCCGCCGACGTACGCCGGTGCGCGGCGGTGCCGGCGTACATCCGGGTTCGGTGCCCGGAAAGAAGGTCAATCCCGGCGAGGTGCCGGACCGGGTGCGCTGACCCGAGCGGTACGTTGTCCGTCCGATGCCGAGGGGAGGCGCGACCCGTCCCGCCCCGGTCGGCGCGGTGGCAGCCCGTGCTCGCCGAGCGGCCCCACCCGCCACCCCCGCCGGGCACACTCGTCCAGGAGGTACGGCAGCGCCGCCAGGCTCGACCGCCAGGAACCGGGTGCGGAGGCGCAGTCGGAGTCGTGCAGCAGAATGGTGCCGCCACCACCGAGTCCCGAACGCAGCGTGGCGAGCACCGAGGCCGGCGTCGCCGTACGGGTCCAGTCCCGCCCCCAGCAGGTCCAGAGCACCGGGCTCAGCGCCAGCCGACGGGCCGCCAGCAGGGCTGCCGCGCTCAGCACCCCGTACGGCGGGCGGTAGAAGCGGGGCGTCTGCCCGGTGGTCTCCTGGACCAGGTCCCGGGCCCGAGCCAGATCGTGATGGGTCGAGTACGGCCCGCGCAGCAGCAGGTTCCGGTGCGCCCACCCGTGTACGGCCACCTCGTGACCGGCCGCCGCAAGGTCCCGCCCGACCGAGGGTGCGTCGGCGAGGGTGGAGCCGAGCATGAAGAACGTCGCCCGTATCCGGTGGGCGGCGAGCGCCTCGGCGAACCGTGGCGTGGAGGCCGGGTCCGGCCCGTCGTCGAAGGTGAGCGCCACATGGTCGGTGGCGCCGAAGCCGCTGAGCCGGGGAAAGAGCCGCAGTCGCAGGCTGGGTAGCACGGTGACCGCCGGTACGGCGTTCGCCACCGCCCCGAGGGTCGCCATCAGCGCCGCCCGTCGCCCCGACCGATGCGTCTGCCCGTTCACGCTGTCGGCCCGCCGGGCCCGGGGGTGGCACCGGGCCCGGAGTCAATCGCCGCGGAGCGCCCTGCGGCGACCCCACCAGTCGTCCTCCACCAATCCACGCCGCTCCTTACCCGCTCCCCACCCCCGTACACCTCCCCGCTACTGAACCCGTTGATCATGAAGTTGGCGACCGTTCCCGGCGCCGGATCCTGTGCCAACTTCATGATCAACGGCATCGATCAACGGCATCGACCAACGGCATCGACCAACGGCGGTCAGCGGTTGTGGCGGGCGTATTTGTGAATAGCACCGCCGGCACCGGCTACACGTACGTCACCCGGCGCAACCGCCGCAACAACCCGGATCGCCTGGTCCTGCGCAGGTACGACCCGCTCGTCCGCCGGCACGTCGACTTCCGCGAGGAACGCTGATGGCACGGCGTGGCCTCGTCAACCGGCAGATCCGGCGGGCCGACCTGGTGACCCGCTACGCCGACCGGCGGGGCACACTGAAGCGGGCGATCAGCCACGCCGACACCGACCCGGACCAGCGGGCCGAGGCGGTACGGGGACTCAACCGGCTGCCCCACGACACCAGCCCGGTCCGGTTGCGTAGCCGCGACCAGGTCGACGGCCGTCCGCGCGGGGTGCTGTCCCGGTTCGGACTGTCCCGGGTCCGGTTCCGGGAGCTGGCCCTGCGCGGCGAACTGCCCGGCATCCGCAAGGCCTCCCGGTAACCCGACCGACCGAGCAAAGGAGAGGACATCGCCTTCAGCAACTATTTGCTGCTGGAGGCGCAGTCCGTGGTCAGGACACTCGATGCCGACCGTCGATCCGGTCGACAGGGTCCGGCGCGCTCGACGTGAATCACGCCACGGCGGGACCCGTACACTTGGCGGCGCTCGTACGCCGGAGTCGGGGGAAGGTGTCCACTCGTGATCAATTCCATGCCCGGGGCGACTCGTCACACCCGGCAGCGGGGCGAGGTCGTCGCCCTGCTCGGTGAGGTCACCGAGTTCCGCAGCGCCCAGCAACTCCACGCCGACCTGCGGCAACGTGGTGTCGGGGTTGGACTGACCACGGTCTACCGGACCCTGCAGACACTGGTCGACGCGGGCGAGATCGACGTCATGCGGCTGCCGAACGGGGAGCAGCTCTACCGCCGGTGCAGCCCGACCCATCACCACCACCTGGTGTGCCGGCACTGCGCCCGTACGGTCGAGGTGGCCGGACCGGCGGTCGAGACCTGGACCAAGCGGGTCGCCGACGAGCACGGCTTCACCGAGGTCGGGCACACGCTGGAGATCTTCGGCACCTGTGCCCAGTGCGCCGCCCAGCGACAGGGGTGAGCGGTCGACTCGCCGAGATCGCCCGGCAGACCGTCGAGATCGCCGAAGCCGGTTCCTACACCAACCCCGCCGGTGTCCGGATCGACATCGCCGAGGCCGTCACCGCCGCGGTCGCCGGCACCCGGCACTACCTGCCCGAGACCCCACTGCCCCCGCCCGCGCCATCGCTGGACCCGGTGGCGGGGCCGGTCGTGACGGTCACCCGTGAGTCGAGCCTGGTCGCCGCCGCCCGGCTCGGCCCGGACGTGGCCTGTCTGGTGTTCGCCTCGGCGAAGAATCCCGGCGGTGGTTTCCTCGGCGGCGCGAAGGCGCAGGAGGAGGACCTTGCCCGCGCGTCCGCGCTCTACCTGTGCCAGCGCACCGCGCCGGAGTTCTACGAGTTCCACCGGGGTCGGGGGGACCTGCGCTACAGCGACCGGGTGATCTACTCACCGGGGGTGCCGGTGTTCCGGGACGACCGGGGCAACCTGCTCGACCGGCCGTACCGGACGACGTTCCTGACCTCGGCCGCGCCCAACCTCGGCGCGATCCAACGCAACCAGCCGGCGTACGCCGCCGACGTGCCGGCGGTGCTGCGGCGACGGGCGGAGCGGGTGCTCCGGGTGGCGGCGGCGCACGGTCACCGCCGGTTGGTGCTCGGCGCCTGGGGCTGCGGGGTGTTCCGCAACGATCCCGGCACGGTGGCGGGCGCCTTCGTCGAGGCGCTGCGCGTGGTCGACCGGTTCGACGAGGTGGTCTTCGCGATCTACGACCGGCTGCCCGGCACCCCGGTCCACGCCGCGTTCGACGAGGTCATGCGGGGGTGGTCAGACCGGCCAGGGTTGCCTGGATGAGTTCGCGGGCGTCCTCGCCGTGCCGGGCCACCTCGTGCAGCCGGTCGAAGATCCGGCCGAACCGCTGGGCGTCGGCCGGGGTCTGCCAGGTCTGTTCCTCGGCCCAGGTCTCCACCGTGACGGTGTCGTCGAACATGACGAAGCCGTGCAGCGGGGCGAGCGGCAGCCGGGCCGTGGTGGGGATGACGCCGAGCTCGACGTTGCCCATGCCGGTCAGCGCGGTCAGCCGGTCGAGCTGCCCGCGCATCACGTCGACCGGGCAGAGCGACATCCGCAGTACGGACTCGGTCACCACGAACCGGAACTGCTTGCTGGAGTCGTAGAGCACCTGCTGGCGCTGGATCCGCAGCAGGAGCGCGTCCTCCAGGTCGTCACCGGGTGCCCCGTGGAACTCGACGTTCTCGGCGAGCCGGACGCGGGCGTAGTCGGTGGTCTGGAGCAGGCCGGGCACCACCCCGAGTTCGAAGTTGCGGACCAGGGTCGCCTCGGCCGCCAGCTCCATCATGGAACGTTGGGTGCCGGTCTGGGCCGCGTCGGCGGCACCGCGCCGCCAGGCGATGTGCTCCCCGCGCAGTTCCCGCAGCTGTCGCAGCAACTCGTCCAGCAGGGGCTCGTCGGCGCCGATCACCGCACCCCAGGCCCGCACGTCGTCCTCGGTGGGCAGTTGCCGGCCGGTCTCGATCCGGGAGACCTTCGACTGGACCCAGCCCAGCCGGCTCGCCAGACTCACCCCGGAGATGCCCTCGCGGGCGCGAAGCTCCCGGAGCCTGGCCCCCAGCGCCCCTCGGTCGCTGCCGGTCTGGTTGCTGGACATCACCCGCTCCTCAGCTGCGCTTCGGGTAGGCGTCACCGTACCGCTCACACACCGTCACAGGTGGTAGAGCCGCCGCGTTGACCGGCCGGTGTCGGGTCGCGCCGACCGGGTACGGCATCGGCCCGGTGGCGGATCCTGCGCTCCAGCTTAGGGCGATCGGCTCACCGGCGGGTCCCCGGCCGGCACGGGTACCCCTGGTCGGTGAGCCGATCTCCGGTGATTACAGCGACTTCGCGATCTCCGCCAGTACGTCGACCGGAACCTCGACCACTGTCTCGTGCGCGGGTACGTCGAGCTGCGCCAGGGCTTCGGGATCCGACACCCGCCATCCCTGGACGACGAAGGTGTCTCGGTCGGTGCGATATAGGGACGGGCAGTTGTTCACCTGAGACAACGCAGTCTTGCGAACGAAGGTGAGCTTCACGACTCCACCTCTCACTCTAGGTATGTCGCTTTTGGCCGGATGGCTGGCGACCTGCGTTGCATTATGCGTCTGCGCGATCCGTGGCTAACCCACTTTAGGGCGCGACACGGCATCAAAACTGCCTTAACTTTGGCTCAGGCGAACATATCCGACACGTACTTCTTTCATGCATGATCCATTCGTGCCGCACCATGCATGATTCGCGCATCGGATCAGTGATGATCGTTCGGCGCGGGCGCGGCACCAACGTGCATTTTGTAGATCCACACCGGATACTCGACCGCCTGCACGCCCCCGTTGAAGCCGGCGGTGCGGTTGATCTGGGGCACCGGGATCCACAGGTCGCCGGCATGATCGAGCCACATCGCGTCGGCCCAGACCAGGCGCGGATCGGCGACCACCGTCTCCACCTCGCGGTCCGGGCTGATCGCCAGCACCCGCCGCTGGTTGGTGTCGCTGAGGTAGATCACGCCGTTCGCGTCGATCGCCGTCCCGCCCGTGGTCGGCGTGTCCAGCCACTCCTCCACCTGGTCGGCCAGCTCGCCCGGCGTGACCGAGGGATCGTCCAACCACCGGGTGCCGATCCGGGACATCGGTCCGGACGCCGGCTGGTAGTACAGATGCCGGCCGTCGGGGGAGACCTCCAACTGGTCGGCGTGGACCAGCAGGTCGTCCCCCTCCGCGCTGCGGGCCTTGCGGTGGTCGGCGTAGAGCGGGCGCTGGTCGGTGGTGCTGGGATGGTCGTCCAACAGCCGGCGGAGCTGGCCGGTGCTCAGGTCCAGCACGATCAGTCCCGGCTCCCCGGCGTCGGTGACGTAGATCCGGTCACCGTTGAACCGCAGGTCGTCGAGGTAACTGCGGGGTCGGGTCGCCGGACTGAGGTCGTAGACGTCGCTGACGGTGTCGGTGGTCAGGTTCACCACGATGAGCCGGGCGGCGCCCGCAATCGTCGGCCGACCGACGCCGGGCGCGCCCGCGTCGATGATCCAGAGCCGCCCGTCCGGCCCGATCCGCAAGCCGTTGACCTGGACGAACGCGCCTTCCGGGTCGTGGTCGTCCCGGACGGCGTTCCAGGCGGCGTTCGGGTACGGCACGTGCTGGCCGTCGGGACCGAGCTCGGCCACCTGGATTCCGGGCCGGTCGGCGTTGGGGAAGCTGACGAAGACCCGCCCGTCGCCGCTGGTGGTCACACCGCTCCAGACCCGGTCGGAGCGGTACGTCGCCTCCAGGCGAGGGTCCTCCTCGGTCGGTAGCTCGATCATCGCGCCGGCTCCTCCCCGTACGACCGGAGCGCTCGGCGCGGCCCCGGTGCTCGTCGCTGGGGCGTACCCGCTGTGGGTCGGCGTACCCCTGGGGCGCGGGTGGGGTGGGCGGGTCAGTGCTCGCGGCAGGCGTCGTCGTCGACGGCGGTGTTGATCCGGATCAGCAGCGCGTGCAGGGTGGCGATCTCGTCGGCGTCGAGATCGGTGAGAAGTTCCCGCTCCACCGCCGCCATCACGGCGTCGACCCTGGTCAGGGCCGAGGTGCCGGCCTCGGTGAGCACGACGATGTGCCGGCGCCGGTCGGCCGGGTCGCGGCGCCGTTCGACCAGGTTGTCCCGTTCGAGGTCGTTGAGGATGGCGACCAGGGCGCTGGGATCGACACCGAGTGCCTCGACGAGCGCCTGCTGCCCGATCGGGCCGTTCTCGGCGAGGTGCATCAGGGTGATGCCGGCGCGGGTGCTCAGGCCGGTAGCCTCCAGCGCCTGGCGCATCCGGGCGTTGCTGATCCCGCCGTGCCGCGCCAGCAGCAGGCCGATGCGGTCCACCGCCCGCCGGGACCGGGTCTGCTCGACCGTCATGCGGTTATGTTAGCAGAGGCAAAATGATTTACCACACCTAATTATTGGTACGCATCAACGATCTGGTACGGTCGGGCCCATGAGTCGCGCACACGCTCCCCGGTCGGGCGCTTCCCGACCGGCGCCGGGGGAGCACCTGGTCGCCGAGCTGAAGTGGATCCACGGCGTGCTGCGCCGTGACCTCAACCAGCTCCGCAAGCTCGCCGACCAGGTCGGCCGGGGCGCGTCACCGGACCGGGTCCGCTCGACCGTGCGCGCGTTGCAGACCCGTGGCCCGCTCTGGCAGCTCCGCACCAACTGCCTGACCTGGTGCCGCCTGGTCCACTCGCACCACGGCAACGAGGACGTCCGACTCTTTCCGGCCGTGCGCCGGTCCAATCCGGCGCTCGCCCCGGCGGTCAAGCGGCTGGAGGCCGACCACCGCCGGATCTCCGACCGCCTCGACCAGGTCGAGGCGCTGGCCGACCTGCTCGGCGGCGACGACCGGCCGGAGACCAGGAAACGCCTGATCGCCGCCTTGCGTGAGGTCGGTGACGACCTGCTGGCCCACCTCGACTTCGAGGAGAAGACCATCGGTCCGACACTGCGACAGTGGCGGAACTGGCCCCGCTGACCGTGTTCGCGAGCCGATTCACACCGCAGAGACGCGAGCTGATTCACACCTCAGAGACAGGAAGACCCGTGACCGACACCGACCACTGGGTGACCAGCCGTACCGGACTCACGCCCACGCCGCCGCCCCGGACCCGGCACAGCAGCACCGAGGTCTGGGACGAGAGCACCCGGCCGAGCGTGTCCGAGCCCGCCGAGGAGGTGCGGTTCGACGGCCGTGGACTCTCCGCCGGCAAGCACCTGATCGAGGTGCACGACCACTACCGGGAGGAGCTTGTCCGGGTACGCGACATCCTCGACCAGGTACGCGCCAACGCCCTGGACGTCGGAGCCGCTCGGGGCGAACTGAATACGATGACACTGCGGTCGAACAACTGGACCCTGGGCTCCTTCTGCCAGTCGTACTGCGTGTCGCTGACCCAGCACCACACGATGGAGAGCGGCAGCATTTTCCCGTACCTGAAGGCATCGGACCGGAACCTGGCCGCGGTGATCGACCGGCTCGACCAGGAGCACCAGGTCATTCACGAGGTGCTCGAAGGGGTGGACCGCGCCCTGGTCGACCTGGTGACCCATCCGGACGACCTTTCCGGCATCCAGGAAGCGGTCGACGTCCTCACCGATGCCCTGCTGTCGCACCTCGCCTATGAGGAGCGTGAGCTGATCGGTCCGCTCTCCCGCTTCGGCTTCTTCGGCGGCCAACTCTGAAACACATACTTTGCGGCATCTTCGGACGTGTCAGGAAAGGCTGCCCTCGGCAAAGAAAATCAGTCACGCGACACTGGAACTGACCCGCTACCCTCTAGGTCCGGGCTTCCCGCTACAGGGAAACCCCACCGGAACCTCGTCCTGAGTGCGTACAGAGATTGGCCACGATTCAGCCGTCATCTGTTTGGAACGAGAGGAGCGGCCAAGACATGTCCCAGAGATTCCTCGGTATGGTGTTCGCCGGGACTATTCTGCTCGTTGCGGGTCACGGAGTCGCCCAGGCATCCACCCCACCCGACGCGGATGTCGTTCAACGGATCGGTCCGGGCGCCAACCAATGCGGGGGGAACACGAACACCACCCTCTGGGCTCGGAACAACATCGCGTCCGGTGACGTCAACGGCGGCGACGGTGGCAGCCTGACGGTCACGTTGACCGACCCGGACCGCGCCCCCGTTCGCCTGCATCTACAGGCCGGCGACGGCGGCGACGGCGGCGCGAGTGGCGCTGGACAAGGCGCCGACCAGGCAGAGGATCTGGGAGAGTACGCGGGTCAGACGAACCCGCAGAACAGTAACAACCAGATTCAGAACAGCACCGATGACGAAGACTCGGAGGCTGACCCGGGAGACACCGAGCAGGACGTGGAGCCCTCCGACGATCCTTCGGAAACCCTTCGGCCGGGGGCCGCTCCCGAAGCGAGTGCCGATACCGCTGTCGACGCCCCCAACAGCGGCAACGTGGCGGCTACGTCGACCGACCCCGACGGCGCCCCCGTCCAAGTGCATCTCAAAGCCGGCAATGGTGGCAACGGCGGCGAGAACGGTGAGGGACAGGGCGCCGACCAGGCGGAGGATCTGGGTGAGTACGCGGGTCAGACAAACCCGCTGAACAGCAACAACCAGATTCAGAACAGCACCGGTCGAGAAAACGCGGCGGAGCCCTCCGCCGCTCGGCCGGACGCAATTCCGTCAGGAACTGCATGCAACGGGACCAGCGGGAGTACCGACACCTCCGTCGACGCCGTCAACGGCATCTCTTCCGGAAGCGCCAACGGCGGCAATGGCGGCGACATCTACGTCATTATCAACGCGAGCTAGCTTTCTCGACGTGAGGACGGGTGCGGTCGAGGTTGACCGCACCCGTCGGCCGCTTGTCGGGTCGTCGTCAGATCGCGCGGAGTCGGCGGCGGGTCGGAGGATCCTTTATCCAGCCAATGAACCGGTCCTCGACCTGTTTGGCGGTTAGTTCCGGCAATGCGGGTGCCGCCTTGTCCCGAAAGTGGCGCATGAAGGCGGCCAACCGATGGGGATCATTGGGATAGAGCACCCACATCCGGCGCCGGAAGATCGCGCACGGCCACTCCAGGCCATCGTCGCGGCAGAGCCAGTCGTCTCCGGGTCGATGCGGTGCACTCAGGTCGTCGTCGTCCTCGTCCGTCACCAGCAAGCTCCTTCCGTCGTGCTCCGTGGTCCGCTCCCCATCAGGTACGGCGCACGGGTACCCAGCCGATGAAGCGCTCGTAGAGGACGCGCGAGTCGGGCGGCCTGCCCAACTCGGGGTCGATGGCGTTGAGGTCGCCCAGCGCCTCGACGAACTGGCCGGCGAGGTACAGGGTCAGACTCAGCGTCCGGTCGCGGAAACCGTCGACCAGGTCAAGCCGTGCCTGCGCGCAGGGCCAGGGCTGGGCGTCGAGGCGACAGATCCACAATGGACGCAAGGGTAGATGCGGCGCGGGAGCGATGATCGACCGGGCCACCTCACACCCCGCAGGAGGATTCCGAGACGGCGGCCGACGCGTACGCCGGTAGTGCCCGCACCCAGACGACCAGGACGCACTCCGGGCCGTCGACCCCGTTCGGCGCGAGTGGGACGCCGACCAGCGAGATCCAGCCACCCTCGATGTCCGGGGCCACGATCGACACGATGTGTCGATGCTCTCGGGGTCCGGGCGATCGGAGGGCTGGTTCGACGGGGCGAACGGGGACACCGAGTGCATGTCATCGAGGAGTCGCGGCGGAATCGGCCGCGTCGGGTCCGTACGGCGTTGGCCGCCCTCGCGGCGTCCGCGATCGTCGCCGTCAGCGCGGCCCTGTGGGAGTACGGCCGGCGGATGGGTGCCGCCGCCCCCGATGTCGAGTTCGTCGTGCTGGTCAGCGCCGGTCTGCACTTCGCCGGCACCCGCTGGCTGCGCACCCGGAAACGGCGGGCGGATTTGCGCTGGCAGGCGGCACTGGTCCTGCCTGACGGCGTACATCCGGGTCTGCTCGGCCGGTGGTCGTGGGGCGCGGTCGCCATCAACGCGGTCGGGACCACCGGTTTCGCCTGGAGTGGGCTGTTTCTCTCCGGCGCGCGGGTGGGCGCGGACAGTACCTGGTTCGGTGTGATCGGGTCGACCATCACCGGTGCGGCGGCCATCGCGCTCGCCATGGGCGCCTTCGAGCGGCTGCGCCGGTCCGGGCACGTCGCCATCACGGCGCAGGGCGTCGCGGTCGGCGGTGACGTCATCGGTTGGGAGCGGATCGAGACGGTCTACCGCGCCCGGAAGGGCGTTCACCTGCGCCGGAAAACACCGAAAACCGACGGTACGTCCAGCTCGGCGCCCCGGACTGTGCCGTCTCCGACGACCGTCTCGCCGAGGTGATCGAGTTCTACCTCGCCAACCCGCACCGCCGGTCCGCCCTCGACACCGGGCCCGACCAGTTCGCCCTGCCGGCCCGTCAGGCGCTGGAAACCGGCCGGTAGCGGCCGCCGAAAATTTCTTCGGTGGAAAATGTCGAGACGGGGTGCCGTCGTACGACGGGGTTGTGACGGCTGGTCACGACGTCCGGGGCGGCCCGGACCACAGCCCGATACGACAACATGGGAGCGGTAATGCGGTTTTTGATGATGCACCGGCTCGACGAGCGCGCCCCGGAGGCGTGGAACCCCAGCCAGGAGTTCATCGGCAAAATGGGGGCGTTCATCCAGGATGCGGTCGAGAAGGGCATTCTGATCACGGCCGAAGGCGTCCACCCGTCCGAGCGGGGTGCCCTGGTCCGTAAGTCGCGGGGTGCGGGCACCGCCGTGACCGACGGGCCGTTTGTCGACGCCAAGGAGGTCATCGGCGGCTTCGCGCTGCTGAACTTCAAGGACCGGGCCGAGGCCGTCGAGTTCGCCCAGCGGTACGCCGACCTGTTCGACGAGGTCGAGGTCGAGGTGCGCGAGATCTTCGAGTTCGACGCCGAGCAGGCTCCGGCCTGATCCGACGCCCGGCTCCGGCCGGTGGTCGATTCGGGGCCGGTCCGCCCGTCACGACGAGCGGACCGGCCCGGCGGCCGTTTTTCGGGCCCAGCAGCCCGCCGGGCCTGGTGGTGGTCAGACTGAACGGCTCAGGGCGGTGGCGTCCGGCCAGGTCATCCGGAACTTGCGCGGAGCGCCGTTGAGCCGGGCCGGCTCTCCGCCCGGTGCCTCCGCCAGCGCGGTCTCCGCGTGCGTCGCCCCGCGTGCGCGGTAGAACCGCTGCGCGTCGGTGTTCTGCTCCAACACCCACAGATACATGTTGTTGCCGGTCGCCCGCTCGGCGACGGCTCGGGCGGCGTGACCGAGCAGCCGGCTACCGACGCCCGCCCGGTGCCGGTCGCCGACGACGTGCAGGTTGTCGACCAGGCTGCCCCACACCGGGTCGTGGTCGAAGATGACGTGGACGAAGCCGGCCAACCGGCCGTCCTGCTCGGCGACGACGGTCTCGCTGTTGGTCGCCGCAGCGAGCCGGGCCGACCACACCGCGCGGCGTTCGGTCGTGACGTCGCCGTCGAGGTACGCGTCGGCGTACGCGCCCCGGTAGTGGCGGCGCCAACTCTCGGCGTGCAGGACCGCGATCTGCTCGGCGTCGTCGGGTCCGCCGAGGCGGAAACGTACCGAACCGGTGCGGGTGCTTCGCCCGCGAGCGGCGTACTCGGGTAGGCGGCGGGCGACCTCGTCCGGGGAGGGCATGGCGGCGATCTCCTCGGCGATGGCACGGGCCGCGTCGCGGGGACCGGTCCGCCCGTACTGCGGCAGCAGCTTCCTGACCTGCTCGGCGACGGCGTCCGCACTCACCTCGTCGGGGAGCAGGCGCAGTCCGGCGCCGGCCCCGCTGACCGCGTCGGCGTTGGCGAACTGGTCGGCCCCCTGGGGCAGGAACAACTGCGGGACGCCGACGCTGAGCGCGCCGAGGGTGGTGCCGCTGCCGCCGTGGTGGACCACCGCGTCGACGTACGGCAGCAGTTCCGCCTGCGGCACCCACGCCCGTACGGCAACGTTCTCCGGTACGTCGCCGAGCTGCTCCGGGCGCAGTCGGCCGGTCGCGACCACCACGCGCGCGTCGAGCCCGGCCAGTGCCTCGATCGCCGTGGTGAGCAGTTCCGGGGTTCCGAACGCGGTGCCGAGCGTCAGGTACACCAGTGGCTTCGAATCGTGCCGGCCGCTCCAGGTCGGCAGTACGCCCGGCGCGGAGTAGGGCACGGGACGCAGGACGATCCGGTCCTCGCTGGTGAGGAAGTCCTTGTCCTGGAGGGAGGGTGGGCAGATGTCGAGGTGTGGCCGTCCGGGAGCCTCGGTGTTCCGGGTGGGCAGCTCGAAGCCGATCCCTTCGGGAATCATCCGCCCGAATCCGTGCCAGATGCCGGGGATTCCGGCGCGGGCCGCGGCAACGGCGGCTCCCGGCACACCCCATTCGTGTACGACGAGATCGGGCCGCAACCGTGCCAGTTCGGGTTCCAGGTCCTCGGCGTACATCTCGTAGAACGAGTCCGCCGGACGGAACGGCCGCAGCCCGTTGGCGATCAGCGGTCCGTGCACGTCCTCACCGGCGGCGAAGTGCACCTCGTGGCCGGCGTTGCGGGCGGCGATCGCCAGCGGGATCAGCGGATAGGTGTGCCCGACCGAGGCGAGGCTGGCGAACAGTACGCGCATGCCGACGAATCTACGTCCGATGTCCCCCGCAGGGCGGTCCGGAAGGCGCGACCTTCGGGCGACCACTCCCGACAGCTGAACCTCGACAGCTGGATGACGGTCGGACCACGCTGCCCGACATCGTTGGTGGAGACACCCGGCGCGTACGGGTCCGGGTGAACCCGTACGGGTCGGGTCTGCCCTACCCCGGCGGCCCGGACAGCCCTACCGGCAACCGGGGTGTGAGCTGGATCGATCCGGAACCGCCCGGCTCATAGCGTCGAGGCATGACCACGACGACCGTTCTTCCGCCGCCGTCACCCCGGCCGGACCCGTACGCCCGACCGCGCCACCAGCGGCCCGGCAACCTCGCCGCCCGGATCGCCGGCTGGAGTGCCCGGCACCGGACCACCGCCATCGTCGGCTGGCTGCTGTTCGTGGTCGTGGCGACCGCGCTCAGTGCCGGCATCGGCACCGTGCAGGCCGCCGACAGCTCCTACGGCCACGGCGAGTCGGGTCGGGCCACCGAACTCATCGCCGACGCCGGTTTCCCCGACCGGGCCGGCGAGATGGTGCTCATCCACAGCGACGACCAGCTCGCCGACGCGCCCGCCTTCACGAGCGCCGTCGCCGCCACGGTCGCCGCGGTCGAGGGTACCGGCCGGGTGGAGAACGTCACCGCCGCCGCGATCTCGGCCGACCGGCACTCCGCCCTGGTCACGTTCGACCTGTCCGGGCCGGCCGACACCGCCGTCGACCGGGTCGACGCCGTACGCGACGCCGTCGCGGGGGTGCAACGGGAGCATCCGGACCTGCTGGTGGCCCAGACCGGGGACGCCAGCCTGGACCAGTCGATCAACGAGATCCTGGCCGGCGACATGCACCGGCTGTCGCTGCTGTCGATCCCGGTCACGCTCGGGATCCTGATCGTGGCGTTCGGCGCGCTGCTGGCCGCCGTACTCCCGATGGGCCTGGCCCTGACCGCGTTCCTGGCCTCCCTCGGCCTGCTCGCCGCCGCCAGCCGGCTGGTGCCGGCGGTCGACACCACGATGCACCTGATGCTGCTGATGGGGCTCGCCGTCGGCGTCGACTACTGCCTGTTCTACCTGCGCCGGGAACGGGAGGAGCGGGCTCGGGGCGCCGACCCGGAACGGGCCCTGGCGATCGCGGCGGCCACCTCCGGCCGGGCCGTGCTGATCTCCGCGCTGACCGTCATCATCGCCACCTCGGGCATGTTCCTCACCCGCGACACCGTCTTCGCCAGCCTCGCCACCGGCACCATCCTGGTGGTCGCGATCGCCGCCCTCGGCTCGCTCACCGTGCTGCCGGCCGTGCTGTCCAAGCTCGGCGACCGGATCGACCTCGGCCGGGTGCCGGGGCTCTACCGGCGCGAGGCGAACAGTCGGGGCTGGGCCCGGTTCCTCAACCTCGTGCTGCGCCGGCCCGGCTTCTCCGCGATCGTGGCAGGCGTCGCGCTGCTCGCCCTCGCCCTGCCGGCACTGGGCATGCGCACCGCCGAGGAGGACATCACCGCGCTCAAGACCTCCGCCCCCGCGCTGGACACCTACCTGCGGGTCGGGGCCGCCTTCCCCGGCGGCGGCGACCCGGCCGTACTCGCCGTCCACGCCGACGATGTCACCACCCCGGCACTGACCGCCGCCATCGACCGGTTCAAGACCGAGGCGCTGGCCAGCGGGGCACTGCACGAGCCGGTGACAGTCGAGGTCAACCCCAACCGGACGCTCGCCGTGGTCAGCGCCGGACTTTCCGGCACCGGCATCGACACCACCTCCGAGCAGGCCGTACGGACCCTGCGCGAGGACGTCATCCCGCGTACGGTCGAGGGCGTCGACGGGGCCGAGGCGCTGCTCACCGGACGGGCCGCCGACTCGGTCGACTACAACCGCGCGATGGGTCGCAGCGCCCCGCTGGTGTTCGGCTTCGTGCTCGGCCTGGCCTTCCTGCTGCTGCTCGTCTCGTTCCGGTCACTGGTGGTGGCACTGACCGCGATCGTGCTCAACCTGCTCTCCGTCGCCGCCGCGTACGGGCTGCTGGTGTTGGTCTTCCAGCACGGCTGGGGGGAGAGCGTGCTCAACTTCGAATCAGCCGGCGCGGTCACCAACTGGGTGCCGCTGTTCCTCTTCGTGATCCTGTTCGGGCTCTCGATGGACTACCACGTCTTCGTGCTCAGCCGGATCCGCGAGGGCCACGACCGGGGCTGGCCGACCAAACTCGCCGTCTCCCGGGGCATCCGGGGCACCGCCGGCACCATCACCAGCGCCGCCCTGGTCATGGTCGCGGTGTTCGGGCTGTTCACCACCGGCTCGCTGGTCTCGATGAAGGAACTCGGCTTCGGCCTGGCCATCGCCGTCCTGATCGACGCCACCATCGTCCGGGCCGTACTGCTGCCGTCGGTGATGGTCCTGCTCCGCGAACGGAACTGGTACCTGCCGCGCTGGCTGTCCTGGCTGCCCACCCTCTCCCACGGCGAAGCCCACGACGACGGTGTCGTGCGGCAGCCGGTCGGCGTCTGAACGGGACGCAACGGGGGCGGACGCCGTACGGGGCCGGGGGGCTCGTACGGCGTCCGTTGCCGTCCACAGTGGTCCCCGATGCCGGCTATCGTGATCGATTCACCACTGGTCGATTCACCACTGATCGGTTGGCCGGCGCGGGGTGCCGTAGAGGGTGCCCCGGGAGGCGCGGGCCTGCGCCACCGGATCGGGCTGCCCCTGGTGACCGGGGTAACCGTCCGGTGTTGGATAACCGGCATACGCGTCCGGTGCCGGGTAACCGGCGTAGGCGTCCGGCGTCGGCCGGTCCTGCGGCGTCTCCGGCTCATCCTCGGGCGAGAGTCGGGCCCGGCGGGCCCGGAGCAGCCGGGTGGTGACGAACCAGCCCACCGCGACGACGCAGACGACGATCACGACGTTCTGGAGGATGCCGACGTAGCCCTCCACCACGTGCCAGTTCTCGCCGAGCAGGTAACCGGCCATCACGAAGACCGTGTTCCAGATCAGGCTGCCCAGCGCGGTGTAGAGCAGGAACGTGGTGACCCGCATCCGTTCCACCCCGGCCGGGATGGAGATGAGGCTGCGGAAGACCGGAATCATCCGACCGAAGAAAACCGCCTGCACGCCGTGCCGGAGGAACCACGCCTCGGTCCGGTCCACGTCGGCGAGCTTCACCAACGGCAGTTTCGCGGCGATCGCGCGTACCCGGTCGCGGCCGAGCAGCGCACCCACGTAGTAGAGGGCGAGCGCGCCGACCACCGAACCGATGGTGGTCCAGATGATCGCGCTGGCCAGGCTCAGGTCGCCCTGGCTGGCGGTGAATCCGGCCAGCGGCAGGATCACCTCGCTCGGGATCGGCGGAAACAGGTTCTCCAGGGCCACCGCGAGGCCGGCCCCCGGACCACCGAGTTTCTCCATCAGGCCGGTGACGAAGCCGACGATCCCGCCCGAGTCGGGCGATGGCTCGGCGGCGAGCAACGAGCTGGTGTTCCACTCCCAGGTTCCATTCACCCGGAAAACGGTACGGGTCCATCCTGAGCGTCACCATGAGGCGGGCCTCCGTTGGTGAACCGGTAACCCGCAGCCCTCGACTGCGGTGAACCACACCCCCGAGTGCCCCGCCAGCATTGAGGTTTTTGTCGGATAGAGGCGGAATTCTGGATACCCTCGCCTGGACCGGGAAGCGGGGGTGGTGCGGGATGAAGTCGTACGTCGGGGCGGTGGGCACCGCCGACACGGCGGTCGTACGCGGCCCGGGAGAAGTGATGATCACACTCTCGGTCAACGGCGTGCCGCGTACGTTCCCGATCGAACCCCGGGTGAGCCTGCTCGACGCGCTGCGCGACCGGCTCGACCTGACCGGCACCAAGAAGGGCTGCAACCAGGGTGCCTGCGGTGCCTGCACGGTCTGGGTGGACAAACGGCGGGTGCTGGCCTGCCTCACCCTGGCGATCACCTGCGAGATGCGGGAGATCACCACGATCGAGGGGCTCGCCGGCAACGGCGAACCGCATCCCATGCAGACCGCGTTCATCGAGCGGGACGCCTTCCAGTGCGGCTACTGCACCCCCGGACAGATCATGTCGGCGGTCGCCTTCCTCGCCGAGGGGCACCCGTCGGACGACTCGCAGATCGCCGAATGGATGAGCGGCAACCTGTGCCGCTGCGCGGCGTACCCGAACATCCGAGCGGCGATCCGCCAGGTACGCGACGCCGCCTTCGACGGCGGCAGCGGCAGCCGGAGCGGGAGCGCGGGCAGTGGCGGGGGGAACGATGCGGCCGGTTAGCTACTCGCGGGTCGCGGACGTGGCCACCGCGGTCGGCGCGGTCAGCAGCGACCCCGACAGCACCTTCCTGGCCGGTGGCACCACCCAGGTCGACCTGCTGCGGATCTACGTCGAACAGCCCGCCCGACTGGTCGACATCAACGACCTGCCGCTGCGCCAGATCGAGTCGATCGACGGCGGCGGCGGGCTGCGGATCGGCGCCACCGCCCGGATGAGCGACGTGGCCCAGGCCCAGCTGGTCCGGCAGCAGTTCCCGGTGATCTCCCGGGCTCTGTTCCTCGGCGCCTCCCCGCAACTGCGCAACATGGCCTCCATCGGCGGCAACCTGATGCAACGGGTCCGCTGCGGCTACTTCCGCGACCTCGCCGCCGGCTGCAACAAGCGGGCCCCCCGCAGCGGCTGTGCCGCACTGCACGGCGTCAACCGGGGCCACGCGATTCTCGGCACCAGCGAACTCTGCATCGCCACCCACCCGTCCGACCTGGCCGTCGCCCTGGTCGCGCTGGACGCGGTGGTGCACACCGAGGGTCCGTCCGGCCGGCGGTCGATCGCCATCGACGACTTCTTCCTGCTCCCCGGCGACACCCCGGAACGGGAACATCCGCTCGAACACGGCGAGCTGATCGTGTCGGTCGAGGTACCGGCCACACCCGCCGCCGCCAGGTCGCACTACCTCAAGGTCCGCGACCGGGAGTCGTACGAGTTCGCACTCGTCTCGGTCGCCGTCGCGATCCACCTGCACGGCGGGATGATCAGCGAGATCCGGCTGGCCCTCGGCGGTGTCGCCACCAAACCGTGGCGGGCCCGCCAGGCGGAACGGATGCTGATCGGGGGCCGCCCGACGACGGAGAACTTCATCGCCGCCGCGCGGGAGGAGTTGCAACCGGCGGTCCCGCACGGCATGAACGAGTTCAAGATCGAGCTGGCCCGGCGGTCGATCGTGCGCGCGTTGCAGGCGATCACCGACGACAACTGGCAGACCGCGACGGCCATCGGGGGTACGACATGAGCCCGGCCACCGGAGGCACGACATGAGCCCGGCCGTCGGTCTCGCGCTCGACCGGGTCGACGGACGGGCGAAGGTCAGCGGGGCGGCCCGGTACACCGCCGAACTGGTGTTCCCCGGACTGGTGCACGCCGTCCTGGTCGGTGCCCGGATCGCCAGTGGCCGGGTGATCGCGATCGACACCGGCCGGACGGACCGGACCGAGGGCGTGGTCGCCGTACTGAGCCACCTCAACCTGCCGAAGATCCCCGGCCGGCCGAGGCTGCTGCCGTCGCTGGTCGGGCTCGCCGCACCGGGGGAGAGCTTCTTCCCGATGCAGGACGAGATGGTGTACTACGCCGGGCAGCCGGTCGCGATCGTCGTCGCCGACAGCGTCGAGCGGGCCGAACACGCGGCCAACCAGCTCCGGATCGACTACGCGGAACTGCCCGCCCACACCGTGCTCGACGAGGTACGCGACCAGGCGTACGAGCCGCAGCGGATCTTCGGCGGCATGCTGCCCGGCCGGAGCCAGCGCGGCGATGTCGAGGCGGGGCTCGGTCAGGCGAAGCACCGGCTCGACCTGACGTACACGTTCGCGCCCAATCATCACAACCCGATCGAGCCGTCGGCGACCACCGCGATCTGGGACGACGTCGACCGGCTCACCCTCTACGACAGCACCCAGGGGCCGACCGCCACCCAGATGACCGTCTCCACCCTGCTCGGCCTGGCCCCCGGTCAGATCAGGGTGGTCAGCGAGTACGTCGGCGGCAGCTTCGGCTCCAAGGCGATGATCTGGCCGCACGTCACCCTGGCCGCGCTCGCCGCCCGCCAGGTGAACCGGCCGGTCCGGCTCGCCCTGAACCGGGAGCAGATGTTCCACTCCTGCGGCCACCGGGAGGAACAGGAGCAGCGGATCACCATCGGTGCCCGTTCCGACGGCCGGCTCACCGCGCTGCGCCACCACAAGCTCTCGCTCACCTCGCCGTTCGACGACTGGGCCGAGCCGTCACTCCAGTCGCCCGGGGTGTTCTACGACTGCGCGAACTACGAGGGGGTCTACCGGTTGGCGCGCGGCAACACCATCACCCCCACGTTCATGCGCGCCCCCGGCGAGGCGTCCGGCATGTTCGCCCTCGAATGCGCGATGGACGAGTTGGCGCTGGAGGTCGACGTCGACCCGGTCGAGCTGCGGCTGCGCAACTTCGCCGAGACCGACCCGAGCACCGGTAACCAGTGGTCGAGCAACGGCCTGCGGGAGTGTTACCGGCGGGCCGCCGACCTGTTCGGCTGGGCCGGTCGGGACCCGGCACCGGGCCGCCGCCGGGAGGGGAACTGGCTGATCGGGACCGGGATGGCCGGGGCGGCGTACCCGCACGCGGTGCCACCGAACCAGCAACGCGCCCGCGCCCGGCTCTACGCCGACGGCAGCGCGGTGATCGAGGCGGGCGTGTCGGAGTTCGGCACCGGGGTCACCACCGCGATGCGGCAGGTCGCCGCCGACGGTCTCGGCCTGCCGGTCGGACGGGTGCGGTTCGTCGGCGGCAGCAGCGACCTGCCGAACATCACCGCCGCCGTCGGGTCCGCCGGCACCGGTGCGGTCAGCGCCGCCGTGCACCTCGCCGCCACCGAACTGCGCCGGCAACTCGTCGCGCGGGCCGTCGCCGACCCGCGTTCGCCGTTGCACGGGGCGCACCCCGAGACGGTCACCGTCGCCGACGGCCGGATGCGGCTCTACGACCAGGCCGGGGTCGGCGAGACGTACGCCGAGATGCTGGTTCGCGGCATGACGCCGGACGTCGAGGCGCTCGGTGTGTGGACCCCGCCACCGCTGACCACGCCGTACGGCATGCACACGTTCGGTGCGCAGTTCGCCGAGGTCGCCGTCGACGCGGACCTGGGCCTGATCCGGGTACGCCGGATGGTGGGGGTCTTCGCGCCGGGCCGGGTGCTCAACCGCAAGACGGCGCACAGCCAGTTGATGGGCGGCATGCTGTGGGGGATGAGCCAGGCGCTGCTGGAGGCCACGTGGATGGACCCGCGCACCGGACGGTGGGCGAACCCGAGTTTCAACGACTATCTGATCCCGGTGAACGCGGACGCGCCCGACGTGGTGGTGGAGACGATCGAGGGCGTCGACCGGGTGGTGAACCCGCTCGGGGTGAAGGGGGTCGGGGAGATCGGTCTCGTCGGGGCCGCCGCCGCGATCGCGAACGCCGTACACCACGCGACCGGGCGCCGGGTCCGCAAACTACCGATCAGCCTCGAAGACCTGCTCTGACCGTCGTACGTCCGTCGACCGTCAGGTGCGGCTCGGCCGGCGGCGGGGGCGCGGACCCCGGTCCTCGGTGAGGTCCTCGACCACCTGGCAGGCGTTGTTCACCGGGTCGAGGCGGTCGGCGTGCATCGCCACCCGTTGCAGCAGTTCCTTGAAGGCCGCCTGGTCGTTGCCGAGCACCGACAGGATGTCCGCCTCGGTCTGGGCGAAGGCGTTGTGCCGGTCCCGCCAGAGGGCCTGTCCGGCCTCGGTGGCGACCACCCGGCGACTGCGCCGGTCGGTCGGATCGGGCTGGCGGGTGACGAGCCCGGCGGCTTCCAGGTCGTCGATCAGGTACGTCAGCACCGTCCGGTCGATGCCCAGTTGCGCGGCCATGGCGCCCTGGTTCACGGCGAGGTTCTGTATCGCCGAGTTGATCACCTGGTAGCCCCGTGGACCGCCGGGTACGTCGGCGACGATCTCCTCCACCGCCCGCAGGTATCGCCGCAGGATCACGCCGAGCGACCAGCCGAAGTCGTCCTTGAGCAACGCGGCGGCCGTCTGCTCACCGCGGTCGACGGATCCGGGGACGGCTGGCGCGGTAGCTGCTTCCTGAGACACGGGGACCAGTGTACTCACCGTGCAGATAATCTGTAACAAAGATGTTCTGCGTAACAACTCTGCTGTCACTCAGATGATGTAAATCACAGCTATGGGGTCTCGGAGATGTTCTGTGCTTAATTTAATCGTCAACACAGACGATTTTACAGGAGGTAGCAGTGACCCTGTTCCGACTCGACTCGAGCATCCTCGGCGAGCGGTCCACCAGCCGCGCGGTCGCCGACACGGCCGAGAAGGCGTGGTCCCGTACCCACCCGACCGGTCGGATCATCCGGCGCGACCTCGCCGCCGCACCGATCCCGGTGCAGGACTGGACCGCGGCGGTCTCGGCCGGGTTCGTCCCCGCCGACCAGCGCACCGAGGAGCAGACCCGGGCCACCGCGTTCGCCACGTCCCTGGTGGACGAACTGCTTGCCGCCGACGCGTACCTGCTGGCCGTCCCGCTCTACAACTACGGCGTCTCCCAGCACGTGAAGGCCTGGATCGACCTGCTGCTGACCGAACCACGGGTGCTCGGCGGGTCGGAACCGCTGCTGGCCGGACGTCCGGCCGCACTCGTCACCAGCCGGGGCGGCGGCTACGGCCCCGGCACCCCGCGCGAGGGCTGGGACCACGCCACCCCGTACTACCGGCGGATCTTCGGCGACCTGCTCGGGCTGGACCTGCACGTCAGCGAGGTCGAACTGACCCTGGCCGAGGTCAACCCGGCGATGTCGGCCCTGCGCGACCAGGCCCGCCAGCAACTCGCCGACGGCCACTCCTCCGCCGACAAACACGGCGAACTCCTAGCCCAACACGCCCTCTCCCAAACCCACTAACGCCCCCACCCCCCTCACCCCCCCAAGATCGCGCAATTGTAGAGAAAGAGTGGCTTCCCGCGCGGGAATAGCCACTCTTTCTCTACAAGAGTGGGCGGTTCTGCGGAGGAGGGAGCGGTCAGGTGGGTGGGGTGGGGGTTTCGGGGGTGGAGCGGCGTCGGGAGCGGAGGGCGTCGGCGACCGCGACCGCCAGCAGTACCGCCGCCGCGGCGGCGCTGACCGTCAGCGGTGGTACGTGCACGAGCACCGGTACCAGCAGTCCCAGCACCACCAGCCCGCCGATCCGGGACCGGGAGACCCGCGCGAACACCTGGTACTCGAACTGGGCCCGGCCGGCGAGGAAGAGCGCGGGGCCGCCGAGGATGGTGTAGAGCCAGACCGGGGTGGTGTGCCCGAGCGGATGGGCGATGGAGAGTTCGTAGCCGACCGCGGTGAGCACGATGCCGGCGATCATGAACAGGTGGGAGAAGGACATTGCCCGGCCGAACCGGGCCGGTTGGCGGGCGGTGGTGATCGCCATCGGCAGCAGGTGTCCGGCCTGGTGGAAGTAGACCCGCCAGAGCAGCACCGTGGTCAGGAACGCCAGCAGGAAGGCGGCGGTCCGGTCGCCGGCGAAGCTGGAGCCGCTGAAGGTCAGGCCGATGACCAGGATCGACTCACCCAGGGTGACCAGTAGGAACTGCTGGTAACGCTCGGCCAGGTGCTCACCGGCGATCGGCAGCTCGGTGGTGGGCGCCCGGCCGAGCTTCGGGATGGGCCAGCCGGTGACCGCGCCGCCGTAGTCGAGCAGGATGGCGATGGTCCAGAGCACGCCGCGTACGGCCTCGTCGTCGACCACCCCGCCGAGCAGCCAGGGCACCGCGCTGAGCCCGAGCCAGACGAACACCCGGGCGGGGACGTCCCGGTCGCGTCGATGGGCGAGGAAGAGGAAGAGCGTACGGCCGATCTGGACCGCCATGTACGCCGTGGCGAAGACGATCGCCCGTTCGCCGAAGCCCTTCGGCACCGCGACCGCCATCACCATCGCGCCGAACATGCTGCTGACCACCACGAACTGGATCGCCGGCTGGTCCGGGTCGAGCCGGCTGGTGACCAGTGCGGTGAACGTCCAGATCAGCCAGAGCGCCAGGAAGAGCAGCAGGGTCTGCCCGGCCTCGGAGAGCAGGATCCGCCGCTCGGAGTTGAAGTCGGTGATCAACCGCTGCGAGATCCGGGTCAGCGCGAAGACGAAGACCAGGTCGAAGAAGAGTTCGAGGAAGGTCGCCCGTTGTGAACTCTCCGCGCTGCGGAGGACCCCGGCTTCGTCGGCACCGGTCACCGTGCGGCCAGGCCGAAGACGTGCACGGCGCCCCCTCACCGATCGGCGATCCCCAGATCCCAACGAGCCAGCACCCGTACGGACGCTGGGTCGTCGGTCCGACCCGGTGACGGCTTTGGTAAGAGGTCGGCGGTCTGTTAACGGGGAGAGATTCCTGCCCGGTCGGTGCAACCCCCACGGGGGCGGCGACCGTCTTCGGGCGACGAAAGGAGCCGGTACGGGTGAAAGAACAGGACGAGGAGGACTTTCGGCAGTTCGTCGCCACGCGGATGGACTCGTTGCGCGGGGTCGCGTACCTCACCTGCGGTGACTGGCACCGGGCCGAGGACGCGGTGTCGAACGCGCTGACCAAGCTCTACACGCGCTGGGGGCGGGTCAGTTCGCCGCATGGCTACGCGTACCGGATGGTCATCCGGGCCGCGATCGACGAGGTGCGGCGGCCCTGGCGACGGGAACGCTCCGCCGGCCACACCCCGGTGGAGCGGTCCGAGTCCGACCGGTCCGACGTGGTCGCCGAGCGACTCCGGATCCAGGCCGCGCTGCGCCGGGTGCCACCGGGTCAGCGCGCGGTGCTGGTGCTGCGGTTCTTCGAGCAGCTCAGCGTCGAGGAGGTGGCCGAGGTGATCGGTCGCAGCCCGGGGACGGTCAAGAGCCAGACCGCGCGGGGCCTGGCCACCCTGCGCTCGGTTCTGTCCACACAGGACGCCCAGTTCATTGTCGAGGAGGGAGACGGAACCAATGACAAACGATCTGAACCGGTTGTTGACCACCGCTCAGTCGGATCAGCCGCCCGCGCCGTACACCGTTGACGACATCGTCGCGGCCGGGCGTCGGCGACGCAGCCGGCGGGTGTTCGGGCAGTGGACCGGCGCGACCGGCGGCCTCGCCGTCGTCGCGGTGGCCGTGGCCCTGGTCGCCCAGGGTGCGGTCCCGCTGCCGGGAGGGGCGCCGGCCACGACGACCGGTGCCGGGCTCGCGGCGGCGGGGACGGCCGCGACCGCCGGCCCGACCCCGCTGACGTACGCCTTCGCCGGCTACCGGGTCGGCGACTTCCGGGTCACCGACCCGTCGATGGCCACCCCCGGATACCAGAGCGCCATGATCTACCAGGACAACGTCTTCGTCGGCGACGGGCCGCCGATCGCCGACCACCTCGGCACGCTGACCGTCTTCGGTACGGGCGTCTTCCGGCCGGACCGGTTCACGGCCGGCACGCCGCTCACCGTCGGCGGGCGCCCCGGATTCCAGGCGGAACTGCCCCGTCAGGTCCAGCTCGGGGTGGCCACGGGACCGGACAGCCGCGAGGTGGTCACCAGGACGATCCAGGCCCCCGCCGTCGCCTGGCAGTACGCCGACAACGCGTGGGCGGTGATCGAGGCGCACGGGACCGGTCAGCGCAGCCTGCCGTTCACGGCGATCCAGCAGCTCGCGGACGCGTTCCGGGCCACCGCACCGAAGCCGGTCACGATGCCGTACGAGATCACGTACGTGCCGGCGGGCTGGCGGGTGGTGGCGGCGGGCAGCCACAACCTGGTCCCCGGCGACGAGGCGATCTCACGGGTGGTGCTGGTCCGCACCGACACGTCGTTCGACTCGCTGACCGCACCGCTGAACTTCGAGGACGGTACGACGCCGACCGTGCAGATCATGGTCGCGCCCGTCGGCACGGAGGGCCCGTACCCGCACCCGGTGACGCCGGCGTGCCCGGAGGGGCAGTTCTTCTGCGACCTGCCGATCGGTGACAGCGGCTACTACGTCGAGGTGCACGACCAGTCGAGCACCCTGTCCGGCGTCGACATCCGGAAGATCGCCGACGGGCTCGTCTTCGCCACCGTCGACCAGCCGAACACCTGGCACGCCGCCGTGACCGGCTGATCGGTCAACTCGACGGGTAAGTCGAAGGGCCCCCGGTCGACGCGGTGAGCGCCGGCCGGGGGCCCTTCGAGCGGGGCCTTCCTTCAATCAGGTCAGGGGAGCTGCCAGATCTGGTTGCTCGTGTTGTAGCAGTCCCAGATCTGGAGCCGGGCACCGTCGGCGGTGCTCTTGTCCGTGACGTCGAGGCACTTGTTCGACGCCGGGTTGCGTACGGTGCCGTTGGACTGGCCCTGCCAGACCTGGGCGCCGCTGCCGTTGCAGTCCCAGAGCTGGATCTTGGCGCCGTTGGTGGTCGAGGCGCTGGTCACGTCCATGCACTTGCCCAGGCCCCGGATGGTGCCGTCGGTGCCGACCGTCCAGCGCTGCGCGGTGCTGCCGTTGCAGGTGTAGAGCTGGATCGGGGTGCCGTTGGCGGTGCTGGCCGCCGCGATGTCGACGCACTTGCCGGCGAGGCCGGTGATCTGGCCGGTCCGGCCGGACGGCGGCGGGGTGGTGCCACCCATCACCGTGTCGTAGATCGCGCTGACCAGCGATGTCGAGGTGTTCGTGTCCTGCGACAGCTCCCAGTTCATCATGCCGCCGGCGTTGGCCAGGGCCCACTGGGTCTTGCGCTTCACCGTCGGGATGCCGTTGTAACACTGCTGGGCGCCGTTGGCGGTGGTGCAGTCCCGGTTGGCGTTCGCCGGGTCGAGCGCCACCAGCTGGTTGTACGTCAGGTAGCCGGGGCGGCTGTAGAACGGCACGCCGAGCACCGTCTTGCTCGCCGGCAGGCCCCGGTTCTTCCAGCCCTGGGCGTTGCTGATCGACCAGTCGTAGTTGGCGTGCGGTTCGCCGCCGTCGTACAACATGATGTTGAGGAAGTCGACGTAGCCGAAGACCGCCGGCTGGACGCCGTTGGCGGTGCCGCCACCGGAGACAACGGCCGCCGTGAGCAGCTTGCCGCGACTGTGCATCGCCGTGCTGAGCTGCTGCATCAGCAGGGTGTAGTTGTTGGCCGAGGTGCCCGGGTCCGGGTACTCCCAGTCGATGTCGACGCCGTCGAGGTTGTACTGGTTGACGAAGTTGACCATGTTGTTGACGAACGTCGTACGGGTGCCGGAGTTGGCCGCCAGCGCCTCGAAGGCGGAGTCGTTGCCGTCGTTCCAGCCGCCGACCGCGATCAGCACCTTGACGTTGTTGGCGTGCCCGAGCGAGACCAGCTGCTGGAGCTTGCCCGGCTGGTCGACCGCCTGGAGGCTGCCGTTGGCGTTCGGCAGCACGAACGAGTAGTTGATGTGGGTCAGCTTGCTGTACTGGATGTTCGCCACGTTGCCGGCCCACGACGGCATGTAGCCGACGCTCTTGAACCCGTTGGGCAGTACGGCGGCGGATGCCGGGGTGGCCGGAGCCAGCGCGGTGATCGAGCCGGTCAGGGCCGTCACCAGGGCCAGCGCGCCGGTGAGGAGTCGGGACCTGCCGGTCCGTCTGGCGGGGGCGAACGGAGTCTCGGACATGTTTGACCTTTCGCGGCGTACACGCCATCGGCCCCACGGCGGGTGGGGCGGGTGCTCTTGAGCGCTCGGCCGACCAGGGCCCGGGGCCGGGTCGAGGCGGGGGATTGGGGGTAGTGCGTGGTGCTTCGCCTCAGGTGGCTGAAAGTTTAGGAAACTTAACTATTAAAAGTCAATGGATGTGAATTCGTTGCTGCGGCCCGCCGCGTGGGACTTCCTCGATCGTTGTCCGGGTGTACCGTCCGAAGTGGCGGCTTCCTGGGGGTAGAGGCTTTCCGCGCAGGCGGAGAACTTTCGTGGCTACCTGGAGCGCCAGCGCGGGAATGCTCGCGGCATCGCGCGGCACTTCCTCACCGCTTACCACACTCCTGGGGCGACCGCGTTGCAACGGGTTGGCGACGCGGTGCAGGCCGCGCACGGGTACGCGCTGCTGGGAGACCGGGCCGCCGCCGGGCGCCTGCTCGGAGAGGCGAGCGATCTCACTGATGCCGCCGGGGCCGAGAGGCCGCCCGCCGCGGCGTACTGGCTGACGCCGACGTTCTCCCGGATGGGCATCGGGCTGGCGTACCTGGCGCTCGGCAACACGGCTGCTGCGGTGGACAACCTCCGTGCGGGGCTGGACGGCCTGCCGGACGACCAGCGCGACGCCGAGTGGACGACGGAGTACCGGCGGGCGCTGGTCGACGCGGGGGGCTGATCCGTTCGGTGCTCCAGCGAAAAGCCGGGTGGGGGGGGGGGGGGGGGGGGGGGGACAACCCACCGGGGAGGGGAGGGAGGAGGGGGGGGGGGGGGGAGGGGTGCTGGGTTTGTTGGGGGGGGGTTTTTGGTTGGTTCC
>NZ_JBVJHT010000010.1:320073-346123 GCF_055586685.1 Micromonospora sp. NPDC049529
CCTACGCCTGCTCCCGCACCGTCGTCTTCCCCCCTTCCGTCCTCCCCCCCCCCCCCCCCCCCCCCCCCACCCCCCCCTCCCCCCCCCCCCCCCCCCCCCCCCCCCCCCCCCCCGCCAGGTCAGGTACGCGAGAGTCAGGGGTGACGCAGCGCGTTCCTGGTGTCGTGGGCGGCGTCCTTGACGTGGTCGCCGGCCTGCTTGACCTGCGCCTCGGTACGCTGCGCGGCACCCTCGGCCTGTAGACGCTCATTGTCGGTGGCGTCGCCGACCTTCTCCTTGACGGTGCCGGTGACTTCCTCGGCCTTGTGCTTGATCTTGTCGCCAATGCTCATCGTGGGCCTCCGAGTTTCGCTTCGAACGGCTGCGATCTCCGCTGCCGGCATTAGTGCCCCGCAGCGTCGGCGGCGAAACCGCCCCGAATCCACGGGGCGCCTGAGAGCCGGGTCACGAGTGCCCCGACAGCCGGTTCACGGACGCCCCGAAGGCCCGGTTCCGGGCGGAGCCCGTACGGTGGCGGGGTGACATCCGCGGTCAAGGTCACCTGGTGGGGGCACAGCACGGCCTGGATCGAGGATTCCGGGGTCCGGCTGCTGACCGACCCTGTCCTGCGGGACCGGGTCGCCCACCTGCGGCGGATGCGCGGACCCACCCCGAAACTGCCCGGTGAGCCGGACGCCGTACTCGTGTCGCACCTGCACGCCGACCACCTCGACATCGCCTCGCTGCGCCGGCTGCCCGACCGGGTCGCGCTGATCGTGCCGGCCGGATCGCGGCCGTTCCTGCGACGCCGGCTGGGCGTGGCCGCCGCCTCCCGAGCCGTCGAGCTGGCGCCCGGCGAGGAGTTCCGGGTCGACGCGGTCACCGTGCGGGCCGTGCCGGCGGCCCACGACGGCGGCCGTGGGCCGTGGTCGCGACACCGGGCCATGGCGATCGGATACACCGTGCACGGCCGGGCGAACACCTGGTTCGCCGGTGACACCGGACTCTTCGACGGCATGGCCGACCTCGGCCCGCTCGACCTGGCGCTGATCCCGGTCGGCGGCTGGGGCCCGACGCTGGGTCTCGGACACCTCGACCCGGTCCGCGCGGCCGAGGCCGTCCGCCTGGCCACCCCCCGGTACGCGGTACCGGTGCACTTCGGCACCTTCTGGCCGGCCGGTCTGATGTTCCGCCGGGGCATGTTCCACGAGCCGGGGCGTCGTTTCGTCGAGCAGGTTGCCGGCAGCACATCCGACACCCGGGTCACCGAACTGCAACCGGGGGAGACCCTCACCGTGGAAGCGGTGGCACGGTGAGCAACGCCATCGGGGTGTTGGCCTCGCTGTTCGGGCTGGTGGCGTTCGGCGCGGTGCTTCCCGTCGTACCGACCGGCGCGGCGGTCAGCGCGGCGGCGGCGCTCGCCTTCCACCAGCACTCGCTGATGGTGATCCTGGTCGTGCTCGCCGGAGCCGTCGGCGCCTACGTCGGCGACGCCGTCACCTACGTCGCCTGCCGCTACGGCGGCGAGAAACTGGCGCTGCGGCTGCGCTGGCTGCGCAACGGGCAGCGGCTCGACGGCCTCGCCGCCCGGCTGCGCGAACGCCAGGTGTCGGTGCTGCTGATCTCCCGGCTGGTGCCCGGCGGGCGGATCCCGGTGCTGCTCACCATCGCCCTGACCGGTCTAGGCTGGCGGCGCTTCGCGCTGGCCAACGCCCCGGCCTGCGGGCTCTGGTCGGTGGTCTACGCCGCCTTCGGTGTCCTCGGCGGCTCGATCTTCCCCGAACCCTGGCAGGGCGTCCTGGTCGCGGTGGTGATCGTGCTGGTGATCAGCCAGGTCGTCGCGCTGGTCCGCCGCCGCACCGGCGACTGAGCGGCCGACCGCCGCACCGGAGGTCGGATGACCAACCGCCGACACCTGCGCCGGTACGACCGCCAGGTCCGCGACCACCGCCGGATCCGTCGTCAGGGCGTGGTCCGGCACCACCTTCGACTCCGGTGCGGCCTCCTCGCGCAGCCCCAACTGGTGCAGCCAGGTCACCAACTGCCGGTGTACGGCCACCGGCCCGTCCAACGGCTCCTCGGCCACCGGCCACTCCGCCGGGTGCAGCAGGAACGCGTCGGTCTGCCAACCGCCGAGCCCGCCGTGGCTGCCGACCAGCTCCTCGAACGCGGCCACCTCCTCGGTGCCCGAGTCGATCGAGCTGATCAACACGAGGTCGCCGACGTGCTCGACCCCCTGGTGCCGGAGCAGGTCCGCCCGCGCCCGTGGCCCGTACCCGGCCAGCGGGTCATCGCCGCTGACCCGCCCGTCCCGCAGGTGGTGCTCGCCCCGGTTGCCGACGGCCACCGGACCGGACCCGTCGTCGACCACGACCAGCCCGACTCCGGGGTGCGCGGCCAGGCCGTCCACCAGCCCCGGATAGGCGACGTCGATCTCCGCACGGGTGGGTTTGCCGGGGTGCCGGGTGAAGTACACCATCGCGAGGTTGCCGGAGGCGACGACCAGCACGTCCGTACTGGAGATCTCGTGTGCCTCGCCCGCGCCGGCCAGCCCGATCGGGCTCTTGCGTTCACCGGCCGGCCCGAGGGTGACCTCCCGGTCGACGGTACGCGAACGCACGGCGGCGCGGGTCGCGGCCGCCCCGGCACCCGGTCGGCCGCTGATCTCGGTGAGCAGGGTGTTCACCGGACCCCAGGGTTCGACCGGTCCGGTCGCCGCCGACGCCGTACGGTCCGCCCGGGCTGACCCGTTCACCTCGGCCCGGGACGTCTTCTTCGGCTCCGTACCCGTCCTGTCGGCCGCCGCCCGGTCGGTACCGTTCACGATCCGGTCGACCGTCTGGGCCAGCGACTCGCCGTACCGTTGCCGGAAGGTCTCGCCCTGGCTCTGGCCGTGGTCGGAGAGGACCACCAGGTGGTAGCGGCGGTCGGCCTCGGCGGAGAGCCGCTCCAGCACGCCGAGGACCTGGTCGAGCCGGCCGAGCGCGTCCAGCGACTCCGGTCGGGCCGGACCGGCGTGGTGGGCCACCTCGTCGTAGTCGACGAAGTCGCAGAAGATCACCGGGGTGCCGAGCGCCATCTGCTCGGCGATCAGCGAGACGTTCATGTCGCGCAGCATCCCGGCCAGCGGGCGCAGCACCAGGAACGCCCCGGACCGGCTCACCCGGGGCCGGATGTCGCGCAGCCGCTGCCCACGGGCCTGGTGCAGCTCCTTGAGGATCCGGCCCAGGCCCAGCACGATCGCCCGCGCGAAGCCGTACGGGCTGATCATGAACTCGGCGTACCCCCGGGACGAGCGGCCGGGCAGGGTGGCCCGGCTGACCGTGAACAGGGTGGCGGACGCGTCACCGGAGAAGACGTTGCTGATGCTCGCCCCGCCGTGCGCGAGCAGCCCCGTACCGTCGGAGATCTGCCGCTCCACCTCGGCCGCGTCCCGGGGCCGGTTCGCCACCATCAGCCGGCCGGTCCGCTTGTCGTACCAGCGGAACGCCGGCACGCAACGGTCGTCGCCGTGCAGGATGCCGGCCTGCGCCCCCGGCGTGGTCGCCGGCAGCCCGGTGTGCCAGGTGCCCAACCGGTGGCTGCGCACCCGCAGCCAGCGGCCGATGTTCGGCAGGTTCCCGGCGTGGATCGCCCAGCGCAGCAGCGGCGCCGACACCCCGTCGAGCTGTACGACGAGCAGCCCCTCGCCGTGCGCCGTCGTACCCCGCTTGTGCGCCGCCCGGCTGACCTTGTGCATCAGCCGCAGCGCCTCGCTGACGAAGGCGTCGTCGGTGCCCGAGTCGGTCAGCCAGTTCAGCAGCGCGGCCAGCGCCACCGCCGCCCACGACGCCGCGAACGCCGCCGGCAGACCGGACAGGTGTGCGTCCGGCGCCAGCCGCAACGCCACGTACAGGACGATCGTCTGGAGACTGGCGCCGACGATCAACGCGCCCAGCCCGCCGAGCACGGTCGCCAGCGCCAGCAGCACCGGCCGAAGCAGTGCCCCGACGACCGCGACCAGGACGACCACCCAGAGGATCGCCGTCAACCCGTTCACGTCCACTCCCGGCATCAGCCAGAGCGTGCCGGCCAGCACGACGAACGAGGTGACCGCTCCGCGCAGCAGACCGGTCAGCCGGGCCAGGGTCGGGCGCCAGGACCGCAACTCCCGCAGCATGAGCCGCATCCGCCCGGGCCGGACCGGGTGCGGCGTTCGGGGCGGTTCGGCGGCGGTCACCGCCCCACCTTGGCACAGCGCCGCAGCCTTCGGTCCGGTGGTGACGTACGGCAACCGCTCGATGTGATCAGCGCAACAGCCGGGCCGTCCGACGGCTGCCCCACCGGCACCCGGCCGCCCCCGAGATGACTCACCGGCCGCCGGGCCTTACGGTGGGTCCAGCTTCATCACGGTACGGAGGCGGGGCTGAATGGCCGAGGCTGTTCGGGTAGACGAGCTCAAGCTCGGGGATCACGGGTGTCTGACCTTTTCTGATCCACAGGAACGGCTGGATCTGCTGGCCGCGTTCGTCCGCGACGGCCTGCGCCAGGGACAGAAGGTCCTGTGCTGGACCGACGCCGTCGACCCGGAGCAGTTGGGCCGGCAGTTGCTGGACCGGTCGGTGCGCACCGGCGGTGCGGTGCGGCGCGGGCAACTGCGGTTCGCCACGGTGGAGTCGTCGTTGCTGGCCGGCCGGCAGGCGGACGCGCAGCAGATGGTGGACGTGCTCGCCGAGCAGCTCGACCTGGCCGGTCGGGAGGGCTATCCGGGGCTGCGGGTCACCGCCGACATGTGCTGGGCGACCCGTCCGCTGACCGCCCCTGAGGAACTGCTCACCTTCGAGCAGGAGGTCGGCGCGCTCTTCGCCGACGGCCGGCTCTGCGTGATCTGCCAGTACGACCGGGAGCGGTTCGACGCGGTCACGCTCGCGTTCGCCGCCAAGGCCCACCCGAAGACGGTCGCCGCGCTGGCGTACCACGACGACGCGTTGCTGCGCATCTGCCGCCAGTACAGCCCGCCGGGCATCCGGATCGCCGGTGAGCTGGACTACCAGCACCTGGACGAACTCAACCGGGCGCTGACCGAGACGGTTCGGCTGGACCGGCACCCGCACGTGAACCTGACCGGACTGGACTACATCGACGCCGCCTGCGCGTCGGCGATCGCCCACGCCGCGCTGAGGCTTCCCGGCTCGCGGCGGATGACCGTGACCTGCCGTGGCCTGGTGCACAAGATGATGGACATGGTCGGGTCGGACGGCTCCGGTCGGCTCCGGGTGACAGCGGCGACATGACCGGCCCCGATCCGCGTACCGCCGCCTCGGAGCAGGGAGAGATCCCGGCCCCGGACGCGGTCGCGCTCGACCACTCCTTCGACGGCGACGGTCTGTACGGCATGCGCGCGACCATCGCCGCGCACGCCGAGCGCCTCGGTGTCGGTGACGAGCAGTTGCACCAGTTGCTGATCGTCGCGGGTGAGCTGGCGAGCAACGCGGTCCGCCACGGTGGCGGCGGCGGGCGGTTACGCGTCTGGCGGGCGGCCGATCGGCTCTACTGCCAGGTCCGTGACCAGGGGCCGGGCATCGGCGAGACCGCCGCCGGCACCACCGCACCCGAGGCCACCCAGATCGGCGGTCGGGGCCTCTGGATCGTACGGAGTCTGAGCGCCGACGTGTCCATCGTGAACCACGACCGGGGCACCACCGTCACGGCGGTCATCGGCGCCGACTGACGGCGTACGCCGATCCGTGACCGGATACGTACGCTGTGGTGGTGACCGGGGTCCTCCCGGCCCGGTGGGTCCGAGGTCCCGTCGAGTCGGCGGGCGATGGGGGTGTCGCATGGTGGCGGACGGCGACGAGGTGGCGCGAGGGCTGAGCCGGTCGTTGCTACCGCCGGACCTGCGGGAGGTGGTGGCACGTCTCCTGCCCGAGGGCCGCCCGGTACGGTTCGGCCCCGGCGAGAAAATCATCGGCGACCGGGACCAGAGCGACCATATCGCGATCATCGTTTCCGGTGTCGTCAAGATCACTGCCTCGACGGCGAGCGGACGGGAAGCTCTGCTCGGGCTGCGGGGACCCGGCGAAATCGTCGGAGAACTGGTCGCGCTCGGCGGCGGATCCCGTTCCGCGTCGGTTTCCGCGATTCACCGGGTCGACGCCCGACTGCTCGCGGCTTCGGTCTTCCGCGAATATCTGCAACAGAATCCGAAGGCCACCTTCGCCGTCTTGGCGGCGGTGATCAACCGGCTCCGCGAATCGGACCGGCGTCGGCTCGAACTTGCCGGGCTGGACGTGTTGTCCCGGGTGTCGTTGCTGCTCACCGAGCTTGTGCACACGCACGGTACGCCCGGCCCGGACGGTGACGTGACGATCGGCCTGGCACTTTCCCAGGAGGAGATCGCCGGCGCCACGGGTGCCTCGCGGGAAGCCGTGGCGAAGGCGCTGCGTCGTCTTCGCGACGACGACATGATCATTACCCGGCGGAGATCGATCACGATTCGCGATCCCGAGCGTTTGTCGTCCCGCGTCAGCGAATAGGTACCAGTACACAGACGGCGTCGATTATCGGGAGTAGACACGGGCGAGTGCTCTTGAAGGGAGAACCCGCCGTGACCGAACCCCAACATTTCTCGATCATCGTCTGCGACGTCGAGGGATCCGGTTCCCTCCGCGACGACGACAAGACCGTCGTCCGAAGCGACCTGTACCGGATCCTGCGGAAGAGTCTCGAACTCGGTGGCGGCACGTGGGGACTGACGCACGTCGAGGACCGTGGCGACGGGGTGTACCTGCTCGTACCCGCGACGGTCGCCAAGCGAGGCCTGGTGCACCCGTTCATCACCGAGATCGACGCGGCGCTCGCCCGGCGTACGGTCGGCGAACCGAAAATGCGACTGCGACTGAGCCTGCACAGTGGTGAGGTACGCCGCGACCGACACGGCTCCAGCGGCGGCGAGGTGGACCGCGCCTTCGGCATGGTCGACCACGACCTCGTACGGGAGGCGCTGCGCGCCGAGAGCAGGGCCCGGCTGGCCGTCGTCTGTTCCGACGACTTTTACCGACAGGTGGTGCTGCAACAGGGGGAGATCCCCTCGTCCCGGTTCCGGAAGTACAAGATCAAAGACAAGCGGGGTGCCTCACGGGTCTGGATCGGGCTACCGGGAGTCGACGTACAACCCGGTCTGGCCGACGGCAACGGTAAGCGCCCGGCGGCCGAGTCGGGCGACGCCGGCCCCGGTCCCGCTCCCGCCGGCGGTCACTCCTTCAGCCCGGTGCAGGCCGGCGGCGACATCAACGGTGGCGTCTGGCAGGGCAACCAGGTGGGCGGACGGAACCGGTTCGACAATCACGGCGGCCGGTGATGCCGGTGGACCAGGCGGTGCCCGACACCGAAGGGCAGCCCGCACCGGGGGCCGATGCCGAACGGGACGCCGACCGGCGCGAGCCGGGGAACCTGGAGAGCCTCACCGACAGCCTGACCGACAACGAGCAGCGGCTGGCCCGGATCGAGCAGTCCGAGGCACTGGAACGCGCGTACCGCAGCCTCGGCGTCATGGGTGCCCAGATCAACCAGCAGTTCGTCAACTACAACGACACCCGTACGGCTGCGCCGCGAGGGACGCTGGTTCCCCGGGACCACCTGAAAGCCGTACGACAGACCTTCTACCCGCCGCTCGGCTACGACGGGCTCTGGGGTGCGCTGGCGAACCGCGGACTGATGATCCTGTCCGGGCCGGGCGGATCGGGCAAGACCACCAGCGCGTTGCACCTGCTCGACGCGCACTGCGGTGGACGGGTTCGGCGACTGCCCGGTTCACCGCTCGACGGCTTCGAGCCGACCGAGATCGACGACGACACCGGCTACCTGTGGGAGGATGTCCCGTTCGACGAGCTGAACAAGCTCGAACCCCATCACCTGGCACCCGTCGCGGCAGGTCTGGAGGAACGGCACGCGCGAGGCATCCTCGTTGTCGACCCCGAGGGAAAATCCTGGCGTACGGGCATCGAGGACTACGTGTGGCTGTTGGGCGAGCCACCCACCGCAGTAGCCGTGGCCGAACAACACCTCCGCGCCCGTGCGACGGACGGACAGGTCGAGGAGGTGCTTGCCGCCCTGAGCCACCCTGCCGCACAGGCGACTCTCCACGGATTGCCGATGGACGTGGACCGTCTGGCGCGGGCCGCCGCCTTCGCCGGACGGCTGGCCCAGGCGGTACGGGCGGAGGAGGACATCCGGGACGTCTGCACGTCGTTCGGGTCGGTCCCCTGGTCCGACGCGTGGTTCGCAACCCTGGCCGAGCCCGAGGACCGGGCCTTCGCCATTGCGCTGGCGGTGCTGCCGGAGCTGCCGTTTACGGCGGTGGCGGACGCCGCGAGTCGACTGGACAGGCGGATCCAGGTTGCCGAGACCCCCGACGATCCGCCGAGGGTCCGGGTCTTCGTCCGGAGCAGCAGGGCGATGGAGCGTGGGGTGTACGCCGAAATCTTCCCGTCGTCGGAGGGGACCGGCTCCCGTACGGTTCCGGTCAGCGCCGTCCGGTCCAAAATCGAGAAATACTCGCCGCGTCTCGTCCATCTGTTGTGGACGGAGTTCCCGCAGTTGCAGCCGATCCTCGTCGACTGGCTGCGCGAGCTGTGTTCAGCGCGGCACCCGGCGAGGGTCCGGAGCAACGCGGCGACCGTGGTGGGGCTGATCGCCCAGCTCGACGTCTCCTGGATTCTGCGGGAGCTGCTGACCCCCTGGGCGAGCAGCTTCGTGGTCGAGGACCGGCACGCGGTTGTCGCCGTCCTGGGCGTACTGGCCCGTCATCCCGATTTCTCGGCCATGGTGTGGGATCTGCTGGAGCAGTGGGGTGACCCGGCGGAGCTGCGCGATTGGCAGGCACAGAGCGCAGAGCGCTCGGCGCACGGTACGCGGGCGAAAGAGCCATCGGATCGGGGCGAGGCCGAGACCGATCAGGCACGCCTCACCCAGAATCGGCTCAAGGTGCGGCGCCAGCTCACCGCAGCCACGGCCCTCGGGGCGAGTGTCGGCGCGGTCGATGCCGGCCGGGCGTTGGGCATGCTCCGGCAGCAGGCGGAAGTCCTGAGCTATTCCCTGTCCCAGGCCGTCGGTCAGGCAATGACCGAGTTGTACGACAGCCCCGGGTCCGTCGGCGCCGGCCAGGTCGTCGACGCGCTGGCCGACTGGTCCAAGGAGTCGCAGAAGCACCTGGTCGACACGACACTCGCGTGCTTTCTCCAGATCGCCCTCGATCTCGTGGAAGACGGCCCGCCGACCGCGCCAGGGTGGCCGAAGATGCTGCGCCTGGCGTCGGAGCGGCCGGACCGCCTGTCGCGGGTGGCCGACCTGTGGCGGCGCGCACTCGACCGGCCGGGCTTCGAGAAGCCGACGATGGCCGCACTGCGGCATTGGCTGGAACGGGCGGAACTGGCGCCGGCCGCGCGCGTCGTGCTGTGCCGTCTCGTACGCGAGATCCCACGGGCACCCCGCGATATACGCGTACTGCGGATCTACCTCACGGCATGGACCAGGGACGACCGGTGCGCCCAGGTTGCCGCGCTGCTACTCGCTGCCCTCGATGACGAAAGGGACCACGAACATGATCCACGTCGACCCTGACCCGGTCCTTCGGGAGGCGACCTTCGCCGCGATGGACCTGTCCATGACGGCCCGGACGACCCGGGCGAACACCACGATGGTCTTCCTGGACGAGCAGTCCGGGTCGGTGGTGGAACGGCCGCCGAGCCGGTGGCAGCGGATGACCACACCGTTCCGGCTGTTCGAGATCGACTCGGCACTGCATCCGGTGACCCTGCTGCTCGACCTGCCAACCGCCGAGGAGGCATTCACCTTCGCCGCCCGCATGCACGCGACCTGGTCGGTCCACGACCCCATGGCGGTGGTGCGGCTCGGTGTGCGGAGCGTGTATTCCGCGATCCGGCCGTTCGTCGAGCAGCGCATGCGGCCGATCAGTCGGCGGTTCACCGTGGTCGAGAGCGCGGAGGCCGAGGCGGAGATGAACATCGACCTCAAGGCTGCTCCGTTCAGGTTCGCCCGCGGCATCCAGCTCTCGGACTGTTCGCTCACCCTGCGGCTCGACGCGTCGGCGCAGGCGCACCTCGCGGCCCGCACCGAGGCGGCACGGGTACGAGAGCGGCAGACCGCAGAACACGGGTTGAACGTGCTTCGAGAGGAGCACACGAAGGCCGAGGCCGAGCTGCGGCAGCGGCTCGAACAGCAGCAGGCGGGGCATGACCTGGCGATGAAGCGTCAGCTCATGAGCTTCTACCAGACCATTCTCGCCGACCACAATTTCGGCGTGGTCGTCCTGCAGCTCATCCAGCACCCCGAGGAGATCGAGGCCGTCGCGGGCATGTTGCAGGGTCGCAAGGATGGCTATCTCAAGAACGTGCGGGAGATGCTGGACCAGATGATGGCGACTCCCCAGATCAGCATGGCCGATCTGGATCCGGTCCGGCAGGGCGTGATGGACCACCTGCGCGAGGCGCTCGACATCATGGCGAAGGACGCGCGCATCGGCGAGGCCGTACGGGAGGCGGTCGAGCGGGATCCGGAGGGTGGGATCGGTCTCACGGGTGAGTCGTGAGCACTGCGGTGACACAGGTCCAGAGTACGAATGCAGCCACCGACAGGAACGTCGTCGCCGTGGCCAACCGGAGCCACCGGTACTTGACGACGGCTATCCGGGCCAGGGTCGCGGCCTGGTGCCAGGCCTGCTGACATTGCGCGTCATCGTCGAGCGGCGTGGCGAGTGCGGGGGTGGTGAGTGCGGCGGCGACCGGGAAGGCGAGCCGCACCGCCACCCGGTCGGCCGGGGTGACGACGCGGGGCATCTGACCCGCCGCCAGCAGGCCGATCGACGCCAGCAGCGTCGCGACGAAGAGCAGTCCGCATCCGAACACCAGCCAGGTGGCCGACGTCGACGGTGTGCTCAGGTGCGATGCCCGGTCGAGCAGGGCGGTGACCAGCAGGCCCTGCGTCGCGACCAGTAGCGTCGCCTTGCTGTCGGCGTTGCGAATCCACTGTCCGAACTCGGCGACACTGTGCAGGGCCACCGTCAGGTCCTGCGACTCGGCGGGCCGGTGGTGTGGGCGCTGGCCGGAACACGTTCCGGTCGTCGTGGTGGTGAGGTCGTTCCGCCGATCCGAATCTCCCATGTCTTGATGGAACAGGCATCGGAGTCCCGTTTCTATGCACGGTTACACGTTCGGCCAGGGTTGACATGTGACCGTTGGGTCACATAACTTGAGGTCATGACGGACGACGACCGGGTCTTCAAGGCGCTGGCCGACCCGACCCGTCGCTTCCTGCTCGACCTGCTTTTCGCCCGCGAGGGCCGGACGCTCACCGAGCTCGAATCGGAGCTGGAGATGACCCGGTTCGGCGTGATGAAACACCTGAAAGTGCTGGAAGAGGCGGGTCTCGTCATCGCGCGCCGATCGGGCCGGGAGAAGTTGCACTTCCTCAACCCGGTACCGATCCGGCTGATTCACGACCGGTGGATCGACAAGTATACGGAGCGTCACGTGACGGCGCTCGTCGACCTGAAAAACCAGTTGGAGGAACAACCATGAGCACGAGCACCGACACCGTGACCGACGTGACCACCCAGGTCTACCGCGTCTACATCAAGGCGACGCCGCAGAAGATCTGGGACGCCATCACCGAGCCCGAGTGGAACGCGCGCTACGGCTACGGCGCCCCCGGCGTGTTCGACCTGCGCCCCGGTGGCGCCTACATCTCCACGGCCAGCGACGAGATGCGCAAGTACGCGGCCGAGCACGGCCTGCCGATGCAGGACGTCATCGTCGACGGTGAGGTGGTCGAGGTCGACCCGCCGCGCAAGCTGGTCCAGACCTGGCGGCTGCTGATGGACGAGAGCACCGCGAAGGAGCCGTTCACCAGGCTCACGTACGAGATCTTCGAACTGCCGGCGCAGCCGGGCGTCTGCCGGCTCACCGTGACCCACGACGTCACCGGCGCCCCCGCCACCGGGGCCATGACCGGCGGCGCCCTCGAAGAGTCGGGTGCGGGCGGCGGCTGGGCCTGGGTGCTCAGCGACCTCAAGACCCTCGTGGAAACCGGCTCCGCCTTCTCCTCCTAACCTCGCCCCCGCCTCGCCCCGCCGATCTAGGGCAAATCGTTGTGGTTAGAGATCAACTAGCCCGTATTTTCCCTAGATCGCGGGGAGGGGGTCAGGCGCTGGGCTGCCGGCGCATCTCGAATCCGCGTACGTTCAGGCGAACGCCCTGGCCCCAGATGCGGTCGGCGAAGAGTGCGATTCCGCAGGTCAGTTGGCGGGGACTCGCCGTTTCCGGGTCACCACCGTTGTCCCGCATCGAGTAGCGCTCGTCCAGGGCCCGGTGCCCGATCCGGTCGACCGACAGCACGGCGGCGTCGCCGACGTACCAGACCGCGCGGCCGGCCGCGGCGTCGTAGGTCAGGGTCAGGGAGTGGTGCTCGTCGGGGTCGCGGTCCCGCACGGGTACGGCGTAGGAGAAGCCGGCGTACCGATGCGGCGGAAACGCCAGCCGCTCGTAGACGGCGAAGACACAGCGCTGGGTGACGATGAAGTCGAACACCACCCCGGATTCCCGGTCCATGCAGATCAGGGCAGCCGCCCCGAGCCGCAGATCGCGATCCGGGTCGCTGATCGTCGACCCGTACGTGTGCCGCTCCAGGCCGTACGCCCGGACCGAGACCTCGGCGCTGACCGAGATCCGGCTTCGTCCGGTGACGAAGCCGGGAAAGCCGGCCGGGGTGTCGTGGTTGGCCATCAGCGCCCAGCGGAGATGGTCGGTCTCGCTCAGCGGTACGGGCGGCTCCGCGAACGCGGGCGCGAGACTCACCGGGTCGGTGGCGGTCGGCACCACCGTCAGCCCGTCCGGTCCGGTGCTGACAATGCCGTCGCCGGCCGGGAAACCGGGCACCGGCCGCAACCGCCACGGGGACTGACCGCCGGGCGTGAACCCCGGATCCGTGAAGTCGTCCCGGAGCAGGATCTCAATGGACTCGCGCGGATCGGATGTGACGACCGAGGTCGGGCCGGAGCCGGGCTGTTCGCTCTCCACGTGTGCCTCCTTGATCGGGCGGCCTGCTTGGAACCGCCTGCCGAGGATGCGGCCGTGCGCTAGACGCCGACTTGAGCCCGGATGGAGCCGCCCGCCGGGCGATGAGCCGGTAAGCAGGTAAGCCGGTCGGGCCGTCGGACCCGTCAGTCCGTCGGGTCGGCGGGCACGTTGCGGCGTCCGGCGGCCGGGTTGCCCACGTCCACGCCGAAGCTGATGATCCGGGTCGGGTGGATCCGGATGATCGGGCCGGGGTGGCGGAAGGCCGAGTCCACCGGATCGGTCAGCGCCTCGCCCCGGCCCCGGATCTCGATGCACCGCACGTGCAGCGGTTGCCAACTGGCGACGTCGTCGACGACCAGCGCGACTCTGGGGTTCGACCGTACGTTGCGGAACTTCTGGCTGGTCGCGATGTTGGCCCCGCCGATGTCGATCGTGCCCAGGCCGGCGTTGAAGTACACGCCGACCGGGTTGACCTGCGGGGTGCCGTCCGGCTGGATGGTCGCCAGCCGGCCCAGTCGCTGGGCGGTCAGGTAGGCCAGTTCGCGTTCGGTGAAGATCATGATCGTCCCACCGGCCCGGGCGGTGGCCCTGTCGACCCGAGCCGTCCGTCGACACCTGGTCTCGGGGCCACTGACAGCAGGCTATCCGGTACGCGGCACTCCGGCGGCCGGCGGCGCGACGTGCGCCGCGTTCGGTGCCCAACCGGTACGGGTCAGCCAGTCGGCGAGCGTCAGCAGCGGCGGGTACCGGCGGCGCAGCGACAGGATGTCGGCCGAGTAGCCGATCCGGTTCAGCCAGCTGTAGGCGGTCGCCTGCCATTCGCTGACCTGCTGCAACTCGTCCATCGGCACCGGCTCGTAGCGGGTCGGGATGCCGGTGTGCCGCTCGAAGGTCTTCGCGATCTGCTCACCGGTCAGCTCGTCGCCGGCCAGCTCGATCTTCGCCCCGATCGTGCCGGGGTCGTCGAACGCGGCGGCGGCGAAGTAGCCGATGTCGCCCGACGCGATCATCTGGAGCGGTCGACCGGGCGCGAGGCCGCGACGGTAGACCAGCGTGTCACCCTCCAGCAGCGGCGGATACTGGTTGAGGTTGTCCATGAAGTACGTCGGCCGCAGGAACGTCGCCGGCAGGCCGTGATCGCGGATCCGTTCCTCGATCCGGAGCTTCGCCTCCCGCCAGAACACCCCCTCCGGGCGCTCCGCCCCACCCACCGAACTGTGCACGAAGTGCGCTACGCCGACCTTCGCGGCCACGTCCGCCACGTTCTTGCCATGCCGTTCCTCGGCCGGCACGCCACCCTGGCTCAGCGGCGTCTGCACACTGAACACCCCGTACGCGCCGGTCATCGCCGACCGGAGCGAGTCGAGGTCGTCGAGGTCGCCCCGGACGAGGGTGGCGCCGAGGGCACCGAGTTCCCGCGCCGAGGGCTTGTCCGGGTCGCGGACGAACGCGTGCACTGCCCAGCCCCGGGCGAGCAGCTCGCGGGCCGTCGACCCGCCCTGCCTGCCGGTCGCGCCCAGGACGAGCACCCATCGCTGCTGGTCTACCGCCACGTCAGCCGCCTCCTCCACCTGTTGGGAATGGGCGCAGACTCCCGTACCCGAATCGGGTCCGGCTGGAAGGGCGCTTGAGCCGGCTCCCGGCAAAGGCCGACCGGTTGGTGTTCCAGTCGGGCTCCAGCGGGTCTCTAGTGCCGGTCAAGGCGGTGAACAGAGCATCGGGTCACGGCGTGAGGCAGCGCGGAGTCGAGACGAGGAGCGAACGCAGATGATTTTTACTCCCGAGGAACTCGAATACTTGAAGTCGCAGCGGCTCGGCCGGCTCGCCACCGTGCAGCCGAACGGCTCGATCCAGAACAACCCGGTCGTGTACTGGTACAGCGCCGCGACCGACACCATCGACATCGGTGGTCGGGCCCTCGCCACCACCCAGAAGTTCAAGAACGTCGCGGCGAACGGCAAATCGTCCTTCGTCATCGACGACGTGGTGTCCCGCCGCCCGTGGCGGGTCCGGGGGATCGAGATCCGGGGCCGCGCGGAGGCGCTCCTCGACCAGCCGGTGCCGCCGGAGCTGGAGTTCCTCAGCCCCGAACTGATCCGGATCCACCCCGAGCGGCTGTTCACCTGGGGACTCGACGCCGGTCACCTGGCGATGGTGCGGCGCAACGTGACCCCGAGCGTCGCGTCGAGGTGACCGGCCCGGCAACCGACGGACAAGAGACCGACGGACAAGAGCAAGGGAGACGAGAACCTTGAGCGACAACCTGCGCCTCCTCTCGGACGCCGGTGTGGCGATCTGGCGGGACGACCCGGGCCCGCGACAGATCCGCGACGGACTCGTGGCCGGTGCCGATCCGGTGCTGGGCCTGACCGTCGGCGCCACCGCGCTGCACCGGGCCATCGTCGACGACGACGCCTACCGGGACGAACTGCACGCGCTGGCCGGGGAACGTACCGAGCTGGACGCGGCGGTCCGCGAACTCGTCGCCGGCTACGCCCGGGAGGCGGCGGACGCGCTGCGGCCGGTCCACGACGCCACCGGCGGCCGCGACGGTCAGGTGTCGGTCGAACTCGACCCCCGGCTGGCCCACGACAGCTCGGCGCTGGTGGCCGAGGCCGAGCGGGTCCACGCGCTGGTGGACCGCCCCAACCTCCAGGTGACGATCCCGGCCACCACGGCCGGACTCGCCGCCGTCGGTGCGGTGCTCTCCGCCGGGATCGGGGTCAACGTGGTGCTGGTCTTCTCGCCCGACGGGGTACGGGCGGCCATGGACGCCATCCGCACCGGGCTGGCCGGGGGCGGAGCCGACCAACCGGGTACGACGCTGTCGTTCTCGGTCGCCGACATCGACACCGAGGTCGACAAGCGGCTGTGGAAGATCGGTACGGACGGTTCCGCCGCGCAGCGCGGCCGGGCGGCGCTGGCCAGTGCCCGGATGGCGTACGCGGCGTACCGGAATGTCGCCCGGACCGAACCCTGGACGGCCCTGCTGGCCACCGGTGTCCGCCCGCCCCGACTGGCCTGGGCGTCGACCCGGGTCCGCGACCCCTACTACCTGGAGACCCGGTACGTGGACGAACTCGTCGTCGCCGGGGTGGTGAACATCCTGTCCCCGCTCACCTACCAAAGGGTCGTCGAGGAGAGCGAGATCCGGGGCGACACGGTCAGCGGAAGCCACGAGGAGGCGTACCAGGCGTTGGCCGCCATCACCGACATCGGCGTCGACCTGGCCGACGTGACCCTGGTCCTACAGGAGAAGGGGCTGACCAAGCTCACGGCGTCCTGGCGGGAGCTGCGCGAGCGGGTCGAGTCGGGCCTGCGGCAGGTGCCGGCCTGAGCGTACGACCGTTGTCCCGCCCGCCACGGCGGGTCCCTCTTCGACGGAACCCGCCCGACACCGCGGGCCCTCTTCGACGGAAACGGAGCCCCATGCCGTACCTGCCCGCTCGGGAAGAGTCGCCGACCCCGACCGCGATGCGTCGTGCTCTGCGCCGGGCCCGGGACGGGGTGATGCTCGACCCGGCCGAGTCGACGGTCCTGCTCGCCGCCCGTGGTGAGGACCTGGCCGCGCTCTGCGCGACCGCCGGCCGGGTCCGCGACCAGGGGCTCGTGGCGGCCGGGCGGCCGGGCGTCGTCACGTACTCGCCGAAGGTTTTCATCCCACTGACCCGGCTCTGCCGCGACCGCTGTCACTACTGCACCTTCGCCACCGTGCCGCACCGGCTGCCGGACGCGTACCTCAGTCCCGACGAGGTGCTGTCGATCGCGGTCGCCGGTGCCCGGCTCGGCTGCAAGGAGGCACTGTTCACCCTCGGCGACCGACCCGAGGAACGCTGGCCGGCGGCCCGGCAGTGGCTCGACTCGTACGGCTATCCGGACACGCTCGCCTACGTCCGGGCGATGGCGATCCGGGTGCTGGAGGAGACCGGCCTGTTGCCGCACCTCAACGTCGGTGTGCTGTCGTGGACCGACTTCCAGCGGCTCAAACCGGTCTCGCTGTCGATGGGCATGATGCTGGAGACGACCGCCCGTCGACTGTGGAGCGAGCCCGGTGGGCCGCACCACGGCTCACCGGACAAGGAACCGGCGGTCCGGCTGCGGGTGCTGGAGGACGCCGGGCGCAGCGCCGTACCGTTCACCACCGGGATCCTCGTCGGCATCGGCGAGACCCGGTTGGAGCGGGCCGAGTCGCTGTTCGCGATCAGACGGGTGGCCCGCGCCTACGGCGGGATCCAGGAAACGATCGTGCAGAACTTCCGCGCCAAGCCGGACACGGCCATGCGCGACGTGCCCGACGCCGACCTGGCCGACCTGGCCGCCACGATCGCGGTGGCCCGGTTGGTCCTCGGGCCGTCGGCCCGGTTGCAGGCGCCGCCGAACCTGGTCGGCGACCAGCACGAGCTGATGCTCCGGGCCGGGATCGACGACTGGGGCGGGGTCTCCCCGGTGACGGCGGACCACGTCAACCCCGAGCGGCCCTGGCCGACGATCGAGGAGTTGTCCCGGTGGACCCGCCGGTCCGGCTTCACCCTGCGGGAGCGCCTGACCGTCTACCCGGAGTACGTCCGGCGCGGCGAACCGTGGCTGGAGCCCCGGACCGGGCGGTACGCCGCCGCGCTCGCCGACCCGGAGACCGGGCTGGCCAGTGGTCGGCTCCCGGTCGGCCTGCCGTGGCAGGAGCCGGACGGTGGCTGGGAGGCCGGTGGCTGGGAGGCCGGTGGGCGTACCGACCTGCACCGGACGATCGACACCGACGGCCGTACCGACGAGCGCCGGTCGGACTTCTCCGAGGTGTACGGCGACTGGGGTGAACTGCGCCGGCGGGCGGCGACCGGATCCGAACCGGTGGTTCCCCGCCTCGACACCGACGTGCTGGCCGCCCTGCGCCGGGCCGAACGGGACCCCGCCGGGCTGACCGACGCCGACGCGCTGACCCTGATCCACGCCGACGGGGCGGCGCTGGACGAGCTGACCGGTTTCGCCGACACCCTGCGCCGGGCCACGGTCGGCCCCGAGGTCAGCTACGTGGTGAACCGGAACGTCAACTTCACCAACGTCTGCTACACCGGCTGCCGGTTCTGCGCCTTCGCCCAACGGCGTACGGACGCCGACGCGTACACGCTCTCGGTCGCCCAGGTGGGGGACCGGGCGGCGGAGGCGTGGCAGGTCGGCGCGACGGAGATCTGCATGCAGGGCGGGATCGACCCGGACCTGCCCGACACCGCGTACTTCGCCCTGGCCGCCGAGGTCAAGCGCCGGGCGCCGGGGCTGCACCTGCACGCGTACTCGCCGATGGAGGTGGTCAACGGCGCCGCGCGGACCGGTCTGTCGATCGAGGAATGGTTGTGCGCCGCCCGCGAGGCCGGGGTCGACTCGCTCCCCGGAACGGCGGCCGAAATCCTCGACGACGAGGTCCGCTGGGTGCTGACCAAGGGCAAACTGCCCGCGTCGACCTGGGTCGAGGTGGTCACCACCGCCCATCGGCTCGGCATCCCCACCACGTCGACGATGATGTACGGCCACGTCGACACGCCCGCGCACTGGGTGGCGCACCTGCGGCTGCTCGGTCGGATCCAGGACGAGACCGGCGGCTTCACCGAGTTCGTACCGCTGCCGTTCGTCCACACCAACGCACCGGTCTACCTGGCCGGCGTCGCCCGGCCCGGACCGACCCGGCGGGACAACCGGGCGGTGCACGCCATGGCCCGGATCCTGCTGCACGGAAAGATCGCCAACATCCAGACGAGCTGGGTCAAACTCGGTACGGCCGGCAGCCGGATGATGCTGTCCGGCGGCGCCAACGACGTCGGCGGGACGCTGATGGAGGAGACCATCAGCCGGATGGCCGGCAGCGCGCACGGCTCGGCGAAGAGCATCGCCGAACTCGCCGAGATCTGCCGGCCGCTGGGTCGACCGCTGCGCCAGCGCTCCACCCTGTACGGCGAGGTGCCGGCGGAACGTCGGGCCGCAGCCGAGGCGGCTGGGCATCGGGCTTCGTCACGTACCCCGGTCCCGGTCACGGTGTCGGTGCGCCGCTGACCCACGCGTGGCGCGCTCCGGGGCGGGAGGATCGGTGCCCCGGAGCGCGAACGGGCGGGATCAGTCGACGGTGAGCACGACCTTGCCGCGTACGTGGCCGGTCTCGACCTCGCGGTGCGCCTGCGCCGCCTCCGCCAGCGGGACCGCGCGGGCCACCTCGATCTTCAGCTCGCCCGCCTGGTAGAGCCGGGTGAGTTCGGCCAGCTTCTCCGCCGAGCGTTCGGTGCCGATCCGCCGGATCCGCAGCCGGGCGGCGTTGGCCCAGTCGGCGATCGTCACGATCCGCTTGGTGTCGCCGCCGGTCAACTCGACCGAGACGGTGAGCGCCTCACCGCCGATGGCGTCGAGGATCGCGTCCACACCGTCGGGCGCGACGGCCCGCACCCGGTCGGCCAGGCCGGGACCGTAGGTGACCGGGATCGCGCCGAGCGAGCGCAGGTACTCGTGGTTGCGTTCGCTGGCCGTACCGATCACGGTCGCGCCGCGGACCCGGGCCAGCTGCACCGCGAACGAGCCCACCCCGCCGGCCGCGGCGTGGACGAGCAGGGTGTCGCCGGCTTCGACGGCCAGCTCGTCCAGGGCGGTGTACGCGGTCTGCCCGGAGGCGGTCAGTCCACCCGCCTCGGCCCAGGGGAGTTCGGCGGGCTTGCCGGCGGCCTGGTTCGCCGGTACGACGACCGTGTCGGCGTACCCCTCCATGGTGAGGAAGGCGATCACCTCGTCGCCGTCGGCGAACCCGGTCACGCCGTCGCCCACCTGGTCCACCACACCGGCGACCTCGTTGCCGAGGCGGACCGGGAACTGGAGCTGGTTGTACGCCGCGAAGTCGCCCCGGCGGGTGGCGACGTCGAAGGGCTGCACCCCGGCCGCCCGGACCCGGATCCGGATCTCACCCGGACCGGCGACGGGATCGGGTACCTCGATGAGCTGGAGGACCTCCGGTCCGCCGTACTCGTTGAACACGATGATCTTCGCCATGCTGGTCGTTCCTCTCGTTGTCCTGTCTGGGTCGGAAGAAGGCTGTGGCCGGGGCGGCACGGGCGGCGCAAGCGGCACGGGCGGCGGGGCTCAGGGCGCGTTCGGAGCCCCTGCCGGGCCCGGTGGTGGCGACGGGTCCCCGGTCGGGCGGCTGTGCGCGTCGGGGCGGCTTCCGGCGTTCGGGCGGCCCCCGGCGTTCGGGCGGTCGTCGTAGCGTCGGGCGCGCGGCGGCAGGAGGAAGGCGAGCGCGAAGGCGATCCCGATCAGACCGACCAGCACCCAGAGCGTCCGCTGGAGCGCCGTGCTGAACGCGTCCCGGGTGGCTGTCCTGCCGGCGTCCTGCACGGCCCGGCCGACGGCGGCGGGATCGTCGGAGCCGGCGGCGGCCTCGGTCACGGTGCGGCCGAGCACGGCGCAGGAGGCGGGCACGTCGCCCGGCTCGGTCGCGTTGGTGCGGTCGTGGTCGCACGGGCCCAGCGCGGCGATGATCCGGTCCTGGTCGGTCGCGCTGACCTGGAGGACGGCGAGCTGTTCGCGCAGCGCGGCGGCGTTCTGCTCGACGGCGGGAACCGCCTGGCCGGCGAGGATGCCGAAGAAGATGGTCCCGACCACCGCCGTGCCGAGCGCACCACCGAACTGCTGTACGGCGTTGAGCGTGCCCGACGCCGAGCCGATCTCCTGTGGCCGGACTCCGGCCAGCACGATGTCGAAGAACGGGGACAGGAAGAGACCCAGGCCGACGCCGTAGACCAGCAGTGCCGGCGCCAGGTGCCACAGGGTGGGGTCGGAACCGCCGATCCGGAGTACGAGGATCACCCCGGTGACACCCGACAGCATCAGTATCGCGCCGAGGTGGAGCATCCGGCGACCGACCCGGTGGGCCAGGCGGGCGCCGCCGAGGAAGCCGAGCACGTTGCCGACGGCCTGGGGCAGCACGGTCAGGCCCGCCTCCAGTGGGGAGAAGCCCAGTCCCCACTGGAGGAAGAGGGTGAGGACGAGGCCGAACCCGACCATCGGGGTGAAGACCGCGAGGGTGGTGGCGAGCCCGCCGGTGAAGGCGCGGTTGCGGAACAGCGCGGGGACCACGAGCGGGTCCGCACCACGGCGGCTGATGGCGCTCTCGACCCTGGCGAAGGCCACGAAGAGCAGCAGCGACAGGGCGATGAGGACGAACGTCCAGGTCGGCCAGCCCAACTCGCGGCCCTGCACCACCGGGTAGACCAGCAGCAGCGCCGCCAGCGCCACGATGACCGCGCCGCGCAGGTCGAGGCGTACGGTGCCGCGCGGTTGGCCGCCCGGTATGAACCGAGCCCCGGTGAGCAGGATGAACAGTCCCAGCGGAAGGTTGATCAGGAAGATCATCCGCCAGCCGGTGCCGAACAGGTCGGCGTCGATGAGGACACCGGCGAGCACCGGGCCGCTCAGTGTCGCCAGGCCCATCACCGGGCCGAACGCGCCGAAGGCCAGCGGGAGTTCCCTCGGTGGGAAGATCATCCTGATCAGGCCGAGTCCCTGCGGCAGCATGATCGCCCCCGCGAGCCCCTGGAGGACCCGTGCGCCGATGAGCATGCCGGGGGTGCTGGCGGCCGCGCAGAGCAGCGAGGCCACGGTGAAGCCGGCGACCCCGGTGAGCAGGACCCGCTTGCGGCCGTAGATGTCGCCGAGTCGGCCGCCGGTGATCAGGCCCGCAGCCAGTGCGAGCGTGTAGCCGGCACCGAGCCACTGGACGACCGACGGGCCGCCGCCGATGTCCGCCCGGATGGACGGCGCCGCGATGTTGGTGACCAGGGTGTCGAGCAGGTTCATCACCGACGCCGCCAGGGCCACCGAGAACGCCAGCCAGCGCCAACGGTAGGGCGCGCTGGCGGTTGTCGGCTCGGCCACGGCCAGGTTGTCAGTCATAGCCACCTCGTTGGGTAGGGGCAAACGTGGCAGTCCTGCCCGTTGGTGTCGGGGCTGGTAGCGCGGCTGCGGTTGGTGATCCGCCAGCCGGGAGGGCCGGTTGAGGGCTCCTGCTACAAGACGGTAAACTATTTCGAAATTCGATACAATCGATAATGGAAGTATTCTAGGATCGGAGCAATCATGTCAAGGCGTACCCGGGATGAGGTGATCCTCGAACTGATGCGAGCGTGGCGGGCATCCCGTCTTCAGACCGACCTGCTCGACGACACCGCCTTCCAGAAACTGGGGATCAACCGGACCGACGGTCGTTGCCTCGACGCCCTCAGCGAGGGCCCGATGACGGCGACCACGCTGGCCAACGCCTGCGGCATCACCGCGAACGCGCTCACCAGCGTGGTGGACCGGCTGATCGAGCGAGGGCTGATCGAGCGGATCCGGGACACCGTCGACCGGCGGCGGGTGGTCATCCGGCTCACCCGCCTGGCCGACCACGTCAGCGCCCAGCTCTACGGGCCGGTGGTGGCCTGGTCGATCCAGAACTTCTCCCGCTACAGCACCGAAGAACTGGAAGTCCTGGAACGGTTCCTCACCGAGGGCCGGGAGTTCCAGAAACAGCACGTGGAGTACATCCGCAAGCTCACGCTCTCCTGGGACCTGGGCGACGCGGACGACGGTGCGGCTCCGGCGCCAACACCCTGAGATGCCATCGGAGGTAGTCGACATGAGCACCACCCGACAACAGACACTGGTAGGAGCCCGGCGCCACCTCGTACGGGCGGCCGGAACCGTCGCGGCGGTCCTGGCCGCGATCCTGGTGTACGTCCTCGCCGAATCGGTCTTCGGAGTCGAGCCCGCCGTTCCGGAGACCTTCGGCTCGCGGACCCTGCGCCCGCTCGAACTCGGCGAGGTCATCGGTGCCGCCACGATCGCCTGCCTGGCCGGTTGGGCCTCGCTGACCGTCCTGGAACGCTTCACCGACAAGGCGATCACCATCTGGACGGTGGCCGCGGTCGTGATCTTCCTCGCCACCCTGCCGTACATGCCGGGCTTCTCGATCGGCACCCGGGTGACCCTCGCGCTGACCCACGGGGCACTCGCCGCGGTCCTGATCACCGTGATGCGGCGTACCTCCCGACTGCCCGGCTGAGCGGGCGACGACGCGGGAGGTGCGCAGTGCGGATCGAGGTCTGGGCCGACATCATGTGCCCCTGGTGCTACATCGGCAAACGACGTCTCACGGCGGCCCTGTCCCGCTTCGGCGACCGGGAACGGGACGGGGACCGGGAACGGGAACAGGAACAGGACCAAGAGCGGGTCGAGGTGCTGTGGCGCAGCTTCGAGCTGCGGCCGGACGCGCCCCGCGTCCCCGGTCTGACCCTCGGCGAGGGAATGGTGCGCTGGCGCGGCATGGACGCCGCCCAGGTGACCAGGCTCTTCGCCTGGATCACGAAACTCGGCGCCGACGAGGGGCTGGAACTGAACCTCGACGGCGTGCGCCCGGTCAACTCCTTCGACGCCCACCGGGTCGCCCACCTGGCCGGCCGGCACGGGCTGCGTGACCAGATGACCGAGCGACTGTTCCGGGCCCACCTGACCGAGAACGTCAATGTCGCGGACCATGCCGTCCTCCTCCGAATCGCCGACGAGGTCGGCCTCGACGACGCCGAGGTCCGAGCGGTGCTCGGCGGCGAGCACTACGCCCACGAGGTGATCGCCGAGGGCCGGGGCAGCGGTGTCGACGCGGTGCCGACCTTCGTGGTCGACCGCCGGTACGCGATGTCCGGCGCGCAGCCGACGAGCGAGCTGTACGCCCTGCTGGAACAGGCCCGATCCGTGCCCACGACGGCGAACTGAGCCACGACAACGAAGGGAGCCGGTCCCGCCGCATCGGGTGGGACCGGCTCCGTCGAGCTGTCTACGATCCGTCCGCCGCCAGCGCGAAGAGCCGGTCGTCGTACTCCACCTGGGCGCCGTTCGGCTTCAGCACCTCGACGATCCGGCCGGTCCGGTCCACCGTCACCGGGATCATCAGCTTCATCGCCTCGACGATCCCGATCTGCTGCCCCGCGACGACCGTGTCACCGACGCTGACGAAGGGCTGCGCGCCGGGCTCCGGTGCCTCGTAGAAGACCCCGACCGTCGGCGCCCGTACGTAGTGCCGGTGGTCCGGCTCCGCGACCGCGGCGACGGCCGTGGGCGGGTGCCCGTTGCCGGCGTACGCGGGGGCGAGGACACCGGCCGGGGCGCCGGACGGCTCCGCCGGCCACTCCGCCTCGACCGCCAGATCACCCACCCGCACCCGCAGCGCGATCGGCGGTCGCTGGAATTCGGCGAACAGCCGCAGTACGGCCCGTTGCAGCTCCTCCAGCCCCACCCACCGGTCAGTCCGGTCGCGGGCCGGCAGATCCTCCCCGGCCGGCTGGCCGGGAGCCGACACGTCCTGGTTCATTACCGGTCCCTCCCCGTTCGAGTCCTCCGCGAGCGCGCCCACCGGCACGTGTCACCGGGCATCGCGTCCGCTCAGTAGTTGCCGAGCCCGCCGCAGACGTTCAACGCCTGGGCGGTGACCGCCGCCGCCTCGTCCGTGATCAGGTACTCCACCATCGCGGCGACCTCGTCGGTCTGGACGTACCGGCCCATCGGCACCCGGGCGGTGATCCGGTCGAACGTCTCCTCCTCGGTGACTCCCCAGATGCCGGCGTAGTGCTCCCGGACCCGCTGCGCCATCGGCGTCTCCACGAAACCGGGGCAGACCGCGTTGACCGTGATACCGGTCCGCGCGAGCTCCAGCCCGAGCGCCTTGGTGAAGCCGACCACGCCGTGCTTGGACGCCGAGTACGGCGCCGCGAAGACGACGCCCTGCTTGCCACCGGTGGAGGCGATGTTGACGATCCGCCCGCTGCTCTTGTCGAGCATGCCGCCGGTGGTGAGGACCTCCTTCGTCATCAGGAACACGCTGTTGAGGTTGGTGTTGATGACGTCGAACCACAGCTGCTCGTCGAGTTCCGCGGTGGCTCCACCGCCGCTGCGTCCGGCGTTGTTGACCAGGATGTCCACCGGGCCGTACCGCTCGACGGCGGAGCGGATGAACTGCCGGATCTCGTCGGGTACGGCAACGTCGCAGGTGCTGCCGTCGACGTCGTATCCCTGGTCGCGCAGGGATTTGATGGTCATGGCCAGCCCCTCGGTGTGCCGCGAGCACAGGTAGACCCGTAGCCCCCGCTTGGCGAGACGACTGGCGATGGTCAATCCGATTCCGCTGGTCGCTCCGGTGACGAGCGCGACCGGCGTTGTACGTTCCGCCACGATTACTCCTCTGCGGCCGGCGTCATGCCTGACCCGGTCACCATCGCCGAGCGGCCTTGAGTCCCGGTCGAGCGCGCCTGGAAGCTGTTCCGACCGGCCCCGGCTTCCGGCTCCCGGCGATTCCTTCCGCCGGCTTTCGAGCCCTGTTCGAGTCCGTCTGGTCACCGTGGACCGAAGCGTCCGACGGAAGGAGCATCATGATCGAAACCCTGTCCTTCACCGATCTCTATGTCGAGGTGCAGCAGTTCTACGCCGCGCAGATGCAGGTTCTCGACGGTGGCGACTTCGAGCGGTACGCGGCGACCTTCACCGAGGACGGCGAGTTCCGGCACACGCCGGGGCGGCCGGCGGCGCGTACCCGGGCGGGGATCGTGGCGGACCTGCACGAGTTCCACCAGCGGTTCGCGGACGACCCGGTGCAGCGCCGGCACTGGTTCAACATGCTCGCCATCGATCCTCGGGACGACGGAACCATCGCCACGACCTACTACGCCCTGGTGGTGACCACCCGGCCGGACCGGAGCGTGACCATCAGGCCGAGCTGCGTCGTGCACGACATCCTGGTACGCGAGAACGGCGCACTGCTGAACCGCTCCCGCCGGGTCGACCACGACCAGGTGGGCGGGGCCGGGTGAGATCCGGCGGGTCCCCCGGGGTCCGGGGGGGGGGGGGGGGGGGGGGGGGGGGGGCGGGGAAAACGGGGGGGGGGGGGGGGGGTGGGGGCTTTTGGTGTGTCGTATAGGGTGGTGGGGGGGGGGTTCTTTTTT
>NZ_JBVJHT010000010.1:346133-352577 GCF_055586685.1 Micromonospora sp. NPDC049529
CTGGGAATAAAGAAGGGCGCCTCTTCGAACCCTCCCACTCAGATCAAACAGAAAGGGGGGAGGGGGGTTGGGGGGAGCTTGGGTGCTCCCCGGGGGGGGCGGGGGGGGGGGGGGGGCCCCCCCCCCCCCCCCCCGACCGCTGTCGGCCGGTGGTTGACCGGTGCTTGACCGCTGTCGACCGGTGGTTGAAGGGCGGTTGTCCGCTGTCGACCGGGCGCCGCCGGATCGCGGGGACCGGTTCGTGGCGGGGTGAAGGTCAGCCGGGCCGGACGGGTTCCCGCCGTGCCGTCAGGACGGTGTCGACGAAGGTCGTACCGTGCTCCGCCGACCGGAACGTCGGGTGGGCGAGCACCTCGCGGAGAAAGTCCCTGGTGGTGCTCATCCGGTTCCCGGTCACCCGGAACTCGTCCAGCGCCCGCAGCATCCGGTCGATCGCCTGTGGTCGGTCGGGTGCCCAGACGATCAGCTTGGCCAGCAGCGAGTCGTAGTGCGGCGGCATCGCGTAGCCGGGGAAGGCGTGCGTGTCGACCCGGACGAACGGGCCGGACGCCGGGGTGAACTCCTCGATCAGTCCCGGAGTGGGGGCGAAGTCGCTGTTCGGGTCCTCGGCGTTGAGGCGGCACTCGATCGCCACCCCCCGCGGTTGGACCTCCCGTTGCGTACGGTCGAGCGGCTGCCCGGCCGCGATCCGCAACTGCTCCTGGACCAGGTCGATCCCGGTCACCATCTCGGTGACCGGATGCTCCACCTGGATCCGGCAGTTGACCTCCATGAAGTAGTAGTTGCCGTCGGAATCGACCAGGAACTCCAAGGTTCCCGCGCCGACGTAACCTGCGGCCAGCGCTCCGTTGACCGCCGCGCGGCCCATCCGCTCGGCGAGGCCGTCCGGTAGCCGCGCGGCGGGCGATTCCTCGATCAGCTTCTGGTGGCGGCGCTGCACACTACAGTCTCGTTCGCCGAGGTGGATGCCCCGGCCGTACGAGTCGCAGAGCACCTGGATCTCCACGTGCCGCGCGGACTCCAACAGTTTCTCCAGGTAGGTCCGGCCGTCGCCGAACAGCATCTGCGCGCTGGCCTGGACCCGCCGGTAGTCGTCCAGGAAGCCGGCCCGGTCCCGGATGACCGCCATGCCGCGCCCGCCGCCGCCGGCCGCCGCCTTGGCGATCACCGGGTAGCCGATCTGTTCGGCGAGGTCCAGGGCCTCGTCGGCTTCGAGGTGGGTGAGGCTGCCGGGGAGCAGGGGCAGCCCGGCCTCGGCCATCAGCGACCGTGCCGACGACTTGTTCCCGAGCCGGGCCATCACGGCGGCCGGCGGCCCGATGAAGGTGATACCGGCGGACTCACACGCCTCGGCGAAGTCGGGGTCCTCGGAGAGGAAGCCGTATCCGGGATGGATGGCGTCGGCCCCGGTCTGCCGGGCCGCCTCCAGGATCGCCGCCGCGTTGAGGTAGCTGTACCGGGCCGCCGGTGGACCGATCTGGACGGCCCGGTCGGCGAACCGGACCACGGCCGAGTCCCGGTCCTGGGTGGAGTACACCGCGACGGTCCGGATGCCCAGCTCCCGGCAGGCCCGCGCGACGCGTAGCGCGATCTCGCCCCGGTTGGCGATCAGGACTGTTCGAAACACGTGAGCCTCTTCCTGGCTGGATCGACCGCACGGGCGCCCGCTCGCGGTACGCCCACGCCCGACGGGGTTGCGGTCGATGCGTCCGTTCGGGTCAGAGCGTCCGTTCGTTGATGGTCCGCAGCTCGGCCTCGACGGTGAGGGCCGAGCCGTACTGCCGGAACCGGGCCCGCCGGTCGGCGGTGAGCTGCGCCCCGGACAGCCCGGACAGTTCCCGGAGGGTGTGCTCCAGCGCGGCCCGCAGGGCTGCCGCGGCGCGCAGCGGATCGGCACCGGTGCCGCCGTCGGGTTCGCCGATCACCCCGTCGGTGACCCCGAGCCGGAGCAGTTCGCGGGCGGTGAGGCGCAGGGCCGCGGCGGCCTGCGGGGCAGCGGCCGGGTTCTTCCACAGGATCGAGGCGCAGCCCTCCGGCGAGATCACCGAGTAGACGCTGCCGCTGAACATCAACACCCGGTTCGCGACCGCCAGGGCGAGGGCTCCGCCGCTGCCGCCCTCGCCGATGATCACGGAGATCACCGGTACGGTCAGCGAGGACATCAACCGCAGGTTCTCCGCGATCGCGTACGCCTGTCCCTGCGCCTCCGCGTCGGCGCCCGGATAGGCGCCGGGGGTGTCGACCAGGGTGATCACCGGCAGTCCCAGCTTCTCGGCCAGCCGCATCAGGCGGGCTGCCTTCCGGTAGCCCGACGGCATGGGCATGCCGAAGTTGCGTCGGGTCAGCTCGGCCGGGGTGTGCCCCTTCTGCTGCCCGACCACGACCACCGGCCGACCGTCGAGCCGGGCGATTCCGCCGACCATCGCGCCGCACTCGCCGGAGACCCGGTCGCCGTGCAGTTCCAGGAAGCCCTCGAAGCTGCCCGAGAGGTAGTCCAGTGTGGTCGGGCGGTCCAGGGCACGCGCGGAGCGCACCTGTCGCCACGGGTCGACCTCGGGCAGGTCGCCGGGCTCCCGGATGAGGGGATCGGCCGCCGCGCCCCCGTTCCGCCCCGCGACGGGCGACCGGTCCGGCAACGGGAGCCGGTCGGCCAGCGGTGACCGGTCGGGCAGCGGTGGCCGGTCGGGCAGTGCCGACCGGTCGGACCGGGGTGACGCCGAGCCGGCGCGGAGCAGCCCGGCCAGCTCGGCGCGGAGCCGGGAGCGGGGCACGATCCGGTCGACGAAGCCCCGCTCCAGCAGGAACTCCGCGCTCTGGAAGCCGGGCGGGAGCTGCTGACGGATGGTCTGCTCGATCACCCGCCGACCGGCGAAACCGAGCCGGGCGCCGGGTTCGGCCAGGATGACGTCGCAGAGGGTGGCGTACGACGCCGCCACGCCGCCGTACGTCGGGTCGGTGATCAGCGAGATGGTGAGGATGCCCGCCTCGTCGAGTTGGGCCAGGGCACCCGCGGTCTTCGCCATCTGCATCAGCGACAGGGCACCCTCCTGCATCCGCGCGCCACCGGAGGCGGAGACGATCAGCAGTGGGGTGTGCTCGGTGAGCGCCGTCTCGGCGGCCAGGGTGATCAGTTCGCCGACCGCGCTGCCCAGGCTGCCGCCCATGAACCGGAAGTCCATCACGGCCGCGACGACCGGCGCCCCGTCGATCGTGCCGCGCGCGCAGAGCACCGCCTCGTTGAGCCCGGTGCTCGCCCGCGCCTGCGCCAGCCGGGCCGGGTACGGCGCCGTGTCGACGAACCGCAGCGTGTCCTCGCTGCGGGCGGAGAGGTCCAGCCGCTCGAACCCGTCGGAGTCGAGCAGCTGGGTCAGCCGCTGCGCTGCGGTCAACGGCTCGTACCGGCCGCAGTCGGGACAGATCTGGAGATTGCGCACCCAGCGTTTGCCGTAGTACGGCCGGTGACAGCCCCGGCAGAGCACCCACTCGGCGCTGTCGGTCTGGTGATCGATGGTCTGCGTCATCCGTACGTTCCTCCCCGCCCCGGTCGGGCCGATCCGACGCCGATCCGACCGGCGTGGGTGACACTCGGACCGCCTGTGGGTCTCCGGATCGAATCTCCCGCGCACCGCTCGAAGAGTGGCTGAGATCGGCTGGTGCCGGGCACTGTGGGGGAGCGCACCGTTTCGGGAGACGAGTGGGGGACCCGGCAGGGCGCGGGGTCAAGCTTGTCTCCACCGAAACTCTAGGTACGGGGACCAGCGTGGAACGGGATCGGGGCCGTCCCGGGCACCGTCACGACCGAAGGCTGAGGAGAGAGCATATGGTCTCAGCGAATTCGTCCGCCGCCGCCGCTCGTGCCGGCGCCGGTGCCGACGAGCTCGACCCTGCGGCGTTCCGGGCGGCGATGGCCTCGTTCCCCAGTGGCGTCACCGTCGTCACGACACGGGACGCGGCCGGACGGCCGCACGGCTTCACCGCGAGTTCGTTCTGTTCGGTGTCGCTGGACCCGCCACTGATCCTGGTCTGTCTGGCCCGATCGGCCAACTGCTTCGAGGTGTTCCGCGACTGCGCCCGGTTCGCGGTCAGCATCCTGCAACCGCAGCACACCGAACTCGCCCAGCGGTTCGCGAGCAAGACGGCGGACAAGTTCGCGTACGGGCGCTTCACCACGACCGCGAGCGGCCTGGTCGTGGTCGACGACGCCGTCGCGGTTGTCGACTGTTCCGTGCACCGGCGGGTCGAGGCCGGCGACCACATCATCATGGTCGGCGAGGTGCACGAGGTACGGCTGGGCGGCGGTACCCCGGTGGTCTACCTCAATCGCGGCTTCGGCACCGTCAGCCCGGTCACCCCCCGGCGCCCCACCCCGGGCTGACCGGTGACGCGGCGGCGACGTCAGCGGCGGGCGTGGTGCCGGCCGCTGACGTCGGAACCGACTACCTGGACGTGCCGACGGCGACCTCACCGACACCGGAGCGGGCCAGCGCCTCGGCCGCCAGTTCCAGGATCGAGATTCGTCCGGCGGTGGTCGTCGCGGCGGCGGAGACCATGATGCCCAGGGTGGTGACACCCGCCCGCGCGTACGCCCGCATCCGATCGGCCACCCGGTCCACCGAGCCGATCAGCGCGGTCGCCTCGATCAGCGCGTACGGCACCGCCGCCGCGGCGCCGGCCCGGTCACCGGCGCGCAGCCGCCTCGGGATCTCGGCCACCTCGCGGGCGAAGCCGAGCTGGCCGGCCAGGGTGATGTAGAAGTTCCGCTCGGGGTTTCCGATGCCGAGCAGGTAGGCGTACTGGCCACGGATGGCGTCGGCGGCCCGTCGCGGGTCGTCGTCGATCGAGGTCGGCAGGCAGGGCATGACGGTGAAGCCGGTCAGGTCACACCCGGACCGCTGGCGCCCGGCCCGCAGGTGCCCGACGGCGTCCTCGACCATCTGCGGCGAGGTGAACACGCCGATCCAGCCGTCGGCCACCTCGCCGGTGAGCCGCAGGTTCCGGGGGCCCACCGCGGCGAGGTAGACGGGGATGTCCGGGCGGATCGGCTGGGTCAGCAGGTGCAGCGGTGCCCCGCCGTCACCGCCGCTGGGCAGTTGGAAGTGCTTCCCGTCGTACCGCACCGGGTCACCCCGCAGGGCGGCCCGGACTATCTCGACGTACTCGCGGGTGCGTTGCAGCGGGCGGTCGAACGACACTCCGTACCAGCCCTCGGAGACGTCCGGGTTGGAGACTCCGAGTCCGAGGTGGAACCGGCCTCCGCTGAGCGCGTCCAGGGTCGCGGCGGTCAGCGCGGCCATCGCCGGGGTACGTCCGGGTATCTGCATCACCCCGGAGGCGAGCCCGATCCGGGTGGTCTGCCCGGCCACCAGGCCCAGGACGCTCGCCGCGTCCGAGCGGTAGCCCTCCGGTGCCAGGGCGAGGTGGTATCCGAGTTCTTCGGCGGTCCGGGCGAGCGCTCCGGCGCCCTCGTAGACCAGGTTGACGGCCAACCTCATGCGCGGGTCCTTTCGGTGCGGGTCGGAGTTCCCGACGGTTCAGATCAGGTGTGCTCCGCCGTCGACCAGCAGCACGGCGCCGGTCATGTAACTGGCCCGCACGACGCCGAGGACGGCCTCCGCCACGTCGTCCGGGACGCCGACCCGGCGCAGCGGGGTGATCTCCCGGACCTTCTCGACGATGTGCGGCAGCAGGTCGGTGGTCCACGGGGTCTCGATCAGGCCGGGCGCGACCGCGTTGACCCGTACGTCCGGGCCGAGCACGTTGGCGAGCAGGCGGGTCATGTGTTCGACGGCGGCCTTGCTCACCGCGTACGGGATGGAACTGCCGGCCGGCCGGCTGCCGGCGATCGAGGAGATGTTGACGACGCAGCCGGCACCGGCGGCCCGCAGGTGCGGTACGGCGGCCACGGTCGTCTGCCAGGTGCCGATGACGTTGAGGTCGAGGATCTCGCGCCACACCTCGGGGGTGGCGGCGGTCAGGTCGGGGTGCGGGATGAGCCGGGTCCGGCCGGCGTTGTTGACCAGGATGTCGAGGCGACCGAAGCGTTCCACCGTCGCCTCGACCAGGCGGGCCGCGTCGGCTTCGACGGAGACGTCGGCCTGCACGTAGAGCGCTTCGGGCAGGGAGTCGGCCAGTGCCCGGCCGGCTTCGGTGGACCGGGCGGAGTTCACCACCACCCGGATTCCCTCGGCGGCGAGTCGTCGGGCGGTCGCGGCCCCGATGCCCGACGACGAGCCGGTGACCACGGCGACCTGCTTGTCCGTCATGTACGTCTCCTTCCGTCACAGTGGGTCTGCCTGGTTCCGGCGGGGTGTCGCGGGCCGTGCGGCGGGGGGGGGGGGGGGGTGGGGTGGTCTTCTGTGCCACCCCCGTGGTGGCCAAAAAAGGAGTGTCGGTGTTCCAGGGTGGGCGTGGTTCGTGGGAGAACCACCAAAGGGATCGGGGTGT
>NZ_JBVJHT010000010.1:352587-377978 GCF_055586685.1 Micromonospora sp. NPDC049529
TCGTGTCTTCTCTCTTTTCCTTCTTGTCTTTCTTTCTCGGTCGTGTTTTTTCTCTTGGGTTTTTAGGGTTCGTGCCTGCCCTTGCGGCTTTCGCCGCCCCCCCCCCCCCCCCCGCGTCCGTCACGGGTACGCCCGGCCCGGCGGTGCCGGTGTCACGGGGTGATGGTGGTCCGGGTGAACACCACCGGGGTGTTCGGGTTGCAGTCGAACGGCCGCTTCACGCCCTCCAGGTCGGTACGGACCCAGCTCCAGGACGGGTCGGTGAGACTGGTGCCGCCGGTGGCGGTCTCGGCCACCCCGGACGCGCCGGCGAGCAGGTGGACGGTGACGGTCGGCAGGTCGAACGGCACGCTCGCCGGCAGCGGGCCGGCGACGGTCAGCGACAGCGTGTGGCCGAGCGGGTCGACCTGCACGGTCGGCGGCGTGTTGCCGAGGTTGCTGCCACCGGAGAGCTGGTACCAGAGGAACCAGGCGTTGCTCGGCAGCCGGTACTTCACCTTGACCGAGTTGACGTCGATGTTGAACGTCGGGTCCGGCGTCCACACCTGCGGGTCCAGCTTCACGCTGAACACCTGGTACGGCGCCACCGTGGCCGGCGCGGTGGTGGTGAAGGTGAGGCTGAACGGGACGATCGTGTCCCCGCCCGGAAAGGTGACGAAGCAGCTGTAGCCGACCGGTACCGGGGTGGTGACCGGCGGGTTCCCGCCCCGCGTCTGCGCGGCGGCCGGCACGGCGGAGGCGCCGGTCGCGGCCAGTGCGAGCGTGGCCGCGACGGCCAGGCCCCGAAGCCACGTCGATTTGATGATCATTTTGTCCTCTCCGAAGGTCGTTCCGGGTGGTGTCGAATGTGTTCGGTGGTACGGCGCGTACGCTCCCAGCAGCGGATCGAGACTCGCTTGACGATCGGCAAAGCCCGGTTCGAGTGGGGGCCGGCGGCGCCGCGCGGATGCCCGGAGGGACGGCCGGGTCAGGCGGGTGCGGTGGCGCGCTCGACGCTGCGGACGAGCGTGTAGCCGGTCATCTCCGGCGGCGCCACTCCGGGCATGTTGCTGATCGCCTCGCGCAGCGCGAGAGCGCGCGTGTTGTCCCGGAACGACTGGCGGTACGCCTCCTCGCTCTCCCACTGCGCGTAGTTGACCAGTCGGGTGCCGTCGGTGCTGGCGTGGTAGTTGGCGGAGATGAAACCGGGGCAGTAGCGCACCCACTCCTCGACGTCCCGGACCAGCAGGTCCACCAGCTTGCGCTGGCTGTCCGGGCCGTCGACCCGGAGCGTGACGATCGCGATGAACTGGGCGTCGGGCTGGTCGATGGCGAACATGTCTACCTCCTGCTAGGGGACCGGGGGTCCGGTCAGACCCGGGTCATTACCTGGCTGGCGTACAGCTGTGCGGCGGGTTCGAACTGGAGCACGATGTGGCTGGCGGCGGCGTTGACGTCCCGCCAGGCCCGTTGCAGCGCGTTCGTGTCGGTCTGGGCGCGGGTGCCGGCCGTACGGAACAACCGGTCGACCGCGGTCACCAGCAGTTCGGTGGCGAGCGCGCAGTCACGGGTGTTCCGGGCCTCGTCCGGCGCGCTGACGGCGCCCCGGTCGGCGGTCGCCGCAGTCCGTTCCAGCAGCAGCCGGGCGGCGTCGATCTCACCGGCGCTGCGGGCCAGCGCCAGGTGGTAGGTGGAACCGGCGCCGGTGGTGCCGGTGGGCGCGGTGGCGGTCTTCTCGGCGATCCAGGAGATCCACAGGTTCAGTGCGCCGGTCGCCGCGCCCAGGATCGGGGCGGCGAACGCCAGACCGTTGGCCGCCCGCAGCGGCACCCGGTGGCACAGCGCGGTCGCGTCGACGGCCGTGCCGGCCGCGATCGCGTCCCGGGCGAACGAGCGCTGTGCCGGTACGAACACGTCGTCCAGCACGAGCGTGTTGCTCCCGGTCGCCCGCATCCCGACGTTGAACCAGGTGTCGACGATCCCGTACGCGGTGCGCGGCACGGCGAAGAACCTGGCCTGCGGTGCCCCGTCGGTGCTCGCCATGGCGCAGACCAGGGCCCACCGGGAGAAGTCGACCGCGCTCACGAACGGCCACTTGCCACTGATCCGCCAGCCGCCGTCGACCGGTTCGGCCCGGCCGAGCGGCATGAGTGCGCCGACGATGAGCGGATCGGGGCCGTCGGCCCAGATGTCCCGCTGCCCCTGCACCGGAAGGTACGCCGCCATCCGACCGAGGCTGGCGGTGAGCGAGGCGTACCAGGCCGCCGAGGCGCAGCTGCCGCCGACGGTCGCGACGGCCTGGACCAACTCGACGAACGTGCCGGCGTCACCGCCCCACCGGGACGGGACGAAGTGGCGGGCGAAGCCCGCGTCGATCACCGCGTCGATGACCTCGGGGTGCAGCCGTCGTTCGGCTTCCGCCTCGGTTGCCCGCTTGGCCGCGATCTCGGCGACCTGCTGCGACGCCGCCAGTAGTCCCGGTGGTGTCGGTGGCTTTCCGGACATGCTCGCTACCTCCTGCGCGACCGAGCAGGCGCTGCGTGGCGAGTGGTTCGCGACGCGCCGCGATCGGCGACGTCGGCCGCCGGTACGGCTGTTGGGCGTACCGGCGGGCGACCACCGCTGGGCCTGCATGTGTGGGTCACGGTGGCAGCCGGTGCTCGAGTGGGACTCGACGTCTACTCGACCTGGCAGGAGGAACGGCTCCGGTCCGGCCGCGGGTCGGCGACCGCCGGGGTCGGGTCACGGCAATCGGGCTACGAGGACGGCGTCGAGAAGTCGAAGTACGCCGCCGAGCTGTGCGTGGGCCGCGGCCGGTGTCCGGCGTTGAGCAGCTCGTGCTGTAGCTCCTGGATCTCCGGGGTGGGCAGCAGCCCCAGCTCGTCGTCGAGCACCCGCCGCAGGTGGTGGTACGACTGCACCGCCTCGGCCCGGCGCCCCGACCGGTCGAGCGCGACGATGAGCTGTGCGTGGAACCATTCGTTCAGGGGATAGGTGCTGACCAGTGCCCGCAATTCGGGAATCAACTCGCGATAGTGGCCCAGCCGTTTTTCCGTCTCGATTCGGAGCTCGATGGCCATAATCTTGAGTTCTTCCAGATGAGTGATTTGACCCTTGAGTACGTCCCCGGCGGGAATGTTGCCCAATGCCCCGCCCCGCCAAAGATCGAGTGCCGTACGCAGAGTCCGTGACGCTTCGTCGAGTTGCCCCTCTTCGAGCAGTGTCCGACCCTGCTTCGTCAGTTGGGTGAAGACCGTGGCGTCGACCTCGTGATCGGCGACTCTGATAAGGTATCCCGGCGGGCGGGTGATCAGCAGTTCCCAATCCGTGGGTCCCAGTCCCTCGCGGGCGAAGATCCTCCGCGCGTGGTAGATATAGGTTTGCAGTGTGGTGACCGCGCTCCGGGGCGGCGCGTCCCCCCAGAGTTCCATCAGGAGGGCGTCCACGCTGACGATCTCGTTCGGGCGCATCAGCAGTAGTGCCAGGACCTGGCATACCTTGGGTGTGCTCAGCCGGATCGTACGCGCGTCGTCGGTGGTGATTTCGAGTGGCCCCAGAAGATTGAAGCGCATGGTTTCTCCCCGTTGTTTCATCGAAATTACCGGCCTGCTACGGGTGCGTCATATTCCGATATGGATACCTTTCGTTCATCGAATGATCGGGAACCGGCGTGCTGAATGGTGGCCGATGAGGAGATCGAATGAACCTTCCGGTCCTGAATGAAATGATCTGTCCGCGGTGTGTCCCGCTCGGATCCCATGCGGTCGTACTCGCATAACCTGCCCTGGCAAATTATGTACCTCGGCGCAACCGGCCAGCAAGCAGAATCGGCAGTCCCATTCGGGACTGCCGTAGCCGCACAATGATCCTTTGGGCCGAAACGCCTGCTAGCCGTGACGGTTGTTATTGGTTGTCGCTGGAATGTCGGAATTTGGACACCGTCCATCAGCGGGGGTCGTGCCGGTGCCGGAATTCATTCATGAGTGATTCCTGAGAATGCGATCTGTGACGTAGCGCACCGGAAATCCGCCGGCCGACTTTCGGTAATGGCGATCGAAAGCGACGGCCGACGGCGATCTTCCGGTCCGGCCGGGCACCCGGGGCTCAGGCCAGGCAGGTCGGCAGCCGGCCCCCGTTGAAGTCGACCATCTCACCGAAGATCGACACGACGTCGAGCGGCCGCCCCCGATCCCCGCCCAGTCGCTCGTCGTAGGCCCGGTGCAGATTGCCCACCGTCCGCTCCGGATCCAGCAGGTCGGCGAAGGGACCGGCACCCGCCTCCCGCGCCGCCCGAAGCGGACTCCAGCCGGCCTCCTGACCCTGTGCCGCCAGCGCGGTGACCCACCGCAGGTAGGCCTCGGTCTGGTCCAGCACCTCGGGGCCGCACACCGGACCGTGGCCGGGCACCACCGTGCGTGGCCGCAACGCCCGCAACCTGTCCACGGCCCGCAGCGAGCCGGCGATCGACCCCATGAGGTTGAACGGCGTACAGCCCGAGAGCAGGACGTCACCGGCGAACAGCACCCGTTCCACGGGCAGCCAGGCCACCACGTCGTTCGTGGTGTGCGCCGGTCCGACGTGGATCAGCTCCACCACCCGATCGGCCAGGTGCAGGGTCAGACTGTCGTGGAACGTCACGGTCGGCAGGGCGAGCCGGACCTCTCCCCACTCCACGTCCGGCCAGAGCCGGGTCAGCGCCGTCCCGGTCGCGGCCATCTCGGTGCGGGCCAGGTCGTGGGCGACGATGGTCGTACCGGGACCGAACACGGAGTTGCCGAAGGTGTGGTCACCGTGGTGATGGGTGTTGACCAACGTGCGGCCGGGCCCCGGACTCAGCAGATCCACCGTCCGGCGCAGCCGGCTCGCCCGCCGGTGGGTGGCGGCCGTGTCGACGACCACGGTGGTTTCGGCGCCCACGAGCAGCCCCGCGTTGTTCAGGCACCACCCGCCGTTGGGCTGCGTGTACGCGTAGACCCGGTCGGCCACCTCCGCCAGCCTCGGGATGGACCGCGAGCCGCCGATGATCACGTTGCTGCTGGTCATCGCCCGGAACCCCGGTTGGTCCCGGTACCCTGCCGAGCCGCCTGGCGGGCGGCGGTGAACGTACCGGCGTGGGTCAGCGTGGCCCGGCTGTTCCCACCGAGCGCGTCGCGGACCTGCGTCCGGGCCTGCGCCAACGTCACCTCGGGGCCGAGCCGGTCCGCGATCGCCGTCGGATCGATCGCCACCGTGTGCCGGGCCGTCACCCGCACCCGGTCCCCGTCCTGGGCGAACGTCCAGGACCCGCTGTGGCCGAGCAGCAGCGACGGCGGGACCACCTGCTTGTAGACGATCGTCTCCATCGGCTGGCAGACCCGGACCGAGTTGGTGGTGTGGGTGTCGCCGGTCGCCGTCACCGTGTCCATCTCCAGCCGCTGGACGCCGGGCCGGTCCTCCCGCAACACCACCCGGCTGACGTGCGGCAGCCGGGCCGGCCACTGGTCGGCCCGGTCGATGAACTCGTACGCGTCCGCGACCAGGCCGGGCATCTCGACGGTGTCCGCGAACGAGAACACGATGTCGTCCACCGCGTCGGGCAGGTCGATGATCCGGCCGAGGGCGGCGAGTTCGGCCAGGCTGTTGCGGTGCAGCGCCTGGTCGATCCACTCGGCCGAGTCCTCGTCGGTCGCCGTGTACCGGTGCCGCAGCAGTATCTCGGTCTGCCCCTCCGGCCCCGGATGGAACAGCCACTCGCCACCCATCGAGGCGACCGGAGCCTGGCTGCGCTCCTGCTGGAACCGGATCCGCAGCCCGTCCGGGTCGAGCGTCCGCCGCGACGTCCAGGTCGCGACCTCGTCGTTGACCAGGGCCCAGAGCTGAAAGCGTTCCTGCTCACCATTCCGGCCGAGATGGTGCACGTGTACGGTCGGTCCGAAGATGACCGGCCAGCGGGTCACGTCGGCCACCAGGTCGTAGGCGTGTTGCGCCGGCCCGGAGACCAGCCGGACGTGTTCGGCGTTGTGTGGTACGGGCTCACTCATCAGCGAACATCTCCCGTTGTGTGGGGACGGTGACGGATTCGGGTCCACGGGGCTGACGCGGGGCGTGCCCGACCCGACCACGCACCGGTGGGGCCTAGGCCGGACCGGTGGCGGAGTTGACCAGTTCGAGCAGTGCGCCCGGTGTCTTGACCTCGAGCAGGACCTCGTCGGCGACCTGGACGCCGTACTGCTGCTGGATCCGGGCGGCCGTCTCCATCAGGGCGAGCGAGTCGTAGCCCAACTCCTCGAAGGTCCGGTCGGTGATCTCACCGAACAGGTCGGTCGTGTCGTCTGTGCCGGCGCAGTCGACCAGGATCCCGCGCAGGTCGTCGATGGTCATCGTGCTCATGTACGTCTCCTTCGTGATCAGATTTCGGCAACTCGGTCTCGGCAACTCGGTCTCGACGGCTCGGTCATGCTTCGGGGGCCGAGGTGACCACCACCGCCGAGTTGAAGCCCCACCGGCCGCGCGCCAGCACGAGGGCGACGGAGACCGGGCCGGTTCTCGGCTCCTCCCGGACCAGGTCGATCCCGTACTCCGGCGGCACCAGGGTGGTGTTCGCGGTCGCCGGGATGATCCCGTCCCGGATGCAGAGCAGCGCCGAGACGACGTCCAGCGGTCCACCACCGGAGTAGAGGCGACCGGTCAGCGCCTTCGGCACGGTCACCGGCACCCCGTACGGTCCGAACAGGTCGCTGATCGCGGCGGCCTCGACCCGGTCGGACTCGGGCACCCCGGCCGCGTCGGCGAACACCACGTCGACGGCGCTCGCCGGCAGCCCGGCGTCGGTCAGTGCCAACTCCGCCGCCCGGCCCAGCCCGCTCGGGCGCCCCGAGTCCGGCGGCGGGTCGAAAGTGGACGCGTAGCCGGCGATCTCGCCGTAGACCTGCCGCGCACCACGCCGTCGCCAGGCGTCGACGCGCTCCAGTACGAGCATCGCGCCACCCTCGCCCGGCACGTAACCGGCGGCCTCGGCATCGAACGGCAGGTACGCCCGACGCGGGTCGGAGGCGGTACTGACCCGACCGGTGGACAGGTGTGACGCCCAGCCCCACGGGTCGAACGAGGAGTCCACGCCCCCGGTGACCACCAGTGGGGTGCCCAGCCGTGCCGTACGCCGGGCGTGCCCGATCGCGTCGAGCCCGCCGGCCTGCTCGGCGACCAGGGCGCACCCCGGCCCGCGCAGTCCGTTGCGGATCGAGATCTGACCGGTGTTGACCGCGTAGAACCAGGCGAAGGACTCGTAGACGCTGACCGTCCGGGGCCCCTGCGACCAGAGTTTGCGGAACTCCCGGTGGGTGAAGTCGAATCCACCGGACGCGTTCGAGGTGATCACGCCCATGTCGTAGTCGCGCAGCGCGCCGGGCGGGACGGCCGCGTCGGCCAGCGCCCAGTCGGCGGCGGCGATCGCGAACCGGGTCGACACGTCGGTCTGCGGGAGCAGCCGACCGGGCAGGTGCGCGGCCGCGTCGAAGTCGAGGATCTGACCGGCCAGCCGGGCCGGGTAGCCCGACGAGTCGAAACGGGTGAGCGGCGCGACGCCGCTGCGTCCGGCGAGCGCGGCGGCCCAGAACGGCGCCAGGCCGAGGCCGGTCGGCGCCGCGACGCCGATGCCGGTGACCAGGACCCGATCGCTGCGAAGCTGTACGTTCATGCCGTCACGACGTCCGGTTTGCGGAGCACCATCGCGCTCTGGAAGCCACCGAAGCCGCTGCCGACCGTCAACACGGTGTCGATCCGCTGCTCGCGGGCGGTCAGCGGGGTGTAGTCGAGGTCGCACTCGGGGTCGGGTGTGTGCAGGTTCGCGGTCGGCGGCACCACACCGTGCTCCATCGCGAGTACGCAGGCGGCGATCTCGATCGAGCCGATGGCACCCAGGGAGTGACCCACCATGGACTTGATGGAGCTGATCGGCACCTGGTACGCGTGGTTGCCCAGGCTGCGCTTGAAGGCCGCCGTCTCGTGCCGGTCGTTCTGCTTCGTGCCGGAGCCGTGCGCGTTGACGTAGTGCACCGCGGTCGGGTCGACCCGCGACTCGTCGAGCGCGACCCGGATCGCCTCGGCCATCTCCCGCCCGTCCTGCTTCAGCCCGGTCATGTGGTACGCGTTGCACCGGGTGGCCGATCCGGTGATCTCGGCGTAGATGTGCGCGCCGCGCCGGCGTGCCCGCTCGTACTCCTCGACCACGAACATGGCGGCGCCCTCGGCGAGGACGAATCCGCTGCGCGACGCGTCGAACGGCCGGGACGCGTGCTCGGGGTCGTCGTTGCGGGGCGTGGTCGCCTTGATCGCGTCGAAGCAGGCGACCACGATCGGGGTGATGGGCGTGTCGGTGGCACCGGCGAGCATCACGTCCGCCGAGCCCTCGCGGATCAACGCGCCGGCGTAGCTCACCGCGTCCAGCCCGGAGGTGCAACCGTTGGACACCAGCGTCACCGGCCCCTCGGCCGACACCGTCCAGGCCACCTCGGCCGGCATCACGCTGGGAATCAGGTAGTCGAACATGTGCGGGGAGAGGTAGTCCGGGTCGACCAGCCACTGCCGACCACTGTCGGAGAGCACGAGATACTCGCGCTCCAGACTGGTCGCCGCCGCGACCGCGCTGCCCAGGCTCACGCCCAGGCGGTACGGATCGGTCGTCGCCAGGTCCAGTCCGCTGTCCCGGACCGCGTCGCGGGCGCAGACGACGGCGAACTGGGTGGCCCGGTCCATCCGGCGGATCTCCCGTGGCGTCAGTCCTTCGAGGACCGGGTCGAAGTCGCACTCGCCACCCGTACGGGAGCGGAACGGTGTGGCGTCGAACAGGGAGATCGTGCGGGTCGCGGTTCGACCGGCGGAGAGCAGGTCCCAGAACTCCTTCGTCCCGGCCGCCCCCGGGGTGCGGACGCCGAGACCGGTGATGACCACCCGTCGGGTCACGAGTGCCGTCCCTTCGTTGAGCAGAGCATCGCGGTACGTTCCCTTCGCCGAACGCGGCGTGGTTCGTACTGGGGACCACGCCGACGGTGAGGACAGCCTGCGGCCGCCCGCTTGAGTACGACTCGAAGGACGGTGGGCGTACGGTCACGACCGCAGTCGGGGCAGCACCTCGTCGCTGTAGATCTTCAGGAAGCGCGCCTGGTCCGGGCCGGGGGAGTGGAACACGAGGTGGCGGAAGCCCAGGTCGAGGTAGTGCCGTACCCGGTTGGCGTGTTCCTCCGGGTCGGTGGAGACGATCCATCGGCTGGCCGCGCGGTGCACCGGTAACGCGTCCGCCCGGCGCTGCATCTCGCGTGGATCGTCGACCCCGGTCTTCTCCTGCGGGGTGAGTGCCAGTGCGGCCCAGTGCCGGGTGTCGCGCAGTGCCCGCTCGGCGTCACGGTCGAACGACACCTTGATCTCGATCATCAGGTCGAGTTCGTCGGCGGATCGTCCGGCGTCCGCCGCTCCCGCCCGAACCGCCGGTAGCAGCGTTCCGGCGTACAACTCGGGGTCCTTGCCGCTGGTGCAGACGAAGCCGTCGGCGACCCGGCCGGCCAGCCGGCTGGCGCTCGGGCCGGCGCCGGCGATGTAGATCGGTACGGGTTCGTCCGGCCGGTCGTAGACGGTGGCCCGGTCGGTCCGGAAGAAGTCACCGTCGAAGGTGACCCGCTCGGTGGACCAGAGCTGCCGGATCAGGGCGACCGCCTCCTTCAGCCGGGCGAACCGTTCCCGGGGTTCCGGCCAGCTGATGCCGAGCGGCGCCTCGTTGAGCGCTTCGCCGGATCCGAGGCCGAGCACGACCCGACCCGGCGCCAGGCAGCCGAGCGTGGCGAAGGCCTGGGCGACGATCAGCGGGTGGTACCGGAAGGTCGGCGTGAGCACACTGGTCCCGAGGATGACCCGTTCGGTACGGGCCAGCAGCGCGCCGAGCCAGGGCAGCGCGGCGGGTGCGTGTCCGCCGTCGTGCCGCCACGGTTGGAGATGGTCGCTCACGAAGACCGAGTCGAACCCCTGTTCCTCCGCCAGGATCGCGAAGTCCAGCAGTTCCCGTGGTCCGAACTGTTCAGCGGACGCCTTGTAGCCGAACCTCACCATGCCAACCCCTCGCTGTCCGACACCTCACCCCGGCGGCTCCCCGCCGGGGTCGGCCTCCGTCGGCCGCTGGAGCGCAGCGTGCTCCAGCGGCCTCGGAGGCAGGTCGAACCGGGATCGAGCGGGATTTCGCGGGTCAGGCGGTCGGGGTGGTGTCGTGTCGGACGGTGATGGTCTGCGCCTCGGTGAACTCGATCAGCCCGTCCCGGCCGCTCTCCATGCCGATGCCGGACTGCTTGCGGCCGCCGAAGCCGACCTGCGGGGTGAGGTGCATGATCTCGTTCACCCAGACGGTGCCGGCGTCGAGCCGCTCGGCGACGGCGAGCGCCGCGTCGGGATCGGCCGACCAGACCGAGGCGCCGAGGGCGTACTCGCCGGCGTTCGCCCGCACCACCACGTCGTCGACGTCGCTGTACCGCAGCAGCGGCAGGACCGGGCCGAACTGCTCCTCCCGGACGATCCGGGAGTCCTCCGGCGGGTTGTCGACCAGGGTCACGGGGACGAAGAAGCCCGGCCCCGGCTCGGGTGTGCCGCCGGTGAGGAAGGTGTGCCCCTGCCGCCGGGAGTCGTCGATCAGGTCCAGCACGGTCTCGTACTGCCGGCGGTTGGACACCGGGCCGAGTCGTACCCCTTCCTGCGTCGGGTCGCCGACCCGCACGGTCGCGGCGTACGCGGCCAGCGCCCGGACGAGTTCGTCGTAGATGTCGTCGTGGATGTAGACCCGCTTGGCCGCCAGGCAGATCTGCCCGGTGTTGCTGAACGCCGCCCAGAACAGTTTCTCGGCGGTGCTCGCTACGTCCACGTCCGGCAGGACGATCGCCGGGTCGTTGCCGCCCAGTTCCAGGGTGATCCGGGTCAGGGCCGGGGCGGCGCCGGCCATCACCGCCCGCCCGGTCCGGGTGGATCCGGTGAAGCTGATCTTGTCGATGTCCGGGTGCCCGCTGAGCCAGGAACCCAGGTCGCCGCTGCCCGACACGATGTTGACCACGCCCGCCGGCAGCACCTCGCGCAGCAGCTCGCCCAGCCGCAGCGTGGACAGCGGCGTGTACGCCGACGGCTTCACCACCACCGTGTTGCCGGCCAGCAGCGCCGGGCCGAGCTTGAAGGAGAGCTGCCCCATCGGGTAGTTCCACGGCGTGATCGCCGCCACCACGCCCAGCGGCACCCGCCGGGTCACCGAACGCCGCTGCGCGCTGTCCTCGTTCACCGTCTCCGGCAGCGTCAGCGCGGCGGTCTCGCGCAGCCAGTAGCCCAGTCCGGCGACCTCGCCCGCCGCGATCTCCAGCGGCTTGCCCTGCTCCGTGGTGACGAGCCGGCTCAACTCGTCCAGGTGGGCGTCGACCACGTCGGCCATCCGCAGCAGCAGCCGCTGCCGCTGCTCGAACGGCACGGCCGCCCAGCCGGTACGGGCAGCCCGGGCGGCGGCCACGGCCGCGTCCAGCTGTTCGCGGGTGCACTCGGGCGCGGTGGCGGCGACGGACCCGTCGGCGGGGTCGATCACGTCGAACGACGACGTGCCGGGCACCGCGACCCCGCCGATCGTCATCGTGAAGGTGGTGCCGGTCGACAGTTGCGACATGGGAGAACTCCAGCGTGAGGGTGGGTTGACGGGGGGACATCCCGCCGCCGATCCAGCCTCGCGCTCTCCGCCGTACCGGAGAAGGCCGCCTCTTCCGGGGAGTACGGCACCCTGGCAGGCCTCCTACCAGGCGTTTTACGCTGGTTGACATGTCCGCCACCAGGAACGGGCTCGGCGAGTTCCTCCGGGCCCACCGCGCCCGCGTCGATCCCGGCGACGTCGGGCTGCGCGCGGGTGGCGACCGCCGGGTGGCCGGGTTGCGCCGCGAGGAGGTCGCGGTGCTCGCCGGCGTGAGCGTCGACTACTACGCCCGGCTCGAACAGGGCCGCGAGCGCCACCCGTCACCGCAGGTTCTGGAGGCGATCGGACGGGCCCTGCGGCTCGACCGGGACACCCGGGGCCACCTCTTCCGGCTCGCCGGGCTCAATCCCAGCCTCGGCCCGGACCGCTCCCGCGACCTGGTCCACCCCGCGCTGCTGCGCCTGCTGGACGCCTTCCCCACCTCCGCCGCGTACGTGCTCAGCCCCGCGTTCGAGGTGCTCGCCACCAACGGCGTCGCCGCCGCGCTGCTCTCCCCGTTCGCGGGCGCGACGAACATGGTGCGGGTGCTGTTCGAGCATGCGCGGGCGCGCACCGTCTTCCTGGACTGGCCGACCCTGACCGAGAACGTCGTGCACGCGCTGCGGCTCAACGCCGGCCTCTTCCCGGACGACCCGGAGATCCGGGCGCTCGTCGCCGATCTGCGGCACTCCTCGCCGGAGTTCCGCACCCTCTGGGCGGACCACACCGTGCACGGCCTGAGCCGCCTGTTCAAGGTCTTCCACCACCCGGACGTCGGGCGGATCGAGCTGACCTACCAGACCTTCGACGTCCGCGACGCCCCCGGCCAGCAACTGCTCGTCGGTACGCCGGAGCCCGGCACCCGCAGCGCCGAGGCCCTCGCCTACCTGGCCGCCGTGCACACCCCGCTCGGTTAGCGGGAAACAGAACGGCCCAGGTACGGCGATCATGCCGCTGACCTGGGCCGGGAGCTGTGGAGCGGGTCGAACTCGCGTAGTCAGTTTGGAAGCAGCAAGACGACCATCCCACGGAATCCCGACCGGTCCCGCGAGGTGCCATCGACCTGCTGTTTCGTCTCGGTCTCGTACCGGTGCGTCGCGGGGCCGGTCGGGTGATCCCGGATGGTTTCCTACCAAGATCCCTACCACCGGGTAGGCGGTGGTGCACATGTTGTGGAAGTAGTCTGCGGCGGCGGTGACGAGGCCGGTGTCGCCGAGTCTGTTGCCGGCTTGGAACAGGACAAGGTGGCCGCCGTCGTCCTGGTTCCACAGCAGGGCGCCGGTGGTCGTGTGCACGCGGGTGGTGTTGGCGTGCAGTTGTTGGGCGTGGGTGGCGTCTCGTTCGGTCTGCGGCCACAGTTCACCCAGGGCGGCAGCGGCAGTGGGAGCGAATGCTCGTCGCCAGCCTGACCAGCGAGAAAACGACTGCCACCCAACTTGCCCGCTGCATACGCCACCATTGGCGGATCGAGAACAAGATTCACTGGGCGCGGGACGTCCTGTTCGCCGAAGACCACCATCACGGCTACGCCGGCGCCGTCGCTCACGGTATGGCAATGCTGCGCAATCTCGCCATCGGGCTCATCCGACTCGCCGGGCACACCAAGATCAAAGAAGTGCTGGAACGCAACCACGGCAACAAGGGACTCATCCTGCCCCTGCTCAAAGCATCCCGTCCGTGATCAACTGACTTTGCTTTGAGTCTGCCCGAGGGCCCTTATTCAGGGCGTAGGCCGTACCCCAGCTCGTCTAGGAGTTCGGTCGAGTAGAGGACCTCGCCCCCCAGTTCGCGAGCCCTCCCACGCAAACGCTTCTCGTTCGTCACGAGTGCGCACCCTCATACGGGCTGGCGGAGGCGATCAGGGCGTCGTTGATGTTCTTGAGACCAGGGTTGTGTGAACGCAGGATCTCAATCAACTCGTCATCGTCGGCACCCAACCGCGCCTGGTCAAGCCTGTACGCGTCGAGGATGAAGGCCCTCGTAGGTACGCGGCGGGCGAGAGCAATGATCGTTTGCAGCTTGGATCGCCTCTCCGTAGCCGGTATCGCCGCAATCTCCTTCTCTAGGATGTGGGTGGCGAGCATCTCAAGTTCGCCCGCTTCCACTGCACGCTTGACGACCTCAAAAGCTCCGGGTAAGTCGACGCGGTTGCAGTCCGGGACAACACGCCTCATGCCATGAGAAGCTGTACCGCCGTTGCCAACGGCCCGAGACTCTTCCCGCCTCCTGCGACAGGCCGGTCACCCCCCCCGACGGGGTCATCCGGGTCCAAAGCGAGGATCCGCGCGCTGACCGGACCGGGCACGACGGCCGGCTACCCGGCCGAGGCCGGTCGGCGAGACCAGCGAGGCCGGCAGGCGTGGTAGCGGCGTACCCAGGTGTTCACCGTCGGACGCGACGCCGAGGCCAGGACCGCGACGGCGGTGCAGCCCTCATCCCGCCACAACACCATCCGCGCCCGTCAAGCCACCACCGCGTCCACCGACCGGTCACCGACCACCCTGGACAACCCTGCCCGCTGCTCCCATGTCAAACCCACGAACCAGCGTCAACAGCATTAAGTAACACCAAAGCATGTAAATGATCTCAATTACGAAACACCAGATCATGGGCAACAGCCTTGATCGAGTTGCGAGAGGCCCCTTAGCGTGACCAAATCCCGCCAGTGAGCTGCAACAGCGCCCGTACTTACTTGACGACAATCGTGCCCGGAGCGATGAGCTGCCCGCGATCTGGGCGCGGTTCGTGGATCGGTCAAGTCCTCGTTGTCGAGGGTAGGGCTACCCGTGGACTAACTGGTCGTGATGCGGAAGGCTTAGTGGGTCGGGAAAAGAATTCCACTAGGAGTCGTGATGAGCAGGTCCGCCACCGCATTCTTCGTCGGTCCGGTCGAGGAGCCGGACAAGTACCGACTCCGGCGCCAGATCGGCGGGGGTGGCGAGGCGGAATTGTGGCAGGCCGACATCGCCCTGGGCGCCGAGCGTGAGCAGGTAGCCGTCAAGGTGCTCCGGGCGACGCACGAGGATCGGACGACCTGGCGCAGCAGGTGGACCGAACAGGCCGACCTACTCAGGTTGATCCGGCATCCGGGAGTGGTCGGGGTGCACTGCGCCTTCGAGGGTCCGCGGATGCACCCGGCTGGGGAGTCGGACGTCTCCGGGAGCGCGCTCTACCTCGTGATGAACTGGGTAGAGGGACAGGACCTGCGGGACTGGGCACCCGCGCATAGCGGCCCTTCGCATCGACCAGCGGTGTTCACCTGTCTCGCCCAGATCGCCGATGTACTGGACTGGTTGCATTCGGGGAAGGCGACGCCGTCTGCGCGTCCCGTGGTCCACGGCGACATCAGCCCGGCCAATGTCATCGTCAATTCCGACGGACAGTCCGTACTCGTCGACTTCGGGCTGTTCCGGATGGCCCGGCACGTCACCAACCTCCCCGCCGGCACCCAGGGCTACATCGCCCCGGAGGTGCTACGCAACGGTGAATACAGCCCGGCCTCGGACCGGTACGCCTTCGGCGGTCTCGCCTACTACCTGCTCACCGGTGAGCACCCGCCCGCCACCCGGAGCGCCCTGGCCGCCGGCCTCGGTCAGGTCTTCGGCCAACCGGCGCTGCTCGACCACGCTCTCCGGATGTTCGTCGACGACCCGGTCGACCGGCCGGCGGCCGGGGAGTGGGTACGCGGGCTGCGGTTGCACGCCTCGACCACCACCCTGAACCCGGCCGGCTTCGCCCCGTTGCATCCGGGCGGCGTCGTCCCGGGCCCGCCCGGTTCCGCAGTGCCCTCCGGTCGTCCGGGTGCCCCCGCCAGTGGGGGTATCCCTGCACGACCCTGGTGGCTGGCGGTGGCGGGAGCCGCCCTCACCCTCGTCCTGCTGGCGGGTGGCGTGGCGGTGGCCGCCCTGACCGGCGACTCGGACAAGGGCGCCCCCTCCGGCACCGAGGGCGGGACATCGACGCCGACAGTGGCGGGCGCCGGTGACACCCTCTCGTCGGCGCCAGGCGCCGCACCGGGCACCCCGACCGCACCACCCGCCCCGTCCCCGTCGGCGACCGCCACACCATCGCCTTCAGGGACGAGCCAGCCGGGGGCGAAGACCGTCCCGCTCACCTCACTGGAGGCCCTCGGCGACGTGGATTTCCGCCGGGCCACCATCGATGGTCGGACCTACCAGGAGAGCCTGGTGAGCTCGTGCGGCATCAACGTCGAGTACAACCTCGGCCGGCGGTACACCCGTTTCACCAGCATCGTCGGTCTGGACGACAAATCGAAAACCGGCAGCTCGGGCACCTTCACCATCTATGTCGACGAGGTCCAGAAGGCCAGCGTGACGGTGGGACTCGCGCAAACCCGCACTATCGAGGCCGACCTGACCGGGGGCTTCCGGCTCCGACTAGAGGCGGACGACGGCGTGGACTTCTCCTGCTCGGCGTCGACGGCTTTCGCCACTCCGACCCTGGTCCAGTGAGCGGGGTGGACGCCGACCGGCTGGTGGTTCGGGTGGACGACCGGGAGTTCCCGCTTACCCCGGGGGATCTGTTCACCTTTGGCCGGGACCGCTCCTGCACCGTGTGCCTGGACCCCACCGACAACGGCATCAGTCGGCTGGCCGGCCAGGTGCGGCACGACGGGCGCGGCTGGCAGCTCACCAACCTGAGCCGGAAACGGGCACTGCACGTGGTGGACGCGCACGGATTCGCCACCCCGCTGCCGGTCACCGCGCCGGGCTGGCCGTCCAGCGAACGAGCCGTCGATCACCCCCACCTCACCGTGCTGGTCACCGGTCAGCTCTGGACGTACGCCCTGGTGCTGACGCCGACGGCACGGCGCCCGGAGACACCCCCACCGGCTCCCCTCGACCCGCTGAGCACCCGGAGCCAAGCACCCGTCCTCACCCCACGGCAACGCGAGGTACTCGTCGCACTCGCCGCCGGCTACCTGCGCCCCTACCCGCACTACGATCCGCGCCCACGCACCTACAACGAGGTCGCCGAGCGGCTCCGGTTGACCCGCACCCAGGTGGTCCGCCGTATCGAACGGGTCCGTGAGCAGCTGGTGGAAGCCGGCGTACTCGGCCTGGAGGGAGAGGTCGACGCCCGCCGTCCACTCTGCGAATGGCTGCTCGCCATGCGGCTGATCGGCCCGCGCGACGCCGAGCGGCTGACGACGCCCCCACCTGAGCGGTGACCATTCACAGAGAGGAGTGCCTGGTATGGATGTGACGCCACAGCCGGGATTGCCCAACTGGCTCACCCGGCGCTGGTTGCTGGCGATCGTGAGCGGAGTCGCCCTGACCATGGTCGGCCGTGCCGGTACCCACGCGATCAGCACGCTGGTCGCGCACCCCGACGATGCGTTGGGTCCGGTGCTCGTCGCGGCGGTGTCCGGCCCGGCGGCGGCGCTCACGCTCGTGTGGCAGTGGCTGCCGTCCCGGCTACACACGGTCGTACCGGTGACCGGTTTGACCTCGCTGCTGCTCCTCAGCTTCTGCACCATCGCCCTGCTCCTCGCTTGGCCTGCCGCCGACCCGGCCGAGGCACTCCGGCCGCTATGGCTGCTCTCCTTCCCGGTCGGCGTGCTCACCATGGCGCCGCTACGGGGTTCGGTCGAGTTCCTCTCGGCAGCGGCACGGTCCGGTTCACCAGCACGGAAGGGACGGGAGCCCCTGCGGGAGGCGGTACCCATACCGCAGCCCGCTCCGGTTGGCCGGCCGGCCGGAGCTGTCCGACCCGATCGAAGCGGTCGGCCCGCAGCCGGCCAGCGGTCCCGCCCCGGCGGTCCGGCGCAGCCGGCCGCCGGTACGGGAAACCTCCGGCTTGCCGTACCGCCGCCGTACCGCCTGGCGTCAGACGGCCCGCGCCGTGAAACGCCTTCCGCACCGTGCCACCCGGCACCTCCCTCACCGCGCCCGCAGATAGCTCCGATGCCGCGTCCTCCGGCGTCTCCTGTACCGCGCCCGTCAGCGGCTCCCGCGCCGCCTTTGCAGGCACCACCCGCACATGCGCAGCCGGTTGAGAAGACCGACACGGACCTACGGGCGATCGCCGCGGCCCGCCAGGTCGAGATCGTGATCGAGGAAACTGCCCGGCGCGTGGCCCCATTACTCGAGAAACGCCTCGTCGCCCACTACGGCGTCGACTGGCTCGAAGCAGTCAACGCCCGTCGTCGCCAGGCCGGACACAAGCCAGGTCGACGGTTACGGGACTTCCGCTTCTGCCTCGCGGTGCTCGGTCATGATCCGGCGACGAAGGGGTGGGCGAACGACGCCTGCCGTCGGGCCGCGCTCGACCTCAACCGGCTCGGATTCGACGCCGTGCATCGCAGCACGCTGACGGTATCGGACCTGAAACGGGCCCGACGGGTCGCGCAACGCCTGATCGAGAACCTGCCGAGGCCTTAGTGTCGCCTTGGAGCCGCCTGACGGAATCGAACCGTCGGCCTACGCTTCTCGACTGTCACGGCTACGGGCTTGTCATCGCTTGTCGCATCTTGGCATTGAGCTGCACAAACGCCGCCGCGATGCTCATCATTTGTTGTCGGTAGTCAACGCTTAGGGGCAGTTTTCGGGGGGTAAACGGGGGTACCACCCCAGCAGCGGAGATGTATGCGGCGCGAGACTCGATGCAAAAGCCTCTCCGGTTGAGACCTAACGACCCAATACACGGCGGAGAACGTCAAGAGGATGTGAAATTGGTGTCAGGTTGGGCGGTGGCGTCGGCAACAGGCGTCCGAGCGGCTTGCGCTCGACCGGGCATACCGCAGGGACGAGAACCTTGTCTTCGCCAGTGGCGATGGGGCACCCGTAGACCCAGCGCTGGCGTACGTGACCTTCAAGCGCGTCATCCGGCGGTTCGGGCTTCCGGACGTTCCACCCACTACATCATTTGCGGCACGGCTCGGCGTCGTTGCAGATCGAGGCCGGCGTGGACATAGCGGTGATCTCGAAGCGCCTCGGTCACTCCAAGATCAGCTTGACCGGCGACACGTATGGCCACCTGATCGGGACCGTGGGGAAGTCGACCGCAGAAGTGGCGGCGGTGGTTCCACGGCGGCAGGTGGGTAACGAAACCAAGATCCCTACCATTTCCTGCCAGGACGGCCGATCCAACGAAGTTCATCGACCAAATGATCAGTTGATCAAGCGCTGACCAGCCTGAATCCGCGGAGCGGGCGACGAGAATCGAACTCGCGTAGTCAGTTTGGAAGACTGAAGCTCTACCATTGAGCTACGCCCGCGTGCGCCCCGGTCACCCGTGGCACGGTCCCAGCTTACCGGAAGGGCCCCGGGAAGTGCGAAGCGGTATCCGCCGGGGCGCGGCGAGCGGGCGTCTTCGCGTACGTCGGGATCGTGAAAATGCCTGCTCACGATGTTCGGTGCGAGGCGGTCGGGCGTGGCGGGCGGATACCAGGCGGCGCGGGTGGGCGCCGACGGCATACACTGCTGGTCGCCACGGGGTGTGGCGCAGCTTGGTAGCGCACTCGCTTTGGGAGCGAGGGGCCGTGGGTTCAAATCCCGCCACCCCGACTGTGATCCACCACCGCGGTGTCGGGCGCCGCAGGGTCTTCCAGACAGCTCGCCTACACTCGATGGGCTGAATCACGCCCATGACAAAGACTGAGATCCGTCAAGGAGTACGCCTGTGAAGAGCACCGTCGAGACTTTGAGCCCGACGCGCGTGCGGCTCGCCATCGAGGTGCCGTTCGCCGAGCTCGAGCCGAGCCTCAGGAAGGCGTACCGGGAGATCGCCCAGCAGGTCACCGTCCCGGGCTTCCGCAAGGGCAAGGTGCCGTCGAACGTGATCGACCAGCGGGTCGGTCGGGGCACCGTGCTGAACGAGGCCGTGCAGGAGGCCATCCCGGAGAACATCCTGGCTGCCGTCCGTGAGCACGACGTGAAGACGCTCGGTCGGCCCGACGTCGAGATCACCGAGTTCAACGACGGCGACGCGCTGAAGTTCACCGCCGAGGTCGACGTACGGCCCGAGATCGCCCTGCCCGACTTCACCACGGTCGAGGTGACCGTCGACGAGCTGAAGATCGACGACAGCGAGGTCGACGAGCAGGTCAAGGGCCTACGCGAGCGCTTCGCCACGCTCAAGACGGTCGAGCGGGCCGCCCAGGACGGCGACTACACCCAGATCGACCTGGCGGCGACGGTCAACGGCGAGGAGGTCCCCGGCGGTTCGGCGACCAACATCTCGCACGAGGTCGGCAGCAAGCAGCTCCTGCCGGGGCTGGACGAGGTCCTGGTCGGCCTCTCGGCCGGCGACTCGACCACCTTCGTGACCCAGCTGGTCGGCGGCGACTTCGCCGGCCAGGACGCGGACGTCGCGGTGACCGTGCGGACCGTCAAGGAGAAGGAGCTGCCCGAGCTGGACGACGAGTTCGCCCAGCTCGCCAGCGAGTTCGACACCCTGGAGCAGCTCCGCGACGACCTGCGGGAGCGGATCACCCGGAACAAGCAGGTCGAGCAGATCTACGCGGCCCGGGACAAGGCGCTCAAGCAACTCGTCGACGCCGCCGACGTGCCGGCGCCCGACGGCGTCGTCCGCGACGAGGTGGAGAGCCGCAAGCAGGCCATGGTCGACCAGCTTGAGCGGATCGGTGCCTCCCTGGAGGAGTACCTCGCCGCCGAGGAGAAGACCGAGGAGCAGATCGACACCGAGCTGACCGAGGCGGCGACCGAGGGGGTCCGGGTGCAGTTGCTGCTGGACACCCTGGCCGACGCCGAGGAGGTCCAGGTCTCCGACGACGAATTCGGACACGAGATCGTGCACCGGGCACAGCGGGCCGGAATGGCGCCGCAGCAGTACTACGACCAGCTGGTCCGCTCCGGCACCGCCGGTGCGGTCTTCGGCGACGTACGGCGCGGCAAGGCGCTCGCCTCGGTGATGGACCGCATCAAGATCACCGACTCGGCGGGCAATCCGGTCAGCCTCGACGCGCTGCGTGCGGCGGCCGACGAGGAACACAACCACGCGCACGAGCACTGATCGACGGGCGTTCTCCGGCCGCCGCGCGGGTCCCCCGCACGGCGGCCGGAACCCTTCCGGGGTACGTCCGCGGGTAGCTGCGCTGAGAGCGAACAGTGCCCGGAGGAGGAAGCTCGGACCCCTCGCAGCGGTTAGTGTCGGCGTAAGACGGTACGGAGAGCGAAGGGCTGCCATGACCGAAATGAACATCCCAGCGATGCCCCTGCGGGCGATCGAAGCCCGCGGTGGGGACTCGATTGGCAACCTCGACGACTCGGTCTACAACCGGCTGCTCAAGGAACGCATCATCTTCCTGGGCAGTGAGGTGACCGACCAGGTCGCCAACCGCATCTGCGCGCAGCTGCTGCTGCTCGCCGCGGAGGACCCCGACCGCGACATCAACCTCTGGATCAACTCGCCGGGTGGCTCGGTCTACTCCGGCATGGCGATCTACGACACGATGCAGTTCATCGACAACGACGTCTCGACGGTCGCGATGGGCATGGCCGCGTCCATGGGCCAGCTGCTCCTGTGCGCCGGCACCAAGGGCAAGCGGTACGCGCTCCCACACGCGCGGATCATGATGCACCAGCCGTCCGGTGGGATGGGCGGCACGGCGTCGGACATCGCGATCCAGGCCGAGCAGATGCTGTACACGAAGCGGATGTTCCAGGAGCGGGTCGCGTTCCACACCGGCCAGGAGCAGGCGGCCATCGAGGCCGACTCCGACCGGGACCGTTGGTTCACCGCGGCGGAGGCCAAGGACTACGGCTTCATCGACAAGGTGATCACCGGAGCCACGCAGGTTCCGGAAGGCGCCGGGACCCTGAGCTGAGGAGCTTGACGATGACTGACCTGACGCTGCCGCCGCAGTTCGCACCAGTGCACAACCGTTACGTGCTGCCGTCGTTCGTCGAGCGCACGTCGTACGGGGTCAAGGAGTCGAACCCGTACAACAAGCTGTTCGAGGACCGGATCATCTTCCTCGGTGTCCAGGTGGACGACGCGTCGGCGAACGACGTGATGGCCCAGCTGCTGACGCTGGAGGGCACCGACCCGGACCGCGACATCATCATGTACATCAACTCGCCGGGTGGCTCGTTCACCGCGATGACGGCGATCTACGACACGATGCAGTACGTCCGTCCGGACATCCAGACGGTCTGCCTCGGCCAGGCCGCCAGCGCGGCCGCGGTGCTCCTCGCCGCGGGCACGCCCGGCAAGCGGATGGCGCTGCCGCACTCCCGCATCATCATCCACCAGCCGGCCACCGAGGGCGGCTACGGGCAGGGCTCGGACATCGAGATCCAGGCCCGGGAGATCCTGCGGATGCGTACCCAGCTGGAGGAGATGCTCTCGCGGCACTCGAACCAGCCGGTCGACAAGGTCCGCAAGGACATCGACCGCGACAAGATCATGACGGCCGAGGAGTCCCGCGAGTACGGCCTGGTCGACACCATTTTGACCAGCCGCAAGAAGGGGCTGCTCGCGGCGAACGCCGCAAGCTGACCGGCGTGGTTCGGGGGTGGCCGGGAGGGATTCTCCGGCCGCCTCCGGACACACCCGGTTTTGGGGGTCGGAGAATGCTCCGACAGCGAGTAACGTCGGGTCTGCACCGCTTCGCCGGTCAGTCCGGCGGGCGATCTAGACCGACGAGGCGTACCGTCCTCAGGCCAGGGCCGGGTTGATCCGGCCGATGAGCGCAGGGAGAACGTAGGTGGCACGGATCGGCGACGGCGGCGACCTACTGAAGTGCTCCTTCTGTGGCAAGTCACAGAAGCAGGTCAAGAAGCTCATCGCAGGCCCAGGGGTCTACATCTGTGACGAGTGCATCGACCTCTGCAACGAGATCATCGAAGAGGAGCTGGCCGAGTCCGGCGAGGTGAAGTGGGAAGAGCTTCCCAAGCCGATGGAGATCTGCCAGTTCCTCGACAACTACGTGGTCGGCCAGGACCAGGCCAAGAAGGCCCTGTCGGTCGCGGTCTACAACCACTACAAGCGGATCCAGGCAGAGGCGGCCGGTGCACCCGGCGCCGGTAACGACGCGGTCGAACTGGCCAAGTCGAACATCCTGCTGATCGGCCCGACCGGGTGCGGCAAGACCCACCTGGCGCAGACGCTGGCGCGGATGCTCAACGTCCCGTTCGCCATCGCCGACGCCACCGCCCTGACCGAGGCCGGCTACGTCGGCGAGGACGTCGAGAACATCCTGTTGAAGCTGATCCAGGCAGCTGACTACGACGTCAAGCGGGCCGAGACCGGCATCATCTACATCGACGAGGTCGACAAGATCGCCCGGAAGTCGGAGAACCCGTCGATCACGCGGGACGTCTCGGGCGAGGGCGTTCAGCAGGCCCTGCTCAAGATTCTCGAGGGCACGGTGGCGAACGTGCCGCCGCAGGGCGGCCGTAAGCACCCGCACCAGGAGTTCATCCAGATCGACACCACCAACGTGCTGTTCATCTGCGGTGGCGCCTTCGCCGGCCTCGACCAGATCATCGAGTCCCGGACCGGGCAGGGCGGTACCGGCTTCGGCGCCCACCTGCGCGCGGTCTCGGAGCGGTCGACCGACGACATCTTCGGCAAGGTCATGCCGGAGGACATGCTGAAGTTCGGCCTGATCCCCGAGTTCATCGGCCGGCTCCCGGTGATCACCAACGTCCGCAGCCTGGACCGTGAGGCACTGGTGCGGATCCTGACCGAGCCCCGTAACGCCCTGGTCCGGCAGTACCAACGCCTGTTCGAGCTCGACGGTGTCGAGCTCGAATTCGAGCCGCCCGCGCTGGCCGCCATCGCCGACCAGGCGATGCTGCGCGGCACCGGAGCCCGTGGACTGCGCGCCATCCTGGAAGAGGTTCTCCTCTCCGTGATGTACGAGGTCCCGAGCAACCCCGACGCCGCCAGGGTCCTGATCACCCGTGAGGTGGTCCTGGAGAACGTCAATCCGACCATCGTGCCGCGGGAGTTCACCGGCCGGCGGCGGCGTGACCGCGAGGAGAAGTCGGCCTGAGCGCAGGCCTGGCCTGAGGTGGGCGGCGACCCGTACGCTTCATTCATGCGTGTCGCCGTCTGCCAGCTCAACGCCCGCGCCGACCGGCAAGCCAACCTCGCCGCCGCGTCCGACCTGCTCGACCGGGCAGCGGCCGCCGGGGCGGACCTGGCGATCCTGCCGGAATACGTCGACTATCTCGGTCCGGCCGCCGGACAACCCAAGCCCGAGCCGATCGACGGCGAGTTCGCGGAGTTCTTCGCCGCCGCCGCGCGCCGGCTCGGCATCTTCGTGCATGCCGGGTCGTTCCACGAGGTCGGCCCCGACCCGCAGCACACCTACAACACCTCGCTGGTCTTCGACCGTGCCGGCGAGCTGGTCGCCACCTACCGCAAGATCCACCTGTACGACGTGGAGATTCCCGGTCGCGTCTCCTACCTGGAGTCGAGCGGGGTGGCTCCGGGGCCGGAACCCGTGACCGTCACCGTCGACGGCGTACGCGTGGGCCTCTCGATCTGTTACGACCTGCGCTTCCCCGAGCTCTACCGGCAGCTTGCCGTTGCCGGCGGCGCGCAGTTGCTGGTGGTCCCCGCCGCGTTCATGGTGCACACCGGACGGGATCACTGGGAGGTGCTGCTGCGTGCCCGGGCGATCGAGAACCAGTGTTTCGTGGCGGCGGCCGGCCAGATCGGCGACCACGACCCGGGGCGGACCTGTTTCGGCCGGAGCATGGTGATCGACCCGTGGGGGACGGTCATCGCCCAGGCGCCGGACACCGTCGGCATGGTCTTCGCGGATCTCGACCTCGACCGGCTGCACACCATCCGGACGGAGCTGCCCAGTCTGGCCAACCGCCGGCTCTGACACCCCTACGCGTGCTTGCTGGGGCGGTTGGGTGGTCCAGGGGTGCGGGTGGGCGATTCGATCCCTCTGCGGCCCGATGGCCGGGCTGTCCCGTCACGGGTGCTTCCTAGTGTCCTTCGAGAAAGACTCCGATCAGCGCGAGCCCGACGATGGCCGCGGCCGTGACGAGCAGGCCGGTGGTCATCCGGGTGGGGCCGCGCCGAGCCAGTCGGCGCACCGACATGACCAGCGCCAGCAGTACGAGCCCGCCGATGACCAGCTGCCAGAACGGCAGTAGCAGCCCGACGACGGCGTCCGCGGCAAGTCGGCGTTCCTCAGGTACGGCAACCATGGCTGCCACTGTGGCACGTCGGCCGCGTCAACGTGGTGATGGACGTTGATTTGCGTTCGAGAGAGTCCCTCGCGTAACTTTCTCTCTGCAAGCGGAACACCGGACAAAACGGCCGGAACCGCGAGCATCCAGGGTCGTGGCGGGTGACCGCCGAGCGAGGCTGGGATCGGGTGGTGCGACTTACCGGCTGAGCCGGGTTGAGATCGCGAAGCCAACCGGGTAGAGTGCTTGAGGCCGGCAGGAGCCGGGCGGATGTGTCGCTGAGCGACTATCGGCCGGTCTGCAGGTTTCCCTCGGACAGTAGCGACCACCTGCGACGGTGGGCGCGAGCGCGAGGAAACTCGGATGAAGCGGAGAAAGTCCAAGACACGGGCTTGACAACGCCAAACCGGGCGGGTAAGTTAGGCGAGTTGCCCCGAGGGCGGTCTTCGAAGTCGAGGACAGTGGTTCGGTGTGTGTTTGTTCTTTGAGAACTCAACAGGGTGCTTGATAAGCCAGTGCCAATTATGATTTAACCCCGGCCGGCTTGGTCTGCTTCA
>NZ_JBVJHT010000011.1:0-225890 GCF_055586685.1 Micromonospora sp. NPDC049529
CCCTCCCCCCCCCCCCCCCCCCCCCCCCCCCCCCCCCCCCCCCCCCCCCCCCCCCCCCCCCCCCCCCCCCCCCCCCCCCCCCCCCCCCCCCCCCCGGGGGGGTGGCCGGGGTGGAGCTACGGGAGCGCCCGGCTCGCGACTACGGGACAACCGGCTTGCGGTCGTCCACCCAGACATTGCTCGGCTTGTCCCAGCTGATTCCGGCCTGGGTCGGCCGGGCGACCACACCGAACCGGAAGTCCCGGCCGAACACGTTCTGCCGGAACCTGATGTTCGAGCCGTTGAGGTCGTCACGGATGCCGATCGAATAGTTGCCGCCGTTGCAGTAGTTCTGCTCGAACGTCAGGTTCGACACGATCGGGCCGGTGGTCGAGCCGATCATGATGCAGGCGTTGAACGGGTCCTTCGTCGTCGGGTTGTACGTCTCCAGCGAATTGCCGCGTACCACGATGTTCGAGGCACCGGTGGTCTGCAACGCGTCGTTGTGTGAGCCACTGACCCGGGCGAGATGGTGGATCCAGGAGTTCTCGATCACCGTGTTGCTGCCTAGGCGCGGGCCGTCGATGGTGTTGGTGATCTCCACCCGGCGCAGCGTGTAGTCGCCACAGCAGACCGCCGCCGAGTTCTTGCCCTGTCCGTTGATCTCGACGTCCTCGACGAGCAGGTTGACCGCGCCGGTGGTCTTGATCGAGTAGAGCCCGCCACAGCTGATCCGTGACTTGCGCAGGATCACGTTCTTGGCGGTGACGGTCACGCAGCCCTTGATGTCGAGCCCGGTGAAAACCTGGCCGTCCTTGGTCGCGTTGATTCCGCCGGAGGCCTTGAGGGTGGTGCCGGCCGGTACGCCGGTGGTGTTCGGACCGGGGAACGAGTCCGGGATCCGGCCGATCGCCTCCGGCGGCGGCGCGTTGGTGGCCGGTGGCGCGGTGGTACGGCTGGCGCTGGGGCGGGCGCTCGGGGTGGCCGTCGACTCGGCCGGCGGCCGCTCGGGCTGGGGCGCGGGCCCGAGTTCCGCTCCGGCGGTGATCGCCTTGCCGTTCCAGGTCGAGTCGACAATCGTCGCCGGTGAGGAGTCGGAATACATGAAACCGTTGCGGCAGCCGAAGATCTGCACCCGCCGCGCGGTGTAGTTACCGAAGACCAGGCCATTCGTGCGGGCCGAACCGCAATGAATCTTGGTGTCCTCGACCACGGTGCCGGAGAAACCGTCGAACACGCGCAGCGCGTGCGAGGCGCCGCCGTACCGGATGGTCGAATTCTTGATCGTGACGTTGTTCGCCCGTACGTGCAGGTAGCCGTTGACCACGGCACCGTCGATCACGGTGCCGTCCTTGTAGACCGCCATCGAGCCGTCGCGGCTGCCGGCGACGGCGACCCCGATACCTGCGACGGCAATAGCGACGGTTGTCAGAATTACCAATAATGAACGCGGGCGCCGGCTAAATAACTTATGCCCGCCTCGCGAGGATCGTGATTCTTGTTCAATATCTTTGTGCGCCGCCGAGAACCTCAAGATCTAACCCCTTCGACCTACATATAGTCCGCAATCAGCAGAGCAGAACCGCCTGACTGTACCGCGCACACAAGGTGACCATGAGGTATCACAAGGAGATCGAAACCCGAACCTTTAGTTTTCCTGAAGTCCGGCTTTCCCACGGCTTATCTCCGCTTTTCAAGGGCCTTATCCCGCTCGTTTGCCCTGCTTTGCCCAGGGGGAAAGGTCCGGATTTTCAAATCGCGTGGTCGCGCGTGTTCGGGTCGCTACCGTACGCGAGAGCCGGTGTCGCCGTACGGAACGGACGCTCCCGCTCACCGTGCGTGGTCGACTACCACCTTGCCGAACACCTCGCCCGACTGGAGCCGGGCGAACGCGTCGGCCACCCCGGAGAAGCCGTGGACCGAGTCGACCACCGGACGGATCCCCCAGTCGACACAGAGCGCCAACAGCTCGGCCAGCTCCGCCGGAGTCCCCATCGAGGTGCCGAGGATCTCCAACTGCATGGCGAACACCCGGCGCAGGTTCACCTTCGGCTCGTACCCCGAGGTCGCACCGGACACCACGATCCGGGCACCGGGCGCGGCCGACTTCATCGAGTGCTCGAACGTGGCCGCACCGACGGTCTCGATCACCACGTCGACCCGCTCCGGCAGCCGGGCCCCCGGCGCCAGCGCGGTCGCCCCGAGCGCACCGATCCGGTCCCGCTTGGCGGCGTCCCGACTGGTCGCGTACACCCGCTTGCCCAGCGCCACGGCGAGCACGACAGCGGCCGTCGCCACCCCGCCCCCGGCGCCCTGCACCAGCACCGAGTCGCCCTCGGCGATCCGCCCCCGGTCGGTCAGCATCCGGTACGCCGTCAGCCACGCCGTCGGCAGGCAGGCCGCGTCGGTGAGCGAGAACCCCGCCGGTACGGGCACCAGGTTCGCCCTCGGCACCGCGACCCGCTCGGCGAGCGTGCCCGGGAACCGCTCCGACAGGATCGACACTCCCCGGGGGTCGTCCGGATCCACCACCACCGGGTAGACGAGGACCTCGTTGCCGTCCGGGTCCAGCCCGGCGGCGTCGCAGCCGAGGATCATCGGCAACTGCTCCGCCCGCAGCCCGACCCCGGCCAGCGACCACAGGTCGTGCCGGTTGAGGGAGCTGGCCCTGACCTCCACGGTCACCCAGTCGTCGGCCGGGTGCACCGGCTCCGGCCGGTCGCCGACGGTGAGCGCGGCGAGCGGGTTGTCGGCATCGAACGCGGAGGCGAAGGCGGCACGCATGATCCGCACGCTAACAGCGCCGGCCTTGGGCCGGAACCCGCCCGGCCCGGCACCACCCACTCACCCCGCAGGTGACCAGGGGCCTTTTCCCAGCGATGGCACCCCCACTCGCCCCGCGAACACAGGCGAGCTCACCCCCACGAACACGGGCAACCGCACCCCGCGAACACGGGTGAGCTCATCCCACGATCAGGAGCGTGCTCGCGCTCAGGCGCGGGCGACGCCGTCGCGGCGGGCGGCTTCGAGGACCGCCTCGGCGACCGCCGGGGCGACCCTCGGGTCGAGCGGCGACGGGACGATCGCGTCCGCGGTCAGGTTCTCGGCGACCACCGCGGCGATCGCGTCGGCCGCCGCCACCTTCATGCCGTCGGTGATCCGGGTGGCCCGCGCGTCGAGCGCGCCCCGGAAGATCCCCGGGAAGGCGAGCACGTTGTTGATCTGGTTCGGGAAGTCACTGCGGCCGGTGGCGACCACCGCGACGTGCCGGGCCGCGACGTCCGGGTGCACCTCGGGGGTGGGGTTGGCCAGGGCGAAGACGATGCCCCCCGGTGCCATGCCGGCGACCGCCTCCTCCGGGATCTGCCCGCCGGAGACACCGATCAGCACGTCGGCGTCGCGCAGCGCGGCGGTGGTGTCGCCCTGGCGCCCGGCGGCGTTGGTGAACTCGGCCAGTTCCGCCTTGACCTCGGTGAGCCCGCCCCGGTCCCGGTGCAGGATGCCGCGCGAGTCGCAGACCACGATGTCGCCGGGGTTGACCCCGCCGGCGGCCAGCATCCGGGTCACCGCGACGCCGGCCGCGCCCGCACCGCTGACCACCACCCGCAGGTCACCGAGCTTGCGGTTGAGCAGCGTGGCGGCGTTGCGCAGGGCGGCGAGCACCACGATCGCGGTGCCGTGCTGGTCGTCGTGGAAGACCGGGATCGGCAGCGCCTCCTCCAGCCGGCGTTCGATCTCGAAGCAGCGAGGGGCGCTGATGTCCTCCAGGTTGATCCCGCCGAACGACGGAGCCAGCGCGGTCACCACCGAGATGATCTCTTCCACGTCCTGCGTGTCCAGGCAGACCGGCACCGCGTCGACGCCGCCGAACTGCTTGAACAGCACCGCCTTGCCCTCCATCACCGGCATCGCCGCACGGGGACCGATGTTGCCCAGCCCGAGCACGGCCGACCCGTCGGTCACCACGGCCACGGTGTGCGACACCCAGGTGTAGTCGTCGACCAGGGTGGGATCGGCGGCGATCGCCTCGCAGACCTTGGCGACCCCGGGGGTGTACGCGAGCGAAAGATCTTCCCGGCTGGTCAGCGGCACCGTCGAGGCCACCGCCAACTTGCCGCCGCGATGCAGTTCGAAGACCGGGTCAGAATGATCCACAAAAGACGATGGCATGGGAACTCCAGGATTCGTCGAGCAGTTGTTGGACCCAACCGGCTCGACGCGAGGTCGGCGAATGACCGGCGGTGCGGTGCGGGGGGATCACCCGGGCACGGCCAACGAGCATACTGTCGTCTGTTTACCGTACCTGTGAGCAGGGTCATACCGAGGGGTAACCGAACCTCCGGGGGCGCGGCCAGTAGCGGAACACCACCCGACCGAGCACGTCGGCGACTCCGTACGCTCGGGAATCGTCGCCGATCAACGGATTGTCACCGTGCAACCACCAGCCGCCGTCCTCGGCGCGCACCACCCGCTTGACCACCACGAGGTCGGGGCGGCTACGGAAGACCGCGACGACCACGTCTCCGGGGCGTACGGCGCGGCCACCGTGGCGTACCAGCACCGCGTCGCCGTGACGCAGCGTCGGCACCATGGACGGACCGATCACGAGTACGGCGAAGAGTCCACGCCCGCTCGGATGCGGACGATCCGGTGGCTGTACGGCTGGTCTCGTTCGCACCGGGTTTCACCTCCGCGCCCCTGGGGACGTAAGTCAGGAGTAATGTCGTCTCGGATCATCGCAAACATCCCACGGAGGGCCTTGATGCGACTTCCACGCATCCTCACACCACGTTTCATCGCGCATGCCCACTGCGATCTGCCTTGCGGGGTCTACGACCCGGCCCAGGCTCGGATTGAGGCCGAGTCGGTCAAGGCGATCTGCGAGAAGTACCAGGCCAACTCGGACCCGGAGTTCCGGACCCGGGCCCTGATCATCAAGGAACAGCGCGCTGAGCTGGTCAAGCACCACCTGTGGGTGCTCTGGACCGACTACTTCAAGCCGCCGCACTTCGAGAAGTACCCGAACCTGCACTCGCTCTTCAACGAGGCCACCAAGCTGGCCGGTGGCGGTGGCGGCGCCAAGGCGTCGACCGACCCGGCCAAGGCCGACGAGCTGCTTCAGAAGATCGACGAGATCTCGAAGATCTTCTGGGAGACCAAGCAGGCGTGAGTTCCACGGTTTCCACCGGCCGGCCACCCGCCGACCGGGGGGACGTCAGTCCCGTACCCGCGATTCGGCCGGCGCGTCCCTCGGACGTGCCGGCCATCGTCGCGATGGTCCACGAGCTCGCCGAGTACGAGCGGGCCCCGGACGAGTGCCACCTCACCGAGGAGCAGCTGCACGCCGCCCTCTTCGCCGAGCAGCCGGCGCTGTTCGGACACATGGCGCTCGACGCCGACGGCAACCCGATCGGGTTCGCCCTCTGGTTCCTCAACTTCTCCACCTGGCGCGGCGTACACGGGATCTACCTGGAGGACCTCTACGTCCGTCCGGCGGCCCGGGGCACCGGAGCCGGCCGCAGGCTGCTCGCCACCCTGGCCGCCGTCTGCGTCGAGCGCGGCTACCAGCGGCTGGACTGGTGGGTGCTGAACTGGAACCCGGCCCGCGAGTTCTACCACTCGATCGGGGCCGCCGCGATGGACGAGTGGCTGCCGTACCGCCTCACCGGCGACGGCCTCACCGCCCTCGCCCGCCACGCCGGCTAGTCGTACCCGCCCGCCCTCCGGGTCCCCGGAGGCACCGCCATGATTACCGACCGTTGATCGATGGTTCACCCCGTGCTGCGGTGGGATGTCCACTTAGCGCCATGTCGCCTCTGCGGCACCGTCGATCCGGGACTGGGGAAATGTTCCAGCCACAGACTCCGAGCTGTCGCCGTTGACGGCGTCCCGCTGAACCCGAGGAGTCTGGGCCGTGTCCACCCCCTGCGTCGTACGGCCGCCGGTTCGGTCGCCGCGACCGGCTGGTAGCGACCGGATCGTCGACCGGGTGACCCGGCCAACTCGGTACGCATCACCTCCAGTCACGCCGACCACGGCGTTTCCCTTGGCAGAAGGAGCAGCGATTCGGATGGCGCCCCTGGCAGACGTTTTCGTGGAACGACCCGTCCCGCTTCGTCGCGACCCCGTTGGTCCGCGAGGAGTGGGTGACGAGCGGGGACTCACTGTGGCAGCACCGGGTGGTGCTCCACTGACCGTGGAACGACTTCGGCGCGTCGGCCGGTGGGATGACCGAGGCGCCCACCGCCTACCGTGCCGGTAGCGCGCGGGGGAGCTGGCTCGCCCCGGTGGTCCGGCCGGCGCCGCGCCGAGTCCCGTCGGGCGGGACGACCGGTCCCGTCGTCCCGCCCGTACGCGGCCCCGGCCCCACTGTCAGAGCCAGCCCCGTCGGGCGGCCTGGAAGGCCAGTCCGGTACGGGTGTCCACGCCGGCCAGCAGCATCAGCCGCTCCAGCCGGCGCTGCACCGTACGGCGGCTGATGCCGAGTTGCGACGCGATCGACTTGTCCGGGAAGCCGGCCACGAACAGCGACAGCAGGAACCGCTCGCTCTCGTCCAGTTTGTCGTCGGCACCGGGTTCGACGGCGACGGTGCTCAGTCCGGTGCCGGGGTTGGCGTCCGGTCCACCGCCGGGGGTGCCGGTGTCGCCGTCCCAGCGCAGCGGGCTGGCCCGGTCCCAGTGGCTCTCGAAGAGGGCGAGCAGCGCGTCGAGCAGTTCGCTGCGCCGGATCAGGGCGGCGGTCGGTTCGCCGATCCCCTGGTGGTCGTCGGGGACGAGCGGACAGATGGCGGTGGAACGGTCGGCGATGGCGAGCCGGACCGGCAGCGCCGGCAGGGTTCGGGCCTCCTCGCCGCCGCGTACGCTCTCGATGATGCTGTCGAGTTCGCCGGGCATTTCCAGCAGCGCCCGTTCGTAGATCGCCCGGTACCGTACTCCCCTGGTCAGAGCGGGTGACTCCTCGACGTTCTCCGGCCCGGACATGGCCAGCGGGTTGGCCCGGCAGAACCAGAGGATCTCCTCGCGGGCCGAGTTCTGCAGGTCCCGTAGTTGGTCGCGGAGTGCGGCGGCGCCGACGACCACCTCCACCAGGTGGTCGGCGTCCCGGCGGCGGGCGCTGGCCCGGTACTCCTCGGTCAGCGCGGCGACCGCCTGCCGGGCGGTTTCGAGTGACTCCTGCCGGCGCAGCAGGGTGTTGCCGAGGGCGACGTCCGGCGGCAGCGGTTCGAACACCGGATCGGGGCCGGGCCGGAGCACCGCGAGTCCCTTGTTGCGTAACACTTCCAGCAGTGCCGCCGCCTCGGGCACCGGCAGCGCCGCCAGCCCGGCCAGGTCGGCGGGGCTGGCCGCCGAGAGCCGCAACAGCAGCCGGTACGCCCGTTCCTCGCCGGCTCCCAGCAGCCCGGTGTCGTCGAACATCGTGCCTCCCCTGCACCCCGTCACCAGGTCGAACTCTACGAACCACCGTGGCCCGGCACGGAGCACGGGCACGGCGGCGAAGCTTTCGACGGTGCAGCCGGCAGCACGGATCCGCTGAGGCCGAAATTCGTTGATCACAGAACGGGACGGGCGCCGCCGTACGTCCTCAGTGGTCGGCCGGGGCCGGGGCGAACTGTGCGGCGTACGCGGTGGAGGGGGCGATCGGGGTGATGACGTCGACCAGCACGCCGTCGGGCGCGGCGACGATGAAGTGCCGCTGGCCGAAGTCCTCGCTGCGCAGGGTCAGTTCCTCGGTGAGCCCGGTCTCGTGCACCAGGCGTCGGTGTTCGGCGTCCACATCGGACACCTCGAAGTTGAGAATGAGCCCCTGAACCGGGCGGCGGTAGCCGTCGGGCAGCGTCTCGTGGGTGTGGTCGAGCAGGGCCAGCTCGTGGTGCGGTGGTCGGGGGTGGCGGAGGCTGACGTACCAGTCGGCCTCGAAGGTGATCTCGAAGCCGAAGTGCCGGGTGTAGAAGTCGCGGGACGCGACCACGTCACGGGTACAGATCACCGGATAAAAGCTGGTCAGCGCCGTTTTCATGGGATCTCCGTCATCCGTTCGCGTACCTCGGGTATGTGAACGGACGCTAGTGACATACTCTCGGTATGTCAATCACGAGGCACGGGACGGGCAGCGGATGGTGAGTCGGGCGGAACGGCTGGCCGAGACCCGACGCGCACTGCTGGCCGAGGGCCGGCAACGGTTCGCGCGCGACGGCTTCCACGCAGTGGTGCTGGAGGAGGTCGCCCACGCCGTGGGGGTGACGAAGGGTGCGGCGTACCACCACTTCGGCAGCAAGGCCGGGCTGTTCCGGGCCGTGGTCGAACAGGCGCAGCGGGAACTCGGGGAGAGCGTGGCCACTGCCGCGCAGGCGTACGACGACCCGTGGCGGCAACTGCTCGCCGGCTGCCGCGCCTTCCTCTCCGCCGCCGCCGATCCGGCGATCCGACGGATCGTGCTGGTCGACGCACCGACGGTGCTCGGCTGGAACGAGTGGCGGGCGGTGGACGAGTCCTCCTCCGCCCACCACCTGAGCGAGGCACTGGAGGCACTGATCGCCGCCGGAGTGATCGCCCCGCAGCCGGTGGAGCCGCTGGCCCGACTGCTCTCCGGGGCGATGAACGAGGCCGCGCTCTGGCTGGCGACATCCCCCGATCCGAGCGCCCCGGAGGCCACCATGGCCACCCTGGAACGCCTCCTCGACGGCCTCCGGCGACTGCCGTCGCACCCGTCGCCGGGAACCTCCGGAGGAACGGCGCCGGAAACAGAGTCGGGAACAGAGCCCGGAGCCGGTTGGTTGCCCAGCTAGTACCTTTCGAATACCAGGGTCGCCCGTGGAGGAAGCACCATGACCGCCGCACTCGTCAACAAGATCGAACCGGCAGCGGAACCGGCGCAGGCCGTGGTCACCTGCGACGCCGAACTCATCCGCAGCGTGCTGGCACGGGTCGGGGACAAGTGGTCCGTCGTGGTGATCTGCGAGCTGGGCAAGGGGTCCCGCCGGTTCAACGAACTGCGGCGGCTGGCGTACCCGATCACCCAGCGGATGCTCAGTGCGACCCTGCGCGGCCTGGAGCGCGACGGGGTGGTCACCCGTACGGTGCACCCCACCGTCCCGCCCCGGGTCGAGTACGCGCTCGCCCCAGCCGGGCAGAGCCTGCTCGGCATCGTGCAGGACCTCGCCGGCTGGACCGAGCAGAACCTCGACGGCATCCGCGCCACCCGCACCGCGTACGACCGTCGCCGCGAGGACCCCGCAGCCGGCGACCAGTGACGCCGGCGGCTACTTCGCGGTCAGGCCGCCGTCGATCGCCAGTGCGGCACCGGTGATGTAGGTCGCCTCGTCGCTCAGCAGGAATGCCGTGAACGCGGCGATGTCATCTTCCGCGCCGGCCTTTCCGGTCGGCTGCGCCCCCAGGAAATACCGCTCGATTTCCGGGTCGGTCGAGACCTGCCGCCACAGCGGGGTGTCGACCAGTCCGGTCACCAATGCATTGACCCGCACTCCCTCTCGCGCCACGTCCAGTGCCACCGAACGCGTGAGTCCGATGGCTCCGTGCTTCGCCGCCGAATAGGCCGCCACACTCGCGTCCCCGACAACACCCACGACCGAGGCATTGTTGACGATGGAACCGCCGCCCGACGCGACGATCGCCGGGATCTCGTACTTCAGGCTGTAGAACACGCTGGTCAGGTTGAGCTCGATCGTGCTGCGCCAGAAGGCGCTGTCGATGTCACGTACGCCACCGACGGCGTTGCCGCCACCGGCGTTGTTGAACGCGCCGTCGAGCCGACCGAACTCGGCGACGGTGACCCGTACCAGCTCGGCGACCTGCTCCTCCACCGTGACGTCGGTCGGCACGAACAGCGCCCGACCACCGGCCGACGTGATCTCGGCGACCAGCTCCGCACCGCGTGCCCCGTCGCGGGCGCCGATGACAACCTTCGCGCCCTCCCGGGCGGCCCGGTGGGCGAACGCCCGCCCCATTCCCAGGGTGCCGCCGGTGACAATGATTACCTTCGATTGCAGTCGCGCAGACATCTTCCCCGTGTCCCTTTCGGAAATGGTCAGACTAAATCCTCCGGAGCCCTCAATTTCGGGTCTGTCCGGTGACACGACCAAGGCTGCCCGCGAACACCGCGATCGACAAGGAGGCAGTTTTAAGTGCGCAGGTTCCTCGGAAGGAACCGCCTCATCACGATCCGACCGGCACTCGTCTACATCGCCGAGTGGCGGACCGAGCGCCACGCGTCGAAGGCCCAGGCGGGATCATCGGAGTTGGCACTGAGGAAGATCGTCTCCAGGTGCTCACCACGGACGAAGGTGTAGCCGTAGAGCGAGTAGAACAAATGCGGCCCCGGACCGGGCGGGTGCCGGTAGAACCAGGCTGCCCGGTGTCCGACTCCACGGCTGCCACCCTCGCCAACCTTGCCGGTGGGTTCGGGAGGCAGACGCGCCTCCAGATCAGCAAGGATCTCCACTTCGCTCGCACAGCGCCATAGTTCTTCCCCACGCGCCGCCAGCAGCGAGTAGCCACCGGCAGTCCAACGGCGTTGGGATGCCTGGATCCGCTGGGAGTCCGGGTGCCACTGGCCGGGAAGCTCCACAGTCCACCGGTCGCCCAGGTCCACCCGCATCCCCTCATTGTGCGTCGCGGGGTCTTGGTCGAACCCCGACCCTGACCACCACCGTTGCGCTCGGGACGAATGCGGCAGGCTGCGCGCTCGTACTCGGTGAGGATGTCGTCGATGACCCCCGACCTGCTCACGGCGGATCAGAACACGTTCGAGGAGTTTCCCGGCCGCGCGGTGTTACGACCGGAACGTACACCGGCCCGCCCACGGCGCCCGACCAGCATGAGCACGGGCAGCAGGATGGCGATTCCCACGATCGGGATGCCGACCATCGCCAGGATCACCAGCCACTCACCCAACACGCACACCCACCCCACCAACACCTCCTCCGTGTCCCACACACAGGCGTCGATCATGAAGTTAACAACAGGTTCCGGGCGTTGAACCGGTTGCCAACCTCATGATCAACGAACAGTTGGGGCGGGGCGGGATGGTGGCGGGGGCGAGAGGGAGGGGCGGGCGGTACGGTGAGGGTGTTCGGCGGGGGCGGGGCAGGTCCCGTTCAGGGGACCGGTGTGATCGCCGAGCGTAGGCAGCCGAGGGAGATGGGCACCGGTGACTCGATCAAATACCCAGCCGACGGTCGACGACGACATCGTGATGCTCACGGTGCCCGCCGACGGCGGGTATCTGGGGGTGCTGCGTACGGCGACCGCCGGTCTGGCCGCTCGGCTGCACTTCGCCCTGGACGAGATCGAGGACCTGCGGATCGCGGTCGACGAGGCGTGCGCGATGCTGCTCGCCATCGCCACCCGCGACGCCGAGTTGGAGTGCAGGTTCTCGGTGACCGACGACGCCCTCACCGTCGAGGTGACCGTGCCGACCGCCGCCGGAGCCCGACTGCCGGCGGAGTCGTCGTTCGCGTGGAAGGTGCTGACCGCGCTGACCACCTCCGCCAACGCCACCGCCAACGGGCGGCAGGCGACAATCACCCTGCTGACCCGCCGCGCCGCCGAGTTCTGAGCCGAACCGGGGGCCGGTCGATCCCGGCCGGGAGTTGATCAGCCGACGCCAGCGGCGCGGTCGATCAGTTGACGCCGAGGCACGGTTGATCAGCGACGCCGAGGGCGCTGGTGATCAGCCGACGCCGAGGGCGCGGGTGGTGGGTGCGCAGACCAGCAGGCCGATGACCAGCACCCCGAGTGCCATCAGCGGGATGCCGAGCCAGGCCAGCCCGCCCTGGATCATGTAGTAGCCGACCGGCAGCAACATCAACTGGAGCACGATCGCGGGTGCGCGGGCAGCGGCCCGGCGGCGTACGAGCGCTCCGGCCAGCAGCCACAGGACGAGCGCGCCGCCGGCCGTGAAGGCGGTCACGAACAGCGCGTTCACCAGGTCGGCGGCGTCCGCGGTCAGGTCCGCGTAGATCAGGTAGACGGCCAGCAGCCCGAGTCCGGTGGCCTCGCCGCGCAGCAGCCACACGGCCCAGCGCAGCGGTCCGGGCACCAGGACGGATTCGCTGGTCACGGGTGAGTCGGTGGTCACGGGCGAAACGATACCTGCGCTTTGTCGCGGTACAGTGCCGCCCATGCGGGCCCTTCTGGTGGTCAATCCCAAGGCCACCGCCACCAGCCAGCGCAGCCGGGACGTGCTCGTCCGGGCCCTGCGCAGCGAGGTCGACCTCACCGTCGAGTACACCCGGCGGCGTGATCACGCGGTCGCCCTGGCCAGGGAGGCCGTACGGGATGCCATGGACCTGGTCGTCACCCTCGGTGGCGACGGCACGGTCAACGAGGTGGTCAACGGGTTGATGACCGCCGAGCCGTCGACGGTCGACCCGGACCGACCGTCGGCCGAGCGGCTGCCGGCCCTCGCCGTGGTCCCGGGTGGTTCGACGAACGTCTTCGCCCGCGCCCTGGGTCTGCCCCGGGAGTGGCCGGAGGCGACCAGCGTGATCCTCGACGGCGTCCGGCTGGGCCGGTTCCGGTTGGTGGGGCTGGGCCGGGCGGACGACCGCTACTTCACGTTCTGCGCCGGTTTCGGGCTGGACGCCGCGGTGATCCACCGGGTGGAGCAGGCTCGGCGGCGCGGTCGGGTCTCCACCCCGTCGCTCTACCTGCGCGCGATGATCACGCAGTACGCCCTCGGCCCCGAGCGCCGGCACCCGGACATCACGCTGGAGTTGCCGGACGGGGTGGTGGCGAGCGAGCTGGCCACCGTGGCGATCCAGAACACCGCGCCGTGGACGTACATCGGGGACCGGGAAGTGAACCCGAACCCGGACGCGTCGTTCGATCTCGGGCTCGACGTGATGGCCGTACGCCGGCTCCGTGTGCCGAGTACCGCACGTACGGTGACACAGCTGCTCTCGCGGAAAACTCAGCCGCACGGGCGCCAAATTCTTCGGATGCACGACCTGGAGGAGTTCTCCCTGGTCGCAGGCCGTCCGCAGGCGTTCCAGCTCGACGGGGACTACCTCGGCGAGCGAGAAAAAGTTCGATTCGCCTCCGTAAGCGCCGCACTAAGAGTAATCTGCTAGCGCTGGGGTACAGCCTCCTCCATGGCCCCCTGAAAACGAGCCGGACGAGGGGACGAGTGTCGGAAATGCCAGCAATGTCGCGTGGACTGTACTATATTGATCCTTGGCTGTGGCACGCCGGGTCTCGGCAAGCGCCGGAATTCGGACAAAAGGGTTGTGGGCTTGCTCACCCGTTCAGAGTTTTTCCGAGCGGTCCCCTTGACATCGCGGGAGTTCGTGAAAGTATTCACAAGCGAACTTGAGTTACCGGGAAGTTGCTGCGGACCGCTCGCTAAGCGAGTTGTTACGCGGCGCTCCCAAGCGCACAACAGCCTGCGCACGTGCTTGTCGAATCGATGGGTGTACACCGTCGGGATCGGCGCCACGGATGCATATAGGAAAAGATCCACGCTATCCACTGCCACCCACCCAGATTGAGGAGTGTTGCCGCCATGGACTGGCGTCACCATGCTGCCTGCCGCGATGAAGACCCGGAGCTGTTCTTCCCGATCGGGACGTCTGGCCCGGCTCTCCTGCAGGTCGAGCAGGCCAAGGCCGTCTGCCGGCGCTGCTCCGTGACCGACGATTGCCTGCAGTGGGCACTCGAATCCGGTCAGGACGCGGGCGTCTGGGGCGGAATGAGCGAAGAAGAGCGGCGCGCGGTCAAGCGCCGTGGCGGACTCCGGGTCCTGCGCGCTCACACCGCCTGACCAACCACAAACGCTGAACGCGCCGGGGGAGTTACTCCCCCGGCGCGTTCTGTTGTCATTGTGCGAATGGATCAACACCGCGCGTCATAACGGGATCACTGTGGATCCGCGCTTAGCGGCTCGACTCGGCCCCGGCCCACTCGGCTTTGACCGCCATCATCCGAGCCGTCTTCGTGGCGTCATTTTCGATCAGGTCCGCCAGTGTCTTGTCTATGCGCAGCATCACATCGGCGTCCAGCCTGACCCCGGCCGCCGCCGCGTTCTCCGTCACCTGCTCCGGCCGGGTCGCCCCGATGATCGCCGTACTGACACCGGGATGTTGCAGCGTCCAGGCGACCGCCAGCTGGGCCATGGACAGGCCCGCCTCCGCTGCCACCGGACGCAACGCCTGCACCTGCCGGAGCAGCCCGTCACCGAGCACCCGCCGGATGAACGTCGGCGCCCTGCCCCCACTGGCCGCGCGGGAGCCGGTCGGCGGTGGCTGCCCCGGCCGGTACTTGCCGGTCAGCACCCCCTGGGCCAACGGCTGGAAGACGACCTGGCCGAGCCCCTCCCGCTCGCACAGCGGCAGCACCTCGGGCTCGATCACCCGCCACAGCATGTTGTACTGCGGCTGGTTGGACACGATCCGGCCGCGCAGCCCGAGCTGGTCGGCGAGATCGAGCGCGGCCCGGATCTGCGGCGCGGTCCACTCCGAGACACCCAGATAGCGCACCTTGCCCTGACGTACCAGGTCGTCGAAGGCGATCAGTGTCTCCTCCAGCGGCGTCCGGTCGTCGTACCGGTGGGCCTGGTAGAGGTCGACGTAGTCGGTGCCCAACCGGCGCAGCGACGCGTGGCAGGACTCCATGATGTGCTTGCGGGACAGGCCCTGGTCGTTCGGTCCGGCACCGGTCGGCAGACACACCTTCGTCGCGATCTCCACCGACTCCCGGCGTACGCCGCGCAGCGCCTCACCGAGCAACTCCTCGGCCGCCCCCATGGCGTAGACGTCGGCGGTGTCGAAGGTGGTGATACCCGCCTCGACCGCCGCCCGTACGCACACCAGCGCGGCCTCCCGCGCCACCAGCTCCCCGTGGGTGAGCCAGTTCCCGTAGGTGACCTCACTTACCCGAAGACCACTACGGCCCAGCTGACGATGCTCCATGATCGGTGACCCTAGCCAGCGGTGAGCGCCGCCGATGCCCCGTGCAACGCCGGTACCGAGCCGGTCAGGCGGCGATCGGGTGGGCCGTCGCGCTCCCGACGCCGACCCGGTCCAGCACCAACCGGGCGAGCTGCGGCGAGTCGGTCAACGGTGCCGCGACCGCCACCGCTCCGGCAGCCCGAGCCGACGCCACCGCGCTCTCGTAGAGGCGACCGGGGGCGAGAAAGTAGGTGGCGACCGCGATCCGACGGGCCCCGGCGGCCCGTAGGCGCTCCACCGCCGCGCCCGCGGTGGGCGGGGCGGCCGAGGCGTACGCGGCCAGGCTCGGCACGCCCAGCGCCGCTCCCAGGGCCCCGGCAACCGCCTCGACCGTACGGAGCGCCGACGCGTCCCGGGTCCCCGCCGCCGCCAGCACCAACCCGTCCAGCGCACCCGCCCCGACCGGCCCGGCGTTCCACCCGGTACCGGGCACCTCGGCGTCGACGGCCTCGGCCAGGCGGTGCCGGAGCCCGGCCAGCAGCAGTTCGTCGGGGTCGACGGAGACGTCCGGCGGGCCGAGTACGTCGGTGACCCGTACCGGCAGCCGCAGGCCCCGCGCTCGGGCGGCGGCGACCGTACCGGGGATGTCGACCCGACCGTGGTACGCGGCGGTCAGCAGCAACGGCACCAGCGTGGCGGCCCGGTACCCGGCCGACTCCAGCTCGGCCAGGACCGTCGGCGGATCCGGGGCGGTGTGGTCGAGGTACGCGGCCCGGACCGGCAGCCCCGGTCGGGCCGCCTCGACCGCCCGGACCAGCGCTCGGGTCGCCACCGCCGCCCGATGGTCCCGGCTGCCGTGGGCAACCAGGACCACCGGATCCCATCCGGCGGTCACGGGCTCACCGGATCGGGTCCGGGCGCCGGCGCATCGGGTCCGGCCGGCAGGTTCATAGGTGCAGGCCGCACTCGGTCTTCTCGAACATCGCCCAGCGGCCCGCCCGAGGGTCCTCGCCGGCCTTGGTCCGCCGGGTGCACGGCCAGCAGCCGACCGAGGTGTAGCCGGACCGGAACAGCTCGTTGACCGGCACGTTCCAGCGGGAGATGTACGCGTCCACGTCCGCCTGGCTCCACGCCGCGATCGGGTTGACCTTGACCTTGCCCTTCCGGGCGTCGAACGTCACCACCGGGGTGTTGGCCCGGGTCGGGGACTCGTCCCGGCGCAGCCCGGCGGCCCAGGCGTCGTAGTCGCCCAGCGCCCGTTCCAGCGGCTCGACCTTGCGCAGCGCGCAGCAGTCGTCCGGCGCCTTGTTGAACAGGCGCGGGCCGTACTCGCCGTCCTGCTGGCCGACGGTCAGCCGGGGCCGGATCGACCGGACGGTGACCGGCAGCGTACGGGCGACCGTGTCACGGACCCGGAGCGTCTCCGGGAAGTGCAGCCCGGTGTCGAGGAAGACGACGTCCACCCCGGGTGCCACCCGCGAGACGAGGTGGGCGAGGACGGCGTCGGCCATCGAACTGGTGACACAGAACCGGTCGGCGAAGGTGTCCGCCGCCCAGCGGGCGATCTCGTCCGCCGGGGCGCCCTCCAACTCGTGGGCGGCCTCGTCGGCCAGTGCCTTGAGCTGTGCGGCGGACCGCCGGGCCGGGTCGGCCGGTGTGGCGGCCGGGCCGAGCCGGACCAGCCCGAGGTTGGTTGCCGAGAGCATGGTCATCGCGCCACCGCCCGTCCCAGTAGTCCGCTGAACCTGACCGTGAAAACCCGCGCGCAGGCGTGACACTCCCAGGCGCCGTGCGACTCCTCGTTGGGCCGAAGGTCCTCCTCACCGCAGTACGGGCAGTACAGCGGTGCCGCGCGGGTGTCGCTCATCTCAGCTCCTCCTCGTCGGCCCGGAGTACCCACTGGGCGAATGCCTCGCCCTGTTGGCGTCCGGCCAGGTAACGGCGGGCCACTCGTTCGACGTACTCCGGAAGTTCCTCTGCGGTGGTCTTGAGGCCGCGCAGCTTGCGGCCGAAACCGGCGGTCTGGCCCTGGGCCATGCCGAGGCCGCCGCCGAGGTGGATCTGGTAGCCCTCGACCTGGCGCCCGTCCGGTCCGACGACGATCTGTCCCTTGAGGCCGATGTCGGCGGTCTGGGTCCGGGCGCAGGCGTTCGGGCAGCCGTTGATGTGGATGGAGAGGTCGGCGTCGAAGTCGCGCAGCCGCTCCTCCAGCCGGGCCACCAGTTCCTGGCCCCTGGCCTTGGTCTCGACGATGGCGAGCTTGCAGAACTCGATCCCGGTGCAGGCCATCGTGCTGCGCCGCCAGACCGACGGCCGGGCTTCCAGGCCGATCCCGCGCAGGGCCGTGACCAGCGACTCGGTCCGTTCTTCGGCGACGTCGAGGACCAGGAGCTTCTGGTACGGGGTGAGCCGTACCCGGTCGCTGCCGTGCTCGGCGGCGACGTCGGCCAGTGCGGTGAGCTGGCTGCCGGAGACCCGTCCGACCACCGGGGCGGCACCGACGAAGAACCGCCCGTCACGCTGGCGCTGTACGCCGATGTGGTCGACCGGCTTCTCCGGCAGTGCCGGCGGTGGACCGTCGAGCAGCGTACGGCCGAGGTATTCCTTCTCCAGCACCTCGCGGAACTTCTCCACGCCCCAGTCGGCGACCAGGAACTTCAACCGGGCCCGGTGGCGCAGCCGGCGGTAGCCGTAGTCCCGGAAGATCGAGACAACGCCCTCCCAGACGTCCGGGATCTCACCGAGCGGCACCCAGACGCCGAGGCGTTGGGCCAGCATCGGGTTGGTGCTCAGGCCGCCGCCGACCCAGAGGTCGAAGCCGGGGCCGTACTCGGGGTGGTCGACGCCGAGGAAGGAGATGTCGTTGACCTCGTACGGGGTGTCGGCCAGCCAGGAGATCGACGACTTGAACTTGCGCGGCAGGTTGGAGTAGGCGGGGTCGCCGACGTAGCGGGAGACGATCTCGTCGATCGCCGGCGTCGGGTCGATCACCTCGTCCTGCGCCACTCCGGCGACGGGGCTGCCGAGCACGATCCGGGGGCAGTCACCGCACGCCTCGGTGGTCTCCAGCCCGACCGCCTCCAGCCGGCGCCAGATCTCCGGCATGTCCTCGACCCGGATCCAGTGCAACTGGATGTTCTGCCGGTCGGTGATGTCGGCGCTGTCGCGGGCGAAGGTGGTCGAGATGTCGGCGATGGTGCGCAACTGCGCCAGGCTGAGCTGGCCGCCGTCGATCCGCACCCGGAGCATGAAGTGCTCGTCGTCGAGCTCGTGCGGTTCGAGCACGGCGGTACGGCCACCGTCGATGCCGGCCTTGCGCTGGGTGTAGAGCCCCCACCAGCGGAACCGGCCGCGCAGGTCGGCAGGGTCGATCGAGGCGAAGCCCCGGTGGGCGTAGATGTTCTCGATCCGGGCCCGTACGTTGAGCGGGTTGTCGTCCTTCTTGGTCCGCTCGTTCGGGTTGAGCGGCTCGCGGTGCCCGAGCGCCCACTGGCCCTCTCCGCGCGGACGGCGAGGTGCCCGCGCCGGCCGGGTTGCGGCGGCTACCGGTGCGTCTGCGCGCTCGGGTGGGGCGGGGGTGCTGCTGACCGCCATCGCGGCGTCCTCCGTTTGTCTGCTGAGACGAGTTGCTCGACGTACGCGGAAGCGACGGCACCCCAGTTGATCAGCGGGGCGGAGACAACGGTGTCAGCAGGCCGGCGCGGAGCGCACCCGAGACAGAATTGGTCCAGGTGGCGTCAGTAAGCCGGACAGATCGCGCTGCGTACGCGGCCGTAGTCGACGTGACGGCGGCAGGTCAGCCCCAGCGTCACGACGCGGCCTTCGACGGCGCTCATGCCGCCTAGCATCTCATGCGGCCGGGACAACCGCCAAGACTCGGGCCGGCACCGCCGCTGGTGCCGTCGCCGCGGTGGCAGCGGTGCCGCGGGCGTACGCGGCGGCACCGGCCCGCCGCGGCCGGACCCTCCGGCACAGCCGGGGCGCTTCTCAAAAGGGAAATTGCGCCCGAGTAGCACCCGATTACGAAAGGACAGCATGACAATTCTCACCCTCACCGAGTGGCTGTCGGTGCCGGGGATGTTTGTCTGGAGGTGCCCGGCCTATCCGTAAAAGGCCCAGGGCTACGTAACCTCTTCGCAATCAACAGGAGATGTAGCAGACGCCCTTTGCCATGCGCCTGCAACGCTTGTCGGGCCTCGCGGCTAGCATGCTGAGGCTGACAAACGATCAAGCATCGAACCTGTTGCGCCCCACGGTGGCCAGGGGGCTCAGCAACACGGCAAGGACATACCCACTTCCCGCCCCGCGACTTCGCGTTCGCCCGCCCTTGGTGAGCTCAGATGCCTGCTAATGACCAGACCGCCCTCTTGCCGAAACAGCAAGCGCCACTGCCTGTGGAGGTGCCATCCCCAAGGGATGCCTGGGATCGCCAAAGCAACGACCAGGAAATCGAAAACGGTCTGGATGGTCAGCGTCTAGCGATGCGGCATCTTTCCTGGTTGCTGCCCACTCTGCTGATGGCGGCACTGGCACTGGTGCGACCGAACTGGCCCGGCCAACGGGCGTCCGAGTTGGATGCCTGGGGCTTCGTCCTGCGACCGTGGCACGAGGTGTGGCCGCTGCTCGGCAACCTCGAATCCACCTCGGTCCCGTACTACCTGGGACTCCGGGTGTGGGCCGAGATCTTCGGCAGCTCGGACTTCGCCCTGCGGGCGCCCGCCATCATCGCCATGGTGGCAGCGACCGCGCTGCTCACCAGGCTCGGCAGTGACCTACTCACCCCACGGGTGGGCTTCCTCGCCGGGATCCTCTTCGCCATCCTGCCGAGCACCTCCCGGTACGCCCAGGAGATCGGTCCGCAGGCGCTGAGCATCTGCCTTGCCGTACTGGCCACCTTCGTCCTGGTACGCCTCTTCGACCGGCCGAGCCTCGGCGGAGCCTTCGGGTACGGCGTAGCGGTCGTACTGCTCGGTCTGGTCAGCGCGCCCGCGCTGGCCCTGCTCGCCGGGCACGCCGTGGCGGTCCTCACCATGCGCCGCCGGATCTTCGTCTCCTGGCTCGTCGCCGCGCTGGCGGCGCTCGTGGTCGTGGCCGGGTTCTTCTACCTCCTGCGACCGCCGAAGCTCGGCTTCGAGTGGACCTCGCCGGTCGACCTGCCAGAGGTCACCCGGTTGCCACAGGGACTGTTCGGCCTGGCCCTGCTCGCCGGCATCGTCGTCGGGCTGGGCCTGTTGAGCTTCTCGTTCCGCAGACCCGCCGTGATCTTCACGACCTGGGCCGTGGGACCGGTCCTCGTGCTCTACGTGTGCAGCCAGTTCGTCGGGGTGTGGCACGCCGAGGCGCTGCTGTTCACCCTGCCCGCCTGGACGCTTCTGGTCGGCACGGCCCTGCTGCGGGCTCCGGTGGTACGCGGTGTCGTCACCACCCTGCTGATCGCCCTGTTGGCCGTCTCCACCCAGGTGGACGTACGGGCCCGCGACGGGCACGGGCAGGACGACGCCGCCCTCGCCGCCGTACTCGCCGAGCACCTCACCTCCGAGGACGTCATCGTCTACGGTCCGGGGCCGCACGACGAGCGGACCGGGCGGGACCTGGTGGCCCGCTACCTGCCGGCGAACCTGCGCCCCCGGGACGTACTCATGACGCGGGCTCCGCGTACCGACGGTCAGCTCCTGGCGCAGGAGTGCGTCGACGTCGCCAAGTGCCTCGCCGGGGCACCGCGGGTCTGGCTCCTGCGGGCGGGCTCGACGGAGGACGTCCTCGCCGACCTGCCGGCGGCCAAGGACGGCGAGCTGCGTACCCGGTATGTGGCGGAGCGCACCTGGCGCCCGACCGGACTGACCCTGACCCTGTTCACCCTGGCCCCGGCCGCTCCCCCGGCGACGCCGGCAACGCGGTAGACGAGGATAAAACCGAATGCTTGCATTTATCCTCCAAATTCGGGCATGGACGGAAAGCGGGCAATTCTTCCTGTTCGCCGCGTTCATGCTCATGATCTGGGTTCTCTGGATCCTGCGGGTCAGCCTGGCCAGCCACTACCGGCCGTGGAAGACCCCGTACGACGTGACCACGTCGGTGATCATCCCGGTGGTCGACGAGCCGGAGGAACTGTTCCGTTCCGTGCTGAACCGGATCATCGAACAGCACCCCAGCGAGATCATCGTGGTGATCAACGGACCACGCAACGAGGTGTTGGAGAAGATCTGCGGCGACCTTGGCGTACGTTGGGCGTGGACCGACATCCCGGGCAAGCGCAACGCCCTGAAGGTCGGCGTCGGCCTGGCCACCTCGGACATCGCCGTACTGGTCGACTCGGACACGGTCTGGACCACGAACACCCTGGCCGAACTGGTGAAGCCGTTCCGCGATCCGCGGATCGGCGGGGTCACCACCCAGCAGCGGATCCTCGATCCCGGACGCACGGTGCTGACCCGCTGGGCCGACTGGCTGGAGAACGTCCGCAACGAGTACTCGATGCCGGCGATGAGCGTGCTGGGCACGGTCGGCTGCCTGCCGGGTCGGACCATCGCGTTCCGCCGGTCGATCCTGGTACGCACGATGGACCGCTTCATGAGCGAGAAGTTCCTCGGTGTCTTCCTTGAGGTCAGCGATGACCGGACGCTGACCAACTACACCCTGATGAGCGGCTTCCGGACCGTCTACCAGTCGACCTCACTGGTCTACACCGACGCGCCGACCGAGCTCAAGAAGCTGGCGAAGCAGCAGTACCGCTGGGCCAGGGGCTCGCAGTACAACACCCTGCGCATGATGGGCTGGATGCTGCGCCGGACCCCCCTGCTGGCGATCTTCTACATCGCCGACATCGTGGTCCCGTTCGTGCTCGTCGGCTCCTTCATCTCCTGGGCCATCTCCCTCATCTCCGGCGTGCACTCCGAGCTCTACCGGACGCTTCCGCTGCCCACGAGTCCGCTGCTCGCGGTGGCCGCGGTCCTGGTCCTGAGCGGGCTGCTGACCACCCTGTCACTGGCCATCCGGTTCGGTCGGCACTTCGCCCACCGCCCCGGCGACCTGGTCCACCTGCCCACCTTCATGATGATCAACACTCTGCTGCTGATGCCGGTACGGGTGCTGGGCTTCTTCCGGATGGCACACAACGCGGGCTGGGGCACCCGGGCGGGCGGATTCGCGGGCGAGAAGGAACGCAACCCGCTGCGGTTGGTCCCGTACGCACTTGGAGGGCTCATGCTGGTGGCTTCGGTGATGATCGGTGTCTGAGCACAAGGAAGCGTCACGCCGGAAGTTCCGGATCTGGATGGTGGCGAACGGGGTGGTGCTCGCGGCGATCACCGGATGGCTGCTCAAGCCCGGCACCGACGACCTGCCGGCGCCCGCCGCCGCGCCCGCCCCCGCCACCAGCGTCACCGCGAGTCCTCCGTCCGGGCCGACGGTGGTCACGAAGGAGGCGGTGCTGGCGCTGCCCGGCCAGCACTTCGGGATCAGCTCGCCGGACGTGCCGTGGTCCGGCACCCGACTCGACGAACTGTCGACCAGCGCCGGCGCCAAGCCATCGATGATCATGACGTTCACCAAGTGGACCGAGGAGTTCCGGCCGGACGTCGCGAAACGCAGCTACGAGCAGGGCGCCGTACCGATCGTGTCGTGGGAGCCGTGGGCCGGCATCAAGAGCGGCACCAGCCAGCCGGCCTACGCCCTGTCCAAGATCGAGAACGGCGACTTCGACCCGTACATCACGCGGTTCGCCACCGCGCTGCGCGACGTCAGGTGGCCGGTCGCGATCCGGTTCGCACACGAGATGAACGGCAACTGGTACCCGTGGTCGGAACGGCAGTCGGGCAACAAGAAGGGCGAGTACGTCCGCGCCTGGCGGCACGTGCACGACATCTTCGAGAAGGTCGGCGCCACCAACGCGATCTGGCTCTGGAGCCCGAACATCCTCCGTCCTGTACCCAACGTCAGCATCAGCGCGCTCTATCCCGGCGACAAGTACGTGGACTGGGTCGGCATGGTCGGCTACGCCGTCGCGGAGAGTACGGCCGCACCGGTGTTCGAACCGACCCTGAAGGCGTTGCGCGCGGTGACCCAGAAGCCCGTGGTGATCACCGAGACCGGTGCGCAGCCCGGTGCGCGCAAGGTCGGCTGGATCCGGGACTTCTTCCGGTGGCTGCCGAAGCATCCGGAGGTCATCGGCTTCGTGTGGTTCGAGTACAGCGCCAAGGAGGGCGGCAACGAGGACTGGCGGTTCACCGCCACTCCCCAGACGATCCAGGCGTTCCGGACCGGCGTCACCAGCCTGAAGCTCGCTCCCGCGCCCGGCGGCTGAGACCGGGGGCGGCCGGGCCGGTGTCCGGCCGCCCCCGGTGAGAGCTACGGTCTGGGCGGCGCCTTCTCGAAGTCCTGCAACATGCCGCGGACCACGGGTTGGGTTTCGGGGTCGTCCACCACGTTCCAGGACAGGTCACCGACCCGGTCGCCGAGCTGCGCCGCACCACGCGACTCGGCCTGGGACAACACGAGTCCCTCGGTCCAGTCCGCGCCCGCCGTGTCGAGCCAGGTACGCAGATCGCTCAGCCACTTGACGCGCCCTGCGGCGGCAGTGTTGACCTCGGTGAGAATGAACTTCTTGTTGAAGAGCTGCCGGGCCAGGTCGAACCGGGCGACGAAGTCCGCGACGCTGTACTCCTTGCGGGCACCGAAGTTAATCATCGTCGAACCGAGCAGGTCCACGTAGTCGTCGCCGGGCCAGTACCCGCGCAGATTCTTCTCCCACTCCGCGGCCGGCTCGAAGATGGAGGGATTCACCGAAAAGACAAACCGGGCGTTCGTGGCACCCTCCGCCCGGAAGATGTCCACTATGTGCCGCCAAGCCGCGACGTAGGCGGCAGGATCCCGACTCCACGGGTACCAGTTGCCGTTCATCTCGTGCGCATAGCGTACGTAGACGATCAGGCCCGAGGCCGCGACGGATCTGGCCCAACTCCTGATGTATTCGTCCTTCTTACCCGCCGCGATCGCCGCGTTACTGAATTCCGGCTGCTCGACGTACTGGGCGACCCTGCCCTTGTCCGCGCTCACCGACTGCCACGGTTCCCAGGTCAGCATGAACGTCCTGATGCCCTGCCGCCGGAGTTCGGCGAAGTGCGTGTCGATCGTACGGTTACGGCTCCACGCCTCGAATTCCATGACCATGGTCGGTTTGGCACCCACCGCGGTCGCCCACTCGTCGACGTGCCACGGATCCATGGCAACGCCCAACACCCGGCTCGGCACTCCGGCCTCGGCCGCCGCCGCTTCGGCCGGCGAACGGTCGTCCGACCCGCACCCCGCCAAAGTCGCGGCCGCCGCAAACGCGACCAATAGCAGTACGGCCGATCTACGGCCAGCGGTCACCACGTGCGTCCTCCAACGAATCTCGACGCTGCCCGGAATTCCAGCCCGCAAGCATCAACGGAACGGCGCAGCCAGTTGCGAACGCACCTGCCACGAACTCGCAACACGCCTGACCACCAGTTCTCATGGTAGCGGCAGAACCTGTCCGGGGAATCGTCGGTACAATCCCTTACGGATCCGTGATCCGGTGCGGAACGCATGGTCGTACCGCTGCTCGCGGCGGGTGACCGACGAATCGCGGTGCGCGGACCAGCGGGCCCGGGGAGGGATGGCTACCGGGTGTCGAAGAGGGCCTTGTTCTGGCTGGGGGCGCTCGTCGTCTGCCTCGCCGTCACGACGGGCGTCACGATCGTCCTCCGTCCACAGCCGAACCCGCCGGGCGCGGCGGCAACCCCGTCCGACCCGCCGTCGAACGGGCCGCCGACCGCACCGAAAACCGGCCTTCCCGCCACCGTGACCGTCGCCGCCAGCACCGAACTCGGCACGCTCGACAACCCGGCCAGGTACCAGAACCAGAGCGGCCCGTCGCAGACGCTCACCGCGCTCGACGAGAAACGGATAGCGCAACTCGAACCGGTTGTCATCCGCGGCTGGTTCAAGCCGGAGAGCTATTACGACCACCTCACCGACAGCTACGACTTCGACTATCCGACGACCGGCGGCGGCAAGCGCTTCTATCCGTACGCGGAGCAGCTCGACCGCCTGTCCCAGCAGATCTTCGCCAACTTCGACCAGTGCGATCCGGAGCTGATGACACCGAACGACCCGCAGCGGTGCCGGGCCGTACTGAAAGCCGGTATCCGGCACTACAAACAGCGTTATCCGAGTCTGCGGTACATCGAGCTGTTCAACGAGCCGGACAAGACCTGGGAACCGAGCCCGGTGGAGCGCGCCCCGATCAACGCGGCCGACTACTACACCTGGTACAAGGTCGGATACTCCATCGTGAACGAGCTCAACGAGGAACTCGACCCGGACGTTCCACTGCGCATCGGCGGCCCCGCCGCATACACGTTCGAATCGCCGTTCCTCAAGGAATTCCTCGACCGGTTCCGGGCGGATCCCGACCCGGCCAAGAAACTCGATTTCCTCTCCTATCACCAGTACCGGCGTCGCGAGGACCCGGCCAGCGCGCAGACCGAGAAGAAGATCGCGCAGCAGTGGTTGTCGGAACGCGGCCTGGACCCGGCCACACCCGTGTACGTGACCGAATACGGCGTCTTCCCGGGCGTGAACACCGGAACCACCTTCGAGGAGGACCTGCTGACCCAGGCCGCCGCGATGTCCACCCTCGGCTACTACTACGTCGCCGGCGGCACCGACATGGTGATGCACTGGGTCTTCGACCACGGCGAGAACGACCGGAAATCACTGCTGGTCGACGGTGCCGACGGCAAGGTCTATCCGTACTACAACCTGGTGGCGATGCAGCGGAAGCTCAAGAGTCAACGGATCAGGGCGACCGCCGGGCCGCTGAGTCCCAAGGGCATCGGGGTCAATGCCATCGCCACCCGGGATCGGAGCGGAATCGCCGTTCTGGCCACCAACTACCAGTGGACCGACGGGACCGCGCGATATCTGGTCGACCTGACGATCGACGATCTTCCGACCGAGTACACCAGGGGCAACATCCTGGTCGAGCGCTACCTGGTGGACGCCACCACCAGCAACTACGCGTACGACCCGACCCGTTCCGATCTCCAGCGGGTGGAGCGGTACACGATTCCCGCCACGTCGAGCCTCACGGCGACCTTCGAACTCGACCGCAACGCCATGTCGCTGATCATGGTCACCCCGTTCTGAGCGCCCCACGGCCGGACCCGGACACCTGCCGAAAACCTCTCCGGTCGGGCCGACGCCTCATATGCTGACGGAAGGTCCATGATCCGCTGATCGCGGAGCCTCGGACACGACGTTCGACCGATCAGATCTACGAGGGTCGACCATGCCACTACCGGCAGCCACCGGGGCGGTCCGTCCGTCGTCGAGCTGGTTCGACCGCTCGGTCTGGCTCTGGCCGGCCCTGCTGACCCTGGCTATCGCCCTGGTGCAGATCGACCGCGCCCCGCTGTGGCGCGACGAACTCGCCACCTGGAGCGCCGCCTCCCGACCCACCGGCGATCTGTTCCGGCTGGCCGCGAACATCGACGGCGTCGCGGTCGCGTACTACCTGCTGATGCACGGTTGGATCGAACTCTTCGGCGACTCGGTGACCGTCCTGCGTCTGCCCGCCACGCTGAGCATGGCCGGCGCGGCGGCGCTGACCGCCGTACTCGGCCGGCGGCTGTTCGACGGGCGGGTCGGCCTGATCGCCGGGCTGCTCTTCGCCGTCCTGCCGAGCACCTCCAGGTACGCCCAGGAGGCCCGCCCGTACGCCCCGGCCACCCTCTTCGCCGTACTCGCCACCCTGCTGCTGGTACGGGCACTTCACCGCCCCGGCTGGTGGCGCTGGACCGGCTACACCGCCGCCCTGCTCGGCCTGGGCCTGTCACACCTGCTGGCGACAAGCCTGGTCCTCGGGCACGCCGTCGCGGTACTGCTCGCCTGGCGGCGGCAACACGACCGCCGGCTCGGCCGTTGGCTGCTCGCCCTCGTACCGGTGATCCTGGTGCTGGCACCGTTGGCCCGGCTCGGCCGCGACCAGCAGGCCCGGCAACTGAGCTGGGTCCGCCCGCCGACCCTCACCGACCTGCCCGACCTGCCGGGCGACCTGCTACAGAGCGGCGCGGTCGGCGGCCTGCTGGTCGGGCTGGCCGCGATCGGCCTGGTCAGCCGGGGACGTCGGGGTGTAGTGCTCGGCGCCTGCGGGCTGCTTCCGGCCGCCCTGCTCTACGTCGGCGGCCTGCTCACGCCGCTCTGGGTGCCCCGCTACCTGCTCTTCACGGTGCCGTTCGCCTGCCTGCTCGCCGCCGGTCCGCTCGCCCCGCTGCGGCTGCGCCGGGCGCTGCCGGTGGTCGCGCTCGCCGGGCTGCTCGGCGCCCCGGCCCAGGCCAGCCTCAGGCGTACGCACGAGACGCCCCGCTCGGCGCCGATCGACTATCCGGCGGCCACCCGCATCATCGGTGCACACCAGCGACCCGGTGACGGCATCGTCTACTCCCCCCGCGACATGCGCGGCTTCCTCGACACCGCCGTCCTCTACTACCTGCCCGAGCACCACCCGCGCGACGTGCTGGCGACGCGGGGTCCGGTCGCCGCCGCCACCCTCACCACCCCCGAGTGCCCCCAACCGGCCACCTGCCTGGCCGGCGTCCCCCGCGTCTGGCTACTCACCCGGGGCAACCACACCGCCAACCCCCTGGCCGGCGCCACCCCCGCCAAGGCCGCCGCCCTCCGCCCCTTCCGGGTAACCCAAACCTGGCCCCTCCCCGGCCTAACCCTCACCCTCCTAACCCGCTAATCCCCCCACCCCCCCACCCCCCTCCCCACCCCCTCCCCGCGCGATCTAGGGCAAATGGTGGTGATCAGAGATCAACTAACACGTATTTGCCCTAGATCAACGGGGTGGGGCACCGCGCGGGCACGGAGCAGCGGCGGCGGGTCAGCGTTTGCCGAGGGGGACGACGAGGACGGCTTCGGTGCCGCCCTCGGCGCGGTTGCGCAGTTCGATGGTGCCGGCGAGTTCACCGGTGGCCAGCGCGCGGACGATCTGCAGACCCAGGCGGCTGCCCTTGGCGGCGTCGAAGTCGGCGGGCAGACCCCGGCCGTTGTCGGCGACGGTCACGTGCAACTGCTTGCGGAACCGGTGCGCCGACACCACCACCTCGGCCGCACCCTCCTCCATGCCGCCCTCCTCGTCCGGCGGGGGGAAGCCGTGTTCGACCGCGTTGAGCAGCAACTCGTTCAGCACCATCACCAGCGAGGTGGCGATCTCCGCCGGCAGTACGCCGAACGTCCCCTCCCGGCGCATCCGTACCGCCACCTCGGTCGCGGCGACCTCGGTCGCGGCGGACGCGACCCGGTCCACGATCCCGTCGAACTCCACCGCCTCGTCGGAGGACATGGCGAGGGTCTCGTGCACCAGCGCGATCGAGGCGACCCGGCGTACGGACTCCTCCAGAGCGGCCTTGGCGGCCGGGATGTCGACCCGGCGGGCCTGTAGGCGCAGCAGGGCGGCGACGGTCTGGAGGTTGTTCTTCACCCGGTGGTGGATCTCCCGGATGGTGGCGTCCTTGGTGATCAGGGCCCGGTCGCGGCGGCGTACCTCGGTCATGTCGCGGACCAGGACCAGCGCGCCGATCGGCACCCCGGCGGGCATCAGCGGCAACGCCCGGGTCAGTACGGTCGCCCCGCGCGCCTCGATCTCCCGGCGGGCCGGCGCCTCGCCGCGCAACGCGGCCAGCACCCGGTTACCCGCCTCGGTGCCGTCCAGCGGGTCGGCGGCCAGCCGGGTGTTCAACGCCGCCAGGTCCTCCCCCACCAGGTGCGAGGCGAACCCGAGCCGCCGGTACGCCGACTGCGCGTTCGGGCTGGCGTAGGTGACCTTGCCGCTGGCGTCGAGCCGGACCAGCCCATCCCCGACCCGGGGCGCCGAGGTGGTCTCGCCCGGATGCCGGGGTGGCGGGAAGGTGCCGTCGGCGAGCATCTGGGCCAGGTCGTCGGCGGTGGTGAGGTAGTTCAGCTCCAGTTGGCTCGGGGTCCGGGCGGTGGAGAGGTTGGTGTCCCGGCCGACCACGGCGATCACCTCGCCCGACTCGCCGTCGGCGGTGCGCAGCCGGACCGGGATCGCCTCGTGCCGGGCCGGGGTGTCGCCGTACCAGACCGGGTCACCCTCGCGCCAGATCCGCCCCTGGGTGTACGCGACGGTCAGGTGGGCCACCTCCGGCCCGCCGACGATCCGCCCCACCTGGTCGTCCTGGTACGCGGTCGGGGCGGTGGTCGGGCGCACCTGGGCCACGCAGAGAAAAACCGTGTCGTCGCCGTCGACCGGCACCCAGAGCAGCAGGTCGGCGAAGGAGAGGTCGGAGAGGAGCTGCCAGTCGCCGGCGACCCGGTGCAGGTGGTCGATGTCGGCCGGACGGAGCAGTGTGTGCTCCTCGGCAAGGTCGCGCAGCGTGGACATCAGGCAAGCCTGCCACGTCCACCCGTCGAAGCGGTCATGGCAACCGGTTCAGAGCGTGGAGGTGACCTTGTGCAGGCCGCGCGGGGCGTCCGGGTCCTCGCCCCGGGCCAGCGCCAGCGCCAGCGCCAACTGCTGCAACGGCAGGATGTCCAGCAGTGGGGCGTACCGCTCGTCGACCTGCGGCACGACCAGCCGGGCGGTGGCACCGGGCACGTCGGACGGTCCGACCGCGACCACGTCGGCCCCGCGCTCGCCGACCCGGGCGAGCACCTCCCGCATCGCCGTACCGCCGGGTCCGGCGCCGACGATCGCGAGCACCGGCACGTCCGGGTCGGTCATGGCGAGCGGGCCGTGCAGCAGGTCGGCGCCGGAGAAGGCGAGCGCCGGCAGGTAGGAGGTTTCCATCAGCTTCAGTGCCGCCTCGCGGGCGGTCGGGTAGGCGTAGCCCCGGCCGGTGGTGACGACCCGGGCGGCGAACCGGTAGCGGCCGGCGAGCTGCGCGGCGGTCGGGTCGGCGAGCGTACGTTCCGCCAGCTCCGGCAGGGCGGCCAGCGCGGCCCGCTCCTCCTCGGGCAGCACGCCGTTCCCGGCGCGCACCCCTTCGATGAGCATGAGCAGGGCGAACAGCTCGGCGGTGTACGTCTTCGTGGCGGCGACCGCCCGTTCGTGTCCGGCGGCGACGTCGACGGAGAGTTCGGCGACCCCGGTCAGCGTCGAGTCGGGGTTGTTGGTCACGGCGAGGGTGAGCGCGCCGGAGGCGCGGGCCTGCCGCAGGACCTCGGCCAGGTCGGACGAGCCGCCGCTCTGGCTGACCCCGATGACCAGCGCGCCGGAGAGGTCGGGGCGGGCGTCGAAGAGGGTGACCGCGCTCGGCGAGGCGAGCCCGGCGGGCAGCCCGAGCCGGATCTCGGTCAGGTACGCGGCGTAGAGCGCGGCGTGGTCGGAGGTGCCCCGCGCGGTGAACACGACGTGCCGGGGGCGGCGCTCGGCGATCACGGCGGCGATCCGGGCGATCGGATCGGCGTGTGCCGGCTCCAGCAGCCGCGCGAAACCGGCCGGCTGCTCGGCGATGTCGGCCGCCATACCGGCTCCCGGATGTGCCACGAGGACCTCCCCCATCCTGCGCGATAGCCGCGCGTTTCATGCTCAGTCTTGCACGAACAGAAGCTACCGAGCAACGAACCGAGCAGTATTGAGCAGACAATCACCGCCCATCCCGATCATGCTTTAGGCTTCCCGACCCAGGGGGGAACGATCGCGCGACGAGAGGCCGACACCGTGTCCGAGGGAATGGACGACCCGCGGCTGTCGGCCGAGGGTGAGCTGGCGTTGGCCCGGCTGGCCCTGGAAGAGGGCGACCTGCGGCACGCGGCCGGTCACCTCGCGGGCGCGCTCGCGTACGCGCCGACCATGCCCGAGGTACACGAGGTGCTGGCCCGGCTGGCCGCCCGCAGCGAGGGCGGGGTCGACCTCTTCCCGCTCGACCACCACCCGTTCATCGGTGCCGTGGTGGCCCGCGCGCACCTGCTCGCCGCCACCGGTCGACCCGACGAGGGGCTGGAACTGCTCGCCGCCGCCACCGCGCACGCGCCCGGCGTCGACTGGGCCGGGGTCCCCTGGGTCAGCACCCCCGAACTGCCGGCCCAACTCGATCCGGAGCAGATCGCCCGGCTGCTGATGCAGATCTGCGCCGCCGTCGCCGACCCGGTCGACGAGGACGAACGGGAGCCGCTGCGGCCGTACCTGCTGCTGGCCCGGCACGCGATCGACACGTACCCGGACCAGGGCCTGTTGCTCGGCGCGGCGTCCGCGCTGGCCCGCCGGGTCGGCGCCGTCGACCAGGCGGTGACCTGGGCGCAGGCCGGGGCCCGGAGCACACCGTCGAAGCTGGCCGAGGTGTGGCTCGGTTACGCCTACCGCAGCGCCGGCCGCACCGCCGAGGCGCTCGCCGCGCTGAACAGGGCCGTCGACCACGACCCCGAAGACCTCTCGGTGTACGCCGACATCGCCGGCACCCTGGCCGACCACGGGCGGCTCGACGAGGCACTCGGCTGGATCGACCGGGCGCTGGTCCGGGACCCCGACTTCGACTGCGCGGTGCACACCGGCCACCGGTTGCGTTACCAGCGCGACGGCCGGCTGGATCACCTGGTGGCGCTCGCCGACTTCCGCCGCGACCACCCGGACGACACCCACGAGCACGGCGACCTGGCCGAGTGCTGCCAGGGCCAGCCCTGGCTGGGGCAGATCCCGGCGGCCGGCGAGGCGGTCACCAACGTGCTCCGGCAGGTGCTGGCCGACGAGGGCCCGGTCCGGGGCGGACAGTTGCGGCTGAGCGGGCTGGAACCGCCGAGCGCGATGCGGGCGGTCGCGGCGGCCGTACCGGGGTTGGCCGTCGAGGTGGCCGAGGTGGCCGCGCCGGACATCCGGGAGCCCCGTCGATCGTCGGCCCGACGGCTCTGGAGCTACCAGGGCACGATCGCCGTACCGGCGCTGCCGGCCCCGTCGCCCACCGCCGTCGACCGGATCCGCCAACTCGCCCACCCGGCCTGGCCGCACCCGCCGGCCGCGTACGACGCCGCGGTCGGCCTGGCCACACTGGAGGTCGACGACCTGCTGGGGCTGCTGGTGCACCCGCCCGCGCCGCCGGCCACCCCGCTGGGCCGGACGCTGGCCGAACACGACCCCACCCTCTGGGTCCGGTGCGTGCAGGTCTGGGCCTGCCTCGGGCTGCTGCACCACCGCACCGACGAGCCGTGGGACTCCTCGACCCGGCGCCGGGTCCTGGTCGACCTGGTCTGGGGGGTCGAGGACTGGGTCACCGAGGCGGCGCTCTGCGCGCTGGTGACCGCGGCCTGGGTCGACCCGGCGGTCCGCGCCGACGTGGCCTCGATCGCCGCCGAACGCCTCGCCGACAGTGTCGCCGTGGCCCGGCAGCGCCCGGTCTCGATCGCCCGCTCGCTGGCCCAACTGGTCCTGGCGACCCCCGAGATCGACCCCAGCACCCGGGCCACCGCCCGCGCGATCCTGGCCGCCGACTCACCCACCCCCCGCCCGCACGGCTGGTTGTCGCGCCTCTGGCGGCACCTGCGCCGTTCCTGACCCACGAACTCGCCGGCCCCGCGCTCGGATGACGAGCACGGGGCCGGCGAATGCGTTGCGGTCGGGTGACGAGCCCGGGGCCGCGAGTGCGCTGCGGTCGGTCGGGTCAGTGGACCGGGGCGCTGGCCAGGGCGGTCTCGGCCTGCTCCTCCGGGGTCCCGTCGGTGGGGGCGTTGCTGTCGCGCAGCGGGATCTCCTTGATGAACCAGGCCAGCACCGCCACGGCGGCGGCGAAGAAGACCGCCCAGGTGAAGACGCCGGAGATCGAGTCCGCCAGCCCGCCGAGCACGGCGTCGCGTACGTTGGCCGGCAGTTCGCCCAGCTTGGCCGGGTCCACCCCGCCCCCGCCGCCGCTGGTGAGCTGGTCCGCCGCCTGCGGGCCGAGCTTGTCGGCGAGGCTGTCGTGCAGCCGGTTGGCGAAGACCGCGCCGAACAGCGAGATGCCGAACGAGCCACCGATGGAGCGGAAGAAGGTCGCCGCGCCGCTGGCCGCGCCGAGGTCCTTCTGCTCGACGCTGTTCTGCGCGATCAGCATCGAGGTCTGCATCAGGAAGCCCATGCCGACGCCGAGGACGACCATGTAGAGCGAGAGCATCGTCTTGCTGGTGTGGACGTCGATCATCATCAGCAGCGCCATGCCGGCGGTCATCGCGACCCCACCGATGATCGGGAAGGCCCGGTACCTACCGGTCTTGGTGATCACACGGCCGGCGACGATCGAGACGACCAGCATGCCGAACATCAGCGGGAGCAGCAGCAGGCCACTGTTGGTCGCCGAAGCGCCCTGCACGGTCTGCTGGAACAGCGGCAGGAAGTTCATCGCGCCGAACATGGCGAAGCCGAGCAGGAAGCCGACCGCCGAGATGACCGCGAAGTTGCGGTTGGTGAAGAGGTTCAGCGGCAGGATCGGCTCCGGCACCCGCCGTTCCACCACGGCGAACACGGCCAGGCTGACCACGGTCAGTACGGCGAGGCCGAGGATCTGCGGGGAGGTCCAGTCGTACTCGTTGCCGCCCCAGGTGGTGATCAGCACGATCGCGGTGATGCCGACCGACAGCAGGGCCGCCCCGACCCAGTCGATCCGGTGCTCGGTGCGGTACTTCGGCAGGTGCATCCGGGTGATCAGCACGATCAGCGCGAGGCCGCCCAGCGGCAGGTTCACGTAGAACGCCCAGCGCCAGGAGAGGTTGTCGGTGATGAAGCCGCCGACCAGCGGTCCGGCGACCATGGCGATGGCCATGATGCCGGCCATCAGGCCCTGGTAGCGACCGCGCTCGCGGGGCGGCACCAGGTCACCGATGATGGCCATCACGCCGACCATCAGGCCACCGGCGCCGAGGCCCTGGATGGCCCGGAAGGCGATGAGCTGGATCATGCCGTCCTTGGTGCCGCCGAACATCGGCGAGCCGGCCATGCCGCAGAGCGCCGAACCGATCAGGAAGATCACGATCGAGGTGATGAAGACGGCCTTGCGGCCGTACAGGTCGCCGAGCTTGCCCCAGATCGGCGTCGAGACGGTGGTGCCCAGCACGTATGCGGTCACTACCCAGGTGAAGTGGTTCAGCCCGCCGAACTCGCCCACGATCCGGGGCAGCGCGGTGCTGACGATCATGTTGTCGAGCATCGCGAGCATCATCGCGATCATGAGACCGGTGAGGACGACCCGAATATTCGGTCGTGCCACCGCCTGCTCGGTTTGGGTCATCGGTAAGCTCCCCCTGAGCTGCAACCAACTTACTTGCCGACCGGCTAGTGCCCTTACTAGCCGTACGGTAAGCTGGCGACCAGGTCGAGTCAAGCCAATTGGACATGTGGGGGTCGGGGTGTCTGACAACACAGGCAACACCAGAGCCCGCATCCAGGCGGTCGCACTCGAACTCTTCACCGAGCAGGGCTACGAGAAGACCTCGCTGCGCGAGATAGCCGAACGGCTGGGCGTGACCAAGGCCGCCCTGTACTACCACTTCAAGAGCAAGGACGACATCGTCAACAGCTTCGTCGAGGACCGGCTCGGCCGGCTCGACGCCCTGATCAAGCTCGGCGCGGAGCCGCCGCTCGACGTGGCGGCCCGGCGGCGGGAGCTGCTCAGCCGCTACGCCGACGAGTTCTTCGGCAGCGCCGGACACTCGGTGATGCGGTTCTTCGACCAGAACCAGACCGTGCTCAAGAGCCTGCCGGCCGGGCAGATGATGCGCGAACGGCTGCTCCAGCTCGCCACCGTCCTGGCCTGGCCGGAAGACTCACCGCCCGCGCAACTGCGGGCCACGCTCGCGCTGTTCGCCGTACACAGCAGCTGGTTCGCGCTGCGCAGCCCGGAGATCACCGACGTCGAGCGGCGGGCACTCGCACTGGAGATCGCGTACGAGCTGATCGACCGGATCGGCACCACGCCGTAACTCTGTCTCCAGGGGCACCGAGGCCCGGCGGGAGTCCGCCGGGCACGTCGGGACGGTCAGCCGGCGATCACCGGTTCGCCCGTCGGAGCGGTCGCCGGAAGCCGTTCCAGGCGCAGTGCCAGCAGGTCCACCCCGACACCCGGGGACCAGTCCCGCTCCGGGGTCCGGACGAAACCGAGCCGGTCGTACAACCGCTGCGCGGCGGTCGCGAAGTCCCGTACGCAGATCACCACCGCACCCAGACCCAGCTCCGCCGCCCGTGCCAGACAGGCCCGGACCAGCGTCTCGCCGACGCCCCGGCCCTGGGCCGCCGGATCGACCGCGAGCATCCGGAACTCCGCCTCGCCCGGACCGGACAGTTCCGCGTACGGGGTGCCGGGCAGCACGAACAGCACCGACCCGACCACCTCGTCGGTACGCGTGTCGACGGCGACCAGCAGCTCGCCCGCCTCCGCCCGCCCGGCGACGTCGCGCAGCGTCGGGGAGTAGTCGTGCTCGCTGTCGAGTTGACCGCTCGCCCGGTACGCCGCCACGGTCAGTCGGGCGATCGCGGCGAACTCGGCCGGCACCGCCGTCCGGACGAGCAGGTCGGTCATTCGATGACCGCGATCAGGTCACCGTCCTGCACCACGTCGCCCTCGTTGACCGCAAGCTGGCTGAGCACGCCGTCGGACTCCGCGACGACCGGGATCTCCATCTTCATCGATTCGAGAATCACCAGCGTGTCGCCCTCGGAAACGGTGTCGCCAGCGGTGGCGACGACCTTCCAGACGTTCGCCACCATCTCGGCGCGAATCTCCTCGGCCATGGTGTGGCCCCTCCCTCGTCGGCGCGGTGTTACATGCGAACGGTATCCAATCATGCGCCGGCCCGCGCGGGGGCCACGGCGGGGCGGACTAACATCATCGGGTCAACTCCCGGTCCCGGGAGAACCTGTCCGACGGGAGGCCAGCATGGCGAAGAAGTCTCGCAAGAAGAAGGCTCGGAAGAAGAGCGCCGCCAACCACGGCAAGCGCCCCAACTCCTGACCGAGGCTCGACGCCGCCAGGCGGAGATGCTCGGCGGTCCCGCGGCGGGCCCTGCAACCAGGGCCCGCGCGGGACACACAGATCGACGTATCGAAGTGCGCACGATCGGATACGTACGGTCGTCGGAACGGCCGGTGCCCGACACGGCAGCCCGACGCCGGCTCAGTCCGGCAGGTACTCCCGCGACTGGTCGGTCTCGAAGACCAACTCGGTGAGGCGGACCCGGAGTCGCTCGCGCAACTCCGTCGGCGCGGTCTCGTTGCCGCAGCAGCGGGCGACCAGCGCCTTCACCTCCTGCTCGATGCCGTACTCACGCAGGCACCCGGTGCAATCGTCGAGATGGTCGCGAATCAGATTCCGTCGCTCGTCGGCGCATTCCAGGTCGAGGTACAGATAGACCTCGGCGAGCACCTCACGGCAATCGGTCTCGTGTGGTTCACCGCAACTCACGGTCCTACACCTCCCGGCCGGCTGCGGCAGAGTCCTTGGACGTCGCCGCAGCGTGGAAGCCCCGGTCCGCGGCGTAGCGCTCTAGCAGCTTGCGCAGATTGCGGCGACCCCGGTGCAGCCGGGACATTACCGTACCGATGGGCGTTCCCATGATGTCCGCGACCTCCTTGTAGGAGAAGCCCTCGACATCAGCCAGATAGACGGCGAGCCGGAATTCCTCCGGCAGCTGCTGCAACGCCTGCTTGACGTCGCTGTCCGGCAACCGGTCCAGCGCCTCGGTCTCGGCCGACCGCAGGCCGCTGGAGGTGTGTGACTCCGCCTCGGCCAACTGCCAGTCGGTGATCTCCTCGGTCGGCGCCTGGATCGGCTGACGCTGCCGGCGCCGGTACGAGTTGATGTACGTGTTGGTCAGGATGCGGTACAGCCAGGCCTTGAGGTTGGTGCCCTCTTCGAACTGGTGGAAGGCCGCATACGCCTTCAGAAAGGTCTCCTGGACCAGATCCTCCGCGTCGGCCGGATTGCGGGTCATCCGCAGGCCGGCGGCGTAGAGCTGATCGACGAAGGGCAGGGCGTCGCGCTCGAACCGCGCCCGACGCTCGTCCGTCGCCTTGTCCGGTCGTGTCAACCGCACATCCCCCCGCCTCGGTTGCACGTCCCGGGGACGACCTGAAGCGGACGGCCGGGACGTGCTCAGGACCAGCCCCGTCGGCGCCAGCGACGCCACGGAACCAGTCGACTTTCCCGCCGAGGATACGCGGAAAAGCGGGCTCGTAGATTGGGTTCCGGCCGTGCCGGTGCTCACCGTGCGCAGTTCACGTGTCGCCCGTACCGACTGTCGGCCCCGCACCAAGCGGCGTGGCCCCGTGTCCTGGTCGGCGCGTTCCGGATTCCGTGTTTCGGTCGGCACCGGTCAACCCCCTCGCGCTGAGTAGCTTCCGGGAGTAGTAACGCTCGGCGACCGGTGGGGCATTCCGGTGATCCGGGCCCCATCCCTGGTCCCGGCCGGCAACCCTTGGCTGGGGCGTTCACGGCTGGGACCAGGAAGGGCCTGGGAGGATGACGCCGGACCCTCGTCCTACGTGTGTGGTGCAGTCCCCTCGGGCGGCCGGCATCATGAGTTGCAACGATCTCCGATTGCCGGGGAAACGGCCCGGTTGCGGGTCAGCGGCCGGTCAGATCCGGGTCGGGACACCCGTCATCGGGCCCAACCCCGCTCCCGCAGCCAGGCGAGCGCGAGCGACGCCGTACCGAGCGGATCCCTGCGCAGGTCATGCCCTTCGCCAGGACGGACGATCACCGTCGTGTCGGCGTCCGCCGGCGGCACACCGAACGGGTCCCGGTCGCCGTTGAGCACCAGGGTGGGCAGCCCGGTCAGCAGTTCCGGCGCCCGCGAGCGCTCGGGCCGACCCGGCGGGTGGAGCGGGAAGGCGAGCGCCACGATCCCGGCGGCACCGGTCGCGACCGAGGTCCGGCACGCCACCCGGGCCCCGCTGGACCGGCCGCCGACCACGAGCGGCACCCCCGGATACCGCTTCACCAGTACGGCGACCACGGCCGACCAGGCCTCGTCCAGATGATTCGCGGGTGCGGGGGCCCGGCGGCCGGCGACCCGGTACGGCTGGGTGATTCGCACCACAACACCACCAGATGCGGCCACCTGGTCACGCAGAGCAATCAGATCGGGTGCGTCCACACCACCACCGGCGCCATGACCGAGCACCAGCAGACTGACGGGCGAGCCGGCGTCGGGCGGGTCGACGTCCACCCGCGCGGGCCCTCTCGGGGTATCGACAACCTGGTCACCGTGGAGCACCCGGCCATTCTGCTCCCGCAGCAGCACACCGGCCCACCCGGTCGCCGGCCCACCCGCCGGTCACGGCTCAGCGACTCAGTGGCACCAGCGTCAACAACCTGTCCCGGACCGGCGGCCCGTTGTCGTCCACCACCGCGTCCGGATCACGCTGCACCTGGCCGCGCCAGGCGACCAGCATGGCCCGACGTTCCCGGGGCGTGGTGCCGCCCCAGACGCCGTGACAGTCGCCCACCTCCAACGCCCAGGCCAGACAGGCTCCCTGGACATCGCAGGTACGACAGAGGGCTACCGCCGCATCCGCCGGTTCACTCGGTGCCGGAAAAAATGTTTCCGGGTCCACGCTCTGGCACACACCCCTGGTGCGCCAGGCATCGTCAAGTTGCCGCTCCGCCACCGCCCGCAACAATCGCGGGTCCCGCCGTGCAGCGGCAACCTCGTGCGGGCGTGGCATCCGCGCCCGTGTCATCCACCCACCTCCCCCGTGGGACCGGCATGATCGGTGGGCCTCGCCCGCCCGGTGCGAATCCGTACCCACTGCCGGCGCTGTGTTCTATCGCACTATTGCGGGCGGAGACAAGGGTCTGCGGAGAACCTGCAGGAAGTCCGGGGCGACGATTCACCCCTAACTCTGGCAAATCAGCACTCGCCAATGTGGCGGGGCACGTCAGAAAAGCGTCAATTCGTCGGACGTCGCTGCACCCGTACGCAATGGGGGTGCGGCGACCCGGGCGACAAGTTCCGGGCCGTCGTTGCGGACGTCGCCAACCCCCCGGCCGACCGGACGGATCTCGATTCCGGCCAGCATTCGATCGGACGGCGGCGCCAGCAGATGCGCCGCGGAATCACCACCGTCGAGCCAGTCGGCCCAGCGCTGCGGCGCCAACAGCAACGGCATCCGGTCGTGTACGTCGGCCAACTCGCCGACTGCCGCGGTGGTGATCACGCTGCAACTCAGCACCGGGCCGTCCGGGCCCTTCCAGACCGACCAGATGCCGGCGAGGGCGAGCACCCCGCCGTCGGCGGGAGTCATGAAGTACGGCTGCTTGGCGCCGCCGTCCCCACGTACCCACTCGTACCAGCCGTCGGCCGGGACGAGGCAGCGGCGCCGGGCGAACGAACGGGCGTACGCGTTGGTGGTGGCGACCGTCTCGGCCCGCGCGTTGATCATCCGCGCGCCGCCCCGGGCGTCCTTCGCCCAGGCCGGCACCAGACCCCACCGGGCGACCGAGAGCGTCCGCCGGGGAGCCGGCCCGTCAACGGGGTCGTCGCCCCGGTCCCGCTCGTCCGCCGCCCCGGCATCGCCGGCCGCCCCCGCACCGGCGGACATTCGGACGATCGGCACCGGATCGGTCGGTGCCACGTTGTAGTCGGCGTCGAGCCGCCCGCCCGTCTCGTCGAACGACTCGAAGAGCTGGCTCAGGTCCGCCGCGCTGCGGGTTGTCGCGTACCTCCCACACATGGCACCAACGCTAGTCCGTGGATCCGGGACCGGCCGCCCCCGAGATCAACCTGTCGCCGCACCGAGATCAACCGAACGACCAGCGGAGATCACCGTCGAACCCGGCCATCCCGGCAAGCGGGAGCGGCCGGACCGCCGAGTCCGGTGCCCCGGCGCGGCGCGGCAGAATGGAGGCGTGGCAAACCTGACCGCGACCCGTCCCACCCAGCCGTGGAGCGCCCCGACCGCGACCGACCCGGTGGTGACGACGGTCACCCTCCCCGGCTCCAAGTCGATGACCGCGCGCGCCCTGGTGCTGAGCGCCGTCGCGGTCGGCTCGTCCACCCTCCGCCGGCCGCTGCGGGCCCGCGACACCGAGCTGATGTCCGCCGGGCTGCGCGCCCTCGGCGTCCAGGTGTCGACCGTCGACGAGGAACGCTGGCTGGTCCGGCCGAACCCGCTGCGCGGCCCGGCCCACATCGACGTCGGCCTGGCCGGCACGATCATGCGGTTCGCACCGGCGGTGGCCGGGCTGGCCCACGGGCCGGTCACCTTCGACGGCGACCCGGTCGCCCGGACCCGCCCGCTCGGACCGCTGCTCGACGCACTGCGCGGCATCGGCATGCGGATCGACGCCGCCCCCGGCGGCCTGCTGCCCCTGACCGTGCACGGTGCCGGCGAGGTGGCCGGCGGTGAGGTCGTCATCGACGCCTCGGCCTCCAGCCAGTTCGTCTCCGGGCTGCTGCTCGCCGCGCCCCGGTTCACCCACGGCGTCACCGTGCGGCACGTCGGCCCCCCGGTCCCGTCCGCCCCCCACCTGCGGATGACCGTGCAGATGCTGCGCGCCGCCGGGGCCGGGGTCGACGACACCACGCCGGACGTCTGGGTGGTCGAACCCGGCCGCCTCTCCGGACGCGGCTGGGACATCGAGCCCGACCTCTCCGGCGCCGTTCCGTTCTTCGCCGCCGCCCTGGTCACCGGCGGCTCGGTGACCCTGACCGACTGGCCGCACAACAGCCTGCAACCCGTCGACACCCTGCGTACGCTGCTGCGCCGGATGGGCGGCGAGGTGACGCTGGACACCGATGGGCTGACCGTACGCGGCACCGGCGTGATCCACGGCATCGAGGCGGACCTCTCCGACGTCGCCGAGCTGACCCCGGTGCTCTCCGCCCTCGCGGCCCTGGCCGACGGCCCGTCCCGGCTCTACGGGGTGGAACACATCCGGGGCCACGAGACCGACCGGCTGGCCGCCCTGGCCCACGAGCTGACCAGCCTCGGGGCGCAGGTGTTCGAGTCCCCGGACGGCCTGGAGATCCACCCCCGGCCGCTGCACGGCGGCACCTTCCGGACCTACGCCGATCACCGGATGGCACACGCCGCCGCCGTGATCGGGCTCACCGTCGCCGGGATCGAACTGGACGACGTGGGGTGTACCTCGAAAACCCTGCCGGAGTTCCCGGCACTATGGTCAGCGATGGTGGCCGGCGACGGAAACGTGTAGCAGCCGGCCCCCGATCCGCTCCGCGACCTGCGGACGCGGCAGCTGTCGAGGGGGCTGAGCTGACCGGCAAACGGCGGGAGTACCGCGAGGAGGACGTCCGGATCCGACCGGGCCGTTCGTCGCGTCCCCGTACCCGCACCCGGCCGGCGCACGACGACGCCGTACCCGCGTTCGTGGTCACCGTCGCCCGGGGCCGCTACATCTGCGTGCTCTCCGAGGACGACGGAACGCAACACGGGCCGGACGACGGATCGGCCGCCGCGCCCATGGTGACCGCTATGCGGGCCCGGGAACTGGGCCGCAAGTCGGTGGTGGTCGGCGACCGGGTCTTCCTGGTCGGGGAGACCACCGGCCGGGACGGGGCACTGGCCCGGATCGTGCGGATCGCCGAGCGCCGGTCGGTGCTGCGGCGTACGGCCGACGACGACGACACCACCCCCGAGGGCCGGCTGGAGCGGGTGGTGGTGGCCAACGCCGACCAACTGGTGATCGTCAGCTCGCTCTCCGACCCGCCACCGCGTACGGGGTTCATCGACCGGTGCCTCGTCGCCGCGTACGACGCGGACGTCGAGCCGCTGCTCTGCCTCACCAAGTCGGACCTGGCCGGCCCGGAGGAGGTGCTCGACTACTACGCCGAACTGGATCTCCGGCACGTGCTGGTCCGGCCCGACTCCGATCTCGCGGAGCTGCGCCGGATGCTCGGCGACCGGGTCTCGGTCATGGTCGGGCACTCCGGGGTGGGCAAGTCGACCCTGGTCAACCGGCTGGTGCCGGACGCCGACCGGGCGGTCGGCGTGGTCAGCGCGATCGGCCGGGGCCGGCACACCTCGACCAGCGCCATCGCCCTGCACCTGCCCCCGCCGCCGAACCCCGACGGGCCGGACGGGGAGAGGTCGGACGGGAACGCCGCCGCCGGTTGGATCATCGACACGCCCGGAATCCGGAGCTTCGGGCTCGCCCACGTCTCCGCCGACAGCCTGCTGCACGGCTTCGCCGACCTGGTCGAGGGGACGGTGGACTGCCCACCCAACTGCGAGCACACCGCCGCCGAGGCCGAGTGCGCACTGCCGGCCTGGGTCGCCGCCGGGCACGCGGACGCGCGGCGGCTGGCGTCGTACCGCCGGCTGCTGGCGTCCCGCGCGGGCGAGACCGAACAGCCCACCCGGACGACCGAATAGCCGGACAGCCCACGGCCGGTCCGGACGGCGCACCAGGGCCGGAGGCGGCATCCGGGCGGCGCGCCGACGCCACGCGGACGGCGCGTCCTTGATCGCGTGGACCAAGGATCTCCGCTACCTTTCCGGCCATGGCCCGGTATGCGGATGATCTGTCCCTCGCCCACGTGCTCGCCGACACCGCCGACTCGATCTCGACGGCCCGGTTCCGGGCACACGACCTGCACGTCGAGTCGAAGCCGGACCTGACCCCGGTCTCCGACGCCGACCAGGCGGTCGAACGCGCGATCCGGGCCACCCTGGCCCGCACCCGCCCCCGCGACGGCGTCCTCGGCGAGGAGTACGGCACCTCCACGGCGGCCGCTGGAGCCGGCAACCGGCAGTGGGTGATCGACCCGATCGACGGCACCAAGAACTTCATCCGGGGCGTACCGATCTGGGCCACCCTGATCGCCTTGATGGAGGACGACCGTCCGGTCGTCGGTCTGGTCTCCGCACCGGCCCTGGGGCGCCGCTGGTGGGCCGCCACCGGCCACGGCGCGTACGCCGGGAAGCACACCGCCGCCGCCACCCCGATCAAGGTGTCCGGCGTACGGCGGCTCGGCGACGCGAGCGTCTGCTACTCCTCGCTGGGCGGCTGGGCCGAGAACGGGCGGCTGCCGGCACTGCTCGACCTCATCCAGGGCGGTTGGCGCAGCCGAGCCTTCGGCGACTTCTACGGCTACATGCTCCTCGCCGAGGGCGCGGTCGACATCATGGTCGAACCGGAGCTGTCGCTCTGGGACGTGGCCGCCCTGATTCCCATCGTCACCGAGGCCGGCGGCACCTTCACCGACCTCGCCGGCCGGACCGGCCCGACCGGTGGCAGCGCCATCGCCAGCAACGGGCTGCTCCACGACGACCTGCTGCAACGCCTCGGCTGAGGTCGGCCCGGCGCGCTCCGGGCCGGGAACCTCTATCCTCGCCGGGTGGCTTCTGCGGGCTGGTGCTTCCTGGCGGGCATGATCGTCGCCTACGGCGTCGCGAACCTGCTCCAGTCGGTGGCCGCCACCCGCACCACGATCCACCACGGCTTCGACCCCGGCCTGCTGTTGCGCCTGGCCTGCCAGCGCACGTACCTGCTCGGGGTCGGCTGCCAGGCGCTCGGTTTCGTCCTCGCCTTCCTGGCGCGGCGGGACCTGCCGCTCTTCCTGGTCCAGGCGGCGGTGGCGGCCGGGCTGGGGGTCACCGCGGTACTCGGCGTCCTGCTGCTCAACTGGCGGCTGCCGGCCACCGAGGTGCTCCTGCTGGTGCTGCTCCTGGTCGGCATCACCGCGCTGGTGCTGGCCGCCCGGCCGGCGCACTCCCGGCCGCTGGGCGCGGCCGTCGTGGTCGCGCTGACCGTGACCCTCGGCCTGATCGGTGCGCTGGGTTTCTTCGCCGTACGCCTGCACGGCGTGCCGGGCTCGGTGGCCCTGGGCGCGCTGGCCGGGCTGGCGTTCTCCGCGGCGGCGGTCTCCGCCCGGCCCCTGGCCTCGGTCGAGTCGTTCGGGTCCTGCGTCCGCAACCCGCTGCTCTACCTGCTGATCGTCCACTCGATCGTCGGGCAGCTCCTGCTCGGGTTGGCGATGCAGCGGGGTTCGACCACCGCCGCGATCGCCGCGATGGACGCCGCCGGGGCGCTGCCGGCGGCGGTCGTCGGCCTGCTGCTGCTCGACGACAAGATCTGGCCGGGGCGGGAGTGGCTGGCCGGGCTCGGTTTCCTGGTCACCCTCGCCACGGTGATCGGCCTGACCCGGTACGCGCAGCCGCAGCACCAGACCGCCGCTCCCGCGCCCCGGCCGGCGCACCGCGTCCCGGTATGACCGTCCGCTCCGAACGTGGTTGCGTCGGCGGTCGGCCGGGCGTGGCGGGCGGCGCGGCGTTCAGCTGACGGCGTCGGGGTTGCGCAGGCGAACCACCTTCTCGTAGACCCGCTCCAGCGCCCCGGCGGTCCGTTCCCAGGTGTAGCTGCACCGCACCCGGTCCACGGCGGCGTGCCCGTACGCGAACCGCCGGGCGTCGTCGGTGAGCAGCCGGCGCAGGGTCACGCCGAGCCCGCGTACGTCACCGGGCGGGACCAGTCGGCCGGTGACCTCGTCCACCACCGTGTCGGCGATGCCACCGAGCCCGTAGCCGACCACCGGCACCCCGCACGCCATCGCCTCCAGCGGCACCCGCCCGGCGGCGGCGTACCGCTGGGTGCAGGCGACCACGTCGGCGGAGCGGTACCAGGCCGGCATCCGGTCGTGCGGCACGTCGCCGACCAGGCGTACCTGCTCGCCGACGCCGTTCTGCGCCGCCAGCTCGCGAATCCGGGCAGCCTCCGGGTGCCGGTCGAGCTCCTCGGCGGGCGGTCCGCCCAGAATGATCAGCTCGGCGTCACCGACCAGACGCAGTGCCCGGATCAGGTCCTCCTGTCCGTGTCCGGGCGACAGGCCGCCGACGGAGAGGATCCGGGACCGGCGCTCGCGGGGAGCCGCCTCGCCGTCCGGGGTGAACCGGTCGACGTCGACGCCGGCCGGAACCACCGTCACCGCCGCCCGGTCCAGCCCCATCCGGGTCAGCTCGTCCACCTCGTCGGTCGACTGGGCCACCGCGAGGTCGACGGCCCGGGTCAGGGCGCGCTCCAGCGGGATCCGCTCCCCCGGCCCGGCGTACGCGCGACCGAGGTGGCGCAACTGCTCGACACCGAGCGAATGGAAGGTCTGTACGACCGGAATGCTGGTCTCCCGTACGGCGCTCGCCGCCGCCAGGCCGCCGATCCAGAAGTGGCCGTGCACCACGTCCGGAGCCCAGTCGCCGGACCAGTGTTCGATCAGCCAGCGCCCGAACTCGGGCACGTGCGGCACCAGGCTGGCCGTCGGGGCGCGGGTCGACGGGCCGACCGGGACCCGTTCCACCCGGTAGCCGTCGGTGTCGGTGGTGTCCGGTAGTTCCGGGTCGTCCCGCCGCTCGTAGACCCGTACGTCGTGGCCCCTGCCGCTGAGTTCGGCAGCCACCCGCGCCACGTGTTGCCGGGTGCCGGTCACCGTGGCGGACGGGCCGGGTGGGCCGGCGTGTGCGCGGACGAGGCCGACACGCATCGGGGGTCACCTCCATCGAGGGCTGGCCGGGCCAGCGGCAGACTGGCCGGAGCGGGGTTTCCCGTTGACGGACGCGCCGTACGGGTGACCGGGCCAACGGGCTTTCGATCAGAGTCTCCCGTTAACCGGGCTCGGCGGAGCCGAAACCTGCAACTCGGGCCGCCGGCCCCTGCGGCCGGGGCGGGTCCGTTGGCCGGCCGGGCCGGTTTTTCCGCCTGCTGCCGGCGTCGGTGCGACCGGCGTACCCGGACGAGTCAGACCGGCGTACCCGGACGAACGGCGGACGCGTACCCGAAACCGGTCGGTGGGAACGCCCCACCGCGAGCCGCGCGTCCCGCCCCCGACCGGCACGAACGTCGCGTCCGGTGGCAGCGGGCCACGATCGGGCGAGCCGACGCGGAACCCGCCTGGTCCACTGTGGATTGGGACGGCGGTCCGGCCGGGCGGGTGCGGGGGATGAACCGGTCAGACCGATCCGGGGCCGGGACACCCGGACAGCGGCCACCGGTTATGCCCGTGGGGCAACGGGTAGTTCCCTCGGTATGCGCGATGACGACTACCCCGTACCCCTGTCCGACCCGGAGGCCGAGGGCCTGCCCGGCACCGCCGACGACGACTCGACCGCGGGGGACGACGTCGCCACGGGTCGGGAGGCGGACGGCCGCCAGCCGGCCGCCCTGCCGGCCGACGTGCCACAGGCGGTCGACCGGTTCGGGAACACCGCCCAGGAACAGCTCGACGGCGAGTCGGTGGACTACAAGATCGCGCGCGAACAGCCCGAACCCGCGATCGACGACCCGCTCGCCGGTCCGGTCGACCCGGCGATCTCGGCCGAGGCGGACAGCGACGAGGCCGCCGCCCAGGCGCAGCTCGACGCGGACGTGATCGATCCGGGTCCCACCTCGGATCCCCGCTCCCCGGTGTCGATCTACGACCACGGCAATCTGGGCGGGCCGACCACACCGACGGTGGGCCGGCTGGTGGAGCCGGACGAGGGCAGCCGCGACGACACCGAGACCAACGCGATCGCCGCCGACGCGGGCTCGGCCGGCGGCGGACCGACCGCCGAGGAACTCGCCATCCACGAGACCGAACCACCCGGTGACCGCTCCCCCGGCCTGACCCAGCCACCGCCCTGACCGCTCGGCCCGACCGGGACCGCCGTCAGTCGTCGAGGCCCTGCTCGATGGCGTAGCGGGTCAGCTCGACCCGGTTGTGCAACTGCAACTTGCCGAGCGTGTTCTGGACGTGGTTCTGCACCGTACGGTGCGACAGGCCGAGCCGCTCGGCGATCTGCTTGTACGACAGCCCCTTGGCGACCAGCCGGAGCACCTCGGTCTCCCGCTCGGTGAGCCGGGGTGTGCCGTCGTCCGGGACCGGATCGGGGACGGCGGCGAGCCGGCGGTACTCGCCGAGCACGAGTCCGGCCAGCCCCGGCGTGAACACGGTGTCCCCGGCGGCGGTGCGCCGTACGGCCTCCAGGAACTCCTCCGGTGCGGCCGACTTGATCAGGTAACCGGTGGCACCGGCCTTGACCGCGTCGAGCACGCTCTGCTGCTCGCCGCTGGCGGACAGCATCAGCACCCGTACCCCCGGCACCCGGCTGACCAGCCCGTCGATCACCTCGACCCCGGAGATGTCCGGCAACTGGAGGTCGAGCACCACCACGTCGGGGCGGGCGGCGGCGGCGATCCGGACCGCCTGGCGGCCCTCACCGGTGGTGGCCACCACGGCGTAACCGGCCTCGGTCAGGTCGCGGGCCACCCCCTCCCGCCACATCGGATGGTCGTCGACCACCATCACCCGGATCGGCGTACCCGTACCCATGTTCCCCACCCTCGGTGTCGTCCGTTTCGTGCGCGCCACCCCGACCGGTCAGCCGGTCGGGATCCGCAGTTCGATCTCGGTGCCCTGGCCGGGGGCGGTGGTGATCCGGACGGTGCCGCCGAGGGCGACGATCCGGCCCCGGATCGACTGCGCCACCCCGAGCCGGCCCTGCTCCGCCGCTTCGGCCAACCGCTGGGCGGGGATGCCGGGGCCGTCGTCCCGGATCGAGACGGTCACCACGCCGGCTTCCTCCTCGACCAGCACCCAGGCCCGGCCACCGCCGTGCCGGGCGGCGTTGTCCAGGGCGGCCGCCGTCGCCGCGCCGACCTCGCGGGCGGTGCCGCCGGGCAACCGTACGGGGGTGGCCGGCATGGCGACCGAGACCGTCGCCGAGGCGTAGCCACCGAGGACCGTACGCAGGTCCGCCTCCGGGCTCTCGGCGGCGGCCTCGGCCGGGGTCGGCGACGGGGTGGCGATCAGTGCCCGCAGCGCGGCCTCCTGTTCACCGGCGAGCCGGGCCAGTTCACCTGCTTCGCCGTCGAGCCGGGCTCCCCGCCGCTGAACCAGGGCGAGAACCTGGAGAACCGAGTCGTGGATCCCCCGGGCCAGCCGTTCCCGCTCCCGGGTCGCGGCCTCCAACTCGGTGGCGCGTTGCAGTCGCTGCTCGGCGATGGTGGCGAGCCGGGCCACGTGCCCGACCGCGATCCCGGCCAGCAACATGAGGATCACGCCGTTCACCGTGGCCTGGATGAGCTGGTCGCGCATCAGCAGGTCGGTGCCGCCCAGGATCAGGGCCGCGACCGCGCCCCGCCGCCGGCCGCCGGTGACCGCCCAGGCCAGCACCGGGCCGCCCTGCCAGGCGACGGCCAGGGTGGGTACGCCCGAGGCGAGCGCGGACTGGCCGACCACCCGGACACTGGTCAGCAGGATGACGATCACCACGAGCAGGTCGACGACGAGCAGCGGCCAGTGCCGCCGAGCGGGTTGGGCGTACGCGTAGCTGGCGAACACCGTCCAGGCGGTCATCGTCACCAGCGCCGGTACGGCGTCGACCGGGTGGGCGTACTCGCCCAGGTTGATCACAGCCAGGACGCAGACGTAGCCGAGGGAGGCGAACCGGAAGACCGCGATCGCCCGCCAGAGCGGTATCTGGAAGCCGCCGGCCGGCTGCTCGATCGACCTCTGCGGCACGGGTCCGACGATGTCACATCGTCGCGGTCGGCACGAGCCCACGGCGACCGATCCGACACCGCGACGCGGGCCGGCCGAGCGATGGTTGCGGCATAACCTGACGTAGGGTGGAAATGCCATAAAGCACCCTCTCGATCGATGGCGAGTCGACCATGACCAGCACCGCACCCCGCATTCCGCGTACGGTGGTGCCCATCGACGCACCCCCGCCGCTCACCGAGACCTTCGACCGGGCTCGGGTGACCGAGCTCCGGCACTCCGTAGCCGCCTTCGCCGAGGCATCGGGGCTCACCGGTGACCGCCTCGACGACTTCGTACTCGTGGTCAACGAGCTGATGACCAACGCCGTACGGCACGGCGGAGGCCGGGGGTGGCTCCGGCTCTGGTCCGCGACCGGGGCACTGAACTGCGAGATCTCCGATTACGGCAGCGGCATCGACGCCGATCGGCTGGAGGACCGGCGCCGCCCCGAGCCGGACACCACCGGCGGCTGGGGGCTCTGGCTGGCCCGCCGGCTCAGCGACGAACTCGTGGTGCGGAGCGGACCGGCCGGCACCACCGTACGGATCACCACCAGCCTCGCCCCCGGCAACCCGGCGGTGGGCTGACCGGACCCGCGCCCGGCGCGACGGCGACCGTCAGGCGAACAGGGCGCTGACCGACTCCCCGTTGTGGATCCGCCGCATCGCCTCGGCCAGTGCCGGCGCCACCGAGAGCACCTGCAACTTGGGCACCCGCTTCGCCACCGGAATCGGCACCGTGTTGGTGCAGACGATCTCCAGTACGCCGTCCTGCCGGCTCAGCCGCTCCAGTGCGTCGCTGGAGAACAGCCCGTGGGTGCAGGCGAGCCGGATCGAGCGCACCTTCAGGTCCCGCAGGTGATCCATCAGCTCGATCATGGTGCTGCCCTTGGCGATCTCGTCGTCCAGCACGATCACGTCCCGGTCGACCACGTCACCGATCACCGCGCTGATCTGCACCCGGTCGTCGCTGAACCGCTGCTTCGCCCCGGCCGCGACCGGGGTGCCGAGCATCCGGGCGAAGGCCGCCGCCTCCTTGGCGTTGCCCAGGTCCGGCGAGACGACCACGGTCTCGGACAGGTCGTAGCGCTTGAAGTGGTCGGCCAACTCGCGCAGCGCGTGCAGGTGGTCGACCGGAACACTGAAGAATCCGTGCACCTGCGGTGAGTGCAGGGTCAGCGCCAGCACCCGGTCGGCACCGGCCGACACCAGCAGATCGGCCACCAGCCGGGCACCGATGCTGATCCGAGGGGCGTCCTTCTTGTCCGACCGGGCGTACGCGTAGTGCGGCAGCACCACCGTGATCCGACCGGCCGAGGCACCCCGCGCCGCGTCGAGCATGAGCAACAGCTCGACCAGGTTCTCCTGCACCGGCGGGACCAACGGCTGGATCAGGAACACGTCCCGCTCCCGGCAGTTGGCCTGTAGCTGCACCTCCAGGCAGTCGTTGGCGAACCGGGAGACCCGGACCGGGTGCAGGGGGACGCCGAGGTGGGCACAGATCTCGGCGGCCAGCTCGGGATGGGCACTTCCGCTGAAGACGGCGATGTCGCGCACGGTCGCATCCTAGGTTTCCGGACCGGCGCCCGACGCGTGACCGGGCCGGTGCGCGGGTCGGCCGATTACGGGTACGGTGCGGCGGTGACCGAGCAGTATGTCGCCGCCATCGACCAGGGCACCACCTCCTCCCGGTGCATGGTCTTCGACGCCACCGGCACCCCGATCTCCGTGGCCCAGCGCGAACACCGGCAGTATTTCCCGCAGCCCGGCTGGGTCGAGCACGACGCCGAGGAGATCTGGGACAACGTCGAGTGGACGATCCGGGAGGCGCTGGCCGGGGCCTCGATCGGCCCCGACCGGCTGGCCGCGATCGGCATCACCAACCAGCGCGAGACCACCCTGGTCTGGGACCGGGCCACCGGACGACCGGTGGCCAACGCCATCGTCTGGCAGGACACCCGTACGGTGCCGCTGCTGCGCCGGCTCGACGAGACGTACGGCGAGCACCGGTTCCGGGCCCGTACCGGGCTGCCGCTGGCGACGTACTTCGCCGGGCCCAAGCTGATGTGGCTGCTCGCCGAGGTCGACGGGCTGCGTGAGCGGGCGGAACGCGGCGAGGTGCTCTTCGGCACCATGGAGAGCTGGCTGATCTGGAAACTCACCGGCGAGCACGTCACCGACGTGACGAACGCCAGCCGTACGCTGCTGATGGACCTGCGCACACTGGACTGGGACCCGCAGATCCTCGACCTGATGGGGATCCCCCCGGCGATGCTGCCGCAGATCCGCTCCAGCGCCGAGATCTACGGTACGGCCACCGGCGTGCTCGCCGGGGTGCCGGTGGCGAGTGCCCTCGGTGACCAGCAGGCGGCCCTGTTCGGCCAGACCTGCTTCGAGCCCGGCGAGGCGAAGTGCACCTACGGCACCGGCAGTTTCCTGCTGCTCAACACCGGCACCGAGCCGGTTGTCTCCGGCCACGGACTGCTCACCACGGTCGGCTACCGGATCGGCGACCAACCGGCGACGTACGCGCTGGAGGGGGCGATCGCGGTCACCGGCTCACTGGTCCAGTGGCTGCGGGACAACCTGGGACTGATCTCGGCCGCGTCGGAGGTGGAGGACCTGGCCCGCAGCGTCGAGGACAACGGCGGCTGTTACGTCGTACCGGCGTTCTCCGGCCTGTTCGCGCCGCACTGGCGCAGCGACGCGCGCGGGGTGATCGCCGGCCTGACCGGTTACATCACCAAGGGGCACCTGGCCCGAGCGGTGCTGGAGGCGTCCGCCTGGCAGACCCGTGAGGTGGTCGACGCGATGAACGCCGACTCCGCGGTGCCGCTGCACCAGCTGCGGGTGGACGGCGGGATGACCGGCAACGAGTTGCTCATGCAGTTCCTCGCCGACGTGTTGGACGTACCCGTGGTCCGGCCGGCGGTGACCGAGACGACCTCCCTTGGCGCGGCGTACGCGGCCGGCCTGGCGGTCGGGTTCTGGCCCGACCTGGAGACGTTACGGGCCCAGTGGCGGCAGGACGCGCAGTGGGAGCCGGCGATGGACCCGGATCACCGCAACCGCGAACTACGCAACTGGCGCAAGGCGGTCGAGCGCACCCTCAACTGGACCGACGACTGACCCGGATCCACTCACTCGGCACCGCCCGCCCGCTCGCCAGCTAGATCCACGCGCGCCTAGCTGTCGGCGAGGGCGCCCCACGAACAGATTGAGTGCGCGTGGATCATGGAGCGCCCCGGCCGCGCCAGACCCGTATCGCTCGGAGCGGTCTACCACTGGCGGCCGGTGAGCCGTTCGTAGACGTCGACGTAGCGGGCGCGGGTGGCCGCGACGATCTCCTCCGGCAGCTCCGGCGCGGGCGGCTTCTTGTCCCAGCCGGTACTGACCGCCCAGTCCCGGACGAACTGCTTGCCGAGGGAGAACTGCTCCCGTCCCGGCTGGTACGACTCCGCCGGCCAGAACCGCGACGAGTCGGAGGTGAGCACCTCGTCGGCGAGGACCAGGGTGCCGTCCGGTGCCCAGCCGAACTCCAGCTTGGTGTCGGCCACCAGGATGCCCCGCTCGGCGGCCAGCTCGGCGCCCCGGCAGTAGACGTCCACGGTGATCTGCCGCAGCCGCTCGGCGGTTTCCGCGCCGACCTTGTCGACCACGTCGGCGAAGGTCATGAACTCGTCGTGCTCACCGAGCGGCGCCTTGGTCGTCGGCGTGAAGATCGGCTCGGGCAGGATCGACGCCTCGCCCAGACCACGCGGCAGCTCGACCCCGGAGACCGAGCCGTCGCGCTCGTACTCCTTGAGTCCCAGGCCGGTCAGGTAGCCCCGGGCGATGCACTCGACCTGCACCATCTCCAGCCGCTGGACCCGGATCGCCCGGCCCGCCCACTCCTGCGGCACGTCGGTGGCGGAGATGACGTGGTTCGGCACGATGTCGGCGAGTTGCTCGAACCACCACAGCGAGAGCGCGGTGAGCAGCTTGCCCTTGTCCGGAATCGGCGTCGGCAGGACCGCGTCGTAGACCGATACCCGGTCGGAGGCGACCAGGATCAGGTCATCGCCGTCCGCGTAGACGTCCCGTACCTTGCCCGAGTGCAGCAGTTCCACGCCGGCAAGTACATCACGTCCCGGCGCGGCACCTCGCTTGCCGTCGCCCCGGTGTGACGCGACTCCGTCGTCGGCCCGGCGCACCATGCCCGAGCTGGGCAGGAACGGCGCGGCTCGACGCGGATCCGGGCACCGGGCTCGATTCGGGACACCCGACGCAGGAATGGCCGGGCGCGGGCGCTCGTTACGACCGTGCGTCATACGTGTCAATACGTCGTTACCCCACCGCTGCACCGGACTGTGGATCTCGACCGGACGGCCGTTGACACCCGATGGGCGTACGGGTGTAAATGTTCCCGATCCAGCCCCGTGACCGGCGCCGTCAGGAGATAACGTGCCCTCTGCCTCCCGCCCCTCCCGGCGCCGGGCGACCGTGAGTTGGGGACGTCGGCACCGAGTCACCGCCACCGGGTCGACGGCCGGCACCGGAGGTCGGGTCGGCGCGCGGGCGCTGGCCGCCGCCACCCTGACCCTCGGCCTGCTGCTGAGCAGCGCCCTGACCGCCTGCGGCGGCTCCGAGGACACGCCGTCCGAGGGCCCTATCCGACTCTCGATCTTCTGGTGGGGCGGCGAGAAGCGCGCCGAGCTGACCGAGCGGGCGCTCCAGCTCTACTCGTCCCGGCACCCCGAGGTGACCTTCCAGGTCACCTGGCAGGGCAACACCGGCTACTACGACCGCCTCTCCAGCCAGGCGGCCGGCGGTAACGCCCCCGATCTGTTCCAGATCGACGACAACTACCTGACCGAGTACGCCGAACGCGACATCGTCCTCGACCTGACCGACCACGTACGCAGCGGCCGGCTCGACGTCACCGGCCTGCCCCCCAGCCTGGCCCAGTACGGTCAGGTCGCCGGCCGGACGATGGCGGTCGCCGCCGCCGAGAACACCCCCGGCCTGATCTACAACAAGAGCCTGCTGACCCGTCTCGGGCTGCCCGAACCCCGGATCGGCATGCCCTACGACGAGTTCGTCGAATGGGCGACCTCGGTCACCGAGAGCACCGACGGGAAGGTCGCCGGGACGATGGACCCCTCGGCCGACTACAGGGCCCTCTGGCTGTGGCTGCGGGACCAGGGCAAGGAGTTGTACCGGGGACGGCAGCTCGGCTTCACCGAGGCGGACCTGACCCGCTGGTTCGATCTGTGGCGCCAGGCGCGGACCAACCGGGCCACCCCGTCGGCGGCGGTCGTCGCGGAGGCGAACAGCGGCGACGTCACCCGCCAACTGGTCGCCACCGGCAAGGCCGCGACCAGTTTCATGTGGTCGAACCAGTTGCCCGAGTTGCAGAAGCTGACCCAGGACGAACTCGGCCTGGTCACCTATCCCGGCGCTCCGAAGGCCCAGTGGGCGCGGGCCTCGATGTACTGGGCGGGCTTCCGTGGCACCCGCCACCCGGAAACCGTGGCGGACGTGATCAACTTTTTGGTGAACGACGTGGAGGCCGGACAGATCCTCGGCACCGAGCGCGGGCTGAGCGCCAACCTCAGCGTCCGCTCGTACGTCGAGGACACGCTGACCGACCGGAGCATGAAACTCACCGCGTCCTTCGAGACCGCGATGACCGAGCGGTTCGGGCCCGCCCCGATGCCGCCACCACGAGGACACGCGAAGGTCCGGGACCTTCTGATCACCATCGGCGAGAGCGCCCAGGCCGGCCGGGCCACCTCCAGGGAGGCGGCGCGGGACTTCGTCAGCCAGGCCAACGCCGCGCTCGCCGCAGGCTGACCACCCGCACCCGCACCGCACCCGACGCCGCGATCCGGGGAGGTGATCCCACGGACCCGGCAGGCGGCGGGACCGGAGAGCGGCCGGACCGGCACCGGATCAGGCGCCGGCCGGCCGAGAACGGATCACCGGCGGCCGGACCGGCGGCGGATCAGCAGCAGTACGACCACCACGATCCCCACCACGACCACGCCGCAGCACACCAGCCCGAACAGGCCCGCGCCGATACCGGAACGGCGCGGCCGACGGGCCGCCTCCAACACCAGTTCACCGGGGCCGGACGACGCCCAGGCCGCCACCGGCACGAATACGGCCAGGCTCGCCGTGAGAACGACGGCGCTGAGCCTTGCCCACCACTTTCCAAGAGAAGCCATGGCTACATCCTCCGTGTTGGGCGCAACCCGCACGCCGTGCTCGGTCGGATCGGACGTTACCCACACCGGGGCGGAAAGTACCCTCGGACGGCGAAAGGGTCACGGGCGCAGCGGGCGGACCGCCTGCCAGTCCGGGTCGTAGCGGGAACGCAGCCTCACCCGCCCCTGGTCCCAGCCCTGGACGGCCTCCCGTACCGGCCCGAGCGGGTTCGCGTCCGCCTCGGCGTACAGGTGGAAGGTCCGGCGGCCGGCGCAGCTCTCGTGGGCGACCAGCACCGCGCCCCCGGCGGCGGCCGTGATCTGCTCCTCCAGCCGCTCCAACGCGGCGAGCGCCGCCCCGGTCGGCAGCCCCGTCTCCGGTGCCGCCCGGTACGGCACCACCACGCCCAGGTGGGTGTCGAGGTGCGGCCAGCGGATCGGCTTGAGCGGGTGCCGCACCGCGGCGACCTGTGGACTGCCGCCGACCGGAGCGCGTTCGAGCAGCAGCCAGCTCGTCTCCCGCAGCCGCCGGGCCAGCTGGGCCACCACCGCGGTGAGCGCCTCACCCGACTCGGTTCGGGGCGGCTGCGTCGCGCTCACCTCGACCACGCCCACCCACAGCTCGACCGCGACCTCGCCGAGCAGCCAGTCCAGGGCCATGAACGCCAACCGCATCCGGTCCGCCTCACCGAGGCGGGCGAACTCCGGATGATGGACGAGTACGTCCACCTCGTACCGGTCGGGGTCGATCCGGCAGGCGAACCGCAGCTCGGGCAGCTTGATCTCGTGACCGGAGACGGTCAGCGCGGCCGACAGGGAGTTCGGATCGGGCTGCCGGGTCGAGTGGTACTCCCAGCGTTCGTCGGCTGGCGGCGCCGCCCGGCGCCAGCGTTCGGCGACCGCCCGCAGGCGGGACGCGCCGGCCGCCGAGACGACAAGGGCATGGCCGGCGCGGGAGCCCTCGGCGAACTCCCATTCCAGCTCCCGGTCGATCGCCCGCACCCGCCCGCTGACCTCGGCGATGAGCTCGTCGGACCAGGTGCCGTCGGCGATGGCCGCCTCCACCCGGGACCGTGCCCCGGGCCACCACCGCCAGAATTCCGCGATCGCCGGACCGACATTCCTGTGCTGGCGTGAGAACAGCATGGCAACGGAGCGTACGACCGATCTACCCGGCTGTTGATCGGCCGATCAGCCGGACTCGCTGATCTTCACCGATATCTGCCCGCGCCTGTGTGGGTTCAGGTACATCTCCCCGCGACGGCCGATCAGGCGTCAGTGGGAGGCGTGTCAGGCGACGGAGAAGGTCACCGTGCCGGTGTACGCACCGGTGACGGCCGCGAGCGGCAACTGGACGGAGAGGACCGGATCCCAGGTGGCGGAGTTGGTGCCGCGACCGCCAGTGAGGGTGTACGCCATGCGTTCCACGTCGAGGGTCTCAGCGTCCTCGGAGGTGGGTTGGCCCGAGGTGAAGCTGCCGGTCCCGGTGGTCGAGGTGGCCAGCCCCGACCAGTACGTCACGTTGACGCTGTCGACGGTCTGGACCGGGCTGCCGGTGGTGACGAAGTCCGTCGCGAGCACCGTCGCGATCCAGGCCGCGTCCTCAAGTCCGCGCAGGTCGCGCACCGTCACCGGCCCCAGGTTGGCGGAGACGGTGCCGCCGGGAGGGGCGCTGCCGAGGTCCGCCGCCTCCGGTGCGCTGATCGACAACTCCCTTGGTTCGGCGCAGGTCGACCGTGTGATCGTGTCGGTGTCCAGGGTGACCACGCCATTGAGCGCCATCGTCCGACCGTCGAGCACCAGTCCCGTTTCGGAGGTGATCGAGGTGAAGGCGAGGACGTCACCCCGCAGGACGGAGTTGGCCCCGAACGTGGCCGAGCTGCCGACCTGCCAGAAGACATTGCACGACTGGGCACCGTTGATCAGGTTCACGGTGCTGTTGTCGGCGGTGACGAACGTGGATTCGGTTTGGAAGATGAAGACCGCGCTCGGGTCGCCCTCGGCGTCGAGGGTCAGCGTGCCGGAGATCCCGAAGGTGCCGCTGGCGGAGTCGTATACGCCGGTGGTCCTGGTGGTTCCGCCAAGGTTGTCCGGGATGGTGTCCGTGGTCGTCCGCGCGGCGGCATCGTCGTACGCGATGGCCAGGTCAGCCTGTCCCTGCACCGCAGGGTCGTCATCCAGGTGGATCGAACCGTTGACCTGGCCGGGCGGGAACCCGGTCACGGCGTCGCCCGGGCTCACTCCGATGTCGCCGGTAATCACCGAGAGGCCGGTGTTCGTGACCGTCGTACCGGCGAGGATCGCGAAGTCGGCGGCGGAGCCCAGCGGCACCGGCACGGTTTCCGCCCTCGCGCTCCTGGGTGCGACCACGTCGACCAGCAGGGTGGTCGCGCAGACCAGGACCAGCGCCCCGACCATCACGGTGAGCCTGCGGCGAGTGATCGCCGGGCCGAGACTCGCCATGGGTCCTCCTTCGGAGTCGACACCCTGATTAATCGGAGAATACTGCCCTTATCACCCATAGGCTCTCTAACCACGGCTCTGGCATCCATGCGTGCTCGCCAGACAGGCGCTCTCCGACAATCGACCACTCGGCGACCCGGGATCGGCAGAGTTTCGGGGGTCGGTCAGCCGAGCGCCTCGCCGGCGAAGTCGAGCATGACCGCGCGTTCGGTGCAGCCGGGCAACGGTACGCAGCTTGGCCACCAGCATGGCGCAGTCGCCGCTGTCGGCGTACTGGTTGGTCCGTGGCTTGACCTCTGCAAGATTCGGCCGTATCCGGCGAGGCCGAGGCGCGGGCCGTCAGCCCGAGGCGCGGGCCGTCAGGCGAGTGCGGGGGTACGACCTGCCCGATGCGACAGGGCGCCGGGGCCGCCCGACCACCGGTGCGAGGCGGACGGCCGAGATCCGGCGCAGCTGTTCGGCGGCGCGGCTGCCGGTGGCGGCGGTGAACACAACGAGCAGTTGCTCGGGGCCCTCGGCCCGCAGGATCTGACACTCCAGGTCGATCATGCCGATTTCGGGATGCACCAGGGTCTTGGTGCCGGACCGGCAGATTGCCACCCGCTCTTCCTGCCACATCCGCTCGAACTCGGCGCTGCGGGCGCGCAGCGTACCGATGAGCCGGTCGGCCGCCGGGTCGCCGAAGCGGGCCGACCTCGCCCGGAGTTCCGCGACCCGGGCGCGGCTTTCCTCCTCGTGCTCCTCGGCGGGGTGGACCGACCGCGAGGTCGGGTCGGTGAACCAGCGGTAGGTGCTGTTGCGGGCATCGCCGGTGTAGATCGAGTGGTCACCGAGCAGCGCCACGGCCATCGGGTTCTGCGCGATCGTCTCGCCGAGCAACGTCATGACCTGGGCCGGTGAATCGGTGAGCCCGTTGACGACCTGCTGGAGGGCGGGTGCGATCTGCCGGCTGGTCGTGCGCACCGGCGGCGGCTCCTGGTCGGCGACCCGGTACAGGTAGTCACGTTCGTCGGCGGTCAGGCGCAGTGCCCGCGCGATCGCGTCGAGGATCTGCGGCGACGGCGGCCCGGTACGGGCCTGTTCGAGTCGCCGGTAGTAGTCGGTGGACATGGCGGCGACCCCGGCCACATCCTCGCGCCGGAGCCCCTGCGTACGCCGACGCGACCGGGCGTCCAGACCGATGTCCTCGGGTTGGATCGCCGCGCGCCGGGAACGGAGGAATCGGGCCAGTTCGTCGGAGCTCACACCACCATTGTTACCGCCGCTTTCCCTGGTCAACCGACCGGCCGCGTACGGGGCCGGGGGGGGTGGTGTGAACGGGACTCACAACCTGGCGACGGCCGGTCGGTGCGCCGCCGTCCGGAGACGTCAACCGGGGAAAGCTTCTCCCCTGTTAACCCCGGACACGGTCGGTAACAGTTGACGCGCGACAACCGAATGCGGCATTAGTCCAAGTATTCGGCTGATTGATGATTATTGATGCAATTTCAGGGGGAACAGCACGTGACAACCGAGAACACCGGACGTGCCCTGTCGTCGCTGCGGGGGCTGGCGAGTGGAGGCGTCCACCTGCCGGGCGACGAGGACTACGACCGGGCCAGAACCACCTGGGCACTCGCCGTCGACCTGCGACCAGCCGCGGTGGCCTTCCCCAGCAACACGGACGAGGTGGCGACGGTGGTCCGCGCCGCTGCGGCGGCCGGGCTGCGGGTCGCACCGCTGGGCAGCGGGCACAACGCGCACCCGCTCGGCGACCTGCGCGACAGCGTACTGATGCGCCTGTCCGGGATGACCGGGGTCACGATCGACCCCGACGCTCGGCGGGCCCGGGCCGAGGCGGGCGTCCTCTGGGCCACCGTGGTGGAGGCGGCCGCCGCGCACGGCCTCGCCGCGCTGCACGGATCGTCGCCGGACACCGGCGTGGTCGGCTACTCCCTCGGCGGAGGCATCGGCTGGTACGGCCGGTCGCTGGGCCTGGCGACCAATAGCGTGACCGCCGTGGAACTGGTCACCGCCGACGGCTCGCTCGTCCGGGTCGACGCCGAGCACGATCCGGACCTGTTCTGGGCCGTACGCGGCGGCGGGGGCGCAAACTTCGGTGTGGTGACGGCGATCGAGTTCACCCTCTACCCGATCGAGACCGCGTACGCCGGCATGCTGGTCTGGGACCTGCGCGACGCGCACCGGGTGCTCAGCCGCTGGGCACAGTGGGCCGCCGACGCGCCCGACGCGGTCACCACGTCGTACCGGCACATGCACTTCCCGCCGATCCCCGAGATCCCGGAGCCGTTCCGGGGCCGCCAACTGGTCATCATCGACGGTGCCGTACTGGGCGACGACGCCGAGGCCGAACGGATCCTGGCGCCGCTGCGGGAACTCGGACCCGAGCTGGACACCTTCGCCCGGGTGCCCGCCGCGACACTGGTACGGCTGCACCTGGACCCGGAACAGCCAACCCCGGGCGGCGGACGGTCCGCCCTGCTCGACGAGCTGCCGCCGGCCGCGGTGGACCGTCTGGTCGAGGTCGCCGGCGCCGACTCCGGCAGTTCGCTATTTCTGATGGCGGAGCTGCGGCAGCTCGGTGGGGCGATGGGACGCCCGCAGACCGGGGCGGGCGTGACCGCCAAGATCGACGGCCGATTCCAGTTGATCTGCGGCGGCATGTTCGTGGGCGAGATGGCCAAGCAGACCATCGCCGACTGCGAACGGGTGGTCGACGCGATGGCCCCCTACTCGCGCGGGCGGCAGTACCTCAACTTCCAGGAGGAGCCCGTGGACCCGTCGACCGGCTTTGCCCCCTCGGTCTGGGAGGCGCTGGTCAGGATCCGCAGGGCCGTCGACCCCGGTGGCCTCTTCCAGGCCAACCACGAGATTCCGATCCGCTGAGCGCGGCGCGGCGTACGTCGCCCTGACTGCGTGACGTGCGGGGGCACGGTCGGTCAGACCGCGCCCCCGCATGGGGGCACATCGGTTGCGTCGACACCGGGCGGCGACAACACGACCCCCGGCAGCGGGCGGAACCGGGGCCTGATCGAAAGCGAGGGAGCCTTCACCCCGGAGGACATCCTCGCCTGGGTCACCGCCTACTGGGCCACTGGCGCGATCGCCACCTCGTTCGCCACCTACGTCGAACCGCCGACCCTCGCCCCCTACATCGGCACGCCGACCGTGCTGTCCGTGTTCGCCGACGACTTCCTCCCGGCACCGCGTAGTTACGCCGAGACATTCCTCAACATCCGCGAATACGTGGAGCACCCCGTCGGCGGACACTTCGCGGCCTGGGAACAGCCCGAGCAGTATGCCGCCGATGTCCGCCGCGCGATCGCGCTGGGCGGCGACAACGTGGTCGGCGGCGTCAACTCGTAACCGTTCACCCGGAGGGCGAACGGCAAGACCGACCTCGGCGTACGCGGCGCGTCACGACCCCCGGGAGTGCAGACCCGACACGCGGCGTGAGTGGTGCCCTCCTCGACGGCCGGCTCGAACGCCGGGCCAACCGGCACGACCGGGAGGCACACAAGCACCACATCGACGAACTTCCCTGGATGACCGTCGAAAGTCGACACATGCACCGCGCATCGACAGCAGATGACTGCGGGCGTTCGTCCCCCACGGCCGTTCGCTCGGCCGGCGGGTGATCAGCGAGTGGCGGCAGAGTTGATCCGCTCGCGGGCCCCCGTGGCCAGGAGCTTGTCGGCGACCCAGTGGCCGAGCTCCGTAGCTTCTGTGGCTGGCCCCTGCTCGGTGGCGGTCACCTGCTTGGAGCCGTCGGGCACTGTGGACGGCGCCGCATAGCCGTACGGTGTGGTCCGGCCCGACGTGGGCGAGCCCGCCGATCGGGCCGTGGCACGGCGGTTCCTCCTCGGAGTCGTACTCGATCGCGGCCATGCGGCCGGTGCGTCCGGGGGACGGAGCAGACGCTAAGTTCTCGACACACCCGGCGCCGTCCAGCCCATCCGGCCAAGAAGCGGAGCAGCTGTTGCGATGCTCCCCACCATCGGCACCGCCCGGAAGCGATCGCCCGCCCTACTCGTCCGGCTCCCAGGCGATCAGCTGGTCGAAGATGCCCCGGTCGCCATCGAGCTGCAGCGAATCCATCGGAATGCGGCCGTAGAGGAACATGACCAGTTCATTGGCCGTGCCCCGGGCGGAGACGTCGGCCGCCTCCGACCCCTCGCCGCCGGACTCGGGCAGGCAGGCGGTCCGGGCGCCGTCGGCGGACAGCCAGAGCCTCCAGGAACGGCCCTCGGTGGCGTGGTAATCGACGACGGCGGGCTTGTGCGGCCACGCGGCCGTCGTCGCACAGCAGGTGGTCAGGAACTCGTCCACACCGTCGAGCGCTACCTCGTCCGGCAGCGGCTGCGGGGCGCCCACGGCGACCTGGGCGTCATAGGTGTGCACAGCGACCTGCTGGAGCTGATGTCGGGCGACGGCACCGCTGGTCTGCGGCGACTGCGACGAACCCCACCACGTCCAGCAACCACGGTCGGGCCCCGCCTCCCGCAGAGCGTCCAGCAGCTCCGCCGTCGACGCGGTGAACCAGTCCAGCAGGACCGCACGCTCCCGGGGCACCACCGGCGCGGGCACGGCCGCAGGAGCGTCGGCGGGCCCCGCCGCCACGATGGCGGCCCACTTGCGCCGCCCCTCGCCCAGGTGCTGCACCAGATCAAACAACGTCCACTCGGGGCAGGTCGGCACCCGCACGTCGAGGCTGGGCGCGGAGGCCACAGCCGCCCGGAACGCAGTCGATCGTTCGTCCATCAGCCGCAACAGGTCGGCGAACTCCAGAGTCTCTTCCACCGCGGCTTTGTACCACCCCCTCCGACAACCGACAGCGGATTTCACCGGCGGCGGTCTCCGAGAAACCCGTTGCCCGGTGCCCGCCGGTTGACCATGATCATGCCAATGGATCAGTGACCAGTGGCGCACGTGCGCGACAGCCGCCTCGATCTTCTTGCCTGCGACGGCTTCGCCTTCCCCGTAACCCCGCACCAGCACCCGGCCACCGTCGGCTCGGTAGTGGTATTCGGTGCCCAGGATCGGCAGCTCTTTCAGCGCGTCCTGGATGAATCTTGACCTGCGATCGGCATCACCGACCGTCGGGAACACCTCAATGGCCAAGCCCGGTCGATGCCATGCTCGTCCGACTCCTTGTCACCCCCAGGGGCGTCCGCCGAAACGCGGAAAGGTAACCGCCGGGCGGCCCAGCAGGTTGTTGGGATCGGTGTTCTCGTCCTGGACTACCCCGTTGGTGAGGCCCACCTTCGCGGCGGCAAGCCGGTCGAGGACGGCCTTTGCGTCCATCGGCGGGGCAGGAGCCGGCGACGGGGCGGCGGTCGGGCTGCTGCCGGACGGCGCGACCGGGTGCACCGAACCCGGATTGCTGGTGTCGTTGGAGCAGCCGCGCCCACGGTAAGGGCCGCAGCGGCGGCGAGAGCCGTGATGGCGAGTCGGTTACGCATCCGACCGATAGTGCCGCTCGGACGACCGCCAGCACCGATTGGCGACTGCCGAGTCCCCGACAGATTACCCCTCCCAGGCTGGACACCACGACAGAGCTTCGCTCGACCAGGAACCTGTGCTCGTGCGGCCGCCGGGCGGAGAAACCGTCAGATAGCAGCGAACGAGTGCACACGTTTGCCCATCAGGCTCGCCTGGCTCCAGTCAGGTGAGGTCAAGGAAGACCGTCTCCTCGGCCACGCCGCCCTGCAGTCGGATGTCGAAGCGGTAGACCCCGGGCCGCTCCGGGCGGGCGACGAGAGTTGATCGGCGGGACTCGGGCAACTCGCCGAGGACGGGGTGCGCGGCCAGTGCGGACCCGTGCTCCGGCAGGTAGATCCGGGTGTAGAGGTGGTGCAGGAGGCCGCGGGCGAACACGCAGACGGAGAGGTAGGGCGTGGCGCCGTCACGGTGCGGTCCGGGCGCGTGGGTGCGGATCGACCACTGCCCGTCGGCGTCGGTGGCGACCCGGGCGAAACCGGTGAAGTCGAGCCCGGTGCGGCCCTGGAGCGCGCCGGTGACCTGGTCGCGCCGCAATGTGCCGGGGGCGCCGTCGAGGCTGCCGTCGGCCGCGGCCTGCCAGACCTCGAGCAGCGCGTCGGGCACCGGGACACCCTCGCCGTCGAGGACGACGCCGCGGACGACGATCGCGTCGGGATCACCGGGCGCGACGACGTCGCCGCCGCCGGGGAACGGCAGCGCGTAGCCGTAGAACGGGCCGACGGTCTGTGACGGTGTGGTCATCAGCGTCCCTCCTCCATCCAGGTCGCGGCCGGCCCGTCGAGCACGATGTCCCAGCGGTAGCCGAGCGACCACTCCGGCCGGGACAGGTCGTGGGCGTAGGCGGCGACGAGCCGTTGGCGGGCCCGCTCGTCAGTGACCGACTGCAGGATCGGGTCGTAGGCGAAAAGGGGGTCGCCGGGAAAGTACATCTGGGTGACAAGGCGTTGGGTGAACGCGGTGCCGAAGACCGAGAAGTGGATGTGCGCGGGACGCCACGCGTTGGTGTGGTTACGCCACGGGTAGGCGCCGGGCTTGAGGGTAGTGAAGTGGTAGCGGCCGTCGTCGTCCGTGAGGCAGCGACCGAAGCCGGTGAAGTTGGGATCCAGCGGCGCGGCATGGTCGTCGCGCAGGTGGGCGTAGCGCCCGGAGGCGTTGGCCTGCCATACCTCGACGAGTTGCTGGCGCACCGGACGCCCGGACCGGTCGACGACACGCCCGGAGACGGTGATCCGCTCGCCGAGCGGCTCACCGCCGTGGCGGCGGGTCAGGTCGGCGTCCGCGGGGCCGACGTCGGTGACGCCGAAGACCGGGCCGGTGAGTTCGACGGCCTCCGGGTCCTTCAGCGTGACCAGCGGGTGGGTGGGATGCCGGAGGGCGGTGCTGCGGTAGGGGCCGTAGTCGCGCGGGGGCTGCCGGAGATCGGGAGCCGCGGTGTGGACAGCCCGAATCTCCTCGTCGATTGCTGCCTGGCTCGGCAGCCGGGCTTCGGCGGTCATTCCTCGTTCTCCTTCACCTTGTGGGCGGCGGGTATGGTCGACGTTCTCGTGACGGCGGCGGCAACCATGATGGCGGTGGTCCTCGGGGGATGGCTGACCGTCCTGGCACAGGACCGGCTCTGGCGGCGCGACCACGATCGGCAGTGGCGCGACATCCGGTTGACCACATACACCGACTTTGTGACGCGGTCGCGAATACGTGACGTTCGTGACGAGTCCGGCGGCCCGGATCGTCGCGGTGCCGCGGTCGCGATCACCGGGCGACCTGATGCCGTTTCTTCGACGAGGGCGGCGCCCGGTTCAAGCAGCGGCTGGAGACCACGAAGACGTGTTGCGACTCGTCACGGCCCGATCCGAGGTCGTCACCTCGTCGTCGGACCTGTGCGCCGCGCGCGAGCGCTGGGCGCGAGCAGGGCGACGTGGGGCCCGGCGAGTTGCCCGCCGCCGACTTCGACGCGCTCTGGGCGGCCGAGCGCACGTTCATCGCCGCCCGCGAGGAACTCGGGCTGGCCGGGGCCTTCGGCAACTGACCCGCCCGCTCCCCACACACACGCCGACCGGGCCCGGGCACAGGGTGCGCGCCGGCCAGCGTACCCGCGGAATGGTTTAAAGCTCTTTTGCTTGTCGGTCCTTCTCCAGGGCGGTGACCTGGCGGGCCGACAAGGCAAGCAGCGGGTGGGCGCCGACGGCGGTCAGCGCGTCGAAGCTCTCGCTGTCGAGCAGGGCCTTGCGTTCGACGTCGCGCAGCGGGGCCTCGGCGATGACGGTCGCGCGGTCGCGGACGAACGCGGCGCGATAGTCGGCCTCGATGATAATGCGGTGCAGGAGGCGGTTGAGTTCGAGGCTCTCCGGCTCGGGGAAACGGTAGTACTTGTATTCGGTCTGGGCGAACTGGTGACCGCCGAACTTCGGCACCTCGCGGTCGAGCACCACCTGGTCGACCGGGAGCTGGGGCAGGAACTGGACGACGCCGTGGCCGTGGTGCGACAGCTCCTGGTAGGTGAGCAGGCGGCCGGGCACCTCGCCGATCAGGCCGAGCATGAGGAACCAGGTCATCAGTTCGCTCTCGCCGACCTCGTCGAGGTTGACCGGGGTGAGGGCGAGCAGGTCGGCGTAGTTGCCGCGGGTGATCTCGGAGATTACCCACTCGTCGAAGGCGAACATGGGCGCCTCGTACTTCGCGGTGCCCGGGAAGTGGGACATGCCGCCGCTGGCGATGACCGCGATCCGCTCGTCGCGGTCGGCGAGCGACTCGCGCAGCGCCTTGCCGAGCGCGTAGGCCCGGCGAGGGCTCGGGATCGGCGGCAGGTAGGTGTTGACGAGCAGCGGGACGATCGGGATGTCGCGGTCACCGACGATGAACCGTAGCGGCGTCAGGAACGCGTGGCCGAGCAGCGCGTCCTGTGAGTAGGTGAGGTCGAAGTCCCGGGCGATCGCCCCGCGGAGCAGGTGGGTGGCCAGCTCGGTGTGCACGCGGGCGGTGCGGGTCTGGGTCGTGTAGTGCGCGGTGACCTCGGGTGAGAGCACGATCGTGAACGCCGGAACCGCCTCGAGCCAGAACGTCTCCAGGTGGTCGAGGCCGATCAGGATGATCGCGTCGGGCATGGTGTCGTCGAGCACCTTGCCGAAGGCGCGCAGCCCGTCGGTGCTGGCGTCGAGTTTGCTGGCGTCCTCGTGGGGCGGGCGGCTCAGCAGTTGCGGAGCGTGGACGGCGGCGCCGGCCGCGACGATCTCTGCCACGTGGGTGCTCCTATCGGGTTTCCGCGTCGCGGTAGACGACGCCGAGCTGGGCGAGCAGGGGGCGCAGATTGTAGAGGTCGAGGCCGAGCGTGCCGGCGGCGAGCTTCGCACGTTTGCCGGCCTCGTTGGCCTCGCGGGCGTGGGACTTCTCGGCGACGTCGGCGGCGGCGAGTCTGGGCACGACGACGACCCCGTCGTCGTCGGCGACGATCACGTCGCCGGGGTGGATCAGCGCGCCGGCGGCGACGACCGGGACGTTGACCGAGCCGCCGGTGGCCTTGACCGTGCCCTGTGCGGAGACGGCTCTCGACCAGACTGGGAAGTCCATCTCGGTAAGCTCGGCGACGTCGCGCACGCCGGCGTCGATGACGACACCGAGCGCGCCGTGTGCGCGCAGTGAGGTGGCGAGCAGCTCGCCGAGCGCGCCGTCGGTGGTGGCGGAGGTGAACGCCACGACGAGAATGTCACCCTCGGTGACCTGCTCCACCGCCGCGTGGATCATGAGGTTGTCGCCCGGCTGGGACAGCACGGTGACGGCACGGCCGGCGATCCGGCGGCCGGGGTAGATCGGCCGGATCGACGGGGCGAGCAGGCCGCCGCGGCCCTGCGCCTCGTGGACGGTCGAGACGCCGGAGGCGGCGAGCGTCGCGACAGCATCGGGGTCGGGGCCGGGGATGTTGCGGACGACCACGCCGCTCACAGCAGACCTCCGGAAACGGTCGGGAAGACCCGCTGGAACGCCTCGGCGTGGGTGATCGTGCCCGCGCCGCCGTTGCGCCGGGCCTGCACGCCGCGCCGCGTGGCGAGCTCGTCGTAGTAGGCGACGAGGTGCCCCTGAGCGCCTTCCATCGACTCCATCGCCTGCCGTTTCTGCGGGAAGACGCCGGTGATGTCGAGCAGCAGGTCGGGCTTGAACCCGCACTGCTCCGGCTGGTGCGGCTCGAACTGGTAGACCTGCGGCGCGCCGATCGGCCGGGTGTCGCGGTCGTGGCCCTCGGCCTGCGCGATCATCCGGGCGCGGAGCACCACCTCGTGGACCAGCGAGTGGTCGGGGTTGTAGGGGTCGTGGGCGGGGTGGGTGAGGATGATGTCGGGTCGCACCCGGCGCATCGTCGCCACGACCGCGTCATAGAGGCCGTCGGTGGCCCGGATCGGATAGTCGCCATGGTCGAGGAACGCGATGTCGGCGCCGAGCACCCCGGCGGCCGTGCTGGCCTCCTCGTGTCGGCGGGCCTTGACCGTCTCAAGCGTCATGCCGGGCTGCTTCCACAGGCCCTGCGACTCGCCCTTCTCGCCGTAGGTCAGGCAGAGCACGTGCGCCCGGCCGCCCTCACGGACGAACGAAGCGATGGCTCCGCTGGCGCGCCACACGAAGTCGGCGGCATGCGCGCTGACGACAAGCATGGCGGATTGGTCGGTCACGGTTCCTCCTTGCCTCGGCCCGCGGCCTTAACCCGTTTCGCTGCCTTGACCAGCCAAGGCGCCGGACAGCAACGACGAGTTAACACTGAAGGTATCGACTGCTCCCAAGATTGACAATAGAATCGTTAGCAATTCCGCTGAACGCAACGGATAGACATGGGCCGCGAGGCGCCACCGAGGAGGACGCAACGTGACGACGACGCCACGCCAAGGAGAACGGCCGCAGGACACCGGTTCTGTGGTGCACGCGATCCGCGAGGCGATCCTCGTCGGCGAGTTCAACCCAGGCCAGCGGCTCATCGAAAGCGAGCTCTCGCAACGGTTCGCGGCCTCCCGCGGCACCGTCCGCGAGGCGCTCGTACTGCTGGAGAACGAAGGCCTCGCCATGCGCGAGGCCAACCGCGGCGCGCGGGTGCGGCCGGTCTCCAAGGACGAGGCGATCGAGATCACCGAAGTTCGCGCCGTCCTCGAAGGACTGTGCGCGCGCCGGGCCGCCGTCCTGGCGACGACGGCCGAGCGCAAGGCATTGCGCGAGCTCGGCATCGCCATGCAGGCCGCCGTCAAGCGTGGCGACGTGATGACCTACAGCCAGACCAGCCAGGACGTGCACCTGCAAATCCGGGAAATCTCCGGGCAGAGCACCGCCGCCGACGTCCTCAACCGGCTGCGGTTCCGCAGCGTCCGCTACCAGTTCAGCGTGGCGTTGCTGCCCGGGCGGCCGGCCGTCGGCCTCAAGGAGCACCTCGGGGTCATCAAGGCCGTCGTATCCGGCCAGTCCGAGTTGGCCGAACGCCTCATGCGCGAACACCTGCAGAGCGTGGTCGAGGCGATCAGCGAACTGCCGGAGAGCCTGCCTACGCTGCGGGTAATCTGAGACCGGCCTGGTCGGCGTCAGCGCTGCTCCTGCGGATGGGTCGCGAGCGGCTCGACGGTGATCTCCATCCAGGCGAACATCGGTAGCGACGACAGCGCGTCGTGCAGCGCGGTCGCGTCAGCGGCCTGGTAGAGCCCGATGGAGTCCCGGCTGCCGGGCACCCTCCACAGTCGAACGAGGATGCCGGCGTCGCGCAACTGCTGCGCGCGTTCGCGCTCGAGCGGTTGGAGGCGCTTGCGGATCTCCGCCCCCTCCGGCGTGGCCGGGAGCTTGTTGGACTGGCGGACCAGAAACTCGTTCACGCGGGCACTCCGGTGTTCTCGACCGCCAGCAGGGTCGTGGTGAGGAGATCGGGGTCGGTCACCGGCACCTCGTGGTCGGCCTGGATCCGCTCGACCGGCCAGCCGAGCCGTTCGGCCTTCTCCGCGAAAATGCCGAACGGGGTGTTCCAGCCCGCGCACAGCACATAGGCGCCGGCAACGGTCAACGCCGCGGCGTCGCCGGGCGAACCGTCCACATAGGTCTTCAGCGGGTGCGGGGTCAGGCGCGGGGTGACCGAACTGACGATCGCCGGATCGGTGACCCCGAGGTTGGCCAGCGGACGCGGCGGGATCAGCCAGATCGCTTCGGCGTTCGGCGCGGCCGACTCCCGATAGTGCGCGGCGGCGTGCGGGGGAAGCAACTCGATCGCGGACTGGTCGCGGTCGGGCAGGAACCCGTCGACGACGACGAGGCGACGCAGCCGGTGCGGGATCCGCTCGGCGACAGCGGTGACCACCATGCCGGCGTAGCTGTGCCCCACGAGCACGACGTCGTCGAGGTCGTCGAAATCGATGACCGACACGACGTCCTGCACGTGCGTGGCGAGGCCCACGCCCGCGGTGAGGTGGGCGCGTTCGGCGAGGCCGGTCAGGGTCGGCGTCACCACCTCGTGGCCGACGGCGCGCAGCCGCTCGGCCACCGGACGCCAGCACCATGCGCCATGCCAGGCCCCGTGGACCAGCACGTAAGTCGTCATCGCGGGGTTCGCTCCATCTCGAAGGTCGACTGTGGATCTAGCGCGTCGCGCAACCGGCCCAGCACCACGTCGCGGATCGACCGGTTGGCGCCCTCGTCGACCGGCGTGGTGGTGTTCCAGTGGTGGGTCTCCTCCGGCACCGGCACGGTGCGCACGTCAGCGCCGACCACGCGCAGCGCCGCCGCCAGCCCTTCCGACTGGCTCGGCGGCACGACCGGATCGCGCTCGCCGTAGATCAGGGTCCAGGTCAGGGTCGCGGCCCGGGGCGAGGTCGCGGCCAGCGTCGTCGGTGACGCGGCCGCGTACCGGCCGGGCGCCGCCTCGGGCGTCGCGCCCATGAGGCCGTCGACCGCCGCCGAGGTGGCGTGGTGGGTGCGCAGGTCGTAGGCCCCGTTGACGAGCACGGCCGCCGCGACCCCGGTGTCGGTGCTGAGCACGGCCGTCGCGCTGAGGTGCGCGCCGGCCGAGGTCGCGAGCACGCCGATCCGGTCGCCGTCGACGCCGAGGGTGTCGGCGTGCGCGCGGACGAACGCGAACGCCCCGGCGACGTCGTCGAACGCCGCCGGCCACGACGGCGCGCCCGGGGTCGCGAGCGTGTAGTCGACGGACAGGGACGCGAACCCGGCGTCGGCGAGCGCCTCCGCCCAGCGGGCGTAGTCGGTGCGGGAGCCGAGCCGCCACCCGCCACCGTGGACGAGAACGACGACGGGGGGCCTTCCGGTGCCCACCGGGAGGACGAGGTCCGCGGGCACCGACCGGCCATCGGCGCCCGGGAACTCGACGGTCATCCCTCCACCCCGCGCCGCCACGGGATCAGCCACCGCTCGAGCAGGTCGATGACGAGGAAGCTGAGCCAGCCGAGCAGGGCGGTGACGACCAGTCCGGCGTACATCGAGTCGATGTCGAAGACCTGCCACGAGTTGAGGATCAGCCGGCCGAGGCCGGTGTCGGAGCTGGTGAACTCGGCGGCGACGTCGATGACCAGCGCGATGCCCCAGGAGGTGCGCAGCGACGCGAAGATGACCGGCAGCGCGCCGGGGATCGCGATCGTGCGCAGGTAGCGATAGCCCTTGACGTCCAGCGTCCGGGCGACGTCCTGGAAGATCATCGGAATGTTGCTGACCCCGGCGACGGTGTTCATCAGCACCACGTAGAAGACCGAGATGGCCACGACCAGGTAGATGCTGGTGTCGCCGGTGCCGAAGATCAGCAGGAGGACGGGCAGCAGCGCGATCTTCGGCACCGGATAGGTGGCCGCGACGATCGGGTTGACCACGGCCCGCACGATCCACGACCGGGCCGCGGCGACACCGATGAGGGCGCCGGCGAGAGCGCCGATGACGAACCCGATCAGTGCCCGCTGGCCGGTCGCGCCGGTCGCCTCCCACAGCGCCCCGTCGCCGGCCATCGTCCACAGCGTCTTGACGATGGCCGTCGGCGCGGAGAAGAACCGGGAGTCCAACGCCCCGGTCTCCACGAGCACCTGCCAGAACGCGAGGATCACGAACGGCATCAACAGGTTGACGTACTGGGTGCGCCGGTAGCGGCGGGCGACCTCGCGGAGGTCCAGGGGCTTGGCCGGGTAGGCGACCTCGCGGAGGTCGGTCGGCTGCGCGGAGGGCGCCTTGGCCCGGGTCATGCGTGGCTCCCCTGCTTGGCACTGTCGTGTCCGCCGTCGACGAGCGCCTCGTGCAGCTCGGCGGCCAACTCGGCGAACGCGGAATCACGGCCGAGGTCGAAGGCGTTGCGCGGCCGCTCGAACGCCACCTGCCGGGACAGCACGATCCGCCCGGGGCGCGAACTCAGCACCAGCACCCGGTCGGCGAGGAGGATCGCCTCCTGGATCGAGTGGGTGACGAAGACGATCGTCTTGCGGGTCTGCTCCCAGATGCGGATGAGGTCCTGCTGCAGGGCGAGCCGGGTCTGCTCGTCGAGCAGACCGAACGGCTCGTCCATGAACAGGATCTCCGACCCGACGGCCAGCGCCCGGGCCACGGCGACCCGCTGCTTCATGCCGCCGGAGAGCTCGTGCGGGTAGGCGTCGGCGAAGGCAGTGAGGCCGACCATCTCCATGAGCCGGTCGACCTCCCTGCGCTGCTCGGCTCTGCCCACACCGACGGCCCACATGCCGTACGCGATGTTCTTGCGCACCGACATCCATGGGAAGGCCGACGGCTCCTGGAACACCGTCGCCGAAGGTGGCCTTCCCGAGCCGCTGTTCGTGGCCCGTACGACAAGCTGGCCCTCGGTGTGCTCCTCCAGCCGGGCGAGCACCCGCAGCAGCGTGGTCTTGCCGCCGCCGGAGGCCCCGAGGATCGCGACGAACTCGCCGTGGCCGACCTTCAGGTCGATGCCGGCGAACGCCTTGACCTCACGCCGGCCGACCGCGAAGGATTTGCCGAGACCGGTCCCTTCGATCGCGTACCCGCTCATCGTGCCTTCCACAGGTTCTCAGCCTCCGGTGGTCGCGCCGGCGGTCGCGCCCAGCGCCTTCTGCGCGGCCTCGCCGAACGAGGTGTCGATGTACTTCTGGTAGTCGACGTTCGGTGCGCTGACGAGTCCGAGCTCCTGGAACGCGGTCAGGAACATCTCGATCGACTTCGGGTCGATGTCGGCCGAGCCGCCGGTGACGTAGTAACCCTTGAGGGCGTCGGCGCTCTTGACCGTCTGCACGTGGGCCATCAGAGCCTTGGCGACGTCCTGCAGCGCGGTGGCGTCCTTGTCGCCGAAGGCCTTGTTCACCAGGTCGGAGGCCTTGAGGTAGGCCATCAGGAACCGGGTGGCGGTCTCGGTCTGGCCGGAGAACTTCGGCGAGTAGAGCACGCCGGCGATCTGGTGCTCGGTGTCGCCGGCCATTGCGTAGTTGGTGGCGAAGCGCTTGGCGGTGCCCTGCCCGACGACCGCCCCGGTGAGCGGGTCGACCAGGAAGGCGCCGTCGATGGCGCCGCTGGCCAGCGCCGCGACCTGGTTGGGCAGCGAGAGGATCTCGACCTTGACCGACTTGTCGTCGACGCCGTTCTTCTTGAGCAGCATGTGCAGGTAGGCCTGGGCGCCGAGGCCCTGGCCGTTGACGGCCAGTTTCTTACCGGCCAGGCCGGCCACGTCGCCCGGCGCGAGGCCGGACTTGGTGCTCACGTAGAGGCCGCTGGTGGTGCTGGTGTCGACGCTGCCGGCGCTGGCGACGAGCTTGAGGTCGATGCCGCGGCCGAAGGCGTTGAACAGGCCGGCGGTGTACTGCCCCCAGCCGACGTCGATCTGGCCGCTCGCGATGGCGGGGATCATGTCGGCGCCGGACTGGAAGGTCTGGAAGTCGACGGTGATGCCCTGCTCCTTGAAGTAGCCGAGGGTGTCGGCCACGAAGAAGGGGGCGTCGGCGACCAGGCCGAGGACGCCGACCTTGACGGTGGTGGCGGACGTGGGCGGCTTGGTCAGGTCGACGCCGGCGGCGTCACCGGACCCGGAACCGTTGTCGGACCCGCCGCCGCAGCCGGCCGCGATGAGGACCGTCGCCACCGCCGCGGCACATATCTTCAGTGCGTTCTTCGCTCTCATCGAACGACCTTTGCTTTTCGGTGATGGTGGGGTGCGGCGGCGCAGGGTCGTCCAGCGGTACGGCAACACGCCGGACCGCGGGAACGCAACAGCCGCCTATTCGTTGTGGGGGATCTCGTGCTGCCCAGTCAGGGGACGGGACTGGACCGTGCTGAGGTCGGGGACGCCGGCGCCGCGAAGCTCGATCGACTCGATCCTGCGGGCCCACAGGTGCCGCAGTTTGATCACGACCCGGTCGGAACGGCCGAGTCGCTCGTTGGTGCGGTCAGCGACGCGGCCCTGGCCGACCATTGCGGTGTAGTCCTCTTCGGTGACGCTCTCCGGGCCACGGTCGGCGTTCATCAACTCCTGGTGGGAGGTCTCGGTCCAGCCGCGGCCGGCACCCTTCATGAAGAACGGCACCCGCTCCACCAGGTGCTTGGGGATCACCGTGTTGCTGATCATGAGGGTGTTCTCGTCGTCGACCGGGACGAACCAGATGTGGTGGGGGAACTCGTGGTCCTCACCGGCGACGAGGTAGATGGTGATGCGGAAGAGGTTGGGAAAGAAGTAGTGCGTGACCCGCACGTCCTTGGCCCCGTCGTGACCCACCCGGGTCGCGGTGACCTCGATGCCCTCGTCGGTCTCGATGCCCTCGACCTCGGGCACGCCGTGCCAGTGCGGCTCGCTCTTGCTGTGGACGAACGCGGTGTGGACAGGGTCGACACCGTTCTCGAGCGCCTGGAAGTAGTTCATCGGCCACACGCCCGGCGGGCGGATGGCGGAAACGACCACGTTGTCCGGGTCCTCGAACGCCGGGAACTTCCACATCGGCGGCGGGACGTCCTCGTCGCCGAAGTAGCCGAAGATCAGGCCGGCGTAGTCGACCGCCCGGTAGCGCGGAATCCTGATCTTCCTGGCGAACGCCTCGGTCTCGGCCGGCATCTCGATGCACTGGCCGGAGCCGTCGTACTTCCACCCGTGGTAGAAGCACCGGATGTTGTCTTCCTCGACCCAGCCGGTGTGCAGCCAGGTGTAGCGGTGGGCGCAGCGTGAGCCGACGATGAACGGCTTCCCGCTGTGTCCACGGTAAAGAGTGAACTCCTCGCCCAGGACGCGCAGCGGCCGGGCCTTGCCGGGCTCAAGATCCGCGGACACGCCGATCGGATGCCAGTGCTGCCGGAGAACCTGGCCGCCTGGAGTGCCGGGACCGACGCCCGTCACTGGAATCGAATAGACCATCGCTTGTCTCCTTGACCGATGCCGACCAGAGGCTCGGGTGCCCACGCTAAGCAGCGACTCAGCGATTGGTCAAGAGATTGTTGACATTTCAGTTGACGTTTGGGTCACCTAAATCGTTGATCATTGATCTCCCAAGCCCTGGTCACACCTCCTCTTGGCGGAGCCGCCGGACGATCTCGTTTCGGGCCGCGAAAATCCTCGGCGCGAACTCCTCGCCCGCCTTCGATGTGGCCATCCGGCTGGCCGGCACCGCCAGCGCGATCGCCGCGAGCGGGACCCCAGCGAGGTCCGGCACTGCCATCCCGACCGCGCTGATGACGGACTCGCCCTCGCCGATGTCGAACGTGTGCCCCGCCGCCCGCACCGCGTCAAACTCCCCCAGCAGTTCGTCCCACGCGCCGATGCTGTTGGCGGTGCGGGTCTCCAGCACCCGCCCGGGGTAGCGGCGCTCCAGCTCCGAGGGGCAGCGCGGCGAGGATCGCCTTGCCGCCGGCCGTGCAGTGCGCCGGGAGCACGACCCCGGTGCGGCCGCCGACCCGCATCGACCGCGGGCTCTCCACGCAGTCGACGAACCGCACCCGGTTTCCCTCCAGGAACAGCAGGCTCGCGGTTTCCCGCGAGGTGAGGCTGAGCGCCTGGAGCGCCGGCAGCACGATCGCCGGATGTCGGTGCATCCGATCGCGGCCAGCGCGATCTCGTAGAGCGCGGGTCCCGGCCGGTAGGTGCCGTTGGGCCGGTCCTGGATCACGAACCCCCGGCTCTTGAGCGTCGCGAGCAGCCGATGGGCCGTCGAACGGGCCACGCCCAGCTCCTCGGCGGCGCCGGCGACCCGGATGGCATTGCGCTGGCCCACGAGCCGCAGCAGCACCAACGCGTTGTCGACCGAGGACATGGCCGCGTCGGTGGGGCACGCCCAGCGGCGGGGCCCGGAGACGGCGCTCGGACCCTCGGGATTCTGTCGTTGGCACCGCTAACGTTCGACATGAAGGAATTGTTTACCAAAACTCTTCTCATTAACGAAATCCCTGCTTACATTCGGCGCCATGCCCTCATCCCAGGTCACTCTCCCGTCGCCGGTCGTGATCGTGGGCGGCGGACCTGTCGGGATGACCGCGGCCACCGCCCTCGCCGACGCCGGAGTCCCCGTCGTCCTGGTCGAATCCACGCCGAGCGTGATGACCGACTGGCGGGCCTCGACGTTCCACCCGCCGACCCTCGAACTGCTCGCTCAGCTCGGGGTCGCGGACCAGATGCTCGCCGAGGGGCTGCCGGTTCCCCGCTACCAGTTCCGCGACCGGGCCGACGGCCTCGTCGCCGAGTTCGACTACGGACTGCTCGCCGACGAGACGCCGTTCCCCTTTCGGCTCCAGCTCAACCAACAGCGGCTCGTGCGGATCCTCGCCGAACGGCTCGCCGGGCGGGGCGGGGTGACGCTGCGCTTCGGCGCCCGCGCCGTCGACCTGCGCCAAGACGCCGACGGCGTGTACGTCGGCATCGAGACCGAACGGGGGCGGGAGGAGATCCACGGCTCGTTCGTCATCGGCGCCGACGGCGCCCGCAGCACCGTGCGGGGCCTGCTCGGCGTGCCGTTCGAGGGGTTCACCTACGAGCAGCGGTTCGTCATCGCCAGCACCTCGGCCGACCTGCGGGCGCTGCTCCCCGGGATCGCCGACGTCAACTACGTCGCCGACCCCGAAGAGTGGATCTTCATCCTGCGCACGCCCGAGTCGTGGCGCGCTGTCTACCCGGTGCCGCCCGAGCAGAGCGTCGAGGAAGCCACCGACCCGGTGCGGATCCAGGCGCACCTGCAGGGCATCGCGGCCAACCCGGCGGGATACCCGATCGACGACTTCCAGATCTACAACGTCCACCAGCGGGTGGCGACCACCTTCCGGGTGGGCCGGGTCGTGCTCGTCGGCGACGCCGCGCACGTCAACAGCCCGCTCGGTGGTGTCGGCCTCAACAGCGGCATCCACGACGCGATCGACGTCACCCGCCGCATCGCCCGGCTCCGTTCGGGCGGCAGGCCCGCGGAACTCGACGCCGCAGGGCCGTGCGTCTCGGAACTCGACGCCGAGTTGGACGAGTTCGACCGCATCCGCCGCCGGGTCGCCATCGACTACGTCCAGGCCGACACCAAACGCAACACCGAGCGGCTCATGGAACGCGACCCCACGCGGCGCGCGGCCAACTACGCCGAACTGCGCGCCACCGCCGCCGACCCCGTGCAGGCCCGCGCCTGGTGCCGCCGGGCGTCGCTGCTGGAGAGCGTCAGCCGGTTCGGCATCGGCCACCCACCCGCCCCGACCCCCCAGCCGACGGCTTCGGCCCCAGCACAGTGATCGAGAGGAACACGAGCATGACGAGGGACGACGATCAGCCAGGCGAAGAAGAGCTAGACGAGTTCTATGCCGATCTCCGCCGGGCCGATCTCTACCCGCTCTGGACGATCACCGACGAGCTGCTCACGCCCAGCCCGGAGCCGAAGGCCAAGCCGTGGCTCTGGTCCAACAAGGCGCTGCGGGAGCTGGCCGACCGGGCGCTGCGGCTGATCCCGGTCGAGCGCGGCGGCGAGCGTCGGGTCCTCAGTCTCGGCAACCCCGGGCTCGGCGGTACCCCGTACGCCGCTGGCACCCTCTGGGGCGCCGTCCAGTGCCTGCGCCCCGGCGAACTCGCCCCGGCGCACCGCCACTCCCCCGGCGCGATCCGCTTCGTCCTTGAGGGCGAGGGCGTGTGGACCACCGTCAACGGCGACGCCTGCGACATGCGGGCCGGCGACCTCGTGCTGACCCCGTCGTGGAACTGGCACGAGCACACCGGGGGCGGGGAGTCGGGCATGCTCTGGTTCGACGGCCTCGACCTGCCGATCGTCCACGCGCTCGACGCGATCTTCTTCGAGCCCTACCCGAAGCTGCGCCAGCCCGCGCCCGAGAAGCACAACGTGTCGCTGGACAAGTACGGCGACCGGGAACGCTTCGTCACCGGCGAGGTCAGCGATGCCCTCCACCCCGACCACTCGCCGCTGCTGGTCTACCCGTGGACCGACACCGACGCCCGACTCACCGCGCTCGCGGCGGCCGGCGACGAGCCGATGGTGAGCCTCGAGTTCGTCAACCCGCTCAACGGCGCCAGCGTGCTCCCGACACTCGCCTGCGCGATGCACCGCATTCGGGCCGGGGCGTCGACCAGCCCCGTTCGCCGTACCGGAAACACGATCTTCGTGGTCTTCTCCGGCAGCGGCCACAGCGTCGTCGACGGCGTCCGCTTCGACTGGTCGGCAGGCGACATCTTCGTGGTGCCGTCCTGGTCCGCCGTCGAACACCACGCCAACGACCAGGGCGACCTGTTCACGCTGTCGGACACCCCGGTCCTGCGGGCGCTGGGGCTGCACCGCGAGCTGCGGCTCTACGGGCCGCAGTCGGTCACCTCCACCTTCACCCCACGGGGAGCCTGAGCATGCGTCTCGCGATCTTCGACGACTACCGCCTCGGCGCGGTCACCGAAGCCGGCGTCGTCGATGTCACTGCGGCCCTGCCCTGGGGCCTCGACCCCGACCCGCTGATGGCGGGCTGGTGGCGGCGCCTGTGCCGGGACTTCGACGAGGTCAGCGACGACCTGCGCAAGGCCGCCACGGACGGTGAGCCGATCGCCCAGGAGACCGTCAAGCTCCGCGCCCCGGCGTTGAACCCCTCCAAGATCGTCGCCTGTGCGAGCAACTACGCCGCGCACGTCCAGGAGATGCACGGCGTGCAGGAGCGCACGCTCGGTCGGGTGGAGAGCTGGATGATGGACTTCGATGTCTTCCTCAAGGCGCCGTCGTCGATCATCGGCCCCACCGACGACATCCGCCTCCCGCCGGCGATCGTCACCGCCGGCCACGAGATCCACCACGAGTCGGAACTAGTCATCGTCATCGGCGCGGGCGGCACCGACATCGCGGAGGAGGACGCCGCCGCGTACATCCGCGGCTACACGATCGGGCTCGATATCACCGTCCGCAGCCCCGCCGACCGGTCGCGGCGCAAGAGCCACGACACGTTCAGCCCTCTCGGGCCCTGGCTGACCACGGCCGACGAGATCGCCGACCCGGCCGACCTCGACATCCGCCTCTCGTGCAACGGCGAGATCCGCCAGGAGGTCAACACCTCGACGTTGATCACCTCGATCCCCCGGATCGTCTCCTACGCCTCGCGGATGATGACCCTGCTCCCCGGTGACGTGATCTTCACCGGTGCCCCGCCCGGAGTCGGCCCGATCAGTCCCGGCGACGTCCTCGAAACCTCGATCACCGGCCTCGGCGCGATGCGCCACCATGTGCGATGACCGCTACGACGCCGCCGAGCCAGTCGGTCACCCCTGCCGGCCCCACCGCCATGCGCCTCCTGGTCGACCAGGTGACCTGGGAGGCCGACGGTGTCGTCTCGGTGCGGCTGCGCGCCGCCAACGGCACCGACCTGCCCCTCTGGGAACCCGGCGCGCACCTCGACGTGGTGCTGCCGAGCGGACTCATCCGGCAATACTCACTCTGCGGCGACCACACCGATCGCACCTCCTACCGGGTGGCCGTCCTGCGCGAACGCGCCGGGCGCGGCGGCTCCGTCGAGATCCACGACTCCGCGCTGGTCGGCCGCACCCTCGACGTACGCGGCCCGCGCAACCACTTCGCCCTCGACCCGGCCCCCGAATACGTCTTCCTCGCCGGCGGCATCGGCGTCACCCCGATCATGGCGATGGTACGGGCCGCAGTCCGCGCCGGCGTCCCGTGGCGGCTGCACTACGGCGGCCGCAACCGCGGGAGCATGGCGTTCGTCGACGAACTCGACCACCTCGCGGCCGCGAGCGGTGGCCGCTTGACGGTCGCCCCACAGGACGAGGTCGGCCTCCTCGACCTCGCCGCGATCATCGCCGACGCGCCGGAGGGCGCCGGCATCTACGCCTGCGGCCCGGAAGGGATGCTGCGCGCCGCGCAGTCCGCGGGCGACGCCGTCGGGCGCCCGGTGCGCATCGAACGCTTCGGCGCGGCCGGCAACCCCGGCCTGTCGGCGCCGCCACCGGCGTCCGGCAGCTTCGAGGTCGAACTCTGCCGCAGCGGCATCCGGCTGCCCGTCCCACCGGACCGCAGCATGCTCGAGGTCATCCGCGACGTGCTACCCGACGTGCCGTACTCGTGCGAAGAAGGCTATTGCGGCACCTGCGAAGTCCGGGTCGTCGAGGGCCAACCCGACCACCGGGACGACATCCTGAGCCTCGCCCAACGTGCGGAAGGCGACCTGGTGATGATCTGCGTGAGCAGATCAACCTCGGAGGTCCTCAAACTAGACCTCTAGGACAAAATCAAGATGCGGATTGCCACGGTTCGCCGGGCGCATTCGCCGTCGCTCCCGCGGACACCGGCTCGGGCGTGGCCGCCCTCACCTGCCCGGCTTGCCGTTACACGACCGATCACGCGCACCCAGGGACGCCGGGATCCCGTCGATCGAGCGGTGGTACTGAGCGACGGTGACCTCACGTTGCTCGGGGCGGCCCTCGGCGGCCGTCTCGATCAGCAGGTCGATCACTCCCTTCCGGTGTTTTGCGGTCGAAGTGAGCCGTCGTCAGACGTCCGTCCCCACTCTGCGCTGCCGGGTCCGCGTCGTGCCACGAAGCCACAAGGTTCCCACCGACACGGGCAGCGCCCGCGCGGACTTCCCCGCCGCCCAGGCGCCAGCCCTGGCCTGCAGGGCATCGGGGCGGTGCGCGTCGGGGGGCAGCGCGGCCCCGGTGCCACCCCAGGGTTCCCGGAAGTGGTGGCCGCCCGTGCCCACGCCGGAGCGACCCTGTCTACGAGAGGAGGACGTGTCCCGAGACGGTGCCTAGCGCTAGGCCGGGCAGGGCCGCGATCGCCTGCTGACGCGAGATGCCACGTCGTGACGCGTCGTTTGCCCACTCATTGCCCACCGAACAAGCAAGAGCCCGCTTCCTCGACTTGCAGAAAGCGGGCTCCGACCTGGTGTTTCATTTGTAGCGGGGACAGGATTTGAACCTGCGACCTCTGGGTTATGAGCCCGGCGAAGGAGCCGAAACCCGATTGCTTCCGGTCGATTTTCGCAGGTCAAGCCTGTTGTTCGATGATCCCTCATGATGCCTGACGCTGCCTCGTGGTGGGACGTCTGCCCGGAATTTGCCCGGAGGATGACCTTGGGACATGTCTATCAATATCGAAGATCACCAAGATAGTCCATCATCATCTCGACCTGATCGATCGAAAGTTGGCGATTCGCGGGAACGGCATCGATGATGGACGCGACCGGCGACTCGATAGATGCCAGCAGCCGGAGGGCTATCGTGCCGAGCCTCTGTATGGCCGGGCCCATCAGGTCGGGCGGCCCGGCGATGTGATGCGATGGCTGCGGAAAAGGTCGTCGAAGAAGGTAGTACGCATCGCCCGAACCTCACCCTTGTTCTCTCCCCGTAGATCGTTCGCGCCGAACCGGTACACCTCGTACCCGGCGAGGGTGAGGTCACGGGTTTGGGACATGGTGTGCGCATAGCGGTCACCATCGGGAACCACCGGCACTGCTTCGGCGCTACCTCGCGCTCGCTCGCGTAGTGCGTCTGGCCCTCGACCTCCAGGACGATCCTCACGCCGGCCGGCGCGTGGATGAGGAAGTCCATGCGGAATTGCAGAAACGCGTCCTTGCCGCGGGCCCTTACGGTCTTCGGGTCCCAGTGCCGCCAAACCTCGGGCAGCAGTGCGAGAAAGTCCTGCAGGGCGTCGCGGTAGATCTGGTGGTACAGCATGAACAGAAGGGTCTGCGGCGGCGAGTCCAGCCTGGTTTCCAGTTCTCTCTGACGGGACCGGGCGTGTGCGAGGCGGTCGGCGGCGTCGGTGAAGGCGTGCGGCCGTCCAGCAGCCGACCAGTAGTGGTCCGCCCGCTCCCCCGCCGTGGTGCGAAATGGCAGCCGGCTGACGACTTCAGCGCCGGGCACCGAGGCCATCAAGTCGGCCGCTCGCGAACGATCTTGTCAGGGGTGATGGGCAGTTCGCGGATGCGTACGCCGATCGCGTCGTAGACGGCGTTGATGACGGCGGCGGCCACGCCGGTCGCGCTGAGTTCACCGATTCCCTTGGCGCCGAGCGGCCCGGCATGTTCATCGTGTTCCTCGATGAAGGCGACGTCGATGTGCGGGGGGATGTCGGCGTTGACGGGCAGGGCGACTCCGGAGAGGTTCTGCGAGTGCCAGCGACCGAGTGTGGGCTCGTAGTGGCTCGCCTCCATGGTGGCCTTGCCCCAGCCCCACACGATGCCGCCGATCATCTGGGCGCGCGCCGTCCGGAGGTTGATTATCCGCCCTGCCCCGTAGACGCCGGTGGCGCGCCGCAGCCGTACCAGACCGAGGCCAGGGTCGACGCCGACCTCGACTAGGACCACCCCGAAGGTCCGGACCGCGATGTCGGGCGGTCCGGTGTCTACGACGGCATCGCCGGGCAGGCTGAACTCGCCCTCGACCACCAGGTCCGTGCCATGCCTCGCGAGGAGGTCGACCACCGGTACCCGGTCGGCGACGTGCTGGAGTTCACCATCGACGCAGCGCACACGGTCGGGCGGCCACCCGGCCAGCTCGGCCAGGCGGTCGCGTAGCCGGGTGGCCGCGTCGAGTACGGCCGCGCCGACGCCGATGGTCGTGGCGGAGCCGTAACTCGGCCCGGCCAGCGGCTGACAACTGTCGCCACTGCGGAGCCGGATCGTTTCCGGCGCGACGCCCAGCACGCTCGCGGCGATTTGCGGGAAGATGGTGTGCGGTCCCTGCCCCAGGTCGGCGAAGCCGCCCTCCAGGGTCAGTCGCCCCTCCCGGGTCATGCGGAGCCGGGCTCGGGCCGGGAACCGGTACTGGCCCTGGCTGGCGTCGGCCAGGCCGCAGCCGACCAGCCAGTGCCCGTCGCGGGTGCCGCCCGCCGGTCGGGTACGCCAGCCGAAACGGCGTGCGGCCTCCCCGTACGCCTGGGCGAGCTTTTTGGACGACCAGGGTTTCCCGCTGCCGGGCTCCCGATCGGCGTGGTTGATCAGTCTGAGGTCGAGTGGGTCGGTGCCGGTCGCGCGGGCCAGTTCGTCCATGGCGACGCCGAGGGCGAACGTGCCGGGGCCGTCGATTGGGGAGCGCAGGAATGTCGGCAGGTTGACGTTGCCCCGTTGGACCTGCTGGCTGGTCCTGATCGCGGGCGTGGCGTAGAGAGCGCCTGCCGTGACGGTACCGAACTCGACGTAGTCCTCGGTGAGCGCGGTGGTGTTCACGACATCGTGGCGGACGCCGGTGAGCGCACCGCTTTCATCGGCGTTGAGGACGACATGGTGGCGCATCAGCGGCTGGTAGCCGACCATCGAGTACATCTGGGCCCGGGTGAGCACGAGCCGGACCGGGCGGTCGAGCAGCCGTGCGGCCATGGCGGCGAGGATCTCATGCGGCCAGACGTACGCTTTCGTCCCGAAACCGCCGCCGGTGAACGGTGAGACCACGCGTACCTGGGAGGGTTCGATTCCGAACGCGGCGGCCAGGCTGGACTGGACTCCGAAGATGTGTTGCACCGAGTCGTACACGGTCAGTTCGTCGCCCGACCAGGTTGCCAGAACTGCCGAGGGTTCCATCGGGTTGCCGTGCCGCGCCGGCTGGACGTATCGGGCCTCGACCGTCGTCGTCGCCGCGCGCTCGGCGGCCTCGATGTCGCCGAGTTCGATCTGCACCGGCGCGAGTTCGGCGTATCCCACGTTGAGCACGTGCGGTGCCGGGGAGACTATTGGCGCGGTCTCCGGGTTCACGAAGGGCCCCGACCGGACGTCGATCTCGATCTGAGTCGCGGCCTCCTCGGCCGCCTCCAACGTCTCGGCCAGCACCATGGCCGCCGGCTGCCCCTGGTAGAGGATCCGATCGTCCTGCAGAGCGAGATGCCGGGTGGCCAGCGGCGGAATCGGGGCCTGGGCCAAGGCGTCGGCCGGTGGGGGTAGGTCACCGGGGATGAGGACGGCGACGACTCCCGGCACGTTCCGGGCGGCCTCCGGGCCGATCCGAATGATCCGCCCGGCCGGCACCGGCGCACCGACCAAGACGGCGTGCAACTCGCCGTCGAGGTGGTGGTCAGCGGCGTAGCGGGCGGCGCCGGTGACCTTCGCGGGCCCGTCGAGGCGGGGCAGTCCGGCACCTATGTGGGTCATCGTGTGGTCCTCGGGTCCGGCATCGACGCCGCCGTGGCGAGGGCTCGCAGCACAGCGTTGCGGGCCAACGGAACCTTGTGGGCGTTGTGCGCCAGCGGCCGGGCGTCGGTGAATCCGGCCGCGACGGCCGCCTCCGCCTCCGGCGAGCCCACCGAGGTACCGACCAGCAACTCCTCGGTCCTGTCCAGCCGCCACGGCCGCATCGCCACCGAGCCGAGCGCGATCCGGGCTGCGGTGATCGTCTTGTCGTCGGCGGAGAGTTTGACGGCGACCGCGGCGGCCACGATCGCGTACTCGTAGCTGGAGCGTCCGCGTACCTTGACGTACGCCGACCGGGGCGCGGGGCCGGGCACCTCGATGTGGGTCACCATCTCGTCCGGCCGCAGCAGGTGGTGCGCCGTTGGGTCGTCGGCGGGCAGGACGTGCAGTTCCCGGATGGGTATCCGCCGGGCGCCGCTCGGTGCCTCGGTGATCAGTACGGCGTCCAGCGCGGCGAGCGCTGTCGCCGGGTCCGAGGGCTGCACCGCGACGCAGTCGTCCGTCCAGCCGAAGATCGCGTGCAGGTCGTTCAGGCCGTGCCGGGCCGCGCAGCCGGAGCCCGGTTGTCGTTTGTTGCAGGGCGTCGGTGCCTCCGCCCGGAAATACGGGCAACGGGTGTATTGGAGCGGGTTCCCGCCGATGGTGGCCAGGTTGCGAAGCTGGGCCGAGGCGGCTTGGTGGATCGATTCGGCCAGCACCGGGATCTGGGTACGCACCAGATCGTGCGCGGCGACGTCGTTCAGTCGGGCGAGCGCGCCGATCCGCACCCCGTTGCCACATGACTCGATTTCCGCCAGACCGGTGAGCCCGCCGATGTCGACGACGAGCGACGGGCGCTGAATGCCCAGGCGCAGCCAGTTGAGCAGTTCGGTGCCGCCGGCCAGGAGCACGGCCTCGGCCTCGGCCTCGGCCACACTCGTCGTCGCCTCGTCGACGGTCCACGCCCGCTGGTACTGGAACGGACGCACGTCACACCTGGGCCGCGGCCCGTACCGCTGCCGTGATCTGCGGGTACGCCGAGCAGCGACAGATGTTGCCGCTCATCCACTCGCGAATTTCCGCCTCGTCGCGGACGTGTCCCTCCCGGATGCACCCGACGGCCGACATGATCTGGCCCGGTGTGCAGAATCCGCACTGGAACGCGTCGTGCTCGATGAAAGCCCGCTGTACCGGGTGCAGCGCGTCGCCGTCGGCGAGTCCTTCGATCGTGGTCACCCGCCGCCCCGACAGGGACGCCACCAGGATCATGCACGCGTTCACCCGCCGGTCGTCCACCAGCAGCGTGCAACTACCGCACTCTCCCCGGTTGCATCCCTTCTTGGTACCGGTGAGCCCGAGCCGCTCGCGGAGAAAGTCCAGCAACGTCACGCGCGGCTCGACAACTTGATCATGCTCGACGTCGTTGACCCGCAACCGGACACGTACGTGCCACGCGTCTCGATCATCTGGCCGAACCCTGGTCACACCTTCTCCCGCCGGTGTCGACGCCACACGAGCACCTGCTCGCGCTCGAACGCGTCTCGTGAGCTGACGGCTGAGGTGAACCAGCCGGCGCCACCTCACGATATTCACCGTAAAGGCCCCCTGAATCCTGTTTGCCAGTTTTCTGTCGAACCGTGTCGCCGCCCGGGATCGACGGGGTGGCCGCTCTAGCTACCGACTGGAGGCCTCGTGTCGGGTTCGCCAGGATCCAGCTTGTGGGAGTGGTTCCAAGGGTCCGTGGAGAACGAGATCCACCCCGGCTGATGTGGCGACCACCCCGGTCACCAGAGCGGCGTGGTGCGAGGCGCACCGCACGGCGTGGATACCGTTGTGCCGACCGACGGGGCCCGCCGCGCCGGAGTGAAGGCCGTGGTCAGCGTGAGTCAGGTGGTCTAGGCCGGCCGAGACCACGTCGCGGGGCTCCACGTTGGGCCACATCACCTTTGTCGACTGTTCGGTGCCGTGAAGTCGTGATTGGCGGAAACTACCGAGTCAGCGATCGGCTACTTGCCGGCCTGTGGAGACTTGGGCCAGGGCAGGTCCGTACCGGAGTGGGCGAGGGCATTGACGATGCGATCCATGCTCAGCCGCAGGGCGCGGCGGGCAGGCTCGTCGAGGCCACCGAAGATCAAGCGGCGTACGGTCTCGGCGTGGCCGGGTGCGGCGGCCCGCACCAGTTCCCAGCCTTGGCCGGTGAGGATGGCGTTGGTGTAGCGGCCGTCGTCCGGGTCGGGGTGGCGGCGGACGAGGCCGCGTTTTTCCAGCCGGGCGATGAGGTGGGAGATGCGGGACAGCTCGGCATTGGTGAGCACCGCCAGGTCACTGAGGCGTCCGGTGCGCCCAGGCATCTCGGAAAGGCCGGCGAGGACATAGTACTCGAGATAGCTGATATTGGAGTCGCGCTGTAGCTGGCGGTCGAGGGCGGTCGGCAGGAGCAGCAGCACCGCGTGGATCGAGTGCCAGATGCTCAGCTCTTCCTCGTTCAACCCGGCCATGACACGAGTGTAACTGATCACATGAACGTTCATGTCATTCGCGCTATGGTGACGCATGAACGTTCATGTCATCCGTGGAGGAACGACACCATGTCAAATCTCAAGATCGCCGTGATCCTGGGTAGCACCCGGCCTGGCCGCAACGGTAAGGCCGTCGCCGACTGGGTCCTCGCTCAGGCTGAGGGTCGCGACGGCGCCAACTACGAGCTCATCGACCTGCTCGACTTCCCGCTGCCCCATTTCGACGAGCCGATGTCCCCCCGCGCCGGACTGGAGCCGGCCGGCGACCACACCAAGGCGTGGGCATCCAAGATCGCGGAGTACGACGCATTCGTCTTCGTGACCCCGGAGTACAACCACTCCACGTCGGGGGTGCTCAAGAACGCGATCGACTACCTGTACGCGGAGTGGAACAACAAGGCGGCGGCGTTCGTCAGCTACGGCGTCGTCGGCGGCGCGCGGGCGATCGAGCACCTGCGGGGCGTACTGAGTGAGCTGCAGGTGGCCCACGTACAGCAGCAGATCAGCTTCTCGATGCTGACCGACTTCGAGAACTACTCGATCTTCAAGCCGGCCGAGGCGCACGGCAATTTCGCCGGCATCATGTTCGGCCAGCTCGAGACCTGGGCCGCCGCGATGCGCGGCGTGCGCAGCTTGACGCCGGTCGCCTGATAGGCGCAGGCAATGAGGATCTACCCTGACGCGCCGCGTCTGCGCTGCACGTAGCGGCGCCTCATCGCACGCACGGCGGCGGCCGCGAAGCGGCATGGTGGGTCCCGGGTGGGCGGCAGTCCTCAGGGGCCTGCTGCCCACCCGAATAGGAGACGGTCTCGGCCTGATGGCCGCCCGGCTGCTCGTGGTTGAGGGTCACGACGTGACCCTGCACGCTCGCAAGGATCGGCGTGCCGCAGATGCCAGCGCCCCGCCGGCGTCGAGTACCGGGAGTCGTACGTCAAGACCGTGGACGGCTTGTCCCATGTGTTCGCCGTCAACGTGCTGGCCCCGTACCTCTTGACCGGGCTTATCAGGCGGCCGGACCGGCTAATCTATGTCACCTCTATGTCAGCGCGGGGATGACAAGAAGCGGAGACGCGGATCTGTCGGACCCGCGGTGGACGCGGCGCAGTTGGAGCGGCATGCAGGCGTAGAGCGACAGCAAGCTTTTCGATGCGATGCTCTCTGCCGGGGTCGCGCGGCAGTGGCCGCACGTCCTGGAGAACTCGGTCGAGCCGGGCTGGGTGCCGGCGAAGATGGGCGGTCGCGGCGTGCCCGACGACATCAACCTTGCGCCGGTGAATCAGGCATGGCTAGCCACCAGCGACGAACCTGCTGATCTGGTTACCGGACGGCATTTTTAACATCGGCGGGCTCGGGGCGCGCCGGACGAGGTGCACGCGTCGAAACTGCAGGATGCCTTGTTGGACTACTGCGCTGAGCGCGCCGGCGTCACCATTTCCGACGAGCGCCGACAGTCGGGAGGCCGGGGGCCGGAGTGGCGGCATGAAGGCATCGGGCTCAAGTGCGCGTCCGCTGTGTTCAGCCGTCCCCGGCCGGCGCGCGGTTACCGGATCAGGCCGTCCAGGATTACCTCGAGGGCGAGTTTCCGCTGGTCGGGAGAGGCCGGAACAACCTCGACCATGTGGACGAATGTGACGACCGCATCGACATCAACGCCGGGACGCAGGCCCCCGGCGTCGGCGAGCCGGATGGTCACGGGACCCACGATGCCGGCGACGATCGCTCGTGCGCACCGCTCCGCCCGGAGACTGGTCGCGGCGAGCCGCGCGAAGGTGCCCATCGCGGAGTCCTCCGGATCGCAGAGGCTGCGGATGGTGCGGCGAAAGGCATCGCGGGGCGAACCGATCGTCGCCAATGGCGCGCACTTCGCCGTGATGGGGGCGGCCATCTGATCCAGCACCGCCTCGACCAGATCGTCGCGGGCGCCGAAGTGCCGGTACAGCGTGGCCTGGCCGACCCCGGCGAGCTGCGCGACGTCTTCGAGGCTGACGTCCGGGCCGCGCTCGACGAACGCGGCGAGAGCGGCGTCGACGATCCGTGCCCTGTTGCGTACTTGGTCCTTGCGAGCTGTTGCCATCGTCACCCCAATGGAAACGATGGTATCACTATCGTTTCCGCTAGGTTGAAACGAGGGTAATGCTCTCGTTTCTGATGGAAGAAGGGTCCGACATGAAGGTTGTGGAGACGCGGGTGGAGATCGAGGCGCCGGCCCGGGATGTCTGGGACGTGCTCACCGATTTCCCGAGTTACGGGCGAGAGGGGTGGAACGGCTACATCAGGTCCATCGAGGCTCCCCTAGTGGTGGGTGGGCCGGTGGTGGCGGAGACCTACACCGAGCAGATGGGGCAGCGTCCTCTCAAGGCACGCCTGGCTGGCGTTACGTTCCCGGAGTTGAGCTGGGAGGCGAAGCTCCCCATCCCGGGCCTAATCCACGCCGTGCACTACTTCCGGGTCGAAGCGATCAGCGAGCGACGCAGCCGACTCGTGCAGGGCGAGCGGGTCTCCGGGTTACTCACCGCAACCGTCTTCCACCTCGTCCTCAAGAGCCGCTCGGGCTTCGAGGCTCTCAACGGCGCACTCAAGCGCCGAGCGGAGGCGCGGATCGCACCGCCCCGGTGACAGTCGCGCGCCCGGTTCCACATGCGGTGGTCCCGCTGCTCTTGGCGGATGGCCGATCGAACGCCTGAGGGTGCCGTCTCCGTGCGTCAGGGTGTCCTGCCGCCGCTGGAGCATCTCACCCGCGTCGGCAACGGGCCTACCTCAACGACATGGGCCCGGCGGACTGCGTCCCCGACACCTGATCGCGTTGCGGTTGCTCGCCCGCCGTGGGCGTCAAGGTCAGCAGGGTCTTGCGGAGGCGACTGAAAGGAACCATCAACGAGTACCACCGAGCCGCCTGAACGAATCCTCGAAACCGCAGGTCAGCAACCGGAATCTAATTTCGGCATCTACACTGTTCCAGAAGATCATCAAGGTTCTCGAGGGCCTGTTGATCTATCTGTAGTGAGCTATGCCCGCGTTGTCATCATCGCTGATCTCATCGTTGTCGACTGCGCCACCCGGGTCATCTGCCGTGGAGTCGGCTGCCGGCCTGCTCGCCGCGTTGGGTTCCCTGCCTGATCCGCGTGCCCGACGTGGAGTCCGACATGCTCTGGTAACCGTGGTCGCGGCGGCGGTGTGCGAGGCCGTTGCCCGGTTACCGCTCGTACGCGGCGATCGGTGAGTGGGTCGCAGACCTACCTGCTGATACAGCGGCTGCCCTCGGCATCGACGCGGACCGGCGGCCGTCAGAGGCCATGATCCGCAGGCTGTTGCAGGCCCTGGACGCCGACCGGCTGGCCATGGTGATCGGCGCCTGGCTCGCCGGGCAGCTGCCCGCGCCGCCAGCGGGAACACGCCGGGCGATCACCGTGGACGGCAAGACGCTACGCGGCTCCCGGACCGGCGACACTGTCACCCGGCACGTCCTCGCCGCCGCCGACCAGGCCACTGGTGTCGTGCTGGCCAACACCGACGTCGATGGCAAGACCAACGAGATCACCCGCTTCGCACCCCTGCTCGACCAGCTCGGCGACCTCGGCGAGGTCGTGGTGACCGCCGACGCGCTGCACTGTCAACGTGAGCACGTCGCCTACCTCGTCGAACGCGGCGCCCGCTGGATTCTCACCGTGAAGGGCAACCAGCCCAGCTTGCGCGCCCAGCTGGCTGCCCTACCCTGGCGGGCAGTCGCCGACGCAGACCGCAGCACCTGCCGCGCGGCCACGGCCGCCGGGAGATCCGCACCCTGAAAATCCTGTCCGTCTCCACCGGGATCGCCTTCCCGAACGCCGCCCAAGCCATCCAGATCCGACGCCGCCGACGCCGACTCGATCAGCCGAAACGCTTCAGGACCGAGACGGTCTACGCGATCACCGACCTGCTCGTTCACCAAGCCAAATCGGCGCAACTCGCCGCCTAGATCCGCGGTCACTGGTCGATCGAGAACACAGTCCACTCGCCACCGGCGAAGCCCATCGCGGTGATCCGCGGATGCACCACATCCGCGCGGACCCGCCCACCCCGACCGAACCACCAGTTCTTCGATCTTCGCTAGAAACTCGTCGATCTGGCGGGCCCGGTGCGCCCGGGTCTGCGGGCTATACCCGAACTCCCGTAACTTCACATACCGGGCAACCGTGTGGTGGTCACACCCGGCCAACTCTGCCGCCGCACGGTAACTACCCGTGAGGTCGAACGCCTCCAAAATTTCCACGATCTCCCTGCCGCTTTTCACCGGTCGACCCTCGCCCACCGGCACTCTGACCTCGTCAGCGGGGAGGTATCTGGCCACCCACGGGAAGATCCCTGGCCACCGGCGGGGCGATAAATGACCGCCTACGGGGAGTATTCATCGGCCGCCGACACTTCGGCGCGTACACCTCGTCCGGCGCTCCCCGAAGCCAACGCAGCTGGTTCGTCGCTGGCAGCCCGTCAGCAGATCAGCTGCGAGTTCACCCGTAGCGACGACACCATGCTGGCCGTCTGCCGCGAACGCAGCTGACCATCCCGCTCGTTCGTCGCGAGGTGGCCAGCTGCCCTTCGACGCACCCCTCAGCTGATTAGCCGCCGGTTGACGCAGACTCGATAGGGTGTTTCAACACGCGCACAATGGCTGCGCGGGACGTAGCGCGGCCCCTGCGCGGCCGACCAGTCATCCGCGGCGGAGCGGGGTGACACCGTCGAACCAGTTCGGGATGGATGCCTTGTCGGGGCTCTCCCGCTCGCCGTCGACGTGGATCGCATCGAGGCGGCCCAGTTGTTCGGTAGTCAGCGCCACATCGGCCGCTGCGGCGTTCTGCTCCAGATAGTTGACCTTGCGGGTGCCCGGGATCGGTACCACGTCCGGGCCTTGGTGCAGCAGCCAGGCCAGGGCGACCTGGGCCGGCTCCGCCCCGACCTCGGTGGCGATTTCCCGCACCGCGGCGAGTGCAGCCTGGTTGGCCTTGAAGTTCTCCTCGGAGAACCACGGAATGTCCCGCCGAGAGTCCCCCTCCGCCAGATCGGCGCGGCTCGTCATGGTCGCGGTGAGCGCGCCCCGCCCGAGCGGCGCATACGGCACCACCGCGATGCCCAGCTCGCGCGCGACCGGCAGCACCTCGTCCTCGATGCCGCGCTGCCACAGCGACCACTCGGTTTGCAGCGCGGTGATCGGGTGGACGGCGACGGCCCGGCGTAGCGTATCGACCCCGGCCTCGGACAGGCCGAGGTGGCGGACCTTACCTTCGGCGACGAGCTCGGCCATCGCCTCGACGGTGTCCTCGATCGGGGTGTCCGGGTCGATGCGGTGGGCGTAGTAGAGGTCGATGTGGTCGGTGCCGAGTCGGCGTAGAGATTGCTCGACCTGCCCACGCAGATACTGCCGGGTGCCGTTGATGCCGCCTGGGTGGTCGGGGCCGGCGGGTACGACGATGCCGAACTTGGTGGCCACCACGAAGTCGTCCCGGCGGCCTACCAGCGCACGGCCCAGGATTTCCTCACTTGGCCCGTACACGTCGGCCGTGTCGATGAGGGTGACGCCGAGACCGGCGGCCCGGTCAAGGATGGCGCGGACGGCGGCATCCTTGTCGTAGCCACTCTGGCCGTAGAAGTCGCCGAAGCTCATGGCACCGAAGCCCACGGCGCCGACGGTGAGACCCTCAGGGCCGATCTTGCGGGTTGGGATGGTCATATGATCGTCCTTCCGTTTGTCCACGGCTGTGGACAACTTATGTCCACAGCCGTGGACACGCAAGAGTGCCGCCTATTCTGGATGGTGTGATCGACGACTCGCCAGCGCGCAAGCGCGACTCCGCCTCCACCAAGGAGGCGATCCTGACGGCCGCCCGGCAGGTGTTCACCGACGCCGGGTACGACGCGGCGGGCATGCGGGACATCGCCGGGCGGGCCGGCGTCGACCCTCGGCTCATCGGCCGCTACTTCGGTTCCAAGGAGCAGCTCTTCGCCCAGGTGGCGGAGGACATTTACGGCGACCACCTGCTGATGACCCCGGGGATGAACGCCGAGGTGGCCCGTGAACTGGTCACCGCCCCGACCCAGGATCGAGCCGACGGGATGCTGCTGACGCTGCGATCGGCCGCCAACCCGCGCGCCGCGCAGATCATGGGTGAGAGTCTGGAACGCAACTTCCAGCGCGCGCTGGCCGAGGAACTGGCTGGCCCGGACGCGGTCGTCCGCGCCGCGCTGCTGGTCGCGATCTGCACGGGCGTCCAGTTCATGCGTAACGTGCTCGGCAACAGCGCCCTGGTCAACGTAGACGCAGATATCGCCGCCCCCTACCTGCGGGCGGCTTTGGATGCCATCGCGGCCACACCACCTACCCGTTCACCCACGCCCCCGGGGCACGGCGAGAAATGACCTTCTCCGCGCCCGTGGACGGACGGCAGGCGCAGGAACTCTTTGCAGCTGGAGAACAGTGGCGGCTGCGGCGCGCGCCATGCAGCGAGCACCCGCGGCCCGCAAGAGGCGGGCAACTGGGGCAGTCGCTCGTTCAACTCCTGATCCTTCATCCCCGGATTTGACAGCCCACGCGGCGGTATACCGACCCGAACGACGAGGGAGCCTGTTCGACCGCAAGGCAGCCGGCCACGGCATTGGCCGGCAGGCTCGGACTGCCGTCGACATGTGATCGATGGACTTGAGTTCGAGGATGCCCCTGAACGAAACACCAACTTCGCCTGACATAGAGAAAGTCCGACGTCCAACCGATGACCGACACAGCGAAGATCGATGGACCGCTATCCCGTGTCGCCTCGTGGTGTTTCGTCTGCCCGGACGGTGCCCGGAAGGAGATCAAAAACCCCGCCCCCATAATCTGGAGGCGGGGCTCTGACCTGCACTTTCACTTGTAGCGGGGACAGGATTTGAACCTGCGACCTCTGGGTTATGAGCCCAGCGAGCTACCCAACCGCTTTCGCCCCACCCTCAGCTCTCGGCGCGAACCGTCCGGCCCGCTCTGATGAGCCCATACGTATCGGGCGAGACCCAGTGCTACGGGCTCTTACGTAGCTGCTGAGTACGGGCCATTCAACCGGTGCGGACCCGACAAACACAGCGAGCCCCGGCCGCTACCCGTCGAGCCGGCGCCGCCGCAAGTGCTCGCCCAGCTTCCTGACGCGGACACCTTCTGATTCCGCGGCATCGCCACATCGACTGCACGGCCGGCGCCATCGCCAGCACTTACCAGTCAGAGCCGGACGGGCCACGTACGGCGTGACGAAGGAGTGCCCGGTGCCTGACGAGACGACCAAAGCCATGGAGCCGAAGGTCAAGGCCATCAACGCGGACTCACGCTCAGAGAAGCCGAGCAGCCGCGACGACACCGCGAAGCTCGTGACAGTCGCCAACCTGGCGCTTGTCGGCGTGCCGAGCGCGTATGCCGTATCTCAGTCGGTACTGGTCACGCTGGTCGCTGCGGTGGCCGCAGTGATCCTCGCCTGCCTGGTGCGTTGGCGCCGGTAGTCGGTTCCGAAATCCCCGGAAAAATCTTGGACGACGGCTTGCACGCTCAGCCGTCGCCCATGCACTCACCTACCGTAAGAGCAGGCGGCGCCAGCGGGGCGACGCCGCAAGGAGGAGACAGGAGGAGCAACAACCCCGCCCTTGAGGGATCGACGGACCGAGCGTCGGCGCAGGGACCGACCAGAGAGGTAGTGCCGCAAAATTGCACGACTGGCCACCCAACCCGGGTGACCAGAGAACGTCCACGCGTAGTACCGGCATCGGGCCGGCACCGCGCCTTTCAAAAAGGGAGCCACTATGACCCGCACATCTACCACGGCATCGCCGTATCCCCGCACCAAACGAAGGGTGGATCAATGTCTGAGCAGGTGGAGGCGAAGAGGGCGCAGGTCGACGTAGAAGGCTTCGCGGAGTACTACCGCGATGACTTCACGCGCCTGATCCGCTTCTTGATCCGCAAAGGTGCGTCCTTGAGCGAGGCAGAGGACGTCGCCCAAGAGGCCATGAAGTGCGCGCTGCTGAAGTGGCGAACAATCGAGCACCCACGAGCGTGGGTGCGCCAGACGGCAACCTCCATCATCATCCGCACCCGGCAGAAGTCTCGGCGAGAGCGCGAGTGGTGGCTGCGGAAGGGCCCCCAGGACGACGCGACCGAACAGATCTTCGATATCGAGGCGCAGCACTTCCACCGCATGGTGAAGGACCTGCCCACCAAACAGCGAGACGTCATGGCCTGGACCGCGGAGGGCTACACGCCCACCGAGATCGCCGGCGTGACCGGACAGGACCCCGGGACAGTGCGCTCACACCTGCGCCACGCCCGGCAGGCTCTCATCCGCAAGCTCGACCAGCAGCGGAGCGATGCAGCCAGAAGGGAGGCAAGCGATGGACCCAAACAAGGACCTTGAACTCGACCAGCTCATCGAGCGAACCTCCGCAGCCACGCTGAGGTCCCTGGACACGACGATCGACGTTGAGCAGCGACTGCGTGACCTGTTCCGAGAGGCCGGGCTCGACCCCGAACTCGTTCCAGAACGCCGCAGCCAGACCCGATAACAGCGCTCCACCATCTGGGCCCCCGACCGACTAGTCGGGGGGCCAAGTGGTTGATCATCCCCAAGGCCAGGCGTGACGGAGAAGCAGTACCCCCGGAATCTCCTGATGCTGCGCCAGGCCGTGGACGCCGCCGTACTCCCCCTGGTCCTACGGGCCAGCCAGGATCGCGACCACCAGGCCGAGGGCAGCGACGCTGACAGCGGTCTCCGCGCCGAGAATCACCGGCATTAGCGACCGCTCCCGCTCCGCATAGCCATCCTTCTGAACGTGGGCATCTGTATCCACAAGGCGCTCGGTCACAACATCTCTGAGCGGCTTCGGGGCATCTGATGTCGAGATCATTGATCAGCTCGCCCTGTGGTGACAGCCGGGGGCCGCCGGGAAGCGCCAACCCATGTCTTCCGGCAGCAGGACGTAGTCAACGCTGAGGCTTGTCTATCCGGCCAATCCGGGTCGTCAATCACGGACAAGATTGGACGCTGTCATTACAGCCACGCGCTTTTTCAGATCCCCTTTTCGAGGAGCCATCGCCGCCACTGGTTGGCGCCCTGCATCGCGACGGCCGGAATTCCGAGGGTGCCGGGGTATATCCGATCATACGCCGCGCTGATCGTGGCCGCTTCCTGCGGATTGCACAGCAGCCACGGCGCCGCGACGCGGTATGGTTCCAGCACTGGCCCGGAAGTCGTTTTCACTATGTCGCCAGCTAGCAGGCCCCGGTCCATCAGCGCGCGCCAGAGACTTTCCGTGGGTCCGATGTGGCTGTCACCCCATGCGCCTTCACCCCAGCCAGACACCTCATCAATCCGCAGTGGCAGAGGCGGTACCTCGACCTCGGCAGCGATGAGCGGAACGCCGAGTATGCGGAGGGCGTGCGTGCGGTGCGTCCCGTTGGTAGTGACGCGATGGATCGGCCCGGCAGGTCCGTGTAGCCGCTGTAGGTACACGTGCCCGAGGTCGTGAAGGATCTCCGCGAGAGCCGTCGCTGGATCAGCAGCGGTCAGGAGCTTCCGTACGATCAGCCCCACCACCCTGGGTCGATGGTCCGCGAAGTCGTTCCAGTAGCCCGCGTTGCCGCCGACCACTGTCTGGGTCTCCACCCAGTCGTTCAGGGACACCCAGCCAATCTCTTGGTCTCTTCGTTGTGGGCGAGGAAGGTAGTCGCTGACGCCCGTGATCAAGGGGTGGGTCTTGTTCAGAATGTTGGCACGGTGGGCAATCCGCGTGTCGGCATCGGCGAGCGGCCAGCGCGTCCGCAGCTCCTCGATCGCCTCTGCCAGACTGGCGAGAACATCCGTGCTGTCACGGATGAACTCGGCGATCGGTGGTGGGCCATCGTAACCGTCGTCGACGAGACGGCGGCTTCGTGGTGGGCTGATTGGCGTGTTTGTCCACTGCATCTTGGGCGGTATGCCAGGGGGTACCGACAATCCGGCGAGCAGCTCCCGGACGGCCTCGCCGCTGATGGCTACTCCACTCGCCCGCCTGCCCTGGGAGTCCATCGCCGCGAAGGCGGTGGTGCCCGTGGTCGTCGCGGTCCACGATGCACGTGCTGCGGTGCCGGTACCGAGTGCTGCGCTTCGGCGCAGCAGCAGCTCGTAAATGCCCGCAGCCCACGACGCGTCATCGCGGGGACCGTTGTCCGCCAGGATCGGCTCCGCCGCGACGTTCCCGTGTGTCGGCGTGGACACAGCGGAGGGCGCTTCGAGCGCTACCGGCCCTCTGGCCGGGGTGACAACAATGTCGGTGGGCCTACGCCGTCGGTAGGCGGGAATCGACAACAGCGTCCACCACGCGCCGCAGACCCCTGCCGCGACCCAGCGGGAGGAAGTTGGACTCTCTGCGGCGACCATCGCGACCGTCGCCGCGCCGTACAACGCCCAGCCCGCTCGTGCACCCCCCGACCGAAGAAAGGCAGAAACCAACAAGGCAACCCCGACACCGCACCAGGTCCACCACAACGTGACCGCAGGAACCGGAAGTCCGGCAGCATGGCCCTCGATGTAGTGACGCACCGGTTCTGAGACAACCCGCACCAGTGCTTGCTCGTCCGACCATCTCCCCAAGGCTGCCGTGGCGTCACCTGCCCAGAGCAGCGCTGCACGTATCAGGGGGATCACCACCCCCAGCACGAACGCCAAGCCCACCACGACAGCAATCGCGATCAGCCAACCAGGCGGCCAGTCGTCACGATCGCGCGACCGAGCCTCCACCCACATGTGCCGCAAGAGCTGTCGCACTGCGGCGGTCAGTTCCGACAAAGCCGACGGGGTCGAATCATGGTGGCTTGAGTCGTTCTGCTCAGCCTCACAGATTGGGTCCTCGCTGTCGACGCCTGAGCCGGCCACACGCACCCCTCTCATCAAACCGGCACACAGGTCACAGATAGTCATGCACACTTTGCTTTAGGTCAACAGCACTGGGCCTGCGACCAACCAATCGACAGCTACGCGTTCCGGCGTCCATGAGGCAGGGCGGTCGGTGCGCGGACGCCACCTGAAGCCCTAGCGCTCGTTGAACCATGGACAACAGGTTCGTCAATGTCTGCCATCGCTACAGGCGATGGGCCGACGGTTGGCAGCGTGACGACAGGTGGGATGCGGATCGCGACCAACGTCGTCGAGCCCGGGACGAGTTGTGCCCGGTGCTGGTAGAGGAGTGATATGCGCGCGATCGCCAAAGGGCTCACCGTGCTGGCGGCCCTGGCCGTCATGGCCGCCTGCGAGAACACAGGCAGGATCGCCGAGCCACCAGCCGACGAGCTGCAGGGGCGGCCCTTCCCGATTGTGACCGGCACTCCGGCCGTTCAGAAGGCTTGGACCTCGTGTGAGACCGACGCGCCCATGGAGATCGGCGGGCCCCCGTCGGACGCCCTCATCCTGCCGCGCCTCGACACCGGTTTCGTGGCCACCGTCGCAGTCCACTGCCAACTCGAACCCAAACGACGCGCCGACCGTGGTGAGGACCTGGTCCTGACCGAGGGCCGGGCCACCGACCTGACCGCCTTGCTCGCCGCGCTGCGGCTACCCGACGACACGTTCATCCCCGACGCCTGCACCGCAGATATGCCCTGGGTGCCGAACCTGCTGCTACTCGACGTCCACGGCCGCTGGATCCGGCCGGGGCTCCCCACGACCGGCTGCGGCAAGGCACGTACCGAGGTAGAGGAAGCCGTACGCGCCCTGCGGCTGACCACCATCAAAGAGAAGGTCATACGAGAGATCCTTTCGTCCGGGGCCGCCGTCTCCGGCTGCACCCAGGAGTGGCAAGACATGGTTGCCATCGAAACCAGCCCGACGCCCCGCGCGCTCCCGGGCCACGTATCGCTTCCGTTCGAGCCCACGTCACAGATGCGTCTGTGTGTGTTCCGGGTACCGGCCGATCGACAGGGAACACCCGACGTCGCCGGAACCTTCGACTACGGTCTGCTCCTTCCGGAGCAGCGACGCGAGGTCATCGCGCGCACGTTGGCCTCGATGCCCCCGGCGAAGGAGTGCTCGGGCCCGGCAGACCGGTTCGCCGTTCTGCGGGCCTCCAACAACACCGGCGGCGAGGTCTACGTCGAACTCGACCACTGCCGGCGAATCCTGACAAGACCGATGTCCGGCCCACCGACCCTGGCCCAGGCCGACCACACGCTCATCGAACTACTAGGAAGATGACCGCCGGAGCCTACTGGCACGGGCGTGAGCGGTCACCACCGCGTGCAACCAACTCGGGCCACGCCGTCAGGGGTGCCAGCCTTGAGAGGGCGGTTCGTGAGGTTAGATCCGTTTCGCAGTCAGGACCAGCCCTGACCAGCGAGTCCGGCGTAGCCGCCCAGGCGCCGATGGATGAATCGGCGCCTACCGGGAACTGGCTGGATCAGGCCGGCAGGTCGCCCGGGCCTCAGTACCAGTCCAGCGAAAGCGAAGCATTGACCCAACGCGAGGGCGAATCCACTCACAGTAATTTCGCAGCTTCCGGCACCCATCGGCGCCGATCACTGATTCCGGGGTCCACCGGGGACAGCCAACATCGATTAATCGACATTTGTCAGCACGCAGGCCAGCATTTGCCCAGCATGACATCCGAAACGAGCCATGATCAGCCGAAGTCAACCGAAAGATCAACTCAGCCGCCGCCACGGCCCTGAGCTGGCAAAACAGCCTAAGCAATGCCGTTGAGCAGCTGTCTTGCCATGACGATCCGCTGCACTTGATTCGTACCCTCGTAGATCTGGGTGATCTTTGCATCAAAGCGGCCTGACCTGCGACAACACCCTCTGAGGCCTGGTCGAACCAACGTTTGCCCAGAATCCCTGCTGAAGCCGATTCGGCAGCTCATCGAGTCGGTGAACCACACGTCGAAGGGCCAAATCGACATTGAGCTACGAAGCGGCCGACGTATCGAAGAGATAGCCGCCCGACCACAGACCCGACTTCGGACTCGCTCGTCTGGGCCTGGGCGGCGATCACCCGCTGCCGCGACATGCCACACCGTGACGTGTCACCTGCCCACCGAACATGATCGATCCGCGCTGGCCCAACAGAACGGAGCACCAATGTACCGGTCAGGTCATACCGGCAGCTCCGCCACACCAACTCCCGACCGCGGCACGGGCGGCTGAACAGGGCTTGTCCTTTGACCGCCCCGAGCGCAGATGTTCACCTACACCACGTACCGAGCCGTGACCCGCCATCACCTTAAGCTGGGGCGACGCCCGACGGCCGACGGCACCGACAACGACCCGGTAATACCCCTGCCCGAGAGGCGCATGCTTACGAGCCGGTGTCTGATCGATTAGATAGACGGCCCGAAGATCTTGCGGCGTAGGGCGGGGATGGCCGCACTCGCCCGGAGGAGCGCACGGAACATGGTCCGGTTCGTTGGTGTGGCGAGGGCGGCGTTGGTGGCGTTCCTGGTGGAGAGGGCTAGTGCCTGGTTGGCGTAGTGTCGCATGGCGGTTTCGTAGACACCGATGCTGCTCACCGGTTCGGTGCCGGTGATGAGGGCTTGGCGGAGTTGGTCGGCGTCTCGTAGGGCGGTGTTGGCGCCGATGCCTGCCATCGGCGTCATGTTGTGGATGGCGTCGCCGAGGAGTGTGACTCGCGAGGGTGCCCACCCGGGGAGCTGAGGCATGGTCCGTAGCGGCACGGTGCTGACGGTGGCGGCATCTGTGGCGTCAACCATGGTCCGTAGAGCTGCTGTCCAGTCGCGGACGCGTTCGGTGACGAGTTGCTTGAGCTGGATTCCGTCGAGCTCTTTCACTCCTGGCGGGTACGAGTTTTCCGGTCCGGCCCAGGCCCAGACGAGGTATTGGGTGTCCCCGCTACTGACGTCGGTGTGGTCGGGATCGCCGCTGGCCCAGGTGGAGAGGAACATCCATCCGTTTCGGGCAGGGACGACGTTGTTGATGCCGCCATCGGTGAAGTCGGCCGGTAGGGCGGCGGCGACCGCGCCTGTCAGGGGGACGCGGCCGGCGATGTTGATGATGCCGAGCTCCTGACGTTGCAGGTTGGGGAGGCATTGGTGGCGGACGCGGGAGTTACTGCCGTCGGCACCGACGAGGATGTCGCCGTCGGTGTGCGAGCCGTCGGCGAAGTATGCCCGGACGTTGTCGCCGCGTAGTTGGTAGTGGGTGAACCTCTTGTTCCAGTACACGTGGGGTTCCGTGTCGTCTTCGGTAGCGGTGTTGTGTAGGAGGGCTTCGTGGAGCTTGCCGCGGGTGATCGCGCGGCGTTTGGTGATCGGATCGGTGGTGTGTTCGGGGAACCGTTTGTCGATGGTGGCCAGGATGCCGCGGTGGGGGTCGCGGAAGCGGATGACCAGTGGCGCGGGGGTTCCGGCCCCGTCGATCATTTTCCAGTTCTGGTCAGGGAGGCAGGCGTGCAGTGCGCGCAGGCCGTCGGCGTTGAGGTGGATCCCGTAGCTGGCGGGCTGGTGTGCGTGGTGCGTGGATCGTTCGAACACTCGGGCGTCGATCCCGGCGTTGCGTAGTCCGTGTAGGAGGGTGAGGCCACCGAGGCCGGCGCCGATGATGAGAACACGCATGGGTTGAGGCCTTTCATGCCATTGAGCTGGTGGTAGGCCGGGGCGGGCTCAAGAGCCGACCATCGCGCGTAGAAGTTGTTGCAGTTGCTGCGTCTGCGCTGGGGTGAGGGCGGCGGTTGCTGTCGCGGCGGCGGGTTCGGCGGCCTGGTGGGCCTGGGCGAAGACGTCACGGCCGTGCTCGGTCAGGGTGACGGCCCTCAGTCGCCGGTCGCCGGGCACGAGTTGGCGTGAGGCGAGGTCGAGTCGCTCGAGGTCGTCGACGATCCGGACGATCGAGGCTTTGTCGTGGTTCGTTTGCGCGACGAGGTCGCGTTGGCTGAGCGGGCCCGAGGCGTGCAGCCGCATCAGCACCATCAGGTGGCGCCGCTCGATGCCGAACGGCGCCAACGCCCCGTCCATCGCCGCGGCCACGTGGTCGTGCGCCTGACGCAGCAGCAACCCGATCGCGAAGGGCGACCCCTCCGCCGGATTCTCCGGAGTGCCGGACGTAGCTGACTGACTGGCGGAAGCTGATTCGATAGGCACCGTAAGACACTATCTCGCCAGCGACAGGTTTGCAAGATACCGTTTCGCATGCAACCATCTCACCATGAACGATCAACGAGCGACCCTCACGATCGGTGACCCAATGCCTGACGACGACGTCACCCACGGCCCCGAGCCACAACCACGACCCCGGCCTCGGCAGGGCCGCGACCAGGAACCAGAGTCGCGATGGGCGGCGATCAGGCAGACCTGGACCGACCCGGACCGCTGGATCGGGATCGTCGTGGCCGCAGCTCCTGGCCTGGTGTTCGTGACGACGAACGTCGTGGCATCCCTGTACCCGGCGATCACCGCCGCCGCTGTAACCGCTGTCGCGGGCCTGGGCTACCGGCTGGCACACCGGCGGTCGCCATGGTCGGCACTGATCGGCATCCTGGTCGTGGCGGTGTGCGCGGTGGTCGCCGCCGTCACCGGCGAGGCGCGGGACTTCTTCCTGGTACCGACCCTGATCCCGCTCGCCGTGATCATGGTGTGTCTGGCCACCATCATCGCGCGCCGCCCGCTGACCGGACTGCTACTCAACCGGGTCAGCGGCGGCCCTCGCGACTGGTACCGCAATACCGCGCTGCGCCGTGTCCACCTGACGGCTACCGGTGCGGCGATCGGTATCAACATCATCAACGCCACCGTGCAGGCGATCTTCTACGACCGGGGCGATGTCGTCGTGCTCGCAGTCGCTCACGCGGCCACGGGACCGATCTTCGCCACCCTCGTCGCGGTCACGATCGTCGCAGTCCGCAAAACCCTGGCGGCTCAGCGATGACCGCTCCTACCCCGGCTCCGGCAAGCCCGCCCGATGCTCCTGAAACGAGGTACGGCGGGCTGACCGTGACGAGTGTTTTCACCGTCACCGAACAACACCAGACTCAGCTGTACGCCCTACTGACCGCCACCGGCCACGACGTGCTGGAGCACACGCCCGGCTTCCTCGGTTCGACACTGACCCGGTCCGACGACGGACGGCATGTCATCCACCACGCGCGCTGGCGCGACGACGATGCCTTGGCGGCAATGCTGACCAGCCCGGCTGCGCGTTCCAGCATGGCGGCTTCTCGTCTGCTTGCCGACGTGCAAGTCTTCCGTTCCCATCACACCCAGGTGTTCGAAGCATCATGACGACCACACGGATCACGCCGTCCCCGATGCCTCACACCACTTCGTCGAGGCGGCGGTGGCCGGCCTGGCTGTTCCGGCTCACCATCACCACCGCGGCAGTCCTGGCCTTCGACCAGGCCGTCTTCGCCGGCCAGTTCCTATCCGGCAGCTACCCGGCACTGCACCTCCACCGGGACACGGCCACCTACACCGTCGCGGCGACCGCGGCCAGCATCGTCACCGCGATCCTGTGGCGCCTCATCGGGGGCGGCCCCCGCTGGCCACTGCCCGCCTCGATCGTGCTGCTCGTCCTGACCGCCCTGCAGACCTGGCTCGGCTACCAACTGATCCTGGCCGTGCACATCCCCCTGGGCGTCACCGTCATCGTGCTGCTGATCGCCCTCACCGCCGCAGCATGGAGGACGACCCCATGACCACCATCAGCCGCCGTAGCTTCCTCGGCATCGCCGGAGCCGGAATAACCGCCGCCGGCATCGGCATCCCTTTCGTCAGCGGCATCGCCGGAACCAGCTCCACCGGGAAGGTCCTGCCCAGCCGCGCACCGCTCCCACCGGCATTCCGACGGCGGCTCACCCTCCCACCCGTACTGCGCCCGACCCACTCCGACGCGACCACCGACTACTACGACATCGTGCAGAGCGTCACGCGGGCCATGATCCTGCCTGGGCTGCCGACCGAGTTGTGGACCTATAACGGCTCTTTCCCGGGACCGACGATCCGCAGTAGACGAGGCCGCACCGCCAAGGTCCGACACACCAACAACCTGCCGCTACCCACCGTCGTCCACCTGCACGGCGGACAGACGCCACCGGACAGCGACGGCTACCCGACCGACTACGTCTACCCCACCGACATGAGCTACTACGCCCAGCACCAGCGCCACACGGGCGGCAGCCACGGTCACATGTCGACCGGCGGCGACATTCGGCAGGGCGACCGGACCTACACCTTCCCGCTTCAGCAGCGGGCAGCAACCCTGTGGTACCACGATCACCGGATGGACTTCACCGGCCCCAGCGTCTGGCGAGGGCTTGCCGGCTTCCACCTGCACCACGATGACGAAGAGGCGGCTCTACAGCTGCCGGCCGGCGACCGCGACCTGCCATTGATGATCACCGACCGCAGTTTCGACACCGACGGATCACTGCTCTACCCCAGCCTTGACCCCACCCTGGTGAACCAGCACGGAGTCCACGGCGACTACGTCGCCGGGGTCCTCGGTGACGTCATGCTCGTCAACGGCACACCCTGGCCCATCACACCCGTCGAGCGCGGCACTTACCGGATACGCCTGCTCAACGCCTGCAACGCTCGCCAGCTGTCACTGCGCCTCGACCCGGCGCCCCCGTCCGCCTTCACCCAGATCGGTACCGACGGAGGACTCCTCACCGAGCCCATCCGGCACGATCACCTCGAACTGGCTCCCGCACAACGGTTCGACGTCCTCGTCGACTTCTCTCACTACACCCCAGGCACCGAAGTCACCCTGATCAACGACTTCGACGCCGCAACAATGGGACAGGTCATGCGGTTCATCGTCAGAGACGGCCAACCACAGCCATTCAAGATCCCAGATCGACTCTCCGCCATCGCCGCCCTGCGGCCGGCCGACGCGGTCACCACCCGCAAGTTCGACTTTCGGGCCGGTGACGTCAACGACCACCACGGCTGGCTCATCTCCCGAGCCCCGTTCAGCCCCGACTCCGTCGCCGCACAGGTCCGCCTCGGCACCACCGAAATCTGGCAACTGAACGCCGACTTCCACCATCCCGTCCACATCCACCTCAGCCCCTTCCAAGTCCTGGCCCGGGGAAGCGAGGGACCCGGACCCTTCGACGCCGGTTGGAAAGACACCATCGACCTACGCCCCGGCGAACAAGCCAAAATCCTCATCCACTTCGACGGCTACCGAGGCAAATACGTCTTCCACTGCCACAACCTCGAACACGAAGACATGGCCATGATGGCCAACTTCATCGTCAGCTGACAGCCTGCGCCACGAAGGGAGATCCCTCCGATGACCGTGCCGAACCGACAAGATCCTCACCGCTGACTGACCCCGGCCCCGACCAGCCGTCCGAAACAAGAGCCACCCCGATTCGCGAGATCCCGTTCCGGCCGCACTACATCGACGATTCCGGCTCCACCGAGGCTGGGCTGACCACGTTCACCTGACTGCAACCGCGGCCCGATGTGTGGGCGCAGGCCCGGCAGACGTGGCTGGCGTTCCGCCGGGACCTGCACGACCGCCACGCCATCCCGACATCCAGGCGCCTGCGCCGCGTTTGTGCGCGGGTACGAGTATCGGCGTACCGGCCCCGTTGCAGGAGCAGGAACGGGGCCGGCACTGGCGTTCTACCGCTGCTGGTCACCCCAACCCGTACCACTGCGAGTGCTGGTGCGGGTGGCCGGGACCCGCTGGTCGATCGAGACCTGCTTCCAGACCGGCGGAACCATCGGCCTAGACGAACCCCAGGTCAACCGCTGGCACGCCTGGCACCGACACGTCACCCTCGCCATGCTCACCCAGGCGATCTTGACGGTAATCGCCGCCCGGGAAGCGGCGACCGTCCCGCAACCGATCAGACGTGATCCCGGATTGGTTCGCATCGGCGGCGCTATGCGGAGTGGTACGTATTCGTACGTACGCGAAGCACAGCCCCGCGTTCCTAGATTGCAAGTGTGAACCAAGAAACCCGTCACTCATGATGGAAATCGACGATGATCAGTACGTTGGGGACGGCCGGGACGCCGAGGTCGCGCTGGTCGACAAGTTGTTGCGGCAGGCGCTGGCCGGGCCGGGCGGAGCACTGGCAGTGCGGTCGGTGTCTGCGCCGCTGCCGCAAACGGTGCCGGATAGTCCGCACGTCTCACCTGCTGACGAAGACCTGACAGCATCGTGGTTGGACTCGATCCTGCGATTAGCGTCGGGCCAGCCTGGCGCGACATCGAAGTGGACGGCGGAGGTGAGCGTGGACACGCAACGTGCACTGGTCGGTCGGGCGCCGGAGCAGGCGGCCATCGGCAGGCTGCTGGACGGCGCCGCCGATGGCGGCGCGGCACTGGTGATTCGCGGTACCCCCGGTGTGGGCAAGTCGGCGCTGCTGGAGTGGGCCGCCGCGACGGCCGGCGACAAATTCCGGGTGCTGCGTACTCTCGGCTCGGCCACCGAGTTCGGGCTGCCATACGCCGCACTGCACCAGGTGATGCGTCCCGTCCTCAGTCACAGCAACCGGCTGACCGCGCACTACCGGCAGGCCTTGGAGGTCGCGTTCGGCCGTACGTCGGCCGCGGCGCCGGACCTGTACACGGTGGCGATGGCGGCGCTTGAACTGTTGGCCGAGGTGGCGGTGGGGCGGCCGGTCCTGCTGTTGGTCGACGACGCCCAGTGGATGGACCCGTCCAGTCAGCAGGCCCTGGCGTTCGTCGCACGCAGGGTCGCGTCCGATCGCGTCGTGCTGCTGGCGACGCACCGGGAGAACGAGCCCGGATTTCTGCTCGACGCGGCCGTACCCTCCATGGGCCTCGCGCCCCTCGACACGGAGTCCGCAGCGGCGCTGCTGGACAGCGTGGCCGGCACGCTGGACGAAAGTACCAGGTCGCTGCTGCTGGAGGCCGCGTGCGGCAACCCGCTCGCGCTGTTGGAGCTGCCTCGCGCGGTGGGTGCCTACGCCGGCTCGCACATCGACCATCTGCCGTTGACCGCGCGCCTGGAGAGCTCGTTCCTGGCCCGGATCGGCGAGTTCGACGCGGCGACCACGACGACGCTGGAGGTGGCGGCGCTCAGCGACTCCGACGACGTCGCGGAGATCGTCGCCGCCGCCGAGCTGTTGTCGGGCCGGGATGCCATCCCGGCGCTCGATCCGGCGGTGTCGGCCGGGTTGATCGTGGTGGACGGCGTCGCTGTCCGCTTCCGGCATCCGCTCATCCGGTCAGCGATCCTGCAGCGTCTCGGACCCGACCGGCGACGAGCCTGCCATGCCGCTCTCGCCAAGGTGTTGGTCGACCGACCGGAGCGGTCCGTGTGGCACTGGGCGGCTGCGGCGCTGCGGCCGGACGCGACGCTGGCGGCCGAGCTCGAACATCGCGCCGAGCAGGCCATCAAACGCGGTGCGTCGACGAACGCGGTACGCGCATTGGAGCGCTCGGCCCAGCTCTCCGTCGGCAGGCGTGACAAGGCGGCGCGCACCTACCGGGCGGCTGAACTTGCCTACGCGGTCGGGCAGCCCGAGCACGGTGAGCGGCTGCGCAGGCACTACCGGGACCTCGTGGACGATGAGCACGACGAGCTCCGCTACGAGTGGCTGAACGAGCTGGCCGACGGCGACCGTGGCGGTGAGCAGCGCATCACCATGCTCGTCGACCTCGCCGGACGGGCCACGATGATCGGCGACAACACGCTAGCAACCGACCTGCTCCGCGCGTCGGCGCTGCGATGCTGGAACCTCTCGCCCGGCCGCCCGGTCGGCAGGCAGGTGATCGCCGCGGCGGACCAGCTGACAGCCGTCGACCTGCCGATGCGCGCCCAGCTGCTGGCGTACTGCTCGCCGTTCGACAGCGACGAGACGTTACGGGCGTTGATCGCTCGGATTCCGACCGGTAGCCGCGACACGATGACCACCTACCGGCTCGCCCACGCGGCTGCGTGCGCGGGAGCGTCCGACGTCTCCGAGGGTCTGCTCGTCGAGGCGGCGGACCGGCTGCGTTCCGAGGGACACCTGCACACCCTCGGCCGGACGCTGTCGCTGCTCTCGTGGTCCGCCATGCGTCGCGGGAACTGGTCGCACGCGGTGGCCGCCGCCGAGGAGAGCACCCGGTTGTGCGCCGAGACCCGCCAGCCGTTCTGGGAGGCTGCCTCGCTCGTGGCGCACGCGGCGGTGGCGGCGTTCCGTGGCGACTTCGCGTCCGCCGAGGACCTCCTCGCCGGCGCCGACCGCCTGAATCCCCGCCGGTCGGCCACCATCGAGGCCGTCATACTGATCGCGCGCGCAGCCATCGCGGCTGGGCAGGGCCACTACGAGCAGGCATTCGGCTGCCTCGCCCAGCTGCACGACCCGGCCAACAGCGCCTACCACCCGGCACACGCCCTGTGGTCCCTGGCGAGCCTGACCGAGGCGGCCACCGCGTGCGGCGAGGTCGCCGCCGCCCGATCACTCGTCGAAGGGCTTCCGCTGGAGGTACGTCGGACGATCTCACCGACGGGCCGGATGAACCTCGCCTTCGCGGCGGCGGTGCTCGCCGACGACGACGAGTCGGAGGCGAGGTTCGCCGAAGCCCTCGCGATGGACATGACAGTGTGGCCCTACGAGCGCTGCCGCCTGCTCCTCGCGTACGGCAAGTCGTTGCGCCGACGGCGGCGCGTACGTGAGTCGCGCGACCATCTGCGCAAGGCCCGCGACGGATTCGACGGCCTCGGGGCGCGCCCCCTTGCCGAGCGCACCCGGGCGGAGCTGCGGGCGGCCGGGGAACGCAGTGACTCGCCCGTCGCGGACGTCTGGGAAGCGTTGTCCCCCCAGGAAATCCAGATCGCATCGATGGTCGCCCAGGGGCTGACCAACCGGGATATCGCCAAGAGCCTGTTCATCTCCCACCGGACCGTCGGCAGCCACCTGTACCGGATGTTCCCCAAACTCGGCATCACCTCGCGCAGCGAATTGCAGCGGATGGCCGCCGAACACGACCGCTGAGCCGCCCCGGACCGGTCGAGCCGCTCGATCAGGTCCGGATCCGCGTCCGAATCCGCAGTCATTTGACTCACGACGGCTCGACGACGCGACCGTAACGTTCACGGCACGGCCGCGAAGACAGCGCCGCGGCCGGCTCCGAAAGGCATGACTCCCACCAGTGCGTGGGCCGATGCCGCCTGCCCGTCGCCGGGCACCAGCAGGGTCAGCAGTACCCCATCCCGAAAGGAACCAGCAGGTCATGTCCTCAGTTTCCCGCCGCACTGTTTTGACCGGATCTGCGGCGGTCGTCGCCGCGGGTGTCGTCACCGCGGTGACGGCCGCACCCGCCCACGCCCACGGAGCGTCCGGGCCGAAGCCGACTGTCGTGCTGGTCCACGGCGCGTTCGCGGACGCCTCCGGCTGGAACGACGTCATCCGCCGGCTCGTCCGTGACGGATACCCGGTCCTGGCGCCGGCGAACCCACTGCGCGGCGTCGACACCGACTCCACATACCTGGCCAGCATCCTGGCCACGATTCCCGGTCCGATCGTCCTGGTCGGACACTCCTACGGCGGCGTCATCATCACCAACGCGGCCACCGGCAACCCCAACGTCAAAGCCCTCGTATACGTGGCCGCGTTCGCACCGGACGCCGGCGACACCGTACTGGGCCTGCAGACGAAGTTCCCCGGCACCAAGCTCACGGAGCAGGCCCTCGACTTCCGGCCGTACCCGCTGCCCGGCGGCGGCACCGACGGCTACGTCAAGCAGGACCTGTTCCGCGACATCTTCGCCGGTGACCTGCCCCGCTCCACGACCCAGGTCATGGCCGCCACGCAGCGGCCCGGCGACGTGCACACCCTCGACCAGGTGTCCGGACCACCGGCCTGGAAGCGGATCCGGTCCTGGTACCTCATCGCCCGCGACGACAACCTCATCCCCGCCGCCGCCCAGCGGTTCATGGCGCAACGGGCCGGGTCCCGCATCGTGGAGGCGCGCGCCTCGCACGTCGCGATGATGTCGCAGCCGCAGCTCACCGCCGACCTCATCGCGCTCGCCGCCCGGGCGAGTGCCGACCCGCGCTCCTGAGCGGCCGTCACTCCCGCAACCGATCAGGTGCTCGCTTCCGAGCAGCCTACGAAAGGACCTCACCATGCCATTCGTCACCGTGTCCGACGGCGCCGACATCTTCTTCAAGGACTGGGGCACCGGGCGTCCGGTCGTGCTCTCACACGGCTGGCCGCTCAACTCCGACAGCTGGGAGGCCCAGCAACTGTTCCTCGCCGACAACGGCTACCGGGCCATCGCCCACGACCGGCGTGGCCACGGCCGCTCCACCCAGACGTGGCACGGCAACGAGATGGACACGTACGCCGACGACCTCGCCGCCCTGATCGAGCACCTCGACCTACGCGACGTCACGCTCGTCGGGTTCTCCACCGGCGGCGGCGAGATCACCCGGTACATCGGCCGGCACGGCACCGCCCGCGTCGCGCAGGCCGTCCTCGTCTCCGCGGTGCCGCCGCTGATGGTGCGCCGCGACGACAACCCGCACGGCGTGCCCGTCGAGGTGTTCGACGGCATCCGCGCCGGCTCCGCCGCCGACCGGTCACAGCTGTACAAGAATCTCGCCGACGGGCCGTTCTTCGGCAACAACCGCCCGGGTGCGAACGTCTCCCAGGGCATCCGCGACGCGTTCTGGCTCCAGTCCATGGCCGCCGGGCACCGCAACGCGTACGAGTCGATCGCCGCGTTCTCGGCCACCGACTTCCGCGACGACCTCGCCAAGTTCGACGTGCCGACCCTGGTCATCCACGGCGACGACGACCAGGTCGTCCCGTTCGAGGTCGGCGGCAAGTCCTCCGCCACGCAGGTCAAGGGCGCCGAGCTGATCGTCTACCCCGGTGCGCCGCACGGCATCACCGACACCCACAAGGCCCAACTCGGCGCTGACCTGCTCGCCTATCTCAACACCTACGGAGCCTGACCGTGAGCAACGCACCTGACACCATCGTCCTGGTCCACGGCTTCTGGGTCACCCCGCGCAGCTGGGAGCACTGGATCACCCACTACGAGCAGAAGGGCTTCCGGGTCCTCGCACCCGGCTACCCTGGCTTCGACGTCGAGGTCGAGGCGCTCAACGCCAACCCTGACATCATCACCGCACTCACCGTCCCGGCCATCATCGAACACCTCGAAGCGGTCATCCGGCCGCTGCCGAAACCACCGATCATCATGGGCCACTCCGCCGGCGGCGCGTTCACCCAGATCCTGCTCGACCACGGCTACGGCGCCTGCGCCGTCGCGCTCAACTCCGCCCCCACCGAAGGCGTCCACGTGGTGCCGTTCTCCCAGGTGAGGTCGACGCTGCCGGTGCTGCGGTCGCCAGCGAACCGGCACAAGTCCATCGGCCTCACCCTGGACGAGTGGAAGTACGCGTTCACCAACACGTTCAACGACGACGAGGCCAAGGCCCTGTACGAGCGGTACCACATCCCGGCCAACGGCCGGATCCTGTGGGGCAGTGTCCTGGCGAACTTCCAGCCCGGTCACCAGGACACCTGGGTCGACTACCGCAACGACAACCGGGCACCGCTGCTGTTCGTCTCCGGCAGCGAGGACCACATCATGCCCCCGGCGGTGCAACGCTCCAACGTCAAGCACTACACGTCGAACACCATCACCGAACACGTCGAGTACGACGGCTACGCCCACCTGCTTCCGGCACAGAAGGGCTGGGAGGAGATCGCCGACTTCGCCCTCGACTGGGCCCTGCGCCACGCCCGATGAACCCCGCACCGCAGACCCGCATCACCCACATCGGCGGACCCACCACCCTCATCGAGGTCGGCGGGTGGCGGCTGCTCACCGACCCGACGTTCGACCCTCCCGGCCGCCGCTACAACTTCGGCTGGGGAACCTCGTCGACGAAGGTGACCGGCCCAGCGGTGAACCTGGCCGAGCTAGGCAATATCGACGCCGTCCTGCTCACCCACGACCACCATGGCGACAACCTCGACGATCTTGGGCGCACCCTGCTGCCCGAAGCCGCGGCGGTCCTCACCACCGAACCGGGCGCCGGACGGCTGGGCAGCACCGCCATCGGACTCGCACCGTGGGCCAGCACGACCCTCAGCGCCGAGGGCCGGCCGACGATCGAGGTCACCGCGACACCATGCCGACACGGCCCGCCGTTGAGCCGGCCGATAGTCGGCGACGTCATCGGATTCGCGCTGCGGTGGGACGGCCAGCACCACGGCCAGTTGTGGATCTCCGGGGACACGGTCCTGTACCACGGGATCCGTACCGCCGCCGAACGGCTCCGGATCGGCACCGCCCTGCTGCACCTCGGCGGCGTCCGATTTCCGGTCACCGGGCCCATCCGGTACACGATGACCGGGCATGACGCCGTCGAACTCTGCCAGGCCATCCGGCCCCACACCGTCATTCCCGTCCATTACGAGGGATGGCGACACTTCCAGCAACCCCGAGCGGCGATCGAGCGCGCATTCGCCAACGCCGCCGCCGACATCCAGCGCAGCATCCGGTGGTTGGAGCCCGGCGTCAGCACCGAGATCTCCACCTGATCGGCCGTCCCACCACCCGGCAGTCCCGCCGACGTCCACCAGGGCGCCGGCGGGACTGCCCTCGGCGCATCAAGTGCCGGCTCAGAAGGCAGGATCAGGCGCACGCTCATACCGGCAATCCCGCGCGGCCAGATCACCATCGATAGCGAATCCCACCGTTGCGGCGCTGGATCAGGTCAATCCATTCCAGACGTCCTCTAGCATGTCCACGTGATCACGGGGCGCCAGCGGGAACTACGAACGTTGGATGATCTTCTCGCGGGCGTAGCTGGTGGCGAGGGTGGCGTAACCGTCTTGCGCGGGGAGGCCGGCATCGGCAAGTCGGCTCTGCTGGAGCATGCCGTCGACCGGGCCGTGCAGCTCGGTATGCGGGTGCTGTCGACCGCGGGAGTGACGGCGGAGGTGCATGTCCCGTACGCCGGCCTGCATCGGCTGTTGCGTGCTGCGCCGGAGGTGGGCCGAGCGGCGAACGCGGTGCTGCAGTCCCCGGACACCTTGCCGTACCGAGCGGCGGTGGTGGTGCTCGACCTGCTCAGCGACTGTGCCGCCGAGACGGCGCTGATGCTGGCCGTCGAGGATGCCCACTGGCTGGACACTGCCAGCTGGGATGCCCTGACGTTCGTGGCTCGCCGGTTGGGCTCGGACCGGATCGCGATGGTGTTCACCATCCGCGACGGGGATGACGTGGACCGGCGGCTGGGCGGTGCCGGACTGCCGGAACTGCGACTGGAGCCCTTGTCTGCCGATGACTCGGTGGTCCTGCTTTCCGAGGTGGCTCCGGGCCTGAGCGCCGCGCTGAGTCAGCGTGTGCTCGATGAGGCTGCCGGTAATCCGCTCGGCCTGGTCGAGCTGGGTGGGGCGGCGATGCGGTCCGGCGCCGGTGCGTTGCTGCCCTCCTGGCTGCCGCTGAGCACTCGGGTGGAGCGCATGTTCTCCAACCTGGTGGCCGAACTGCCGTTGGCTACCCGTTCGTTGTTGCTGGTGGCCGCACTGGACGACGGCGACGACTTGGACGAGATTGTCGGTGCGTGTCGTCGGATCGAACGTGGTGGCGTCAGCCCGGACGACGTCGAGCCAGCGGTGATGACGCGGCTGGTGCAGGTCGATGACCGGTTCAGGTTGCGGTTCCGGCATCCGCTGCTGCGTTCTGCGCTGTACCAGTCGGCAACCCCGACCCAGCGACGTCGTGTGCATGCAGCGCTCGCGGACTCCCTGTCCGGGGATCCGGAGCGCCGGATCTGGCATCGCGCCGCTGCCGCCTCCGGCCCGGACGAGCAGCTGGCCCGGGAGCTGACGGACGCGGCTCGGCGAGCCAGCCACCGGCAGACGATCGGCACGGCCTTGGCCGCGTTCGAACAAGCCGTACGCCTCAGCGAGGACACCCTGGCCCGGGGCAACCGGCTGGTGTCGGCGATCGACGCGACCGCCGCGCAGGGCGACGCCGAAAACACGGTACGGCTGTTGAAGGAGGTCCGGGAAGACGAACTCGCCCCCGCCGACCGAGCGCTGTACGGCCTCATCCGGGAGATCTACCTCGGCACCGGCTGGAGCGGACCAGGCCGGATGGCCGCCTTCGCGGACGCCGTCGAAACGCTGGGCCGCGACGGTGACCCCAGCGCCGTACTGGAATCGCTGGCGGCGATCGCGCTGCGTGTCTACTGGTCGGTACCGGAACCCGAAGTCACCGAACGGCTGGTCGCTGTCGCCGAAAGCCTGGACGTGCCCCCGGATGACCCGCGGCTGGTGTTCATCCTGGGTGAGATCTCGCCGATGACCCACGGTGCGTGGTGCCTGCGCAGCATGGTGGAACTGCGCGAGCGGGGCGATCTGAGCCCGCACCATGAGTGGCTCTTCGGCATCTCCGCCTACGCGCTGGGCGCCCACACACTCGCCGTCACCATCCAGAAGGCCGCCGCTGTCCGGCTGCGTGAACAGGGTCGTCTGGGCATGCTCAGCAAAGCCCTGATCACGCAGGTGATGTCCGCGGCCTACCTCGGTGACGTACGGACCGCCTCGACCCTTGCGGTGGAGGGTGACCTGCTGGCGGCGGAGACTGGCGAGACCACCTGGCGGCTGTCGCTGGCCCTGGCCACCGGCTTCGCCGAGGCGCTGCGCGGTGAGACCGCGACCGCGTTGAAGATCGCCGATCAGGCCGAGGCGGTGCTGGTGCCGGCCCGCCAGCTCACGATGCTGAGCCTGGTGCAGCAGATCCGGGGTGTAGCCGCGCTCGCCGCCGGACGTCCCGAGGACGCGTACCGGGAGCTGCACCGGGTCTTCGACCCGACGGATCAGGCGTATCACCCGTACACCCGGTTCAGCCTGCTCGGGCACCTCGCCGACGCGGCGGTGCGGTGCAACGCGCTGGCGCCGCTGCAGCGGCTGGTCGACGAGATGACGCCGATCGCAGCGCAGTGCCCATCGCCGGCCCTGCTCGCCGGGCTGCGGTACGCCCGCACTGCGCTGGCCGACACCGCAGAGGCGTACGAGGCGGCGCTGGCCGAGGACTTCGCCGACTGGTCGTTCGAGCAGGCACGGCTGCAGCACGCCTACGGGATGTGGCTGCGCCGCCAGCGGCGAGCCGCCGACTGCCGTCCGATGCTGCGTGCCGCCGTGGCCACCTTCGACGCGCTCGGCGCGACCGCCTGGGCGGACCGAGCCCGGGGCGAACTCCGCGCTTCCGGCGAGACGCTGCGCCGGCCCACCATCGACGTCACGTCTAGCCTGACGCCGCAGGAGACGCAGATCGCCCGGCTGGCGGCCGAGGGTTTGAGCAACCGAGACATCGCCGCCCGGCTCTTCCTGTCGCCCCGGACGGTCACCACCCATCTGTCGCGGATCTATCCCAAGCTGGGTATCCGTTCCCGCGGCGAGCTCAACCGCACCCTCGGTACTCTCCGCTGACCGGGAGCTGGCCGGTGGCGGCCTGTCTCACAGACTCCCGGCAGCGTTAGGAACCGCGGCACCCAAGACGACCGACCACCAACCCATAGATTAACTCCGCCACCACCGTGGCTCGGTGAGGTTCCCCCGACAACGTGGAGGTGATGATGTTCTCCGAGCTGTCGGGGGAACCTCACCGAGCTGGGGAAACAGCCTAGGAGACGCCGCCCAGCAGTTGCCTTGCCATGATGATGCGCTGGACCTGGTTCGTACCTTCGTATATCTGGGTGATCTTCGCATCAAAGCCCTGACCTGCGATGCTTTTCGTCGGTGGGCACCCAGCAATCCGATTCCGGTCCGCGCCGGTGGCGATCGGCTGCCGGGAGACTTTTGTGGTGCCGTGAGGGGTCAGCGGAGCAGCGCCTGGACAACCGTGCTTTTATCGGATTCGGACAGTGTCGAGAAGATACTCAGAACAAGGCGAGCGGCGAGTTCATGCGATAACGCCTCCGCAAAGGCATCCCTCAGCAGTGTCGTGGTGTGCTGCAGCGGATCCGCCGTTGGTGGTGAGTCAGGATCATCGATCTCGGCGAGTGCCTGGCGCGTGACGAAGACCAGGTCCGCCGCGAGTTGGCCCTGCGCCGCCGTCGTCCCGATGGTGATCACGAGCAGTCAGGCGGCCCTGCCGGTGGCCGCGTCCGGGCCAGCGGGCAGGGCGGCGGCCCCTTGGACGGCGGAGTGGAGCCATTGCGGGAGAGTGCGGGGTGCGTGGGTGCGGGCCTGGGTGATCAGCCGTCGGTAGAGCGCTAGGGCGTCGTGCGGGTGGGTCCAGGCGGCGGGGCGGGCGAGGGCTGCGGCGACGCAGGTGGGGCGCCACTTGTCGTCTTCGGCGAGTTCGAGGAGTCGCGGTTCGTCGAGGGGCATGTCGCCGACGCGTGCCTTGATCAACGTTCTGGCGCAGCTTTCGTGCTGCTCGGGGGTGATGACGCCAGTTTTGGCCAGGCGCAGCAGGACGGCGACGGTTGATGTTGCTGGGACGCCGGCTTCGCGGGCGATGGCGCGCAGCACCGTGATCGACCACTACCCGGAGGTAGTCCGCCAACAGCTTCACAAAAGGGGCGCTACTGACGCCGACGGTCGGCGAGCGACGTACCCCGATGAACATCGTCCGGAAACCAGCGGGGCAATCCCCAGCACGACCAGGTCATCAACAGGGCAGGACGCACTCTGCTGAAACCGCACCTCGCGTGGCGTGATCTCGTCACCCAACCCGGAAACCGGCTGCCCCTGCAACAACGCAGCTAGGAGCACCGCCCCGCACGCATGCTCCAGGACCGTCCCGCCGCCACCCGTGGCGTATCGCGAACCCACTATCAACCGACATCACGAGTCGAAGTGACCCATCCCCATCAGCACCGAGTGACCGCCCAGAGCCACGACCGCACCATCATCCCCCACCAGTACGACAGCTTCGGCCGCCTCCGCTCCCGAACCTGCCAAGCGACGAGGGGGGCCTGATCGACCGCAAGGCAGCCGGGGCATGGGTCGGCAGGCTCGGGCTGCCGTCGATGTGGGATCGATGGCCATGATTTCAGGGATGACCCTAGGCAGAACATCAGCGTCCCCCTGAGATAGAGGGGGCTCGACGTCGATCCGACGACCGATACAGCGAAGATCGATAGTCTGCTATCCCGTGCCGCCTGGTGGTCTTTCGTGTGCCCGGACTGTGCCCGGAATAGAGATCAAGAGCCCGCCCCCGGAAAATCGGGGACGGGCTCTGACCTGGTGTTTCACTTGTAGCGGGGACAGGATTTGAACCTGCGACCTCTGGGTTATGAGCCCAGCGAGCTACCGAGCTGCTCCACCCCGCGTCGACTCGTTAACACTAGCGCACTGGCACGCGCGCCCGCAAAACGAGCCGGCACAAGGCCGCCACATCGGCTCTGACCAGGCCGTTTGCGCGCATCGCGCGGGCCGGTCGAAACGTGTCGGCGCTAGAAAGCGCCGCACCGACCAGGTCCGCATACAACAAAAAAGGGCTCGGGGTACGGGAATCAGCGATCTGCTTCCCGTACCCCGAGCCGAGGTCATGCATTTCGTGCGTCGTGCTCAGCCGCTCGGCGTACCGGCCGGGGGGCTCGGTGTGGCCGGAGGCGGTGCGGGCGAACCCGCCGGTGTCGGGTTGGCACCCGGCACCCCGGCCGCCCGCTGGGCCGCCTGGAACTCCGTCAGCGCGGCGTCCAGCGTCTTCAGCGACTTGCCCCACCGTTCCACGTCACCGGACGCCTGCGCGGCCTCCACCTCGGCGATCGCCTGCTGCACCTTGGCTGCCGCGGCGGCCAGTTGCTCACCGGCGAGTGCCGGCGGTGCGGTCGGCGTGGCGCCGGGACTCGGCGTCGCCGACGGATTGTCGCTCGGCGGTGGCGGCGACGTGCCGGGCGGTTGCGGATCGGTGGCCCCGGCCGCCTTGCCCTGCTCGACGAGCTGCTTGATGCCGTCCTGCAACGTGTTGGCCAGCACCACGTACTCGCCGCCGTCGCCGTACGAGAGCAGCACCCGTTGCAGCAGTGGGTACGCGTTCTGCTGGTTGCTCTTCACGTAGACCGGCTCGACGTAGAGCATGCCGTCGCCGAACGGCAACGACAGCAGGTTGCCGTACTGCACCTGGGCCTGGTTGGACGAGAGCAGGTTGAGTTCCTGCCGGATCGCCGCGTTGTTGGTCATCTTCTGGTGCACCTGCACCGGCCCGGAGACCGCCGTCTGGTCCGGTAGCTCCAGCACCTGCAACTGCGGCTGCCCGTTCACGTACGAGCCTGAGATCAGCGCGGCCAGGTTCTGCCGGTTGGCCGGGGTCACCGCCGAGGTGAGCTGGAACCTCGGGGTCTCCTGGCCCGGCAGCTGGGTGAAGAGGTAGTACGGAGGCTGCCGCTGGTTGGTGTCGGGGGCGTCCGGGACGTTCGGCACCTCCCAGAAGTCCTGGCCGGAGAAGAACTCCCGAGGATCGGTGACGTGGAACTTGGCCAGCAGGTTGCGCTGCACCTTGAACAGGTCGGCCGGGTAGCGGAAGTGCGCGGCCAGGTCGGCCGGGATCTCCGACTTCGGCGTCACCAGGTTGCCGCCGAAGGCCTTGTTCCAGGCCTTGAGCACCGGGTCGGCCTCGTCGAACTCGTAGAGCTTGACCGTGCCGTCGTACGCGTCGACGGTGGCCTTGACCGAGTTGCGGATGTAGTTGACGTTCTCCCGGGCGAGTTGGAAGGTGCCCCGTCCGGTCAGCTCGTCGGCCGTCTCGGTCTGCAGGTTGACCTGCTCCGCGTACGGGTAGGTGGCCGACGTGGTGTAGCCGTCGATGATCCACTGGATCCGCCCGCCGACCAGGGCCGGGTACGGGTCGCCGTCCAGGGTCAGGAAGGGGGCGACCTTCTCCACCCGGTCGCGCGGGTTACGCACGTAGAGCAGCTTGGAGTTGTCGTTGACCGCGGCCGAGAGCAGGAAATTGCTCTCCTGCTCCTTGATCGCGTAGAGCAGCTTGCGGGTGAACGAGCCGATCTCCACCCCACCGGTGCCGGTGTAGGTGTAGGTCTGACCGCCCTCGGCGTCGCTTCCGGTCGGGCGGTCGAACTCGACGTTGTGCTCCGAGTCGGTCTGCCCGACGATCGCGTAGTCGCTGTCGTCCATCTGCTCGCCGTAGTAGATCCGCGGCTGCTGCGCCGGGATCTGCTCGGTCGACGCCGAACAGGTCTGCTGGGCCTGGTCGCCGAGGAAGCCGGAGACGAAGAACGGTTGCCCACCGCAGACGACCTGGTTCGCCGGGGCGCTGACCAGTCCGTACCCGTGGGTGAAGACGGTGTGCCGGTTGATCCAGTTGCTCTGCTGGGTGGTCAGCTCGCCATAGTTGATCTCGCGCATGCCGACCACGTAGTCCTGGGTGGCGCCGTTGACCGTGTAGCGGTCGATGTCGAGCTTGGGGCCGAAGTCGTAGAAGCCCCGGACCTGCTGCAACTGGGTGTAGGTCTCGGAGATCAGTTGCGGGTCGAGCAGCCGGATGTTCGGCACCACCGAGGTGTCGGTGGCAAGCGACGGCGGCGGCTTCAGGTTGCCCGCGCCGTACGGCGTCGGCTCGGTGCCGGCCAGGCCGAACGACGCCCTGGTCGCCTCGATGCTGCGCTGGATGTACTGCGATTCCTTGTCCTGGAGGCTCGGCTTGACCTCGAAGGTCTGCACCGCCCACGGGTAGATGCCGCCGATCGCCACCGCCGAGACGCCGAGCAGGGCGAGCGAGATGCCCGGCCAGACCAGGTTGCGCATCACCGCGTTGGAGAACACGATGATCGCGATCGCGACCACGATCGAGATGTAGGCCAGGATCTCCTTGGCCGGCAGCAACGCGTTGATGTCGGCGTAACCGGCACCGTAGGTGTTGACTCCCTCGTTGAACTCCAGCAGCATCGCCCGCCGGTCCAGCACGTACGCGACGGCCTTGAGCAGCACGAAGACCGCGACCAGGGTGGTCAGGTGGGCGCGCGCGGCGTTGGTCATCCGGTCGCCGACGCCCTGTAGCCGGACCCCGCCGAAGATGTAGTGCACGGCGAGCGCGCCGATCACCGCGAGCACGACAGCGGTGAAGCCGACGCCGAGCAGGTAGCGCCAGAACGGGAACTGGAAGACGTAGAACCCGATGTCGATGCCGAACTCCGGGTCCTTGACCCCGAAGCTCTGGCCGTTACGGAACAGCAGCCACTGGCTCCACCGGCTCTGCGCGGACAGCCCGGCGAACAGGCCGACCACCACCGCGATCGCGCTGATCCAGGCGCCGATCCGGGGTGCCAGTGCCATCCGGTAGCGCTCCAGCGTCGCCTGTTCGGCGGAGTGCGGGCGCAGGACCGGACGCAGCCGGTAGGCCAGCCACAGGTTGCCGCCGATGAACAGGGCCATGGCCGCCCCGACCGAGGCGAACAGCAGGATCCGGGTGACCAGGACGTCGGTGAAGACCTGGGTGTACTGGACCTCGTCGAACCAGAGCCAGTCGGTCCAGGCCTGGACCCCCCAGCCCAGCAGGGTGAACAGCAGGAACACCCCGACCAGTACGCCGACCGTGACGCGTCCGCGCCGGCTCATTCTCGGTAGGGGACTGCTACGCATGACCACTGTTGGCTCCGCTCCACGGTGATCGGCTCCGACCAGGCACCCAGAGTACGGGGTCCACCTGAGTGGGATGAGCCCAAGGTGAGCCGAAGGTGAGCGCGTCGGTTCAACAGCGTGGCGGTTGGCCTCCGGTACGCAACAGGTTCAACGCGTTCAGTGCGTCCTTGAGCGTCGCGATCCGGTACAGCGGAAGGCCCGGCTGCGGGTTACGGACCGCCTCGGCGCAGTTGTCCGCCGGCACCAGGAACGACACCGCGCCGGCCTGCTTGGCACCGACCAGCTTCTGCGGGATGCCGCCGATCGGTCCGACGTTGCCCTCGTCGTCGATGGTGCCGGTGCCCGCGATGATCTTTCCGCCGGTCAGGTCCTCGGGGGTCAGCTTGTCGATGATGCCGAGGGTGAACATGAGACCGGCGCTCGGTCCGCCGATGTCGCCCAGGTCGATTTTCAGCTCGAACGGGTGCGGCTGCCGCTGCTCGATCTCCACCCCGATCCGGGGCGGCTGGCCACTGGCCGCGGTGGTGGTGACGGCAGTGGTGCCGGGCGTACCCGCGCGGAGGAACCCGACGGTGAGGGTGCTGCCGGCCGGTTGGGCCCGGACCAGTTCGGTGAGCCTGGTGGCGGTCGGTACCGGCTCGCCGTTGACCGAGGTGATCACGTCGTCGACCTTGAGCCGGTCCACCGACGGCCCGCCCGCCGTGACGGCCTTGACCGTGACCTGCACCGGGAAGCCCAGCTCCCGCAGGGCGGCGGTCTCGGCGCTGGTCTGCGAGGCGGTGAAGTCCTCGGCGTTGCGCTCGTCGACCTGCTGCTGGGTCTGCCCCGGCGGGTAGATCAGCTCGCGCGGCACCACCGCTTCGGAGCCGGACAGCCAGCCGGAGATGGCCGACAGCAGCCGTACGTCGGGTTGCACGCCCACCGTGGTCAGCCGCAGCTGTCCGGCGGAGGTGGAGGTCTCCCGGCCGGTCACCTGGATGACCTCCTTGCCGTCCTCCTTGCCCAGCGTGTTGACGGTGGGTCCGGGGCCGAGCACCACGTACGGGATGGGTGCCCCGATCACGCCGAGGCTGAGCAGGGCGGTGAGCAGCGCACCGAGCAGGACTGTGACCCCGCGACGTCTCATGGCCAGAGCGTACCGAGGTGCCCCGGGGGGTCCGCTGGTCGAACCCCTTAGTTCTCCCTGAGCGCAACGCCGGGTACGGCATCCGGCCCTTCCGCGCGCGTACCGTGGACGGGTGCCTGATATTCCGTTCGGCTTCGCGCTCCCGGGTGGTCAACCGCCCGACCCCAACGACCCGCAGCAGATGCAGCAGTTCATGGCTCAGCTGCAGCAGCTGCTCGCCGCACCGGGCAGTGGCCCGGTCAACTGGGATCTGGCCCGTCAGGTGGCGGCCAGCCAGCTCGCCTCGTCCGGGGACCCGGCGGTCACCCCGTTCGAGCGACACGCCGTGGAGGAGGCCCTGCGCCTCGCCGACCTGTGGCTGGAGCCCGCCTCGGCGTTGCCCTCGGGCATCCAGACCTCGGTCGCGTGGAACCGGAACGAGTGGATCTTCCGGACCCTCGACGTGTGGCGCAAGCTCTGCGACCCGGTCGCCGGCCGGATGGTCGCGGCAATGGGTGACCTGGTGCCGCCGGAGCAGCGGGCCCAGCTCGGCCCGATGCAGTCGATGGTCGCCAGCCTCGGCGGCGCCCTCTTCGGCGGCCAGCTCGGCCAGGCGCTCGGCTCGCTCGCCGCCGAGGTGCTCTCGGCGGGGGACATCGGCCTGCCGCTCGGACCGGCGGGCACGGCCGCGCTGGTCCCGGCCAACATCCGGGCGTACGGCACCGGCCTGGAGCTGCCGGAGGACGAGGTACGCCTCTACGTGGCCCTGCGTGAAGCGGCCCACCAGCGACTGTTCGGTCACGTACCGTGGCTGCGCGGGCACGTGCTCACCGCCGTGGAGACGTACGCCGCGGGCATCACGGTGAACCGGGAGGCGATCGAGGAGGCGATGGGTCGGGTCGACCCGACCAATCCCGAGTCGTTGCAGGCGCTGGCCCTGGAGGGCATCTTCACCCCGGAGGACACGCCGTCACAGAAGGCGTCGCTGGCCCGGTTGGAGACCGCGTTGGCCCTGGTCGAGGGCTGGGTCTGCCATGTCGTGGACGCCGCCGCCGCCGAGCGGCTGCCGAACGTGGTCAAGCTCGGTGAGGCGTTCCGTCGGCGTCGGGCGGCCGGCGGGCCGGCCGAGCAGACCTTCGCCGCCCTGGTCGGGCTGGAGCTGCGCCCGCGCCGGCTGCGCGAGGCGGCGGCGCTCTGGTCGGCGCTGACCGAGCACCGGGGCATCGCCGGCCGGGACGCCATCTGGGGTCACCCGGACCTGCTCCCCTCCGGCGAGGAGTTCGCCGACCCGGAGGCGTTCGCCCGCGCCCAGCTCGACCTCGACGAGCTGGACAGTTTCGACTTCACCCAGCCCGGCGGCCCGAAGGGCGGCGAGCCGGGCGGGGACGCCTCCGACAGCGGCCCGGAGCAGCCCGGGGACAAGAACCCGTCCTGACCCCGACGGTGACTCTCCGCCCCCGTCAGGGGGCGGAGAGCAGCGCCCTGGTGGTGTCCCAGCCCTCGACGGCGGGATCCAGGGTGGCCAGTTCGGCCGGGCCGCGCAGGCGGCGCCAGCCGGGCGTGACCGCCACCTGGGCCGGGTCCGGCGCGGCGGCCCGGAGCGCGTCCGCGTCCGCCGTGTCCAGGTCGACCTCCGACAGCCAGTCCGGCGCGGGCAGCCGCGCGGCCACCCCGAACAGCCCCGGTCCCGGCGTGGCCGGCGCGATCGCGACACTCCGGCTGCCCAGCGGCCGGAGCAGCTTGCCGAGGATGAGTCCGGGCAGGTCGGGTGCGTCGGCGACGATCACCGCCGCCTGGTCGTAGCCGTCGGCGGCGGCCGCGGCGAGGGCCGCACCCACGGTACGGGCCGGCAGGTCGTAGATCGGCATGCCGGGCCAGACGACCGCGTCGGCCAGCTCCCGTTGCGCGGCCGTGGCCGCGATCGCCGGTTCCACCTCACTGAGCGTGGCGATCAGGTCGACCACGTCCTCGGCCAGGGCGGTCTGCCAGCGGTTCGGGTCCGTTCCGGGGGGCGACCAGCGCACCGGCCCCAGCAGCGTTACGAGCAGACGTCGGGCCATCCGGTGACCCTAGCCCGGAGCCGGAGCGCTCAGTCGGTGAGGTTGACCCCGGCGGCGGCCGCGACCCCCTCCAGGTATCCCCGGGCCCGCTCGGCCTTGGGGTAGCGGCCGACGAGCGCCCAGAACCGGGCGTTGTGGCTCGGTACGACGAGGTGGGTCAGCTCGTGCAGCAGCACGTAGTCGATCACCCAGTCGGGCATCTCCTGGATCCGGTGCGAGATCCGGATGGTCCGGTCGGCGGGTGTGCACGAGCCCCACCGCCCGTTCTGGTTGGTGACCCAGCGGACGCTCGCCGGGACGGCGATCCGTCCGTGTTCGGCGAGGTAGCGGTCGATCAGCCGCTGGGCCCGGAGCAGCAGGTCGTCGTCGGAGCGACCGCTGCGCTCCTCCCGGGCCGCCAGCCGGGCGAGCATCTTGTCGACCCACTCGCTCTCCTCGGCGCGGGAGAACTGGTCGGGGATGAGCACCACGACGCGCTCGCCGTCCCGATAGGCGGACACCGTTCGGCGCCGGCGCTCACTGCGCCGTACCTCGACGACCGGCTTGCGCGCCACAGCCATTACCGGTTTGCGACAGCCCGGGTTTCATTCACGAAGGAAAACTAATGCGTAGTGACCAGGGGACCGCAAGGGTCAACCCGGCAACACGCGCCAGGAAAATCCCGGTTAGCGGCCTACCGTCCGAAAAAATTATTTGGCGAGCCCCCGGGTGGGGCCTGTACCGCCCCACCCAGCGGTGCGTACGCGACGGCGACCGGCAGGCGACTCCACGGTAAACGATCAACCTGAGCGCTTCTCACGGGCACCCCCGGAATGACGTTCTGAGGGCGTTCATCCGGCGTGTCCCTGCGAAACTGACTTATCCGACCTATTCCGGCATGCACACTCTCGTCGTCGGCTTACTCACAGTGCCGGCGCATTGCTGACATGGAACCGCCCGCACCTGGGTAGGGTCCGCCGAACCGGCGGTCACACAGTGGTGATCGCGGAGAAACCCCAGCGCCAGGGCCTGGAGGCCCACCGCCGGGCACACGTCGGGTTGGTTACCGACGGTTAAAGACGAGGAGGGGCACCGTGGCCGAAAAGGCCCAGACCTACAACGGGTACTGCGTGAAGTGCAAGGAAAAGCGCGATTTCGAGGGCAACGTCGAGGTGTCCAAGACGGGCATGAACATGGCCAAGGGCAAGTGTCCCGTCTGCGGCACCACGGTCAACCGGATCCTGGGCAAGGCCAAGGTCTGACCGACCTCGGACGACACCCACACGCGGGGTTGGGGCGGCCGTCCGGCCGCCCCTTCCCGTACCGCCCGGGGACGGGTGCTGTCGGGGTACGGACACCCGTTGTCATGTCCCGACCACGACAGAAGTTACCCGCCAGTTGTGGATAACCCACGAAGTCCTGTGGATAGTGCACGGCAGGGCCGGGCACGCCTGTGGATAACGATCGACCGACCGTCCGGCAACGATGACAGCGTGTCACCCATGACCCGGACCACGCTTCCCCGGCCCACCCTCCTGCCCGGCCTGGCCCGCCTCTGGCGCGACCGGCACACCCTGCAACTCGGCCTCGATCCCAGCCGCGCCGTCCTGCTCGAAGTGGCCGATCCCGGAGCAGCCCGACTGCTCGACCTGCTCGACGGCTCCCGCAGCGAACGGGCGATCCTGGACCAGGCCGTACGCCTGCGGGTCGCCCGCGACGACGCCCGTACGCTGATCGACACCCTGCGCGCCGCGGGCCTGGTCGTCGGGGCACACACCCTGCTCCCCGCCGACCTGCCCGAACCGGCCCGCCAACGGCTCTCCAGCGAGGCCGCGGCGATCGCCCTGCGCGGCTCGGACGCGCCCGCCACCCCGGCCCAGCTGCTGCGCCGCCGCCGCGCCGCCCGAGTGGTGGTGACCGGCCAGGGCCGGCTCGGCGCTCCGGTCGCCGTCGCGCTCGCCCAGGCCGGCGTCGGCCACGTACGGCCGGACCTCGACGGACGCATCGGACCCGACGACGTGACCGGCGCCGGACTGACCGCAGCGGACGTGAACCGACCCCGAGCCGAGGCGATCGCCGACGCCATCACCCGCGCCGCTCCGGGCACCGAAACCCGACCGGTCCGGCGCGACCGGGCCAGCCTGGTGATCCAGGTCGGCACCGACCGGCCGGCCAGCCTGCTCGCCGCCGGCTACGCCCAGCGCCGGCAGGCACACCTGCTGCTCAGCCTGCACGACGGCGTACCCGTGGTCGGGCCGCTGGTCCGGGCCACCGGTGCCCCGTGCCTCAACTGCCGCGACCTGCACCGGCGCGACCGCGACCCGGGATGGCCCGGACTCGCCGCGCAACTCGCGGGCGTTTCCCCGCCGCAGGCGTGCAGCACCCCCACCCTGATCGCCGCGGTCGGGTACGCCGCCGCCGAGGTGCTCGCCTTCCTCGACGGCGGTACGCCGGAGACGATCGGGGCAGCGGTGGAGATCCGGACACCGGGGCGGTTCCGGCGCCGGACCTGGCCCCCGCACCCGGACTGCGGCTGCGGCACCCGCCGACGCGCACCACGATCCCCGGCGGCGTAGCGACGGCTCCGGCGGCCCTGCGGAGGGCAGATGTCCCGGCCCCGGCGGACCGAATAACGGTCAACCGGGGCCGGCGTGGCCCGAGCCACCCGCCGACGGCGGTCGTGACCACCGAAAGTCGGTAACAATGATCTGGTGACCGACATCCCACGCCGGGCCGTCTCCCGGACCGCCAAGCTAGCCGCCCTGCCGCTCGGCTTCGCCGGCCGGACCGTGCTCGGCGTCGGGAAGCGGGTCACCGGCCTCGCCTCGGAGGTGATCTCGGCCGAAATCCAGCAGCGTACGGCCGAACAGCTCTTCAGCGTGCTCGGGCAGCTCAAGGGCGGCGCGATGAAGTTCGGGCAGGCGCTGTCGGTGTTCGAGGCGGCGCTGCCGGAGGAGATCGCGGCACCGTACCGGCAGGCGCTGACCAAGCTTCAGGAGGCGGCACCGCCGCTGCCGGTGGCGAGCGTGCACAAGGTCCTGGCCGAGCAGTTGGGACCGGACTGGCGGTCGTACTTCCTGGAGTTCGACGACAAACCGGCCGCCGCGGCGAGTATCGGACAGGTGCACCGGGCCATCTGGAACGGACCCCCGGTCGTCCCGGCCGGTACCCGTCGACGTGGCACCAAGGCGTCCGCGAAGGCCGCCGCCACCGGCCGCCCGGTCGCGGTCAAGGTCCAGTACCCCGGAGCCGGTGACGCCCTGCTCGCCGACCTCAAACAGCTCTCCCGGCTCGGCACCATGTTCCGGGCCATCCAGCCCGGACTGGACATCAAGCCGTTGCTGGCCGAACTGCGCGACCGGATCAGTGAGGAGCTCGACTACGAGTTGGAGGCGGAGTCGCAACGGGCCTTCGCCGCCGCGTACGCCGGCGACGCGGAGATCTTCGTGCCGGAGGTGGTCGCGGCGAGCCCCCGGGTGCTGGTCACCGACTGGGTCGAGGGCATCCCGCTGTCCCAGATCATCGCCTCCGGCACCGAGGAACAGCGCAACCAGGCCGGCCGGCACCTGGCCACCCTGCACTTCTCCGCCCCCGGCCGGGCCGGGCTGCTGCACGCCGACCCGCACCCGGGCAACTTCCGGCTGCTGCCGGACGGACGACTGGGCGTGATCGACTTCGGCGCGGTGGCGCGGCTACCGGGCGGCCACCCCGAGCCGGTCGGCCGGCTGGTCCGGCTCGCGCTCGCCGGAGAGGCCGAAGCCGTCGTGGAGGGGCTGCGCGGCGAGGGCTTCATCAAGCCGACCGAGGTGATCGACGCCGAGGCCGTACTCGACTTCATCATGCCGGTGCTCGAACCCCTCTCGGTCGAGGAGTTCCGGTTCACCCGCGCCTGGCTGCGGGTCGAGGCCGGGCGACTGACCAACCCGAGGTCACCGGCGTACCAGCTGAGCCGGCAGCTCAACCTGCCGCCGTCGTACCTGCTGATCCACCGGGTCACCCTCGGCTCGATCGGGATCCTGAGCCAGTTGGAGGCGAAGGCCCCGTACCGGGCCATCGTGGAACGCTGGCTGCCCGGCTTCGCGCCGCCGGACCCCACGGCGGTCGACGCCGACTAGGTACACGTCCGGCGGGACGACAACGAACCGGGACGACAACGAGCCGAGGGCGGATCCGGGTGCTGGAAGAGCACTCTCGGATCCGCCCTCGGCCATTCGGTCCGGTCGGTGCCGACCGGCGGGACGATCAGCGGGACCGCCCGCAGGTCAGCGGGCGGCTCGCCGAGTGGTTACTAGAGGCCCAGCTCACGGGCGGCCCGGCGGTGGGCCTCCGCTGCGATGACACGGGCGGATCGGGTTGCCTCAGTGCGCGTGGTACTACGACCGGCCTGAGGCAGTCGCATTCGGGCACGTGACAACGCTTCGTGGATGAGATGCATCTCTTCGACTCCGTTGGGATTCTGGATCGCGGTGTTCGGGAAAACGTTCGGTACCGGCAGGGTGCCGGCGTACGACTGGATCGGGTTCATGTCAGGCCGCCAGCCGGACAGCGCCACGCGACTCGGACAGCCCATCGGCCGCCAACCGCGCCTCGGCCTCGACCCGCAGCATCACGTCACGCGCGACGTCCTCCTTGCGCGGACGACCACGGGGCCGCTTACGCGGAACAACCGCGCCACGCTCGAAGATCTCGCCGCCCCAGACGCCCCACGGCTCCGCTCGGTCCACCGCACCGGCCAGGCACTCGACGCGCAGCGGGCAGTCCCCGCAGAGCGACTTGGCCAGTTCCAGCTCGGTGGGCGAGTCGGCGAACCACAGGTCGGGGTCGAACTTCCGGCAGGGCAGATTCGCCTCCAGCTCGACACTCAGGTCAAGGGGGGCCAACGCCAGACTCATCGCCCGGTCACCTCTCTCTCGCGCTTCGATCTCGTGGATCGCTGTTTCCAGTACTCGTGGCGAAACAAAAATTGAGGCCGCGGATCCCGGTAGCGGGTTCCGCGGCCTCGAGGTGAGCCGGTGGTCTGTGGATCAGACCGGCCTTCCTCGAGGTGGAACACCGCGGACATCCATCCGCTTCTTGGCCAGCTGGATGCCTTCGCCCGTGAAGCCACTCGTGCCATTGATTCCCGCGGACGCGGCAGCCCGGACCAGCTCGGCCTGAGCCGGAGCAGCCTGGTGCGTCTGTGGGACCAACGGAGTGCAGACGGTCAGCAGAGTCCTGGCCGTCGACACCGGTGCGAGAACAGTCAGCAGTGCCGACGGTCGCTCGTAGCGGTAGATCTCCATGGGACTCGCCTCCTGTCTCACACTCGTTGCCAACATCGTCATTACCCCTCTTGAGCAGGCCTTTAGCCCCTGCTCGCGAGGTGTGCCTTGAGGCTATTCCTCATCCGGGGGCGAGGGCAAACGGTTTTACGGCTCAATTGTCGAAGATTTTTCCGGGTCCAACTCGTCCACCGTCGCGCCCCCCACGAGGGCGAGCACCGCGTCGCCGTACAGGCTGAGCTTGCGCGGGCCGATCCCGGCGATCGCCAGCAGCCCGTCGACCGCACCGGGCTTGCGCTCCGCGAGCGCGGTCAACGTGGCGTCGGTGAACACTACGTACGCAGGGACTTTCTGCACACGGGCGACGCGGGCACGCCAGTCGAGCAGGCGTGCGTACAGCTCGTCGTCGAGATCCGACGGGCAGTCCGAGCAGCGCCCCAGCTTGCGGTCCACCCCGGCGAGCAGGGTGGCCCCGCAGATCCGGCACGAGATGACCCGATTCCGTCGTGGGTCGGGTTTCCGACCGACGGCCGCACCGGTCGGGGCCGTCGCCCGCTCACCGCCGGAGCGGTCGAGCTGCGGCAGGAACCGCGACGGCCGCCGGGCCCGACCACCGGGCGAACGGGCCGAGGCGTACGACAGCCAGAGCCACTCCCGAGCACGGGTCACCCCGACGTAGAGCAGCCGCCGCTCCTCCTCCACCTGCTCGGCCGTTTTCGCGTACGTCGTCGGCAGGGTGCCCTCGGCGAGCCCGACCAGGAACACCGCGTCCCACTCCAGCCCCTTCGCCGAGTGCAGCGAGGCCAACGTCACCCCGTCCACGGTCGGCACGTGCTGCTGGGTCGCCCGGCGCTGCAACTCGGTGCAGAAGTCGGCCAGCGACACCGCCCGCTCCACCACCGCCGCCTCACCGATCGGCAGCAGGTTCGGGGTGCTCGCGTACTCCTCGGCGAGCTGGACCAGCGCGGCCAGCGCCTCCCAGCGTTCCCTGGCCGCGCCGCCCGGCGGTGGTTGGTCGCGGGCCCAGCCGACGGCGGCGAGCGCGTCGACGACCGCCTCGACCAGCGGGGTGTCGGCGGGCGTCGAGCGGACCGAGGACCGCAGCGCGATCATCGCCTGACGCACCTCGGTCCGCTCGAAGAACCGTTCGGCACCCTGGACGAGGTACGGCACCTCCGCCTCGGTCAGCGCCTTCTCGTACGCCTCGGACTGCGCGTTGGTACGGAACAGCACGGCGATCTCGCGGGCCGGTGTGCCCGAGGCGACCAGTTGCCGGCAACGGGCCGCCACGGCGGCGGCCTCGGCCGGTTCGTCGGGGAAGATGCGCAGGTCGGGCTCGGGGCCGGGCGGTCGTTGGCCGACGAGTTCGAGCCGCAGCTGCGCCTCGGTGCCGCGCGCCTGCCGGATCACCGCGTTGGCCAGCCCGACCACCTGCGGGGTCGAGCGGTAGTCCCGGACCAGCCGGACCACCACCGCGTCCCGCCGCCGGCGCGGGAAGTCGACCAGGTACGCCGAGGTCGCGCCGGTGAACGAGTAGATCGTCTGGCTGGCGTCGCCGACCACGGTCAGGTCGTCCCGCCCGCCGAGCCAGGCGTCGAGCAGGCGCTGCTGCAACGGGTTGACATCCTGGTACTCGTCCACCACGAAGTGCCGGTACTGGGCGCGTACCTGCTCGCCGACGTCCGGGTGCTCCTCGATCCCCCAGACCGCCGCGCGCAGCATGTCCTCGAAGTCGATCACCCCGTTGGACCGTTTGACCTGCTCGTACGCGGCGTACACCTCGGCCACCCGGGCCGGCTCGTGCGGTGTCTCGCGCAGTGCCTTGGCCGCCGCCACCACGTACTCGCCCGGCTCCACCAGGGAGGACTTGGCCCACTCGATCTCACCGGCGAGGTCCCGGGCGGCGGCCCGGTCGGTACGCAGCCCGGACCGGGCGGCGGCGAGGGTGACCAGCCGCACCTTGCTGTCCAGCAGTTCCGGCATCGCCCGGCCCTGAAGCAGCCGGGGCGCGAAGTAGCGGACCTGCCGCAGCGCCGCCGCGTGGAAGGTGCGGGCCTGTACGCCGCCCACCCCGAGCGCGGTCAGCCGGGCCCGCATCTCGGCGGCGGCGCGGGCGGTGAAGGTGACCGCGAGCACGTGCCGGGCGGAGATCTCACCGGAGAGCGCACGGTGGGCGATCCGGTGGGTGATCGCCCTGGTCTTGCCGGTGCCGGCGCCGGCCAGGATGCAGACCGGACCGGCGGCTGCCGTGACGGCGGCGCGCTGCTCGGGATCCAGCCCGGCCAGCACCCGTTCCGCGCCTGAGTCAACCGCCACAGCTAGGAATCATCGCAGCCGCCTTCGGCGTTACAGCGATTAGCCTGTCGATCGACGACTACTGGAGGACCTGATCATGCTGACCATGTACTCGACGTCCTGGTGCGGCTACTGCCACCGGCTCAAGTCGCAGTTCGATCGCGAGGGGATCGCCTACCAGGTGGTCGACATCGAGCAGGACCCCAAGGCCGCCGAGTACGTGATGAGCGTGAACAACGGCAACGCCACCGTCCCCACCATCCTCTTCCCCGACGGCGGCGCCCTGACCAACCCCTCCATCACCCAGGTCAAGCAACGCCTAACCACCCCCGCCTCAGCCTGACCCTCCCCCTCCCCCCTCACCCGATCACGCGGTTGATCATGAAGTTGGCGACACGATACGCCGATCGGCGGTGCGCCAACTTCATGATCAACGAAGGTCCCGGCGGGGGCGCCGGGGGGCGGGGGCGGGGGGCGGGGCAGTTAGGTGGTGGGGCCGGGGGTGGGGGTGGGGACGCGGACGTCGGGTAGGGCGTCGAGGGGAATCGTGGGGGCGGTTCCGCACGGTGGCGAGAGGTGACGACCGGACCAGAGGAAGTGGGCCACGGCCAGCAGGGCCGCCGCCATCAGGGCGAAGAGCAGGCGGTAGTTCACCACGCCGACCAGCACCGCGCCGAGCCCGATGGAGAGCGACTGCGGGCCGCTGATCAGCGCCTCGGACGCCGCCGCGACCCGACCCACCAGGGGCACCGGGGTACGCCGTTGGGTGAGCGTGTTGAGCGAGACGATCACGATCGGCAGGGCGAACCCGGCCATCACCATCGCCACGAACCCGAGCAGGAGATGCGGCTGAACGAGGGCGAGCACCGCCGGCGCGAAGATCGCCACACCGGTGGCCAGCGCGCCAACCTCGCCCAGCCGCCCGACGATCGTCGCCGACGACAGGCCACCGAGCAGACCGCCAACCCCCTGCACGGTCAGCAGCACGCCGACGAAGGCCGGCGGATGACCCAGCCCCCGGTCGACGTACGCGAAGATCAGTGACTCGCTGAACCCCAGCACCAGCATGGTCAGGGCGGTGCCGAGTACGCCCCGTCGCAGCGCCGGGTCGTCGAACATGTGCCGTACGCCGGCTCCGATCTCGGCCAGCCAGCCCGGCTGGGCGGGGGCGGGGGCGTTCTCGCGTACGCGCATCCGGCTGACCGCGGCGGCCGCGGTGAGAAATCCGAGCCCACCGAGCGTGGCCAGGGCCCAGCCACCGACACCCGCGTACAGGGCCGCCCCGGCGAGCGGGCCGACCAGGCGTAGCCCCTGCTTGACGGTCTGCAACGCCCCGTTCGCCTCGGCCAGCAGGTCGACCGGGACGATCTCCTTGATCAGCCCGATCAGGGTCGCGCTGAGCGCGACGTAGGAGAGGCCGTAGAGGGCGCTCACCGCGTAGATGATCCACACGTCGCCCCGGTCCCGTACCGCGTAGAGCGGTGTGAGCAGTGCCGCGGTGCCCAGGTTGACGGCGACGAAGAAGGCGCGTCGTCGGAACCGGTCCACCATCCACCCGACCAGCGGCGCGAGCGCCATCGGCGCGACGATCGCGAAGATGGTCGCCCCGGCCATGCCGTCGGAGCCGGTCAGGTCCTTGACCCAGATGGCGAGGGCCAGGAGCAGGATCGACTCGGCGACCATGCTGGCGACGAGCCCTCCGAAGAGGAGTCGGAAGTCGGGTCGGCGGAGGATGGCACGCATGGCGAGGGGTCCCTTCGTGCGCGGGGAGCGGCGCTAGCCGTCGTCGGCGACGAACCGCTCGGTTGGCCGCGCCGGCACGCCCCAGGCGATGAAGCGGACCGGTCGCGAACCGGGAGGTCGGGCTTCGGGGTCGGTGAGGCTCGGCAGACGGCGGGCCAGCAGTTCGCTGATCGACTGCCCGATCTCGGCGAGCTGCGCGGGGGTGCACCAGCCCATCGACTGGGCGAGGAAGCCCGCTTCACGCCACTGCGGAGTCTCCTCGTGCCGTACGCCCAGCCACTCGCGCAACGCCCGGTACTCCAGGTCGAGCAGTACCTGGTGGGCGGCGGCACCGATCCGCGAGTCCGATCCGGAAGCGCCGCGAGCCGACTCCGGGTCGCCACCGCCGGAGACGACAGCGTGTTCGGCACCGCCGGGTCCCCAGCGGTACCGCTGGAGCACGATCTGCCAGGGCCGTTGCCGGCCGGTGCCGCCACCGGCCTCCTCGACGAAGCCGTAGCGGGCCAGCTGGCGCAGGTGCCAGGAGCAGTTCGCCGGGCTCTCGCCGACCTGTCCGGAGATCTCCGTCGCGGTGGCCGGGCCGGAGATCGCGACCGCGTCGAGGATGCGCAGCCGCAGCGGATGGGCCATGGCTCGCAGCATCCGTGGATCCCGGATGTCCCGGACGGCCGGTTGCGGCATGGCCGGAAGCGTAGCTTTCGAAAGCTTTCTTTGGAAAGAGATCCTTTGTTGAACACGCCGGGACCCAATTCCACGCCGGAGTGCGACGGACGGCATACTGACCGTGGGGGGCAGTCTGAAACGGTCATCGCCCGGCATCGCCGGGCTCGACACGGTGTCCGGCACCCGCCGGGCTCGAAACGATCGAGAGCGAGGACCCGTTGCCTCCAACTCAGTCCAACTCGGCCGAATCCAAGTCGCCCACACCCAGCCCGCTGATGCGACGCCGCCGGCTCGGTGCCGAACTGCGCCGCCTGCGTGAGTCTGCCCGGCTCACCGGGGACCAGGTCATCGAACAGATCGGCTGGGCGTCCGCATCGAAACTGTCCCGGCTGGAGAACGGCCGCAGCCGACCCGACCCGCACGACGTCGAAGTCCTGTTGGAGCTCTACGGGGTCACCGGACCCCTGCGCGACGAACTCGCCGGCATCACCCGCGAAGCCGGAGACGTACGGAGTTGGCTGCGCTCGTACCCGGTGATGACACCGCGCCAGCGCAGTTTCGCGGAGTTCGAGGCCGGTTGCGCCGACATTCGCGAGTACAGCCCGGTGGTCGTGCCGGGCCTGTTGCAGACCAGGGAGTACGCCCGGACCCGGATCATCTCGTTCCGTCCGCTCGGCAGCCACTCCACCGACGCCGAGAAGTCGGATGTGGAGGATCCGGAGACCGAGGTCGAGGCCCGGATGGCCCGGCAGCAGCGGCTCATCCAGGAGACCCACCCGCCCCGCTACTCGGCCGTGATCGAGGAGGCGTCGCTGAGCCGGCGGGCCGCCCCGCCGGAGGTCGTACGCGGCCAGCTCAACCAACTCTGCAAGCTCGCCGCGCTGCCGCACGTGACGTTGCAGGTGCTGCCGCGCGAGGCGCGGATCGCCAACTGGTACCTGCCGCACACCGGCTTCTCGCTCTACCGGTTCGCCGATCCGCAGGACCCGGAGACGTTGGCGATCGAGGGCCACTCGACCAACCAGGTGCTCACCGACCGCGACGAACTGGACCGCTACACAGTGGTCTTCGACTGGCTCCAGTCGGCCGCGCTCACCGCCGAGGACACCCTGTCCTGGCTGGCCGAGGCGGCTGGGCGGGGATCAGGCGAGCCGAGTCGGTCCACCTCGACCCGTGGCCCGACGCCGCCGATCCAGCGTCGGCGGACCGAACGCCTGACCGAGCAGTGACCCATCGGGGCCGGACGCCGTTGGAGGGACGGCCACCCGTCACGATGCACCTGTCAGGTAGGAGCTGACCATGGACACAGTCCGTTCGTTCCCGGTGCCGGACCCGCTCGGCGAGCGCGCCCGGCGGGTACCGGAAGGCGTCGAGCACCTGGCCGGCGCCGCCTGGCGGACCAGTTCGCGCAGCCAGACGTCCAACTGTGTGGAGGTCGCGCCGCTCGGCGATGACCGGGCACCGGTGGCACTGCGCGACAGCAAGGACCGCGGCGGGCCGGTGCTGGTGTTCGCCCGTACCCGGTGGTTGGACTTCATCGCGGGCACGAAGGACGGCGAGTTCGACCTGAACTGAAGTCCCGTCGCCGAGGGCCGCCCGCTTGCGTAACCGCGCAAGCCGGCGGCCCTCGGTGTCTCCGGAGCGCTGAGTCACCTTCCACGGCAACGAATCCGGCTTCCGGCCGGGCCCCGGGGGGTCCCGGCCCCTCGTCGATCCACAGTGACACCGGCACTGAGCAGGCATCACCCGTTCGGATGACCCGCCAAACCAATCAGCGCGTATCACTTGCCGGGAGCGCTCCGGTGCGTAACATGACGAGTGGAACTACGTGGAAGTTCCACGGATCGACTCCACACAGTAGTTATACGATCCTCATCCGTCACGGTTCATCCGGAGACGCCCATGCGGTTTCTGATCGTTCGCACCGACATCCGTACCGCGGCCGACGACGACCTGGCCACGATCTGGGCCGGCGGCGGCCGGCTCCGCGACGAACAGACCTCGCCCGAGCACCGCCGTCAGATCGTCCGCGCGGACGACCTCGACGCCGCCCTGATCCTGGCCCGCGCGCTCTCCACCGTCGGAGCCGTCCGCTCCGGCCGGCAGCGGGTCAAGGTGGTGCCGCTGCGCGACGCCGAGCGCACGTCCCACACCGAGTGGCGGGAGCGGCCGGCGATCGGCCAACCACCACGCCCCACCTGATGGACGACCGTCGTACGCCGGTCCGGCTCCCCCGCCGTGCATCACGCCACAACCGGCCTCGACGGTTCATGATCTTGGCCCGTGACCGCCGCGGCAACGACGGTCACGGGCCAAGATTGTGCTACCGGGCGCTCGGGACCAGCCTCAGGCCTCTTCCAGCCAGCGGTGGATCAGGTACAGGGCGATCGACGACGCCGGTGGCAGCCCCACCCGGAGATCGGCATCGGCGGGAACCAGCCCACCGGCGATCACGTCGGTGATCTCCCGCCGACTGAACCAGCGGGCCTGGGCGATCTCGGTCGGGTCCACCCGCACCGGCTGCGCCGGATCGGCCCGAGCCAGGAAGCCCAGCATCAGCGAGCCGGGGAACGGCCACGCCTGGCTGCCCGCGTACGCGACGTGGTCCAGGCCGATGCCGACCTCCTCGGTCACCTCGCGGTGCACGGCCGCCTCGGCCGACTCCCCCGGCTCCACGTAGCCGGCCAGGCAGGAGAACCGGCGGACCCCGTCGCGGGGACGCCAGGCAGCGTTGTTGCCGAGCAGGCACAGCCCCTCCGGACCGGGCTTGCCGTCGTGCACCAGCACGATCATCGCCGGGTCCGTACGCGGCCAGACGTGGTTGCCGCTGTCGTCGACCCGGGACCAGCCCGCCTCGATCACCGCCGTCGGCAGCCCGGTGGTCGACGAGTACGCGTGCCGCGCGTGCCAGTTGCCCAGCGCCACCGCCGTGGTGAACAGCCCCGCGTCGGAGTCACCGAGCAGGTGCCCCACGTCGCGCAGCGACACCGCCCGGGTCTCCGGCAGCACCGGCAGCGGCGCGTCGACCGCGAAGACCGGGGTGCCGTCCGGCTCCACCCCGAGGAAGAGCCGACCGGTCGCGTGCTCCGGCACCTCCGAGGCGGCCAGCAGCACCAGCGCCGGGCGGCCGGGATCCGGGCCGACCAGCGCCCGTCCACCACCGGCGATGTCCACCACCAGCACCTGGGCCCGCTCCCACGCGGACGCCAACCACTCCGGATCGGCCCGCCGGTGCGCCGCCCGGTCCAACGTCGTACGCGCCAACGGTGGCCCGTCGGCCATCTCCATCCAGGTCACGACGGTGCGTCCGCCGGTTCGACCGGGGTCAGCGCCGCCAGCGGCCCGGCGATCCGCGCCGCGTCACCGAGTACGACGGTGACCGCGCCCGCCGGGGCCAGGTACTTCGCCGCCACGGCGGCAACCTCGTCCCGGGTGGCCCGCGCCAACCGGGCCGAGTGCTCGGCCAGGAAGTCCAGCCGCAGCCCGTAACCGGCGTAGACGCTCGCCACGGCGGCCAACCCGGCCTGCGTCGACACACCGAGTTGCAGGGTGCCCAGGGCGTACTGGCGGGCCTGCTCCAGCTCGTCGTCCTTCGGCGGCAACGACGCCAGCCGGCCCAACTCGTAGATCGTCTCCAGCAGCGCCGGACCGGTCACCTCGGTCGCCACGTCCGCCGCCACGATCAGCGCCGACCCGGCGACACCGTGCTCGATCACCGAGTGCGGCCCGTACGTGTAGCCCTTGTCCTCCCGGATGTTCTCCACCCAGCGGGACGAGAAGTAACCGCCGAAGATCAGGTTCGCCAGGTGCAGCGGGGCATGGTCCGGATGGGTACGCGGCACCGCCGGCAACGCGATCCGCAACGACGACTGCACCGAGTCCGGGCGGTCGACCAGCACCAACGGCCCCGGCGCCAGCGGCGGAGCGGGTGGCAGTTCGAGTGCCCGCCCCGCACCCTTCCACCGGCCGAGGGTGGCCTCGGCGGCGTCCAGCGCCCGCTCCGGGCGTACGTCACCGACGATCACCAGGACCGCCCCGTTCGGGTGCACCCGGTCGGCGTGCAGCGTACGCAACTGGCCCGGCCGGACCGCCCGGATCTGCTCCGGCTCCGGCGTCTGCACCGCGTACGGGTGCTTGCCGTACATCCGGCGCAGCAGCGCCTCCCGGGCCACGTGCGACGGCTGGCTCTTGGCGACCTGGATGTGGTCGATCATCCGGTCCCGCTCGTTGGCCACCTCGTCGGACGGGTAGGCCGCGTCGGTGAGCACCTCGGCGAGCAGTTCCAGAATCCGGTCCAGGCCGGTGACCAGCCCGTTCCCGGAAACCATCAACCGGTCCGGGTCGGCACCGGCGGCCAGCCCGCCGCCGACCTTCTGCAACTCGGCGGCGATGTCCAGGTTGGACATGGTGCCGGTGCCGGCGAGCAGGGTCTGGGAGAGCAGCACCGCCCGGGCCAGCGGCGCCCGCCCGAACGGCACCCAGAGGCGCACCTCGACCAGGGGGACCGAGGGCCGCCGGACGGCGATCACGGTCAGCCCGTTGGGCAGCGTCCGCTCCCCCTGGGTCGGCACCTTGAGCTTGCGGGTCGGGCCCAACGCGGGCAGGGTGAGGGTCACTTCGCTCCTCCGGGGATGACCTCGACGGCCGCCCGACGCTCGGGCCGCAGGGTGGCGGCGGCCGCGCGTACCTGCTCCTCGGTGACCTCGCCGATCAACCGGGGCAGGTCGTTGAGCAGGTCGGGTGCGCCGCGCTGCTGTTCGAGTACGGCCATCTGCAACGCCCGGCCGAGCACCGCGTCGGTGCCCCGCAGCAGGTGCGTGGCCATCCGGGCCTGGGTCCGGGCCAACTCACCGTCGACCAGCCCGTCCACGGCCACCCGCGACGTCTCCTCGTCGATGGTGCGCAGCACCTTCTCCACGTCACCGCCGGGCGGCAGGTGTGCCTCCACCAGCAGCGCGGTGGGGTCCCGTACGCCGAACGGCTCACCCATGAAGCCGAGGTAGCCGCCGATGCTGGTGACCGTACGGTCGCGCAGCACCAGCCGCTCGACCAGCCGGGAGGCGTCGCCGTCGGTCAGCACCTCGGCCAGCACCACGTACGGCAGGTAGCCGGCGAGGTCGGCGACCGGGTCCGGCACCCGCCACGCGGCGGCGACCGCGGGCAGCGGCGCCAACCGGTCCGCGTACGACTGCCGCCGTTCCGCCGTCAGGTCCGGCTCGGCGAAACTGGGCCGGATCGGCGCCGGTCGCGCCGGTACGGAATCGAAGTGCCGAGCGACCAGCTCGCGGGTCTGCGCCACGTCCAGGTCCCCGCCGATCGCGAGCACGGCGTTGCCGCAGGCGTAGTAGCGGTCGAAGAAGTCGGCCGCCTCCTCGACGGTGGCGCTCTCCAGGTCGTCGAAGGAGCCGTAGCCGTCGTGCGCGTTCGGGAACGTGTCGAACATGATCGGTGGCAGTCGCAGCCAGGGGAAACCGCCGTACGGGCGGTTGAGCACGTTGACCCGGATCTCCTCCTTGACCACGTCGACCTGGTTGCGCAGGTTCTCCTCGGTCAGCCGGGGACCGCGCATCCGGTCGGCCTCCAGGAAGAGCGCGCGTTCGAGGGCGTTGCTGGGCAACGTCTCGAAGTAGTCGGTGTAGTCGAGGTGGGTGGAGCCGTTGAAGGTCCCGCCGGCACCCTGCACGTACCTGAAGTGGGCCAGCTTCTCCAGGTTCGCCGAGCCCTGGAACATCAGGTGCTCGAAGAGGTGGGCGAAGCCGGTCCGGCCCTCCGGTTCGGATCGGATGCCGACGTCGTAGACGACGGCCACACCGACCACCGGCGCGCTGCGGTCCTGCGTCAGCACCACCCGCAGACCGTTGTCGAGGGTGAACCGCTCGACCGGATACTTCGTTGCTGGAATCTTTGATCTCCGCGCCGCCACGACCCGACCCTAGCGCGTCCCCACACCCGCGTGCGGCGCCGTTGCCCCGACCGGGGGCCGGGGATCGGCCGCCGCGCCGAGGCGGGTGAGCGGAAGCACCTCCCGGCCGACCCGGTACGCCTCCTCCAGGTGCGGCCAGGCGGAGAGCACGAACTCGTCGACGCCGAGCGCGGCGTACTCGTCGATCCTGGCCGCGACCTCGGCGTAGCTGCCGACGAGCGCGGTCCCGGCGCCCTCGCGGACCAGGCCGACCCCGGCCCACAGATTCGGTGCGATGGTGAGCCCGGTGGTGTTCCCGGCGTTGAGGGCCGCCATCCGGGCCTGCCCGACCGAGTCCATCCGGGCGAACCGGGCGTGCGCGGCGGCGATCCGGTCCGGAGACATCCCGGCGAGCAGCCGGTCCGCCTCGGCCCACGCCTGCTCGGCGCTCTCCCGCGCGATGACGTGCAGCCGCAGACCGGTACGGAGCACCCGGCCGTGCCGGGCGGCGAGCTCTCGGATCCGGGTGACCCGGTCGGCGATGGCGGCCGGCGGTTCGCCCCACATCAGGTAGACGTCGGCGTGCCGGGCGGCCACCGCCTCGGCGGCCGGAGAGGCACCGCCGAAGTAGATCGGCGGCGGCTCGGCCAGCGGGGTGGAGAGGCCACCGCGTTCGATCCGGTAGTGCTCGCCGGAGTAGTCGAACGGCTCACCCCGCCAGGCCAGCCGGAGCACCTCCAGGCACTCGGCGGTCCGGGCGTAGCGCGCGTCGTGGTCGAGGAAATCGCCGTACGCCCGCTGCTCGGCCGGGTCGCCGCCGGTGACGATGTTGATCGCCAGCCGATTGTCGGAGATCGCCTGGAACGCCTCGGCCTGCTGGGCGAGCAGGGTCGGCAGGGCGAAGCCGGCGCGGACCGCGACCAGCAGCCGCAGCCGGCTGGTGTGCCGGGCGACGGCGGCGCAGACGATCCAGGGGTCGGGGCAGCCGGAGCCGACCGGGGTCAGGGCGGCGCTGAAGCCGGACTCCTCCGCCGCCGCGGCAACCCGGCTCAGGTAGTCCACGGTCGCGACCCGGTCGTGCCGGGCGGCTCCCGCGCGTACGGTCGCGGCGCCGACCTGGTGGCCGTCACCGGAGGTGGGGAGGAACCAGTGGAAGGTCACGGTCTGCTCGCCTCCCGCGCTCGGGGCGCGCTCGGTGGTCGGATCCCTGTCCCACTAAGTCCTACTGGTTCGATAGGGATCTTGTCCAGACTCATTCGTGCTGTCGGACCCGGCTGGCACCCGGCCGGCGACCGGGGCGGCGACCGGGCGGCGCGAACCGCCGGGTTGCCGGAAGAGGCGGCGCGGATCAGGCGGTGGCGACGAGTGGGCTGGTCTCGCCGTCGAGCGCGGCGAACCGGGTCGCGATCTGCCTGGCCTGGGCACGGATCTCCGGTACGGCCGTGGTCTCCCACAGCCGGCCCCGGCGCGGTGACCCGAGGGTCCAGAGCGGCGCGGTGCACGTACCGTCCCGGCCTCGTACCGCACCGGTGTCGTCCACGTCCAGCCCAAGCCCGTACGGGCCGGGCCGGGCGAGCCCGTCGGCCAGCAACTGCCCCACCAGGGCGTCCGCCGAACCGGGCAGCCGACCGGGACCGGTGCAGTTGACCACCGCGCCGTACCCGACGGGGCGGTCGTCACCGTCGCCCGGGTTGCGGTGCCCGAGCCGGACGTCCAGGCCGCCCTCCGGTCTCGGCTCGACGGCCTCGACCACGGCCGCCCGTACCGTCAGCCGTCCGGTCGCCCGCAGCCGCCCGATCTCGTCGGCGATCTCCGGAGCCATCCGGTGCCGGTGCACCTCCCAGTGCCGGGCCAGGTGCCGCAGGAAACGGTCCCGGTCCGCCGGGGAGAGGCCGGACCAGTAGGTGTCCAGCCGTGGGCGCAGTCCGTCGACCACGGCCCGCCAGTCGGCACCCGCCTCGACCAGGGCACGTACCTGCCGGACCAGCCGGCGCAACGACTCCGCCGAGGGCGGCAGCGCGGTCGGCACGGCCACCGGCGGGCCCGGCCGGTGCTGGGCGTTCGGCAGCAGACCGTGCCGGGAGACGGCGACCATCGGCGCGCGCTGCCCGGCGGCGGCCAGGCTCAGCGCCACGTCGACCGCGGTGAGACCGGTCCCGACCAGCAGCACCGGCTCGTCGACCGGGACCGCGTCCAGCGCGCCGGGCAGCCACGGGTCGCGGACGTAACCCGAGCCCGGCCCACCCGCGGCGGGCCAGCGGGCCACCGGGTCCGCCGAGGCGGGCGGCCCGATCGCGAGTACGACCCGATCGGCCACCAACCACTCGCCGGACCCGAGCTCGGCCCGGACCCGCTCACGGGGCTCGGGTTCGCCCTGGATCCGTTCACGGGGCTCGGGTTCGCGCTGGATGCGTTCACGGGCCTCGGGTTCGCCCTGGACCCGTTCACCGGGCTCGGGTTCGATCCGGACCGGACCGGGGGCTTCGGGTTCCCGGGCCGACCACGCACCGGTGCCGACCATCCGGGTGACCCGGTCGCGGACGATCCGCAGCCGTCCGGGCGCGGACCGGGCCGTCGCGTCGAGGACGTCCCGCAGGTAGTCGCCGTACCAGCTGCGGGGCATGAAGTCACCGGCGGCGACGCTGGGGCGGCGGTTCCGACACCAGTCGAGGAAGTCGCCGGGCGCGTCCGGGTCGGCGCTCATCGTCCCGGCCGGGGAGTTGAGCAGGTGCCACGGTCGGGCCGCCGGCCCGTACGCCACCCCCGTACCGGGGGACGCCGAAGGGTCGACCAGCGTCACCGACGCGGCGGTGTGCCGCAGCAGTTCCCGGCTGACCAGCACGCCGCCACAGCCGCCGCCCACCACCAGCACCGTCCGGCCCATCCCGCAGCCCCTCGCTGTTGATCCGCAAAATCCTATGATGAAAGTAGGAGATCATCGACCTCGTCCGCTAGCGGACGTGACATATTCGGCGGGATCCGAAGACGAATGCCGGACACTCCGGACGGCGGCGCGTCGTTCCCTCGGGCGGGTCGACGACGGCGCGGGGTCAGGTCGGGCGGACCGAGGCGAGCGCGTCGTCCACCACCCAGTCCAGCTGTCGGTGGGTGCCTGGGATGGAGACGTAGAAGATCGCGGCGGTGGAACGGCCGACATCGATGCAGGCGACCGCGGCCAACTCGTCGGTCGCCCGCAGCCCCGGTCGGCTGAAGTGCAACCGGAACACGGTCACCCAGGCCGGCCGGCCGCCCAACGTGGTCCGCTCGTCGCGGAACAGCTCCATCCGACTCGGCTGCGGGTAGTACTCGGCCCGTACGTCGGCGGCCACCTGCCGGCCGACGCACTCCAGGTCGAAGGTGAGGGCATCGTTCTCGGCGGCCGGTACGGCGGCGGAGAGGATCGACGCGTGGTAGTCGCTGAACCCGTCGTACGCCGTCTCGGTGACGAAGTGCTGCCCCGTCCGGTACGGCACCTCCAGCGTGCCGGCGTTCCACACCGTCTCCCACGGCAGCCAGGGCGCCCCGTACGCGGTGTAGGAGATGCCCGCCTCCTCGTCCACCGTGCGCGGACCGGTCGACGGTGACGCGGTCACCGGGGGCGGGCTGACCTGGGGCGCCGGGGTGATCGCCGACGGCGCGGCGGTCGACGGTGGACACCTGCGGGCCAGTTGCGGCCTGGTGTCGGCCGGGGCGGAGAAGTCGTCACCGAACAGCTGCGGGTCCGAGCCGAGGGTCATCGTGAGGACCACCACCAGGCCGGTCACCAGCACCGCGCCGGCTGCTCCACCGAACCACCAGAGTCGCTGCCGCTCCTGCCGTGCCCGCTGTGCGGGTGCCGGCAGTGCCGTCGCGGGCTGGTCGAGGACGGGCGGACCACCGAGCCGGGTCACCGGACCGGCGGCCCATGCCGTACCCGGTGTGGGCCGGGGCGGCGGCTCGGGTGGCATCGGGGCAGGCATCTCCTCTAGTGAACACCAGCGGCGGCCCGGTTGCCGACCAGCCCCGGCCTTCGAGTCGGATCGGAGCCGGGCTCCCGCTGCTCAGCCGGAGCCGACGAGGTTCGGCTCGACGCTGTCAGCCGCGCGGGGCGGCGGGGCCTGCAACTCGACCACGTGCGGGCGGCCGGGTCCGGTCGACGCGTCGTACCACGGGGTGAAGGCGGCGATCAGGGCGAGGAGCAGTCCACCGAGGGCAACGGCGAGCACGACGAGGAATTCCCGTACCGCCCCCGGACCGGCAGTCAAGATCATGACGACCTCCCCCATCGGGGAACCCGTCGACCAACCCGCCAGCTCCCCAGGGAACAGGATCACCCATGACCGGAAACAACACAGTCATCCATCGGACGCAATCCACACCCGATCGTTCCCATCCCCTCCCCGAAGGGCCTCCCCGGGACCCTGCGGCCCCGGGGAGGATGAACGAGACGGCTCAGGCGGGGCGGGCAGTGGTGGGGCGGCGAGGCCGGCGGGTACGACCCGAGCCGCGGTGCTGCGCTCGGGGCGACGCGCCACCCGGCTGGGCCGGGGCGGGCTGGGCGGGCTTCGGGGCGGCGACGGTCACCGGTACGCCGGACGGGACGCGGGCACCGGTCACCCGGACCAGTTCCGCGTCACCCGGTCGGACCTGCGCCGACTCCGGCCGGATCCCGGCCGTCGCCATCAACCGGGCCATGTCCCGGCGCTGGTCGGGCGTGACCAGCGTGACGACCGCGCCGGACTCACCGGCCCGCGCGGTACGACCGCCACGGTGCAGGTAGTCCTTCGCCTCGGTCGGCGGGTCCACGTTCACCACCAGGTCCAGCCCGTCGACGTGGATGCCACGGGCCGCCACGTCGGTGGCGACCAGCGCGGTCACCTGGCCGTTGCGGAACTGCTCCAGCACCCGGGTCCGCTGCGGCTGCGACTTGCCCCCGTGCAGCGCGGCGGCGCGTACGCCGCTGGCCAGGAGTTGCCGGGCCAGCCGGTCGGCGCGGTGCTTCGTACCCGTGAACAGGATCGTCCGGCCCTCGCGGGCGGCGATCTGGGTGGTGGTGGCGGCCTTGTCGGCCGCGTCGAGGTGCAGCACGTGGTGGGTCATCGCGGTGACCGTGGCGGTGCCCGGGTCGACCGAGTGCGACACCGGGTCGGTCAGGAAGCGACGGACCAGCCGGTCGACGCCCCGGTCCAGGGTGGCGGAGAAGAGCATCCGCTGCCCGTTCGGCGCGACCTGCTCCAGCAGCCGGGTGACCTGGGGCAGGAAGCCCATGTCGGCCATCTGGTCGGCCTCGTCGAGCACGGTGATGGTGACCTGGTCGAGCCGGCAGTCACCCCGGTTGGTCAGGTCGGCGAGCCGACCCGGGGTGGCGATGACGACCTCCGCACCGGCGCGCAGGGCGTCCGCCTGGCGCTGGAGGGAGAGGCCACCGACGACGGTGACGCAGCGCAGGTTGACGGCGCGGGCGTACGGGGCCAGCGCGGTGGTCACCTGCTGGGCCAGTTCGCGGGTCGGGACCAGGACCAGGGCCAGCGGCTGACCGGGGCGGGCCCGGCGACCGGCGGTACGGGAGAGCAGCGGGAGCCCGAAGGCGAGGGTCTTGCCGGATCCGGTGCGGCCCCGGCCGAGTACGTCCCGCCCGGCGAGCGAGTCGGGCAGGGTGGCGGACTGGATCGGGAACGGCTCGGTGATGCCGTTGGCCACCAGCGCGGTACGCAGCGCGGGGGCGAGGGCGTCGGTGAACGACGCGATGGCATGGGTCATGGGTAGCACCTTCCTCAAGGGCGGCACGTGTCGAGGAAGGTGCCCGTGGGGCACTGGCCGCGGGGAGCCCGTCGGGGCTCCACCAGCGATCGCAAGCACGAACCGATGGGAATACGCGGGGCCGGCCCGCGCCAGTCATGGCGCGGGCCGGTCACGTCACCGCGCCCGGCGGGCGCAGTGGGGTGTAACTGGGTTCAGATCAGCCGGATGTTCTCGGCCTGCGGGCCCTTCTGGCCCTGGGTCACCTCGAACTCGACCCGCTGGTTCTCGTCCAGGCTCCGGTAGCCGGAGGACTGGATCGCCGAGAAGTGGGCGAAGACGTCGGCGCCGCCGCCGTCCGGGGTGATGAAGCCGAAGCCCTTGTCAGCGTTGAACCACTTGACGGTGCCAATTGCCATTTGTTTCGTCTCCTTGACGGAACGATCGGTCCCGCACTTTTGCGGGCCGAAGAGAATCGCCCGCGCCCGGCAGGCGCGGATCGGTGTCGCCCCCTGGTCGCCCCGCCCGGAGAACTCCGGACATAACAAAGAGCGCCTGGGTTACAATCCCGCAGGCGCACACAGAGTCTCTGGGAACCAAAACTGCAACTTGGTCAGCTTAGCACGTACCTGACGCAACGGCTATCAAGCCACCGGCAGTGCGGTGATCAGAGCCGCCAGACCGTCGGCGTCGAGCAGGTCGACCGGACGTACGGTGGCGCCCTCGCGTACGTAGTGGAAAGCGGCCCGGACCTGCTCCAACGGCACCCCGGCCAGCTCCGCCCAGGCCAGCCGGTACGCCGCCAGCTGCACCGCCGCCGCATCCGCCGCCGGTCCCTCCGGCACCCGCCCGGTCTTCCAGTCGATCACGTCGAACCGGCTGCCCGGCCCGCTGAACACCGCGTCCATCCGCCCCCGGACCACCACCCCGGCGACCACTGTGGCAAATGGCACCTCCACCTCGGCCGGCACCCGGTCGGCCCACTCGCTGGCCAGGAACCGCTGCTGCAACTCCACCAGCGCCTCGTCCGGGGCGGCGTCCTCGTCGGCCGCGCCGGGCAGCTCGTCGATGTCGAGCAGTCGACCGGCCCCGAACCGCTGCTCCAGCCAGGCGTGGAAGGCGGTCCCCCGGCGGGCGTACGGGTCCGGCCGGTTCGGCATCGGCCGGCGCAGCGTACGGGCCAGCGTGTGCGGGTCGCGACGCAGCGCCACCAGTTGCGACACGGAGAGGTGTCCGGGGAGCGCGACCTCGATCGGCCCGACCCGCTGGGCCAGCTCGGCCCGCTCGGCGAGGAGCAGATCAGCCTCCCGCCGCCACCGGTCCAGATCCGGGTCAGCACTCGGACCGGCAGCCGGGCCAGCACTCGGACCGGCACTCGGACCGGCACTCGGACCGGGATCCGAATCGGCGGTGGATTCTCCGTCGACACCACCACCGACAGCCGGAAGACCAAGTCGTGGCGGCGGGGCGGTGCCGGCGGCCATCTGCTGGCGGACCAGGGCCGCCGCGTCGGCCATCGCCGGGCGTCGACCGCCGAGCGGATCGGCGGGCCACTCGGCCTTCAGCACCACCTCGGTGGTCGGGTTGACCGCGTCACCGGCCGGCTCCGGCGCCCAGGCGTCGATCACGTATCCGTCGCCGGCCAGGCAGCGGTCGTACACCTCGCGGAGGAAGACCGACGGACCGCGAGCGAGCTTCGCCCCGTCACCCCACCAGTAACCGGAGCAGAGCAGCAGCCGCCGGGGCCGGGTCACCGCCACGTACGCGAGCCGCCGCTCCTCCCGCTCGTCGTGCGCCCGCCACCGCTCGGTGAAGGCGGTGAGCGCCTTCATCACGCCCTTCTGGTCGGCCACCTCGTCGAGGTCCAGCACCGGCAGCCCGTCCGCGTCACCGCGCAGCGGGAACGGCAGCACCCCCAGGCCGAGCAGGTAGTGGTCGGAGTTGCGCACCGGCCCCGGCCAGACGCCACGGGTCAGCCCGGCGACCGCGACCACGTCCCATTCGAGGCCCTTCGCGGCGTGCGCGGTGACGATCTGCACCGCGCCCTCCATCACCTCCAGCTCGCCCGGTGCCAGCCCCCGCTCCTCCTCCTCGGCGGCGGCGAGGAAGGCCAGGAAGCCGGAGAGGGAGGCGTTGGTCGAGTCACCGGAGAACCGGGCGGCGACGTCACCGAGGGCGTCCAGGTGGCCTCGGGCCAGGCCGGCGTCACCGCCCCGGCCGTCCGTACCGGCCCGGACGGCGACCTCCACCTCCAGGCCGATGGTCCGCTCCACGTCCGCCACCAGGTCGGGCAGGGACTGGTCCAGGCGGTGCCGCAGCAGGCCGAGTTCCAGGCCGTACGCGCGCAGCCGGGCATACCCCTCGGCCGAGTACAACTGCGCCGGGCCCAGGTCGGCCAACGCCTCGACCAGGGTGGCGTCGTCCAACCGGTCGGTGCTGATCTCCGGCTCGCCGTCGCTGCGGGGCAGTTCCCGGCGGGCGGCCGCGATGGCCCGGGACCTCTTGTGCAGCGCCACCAGGTCACGCGGGCCGATCCGCCAGCGGGCACCGGTGAGCAGCCGGAGCAGGGCGGCACCGTCGGTCGGGTCGGCCAGCACGCGCAGGGTGCAGACCACGTCCCGTACCTCGGGGGTGTCCAGCAGGCCGCCGAGGCCGACCACCTCGACCGGCAGTCCCCGCTCACGCAGGGCCGCCTCGATCGCCGGGATCTGGCTGCGTACCCGGACCAGCACCGCGCTGGTCGGCCGCCGCTCGACCGGGATGTGCTCGGGCAGCGCCGACGGCATCCGGGCCGCCCCCCGCCAGGCGGCGAGCAGGCTGTCCGCGATCCAGTCGGCCTCTTCCTCGTATGTGGACAGCAGCGCGCAGTGCACGGTCCCGCCGGCCGCCCCGCGCGCCGTCCGACCGGGGATCGGGTCCTTCACCTGCATCGCCGCGGCCAGTTCACTCACCCGGGCCCCGGCGGCCCGCAGTGGCACCGCGAGCCCGTTGGCCACGCCGAGGATCTCCGGCCGGTTCCGCCAGCTCGTGGTGAGCGTCAGGGCGCGGGCGGGACGGCCACCGCCGTGGGTGAACTCGCTCGGGAACCGGTCCAGGGTGCCGGCGCTCGCCCCGCGCCAGCCGTAGATGGACTGGCACGGGTCGCCGACGGCGGTGACCGGGTGCCCGCCGCCGTAGAGCGCGCGCAGCAGCACCACCTGGGCGTGGCTGGTGTCCTGGTACTCGTCGAGCAGCACCACCCGGTAACGCTCGCGTTCGATCGCCCCGACCTCCGGGTGGTCCCGGGCCACCCGCGCCGCCCGAGCCATCTGGTCGCCGAAGTCCATCGCCTCGAAGTCGTCCTTGCGCTGGTCGTACGCGCGGACCAGGGGCATCAGCTTGAGCCGGATCTGCTGGATCGTGAGCGCCTTGCGGACGTCGGCGTAGATCCGGCCCGGCCGGGAACCGACCTCGGCGTAGAACCGCCCGGTCCAGGCGGCCAGCTCGTCCGGGGTGACCAGGTGCTCGGCCAGTTCACCGGCGAGGGCCAGCACCGCGTCGGTGATGGTGCTCGGCATCCGGTCGACGTCGGACATGTCCCCGTCGTAGGTGCGCACCAGCAGGTCGGCGAGCTGCCACCGGGAGGCTTCGGTGAGCAGCCGGGTGGACGGCTCGTACCCGGCCCGCAGCCCGTGCTCGGTGACGATCCGCGCCGCGTACGAGTGGTAGGTCGCCACCGTCGGCTCACCGCCGAACTGGTCGCCGTCGGGATCCCGACCGTCCCGCCCGAGCCGGCGGACCAACTGGTCGAGCCGGGTACGGATCCGGTGCGCGAGTTCCCCTGCCGCCTTGCGGGTGAAGGTGAGCCCGAGCACCTGCTCGGGTCGGGCGTACCCGTTCGCCACCAGCCAGACCACCCGGGCGGCCATCGTCTCGGTCTTGCCGGAGCCGGCACCGGCCACCACCAGCAGCGGTTCGACCGGCGCGGCGATGATCGCCGCCTGTTCCCGGGTGGGTGCGTGCAACCGCAGCAGCTTGGCCAGCTCGACCGGGGTGTAGCGCGGGCCGGCGTCGGCTGTCCGCGACGGCGGCGGCGCCGGCGCGGCGAACAGCGACGACTGGCTCAATCCTGCTCTCCACGCTGGGTCGGCGGCGTCATCCCCGGCCGCCGGGCGGGTGGTTCGACCACCTGGCGGCCCTTGCCGGAGACCGGGCAACTGGTCCGGACCGGGCAGACCCGGCACTTGCTGTTGGCGACCGCGGCGAAGGTCGAAGCGGCCATCGTATCGGCGGTACGCCGGACCATCGCCCGCGCCCAGCCGGCCTCGTCGCCCGCACCGACCGGGGCCTGCCCCTGTTCCCTGGCGTCCTTGGCGCCGGTGCCGAGCTGCACCAGCGCCGCCCCGCCGGACTCCTCGCCGAACTCGGCGAACGCGCCCGCCTCGACCGCGGCCTGGTAAGCGCCGAGCTGCGGGTGTTCGGCCAGCTCGGTGCCGGTGACGGCGGTGGACTTGCCGGTCTTGAGGTCGATCACGACCAGCCGCCCGTCGGCGTCGACCTCCAACCGGTCCACCCGGCCGGTCAGCTCGATCGGCCGGACCGGGTCGTCCAGCCGGACGGCGAACTCGTGCTCGATGGCGAGCAGCCGGCGCGGGTTGCTGGCCAGCCAGCGGAGCAGCTTGTCGACCATCGCCTCGGCCCGCTGCCGCTCCGGACCGGCCATCCACCGGGCGGCCAGGTCGATCACGTCGAACCGGGCGGTGACGTACTCGATGAGTTGGGACCGGTCGGCGCTGGCGTCCTCGGCCAGCATCGCGGCGGCGTGCACCAGGTTGCCGACCCCCTGTGCACCGCTGGCCGGGGCCGCGCCGCCGTGCCGTTCCAGCAGCCAGCGCAGGCTGCACCGCAGTGCGCTCTCCATGCTGGACGGGGTCACCCGGACCGGTTCGCCCTCGTCGACCAGCGGCCGGTCGTCGGAGAGGGCCCGCAGGCCCCACCAGTCGTCGGGGTGGGCGCCGGGCACCCCGGCGACGGCGAGCCGGGCGAGTTGGGCCGCCGCGCCCTGGCGCCGCTGGTCGGACGCGGCCGGGTCGATCACCACCGTACGCAGCTCCGCGACCAGCGCCGGCAGGGTGAGCGCCCGGGGTGCCCGTTCGACCGGCAGTTCCGTCGACTCCTCCTCCGCCGGCTCGTCTCCGCTCGGCCCGGCTTCCGCCGGATTGTGCGGGGGCGAGCCGTGCGGATCGGGGGGCGGGGTGGGGTCCGGGTCGGAACCGACCGGGCGGGAGCCGGGGTCGGCGGGAGGGGCCAGCTCGTAGAGGAACCGGCTCGGTTGCTCCTCGTGGTCCATCCCACCGACCGCCGCCGAGGCGACCGCGCTGACCAGCAGCCGGCGCCGGGCGCGGGTGACCGCCACGTAGAACAGCCGCCGCTCCTCGTCCAGCAACGCCGAGGTCTGCCCGACCAGGCTGGCCGCCAGCCCGCTGCCGTCGGACCGGCCGGCGAGCACCTCGACCAGCCGCTCCGAGCCGAGCAGGCTGCCGCGCAACCGCAGGTCCGGCCAGGTCCCCTCCTGTACGCCGGCCACCGCGACCAGGTCCCATTCGAGCCCCTTGGCCGCGTGTGCGGTCAGCAGCCGGACAGCCTCGCCGGGATCGGCGCTCGGTGCCAGGGTGTCGGCGGGCAGTTGCTGCCCCAGCACGTGGTCGAGGAACACCTCGGTACGGGCACCCGGCAGCCGGTCGACGAACCGGGCGGCGGCGTCGAAGAGCACCACGATCGCGTCCAGGTCCCGATCGGCGGCGGCGGCCCGCCAGCGGGGCGCGTTCTCCCCCTCGCCGGTGGCGGTCTGGCCCCGGCTGACCGCGCCGGACCACCGCTCGGCCAGCCCGCTGTCCTGCCAGACCGCCCAGAGCACCTGTTCGGCGGTGGCTCCGGGAGCGGCGGCGGCGGTCCGGGCGGTGGCGAGCAGCCCGGCGACCGCCTGAGCCGGTGCCGCCCAGCGTCGTTCGATGGCGGCCAGTTCGGCCGGGTCGCGCAGCGCCTCGACCAGCAGCTCCCCCGAGGGCCGGCGGTCTCCGGCGGCTAGGGCGAGGGCGCGTAGGCCCTGCCGCAGCCGCCGTTCGGCCAGCGGGTCCGCCCCGCCGAGCGGCGAGTGCAGCAGCGCGACCGCCGCCTCCTCGTCCAGCCGGTCCGGCTCCAGCGCGCAGCGCAGCAACAGCAGCAGCGGCGCCACCGCCGGTTGCAGGTGCAGCGGCAGGTCCTCTGCGTGTACGACGGTCGGCACCCCGGCGGCCTGGAGTGCCCGCTGCAACGAGGGCAGTTGCCGGGGCGCCGAACGGACCAGCACCGCCATCCGGGACCAGGGCACCCCGTCGATCAGGTGGGCGGCGCGCAACGCGTGCGCCAGGTACGCCGACTCGCCGGTAGCGGAGCGGAACGTACGGACCTCGACGGTGCCGGGTTCGGTGTCCGGCAGCGGTGCGAGTTGCCGGTGCGCGATCGGTCCGCGCAGCCGGCGGGCCACCCGGGCGGCGGCACCGAGCAGTCCGGCGCCGCTGCGGTAACCGGTGCCGAGCAGGATCGTCCGGGCCGGGGCGCCGGAGGCGGTACGGAACCGGTGCGGGAAGGCGGCGACGCCGGCCGGGTCGGCACCCCGGAACGCGTACGTGGAGGAGTCCGGGTCGCCGAACGCGACCAGTGGCTTGCCTCCCCCGGCGACCAGGGTGAGCAGTTCAAGCTGGGCCGGGTCGGTGTCGGCGAGTTCGTCGACGTACACGTGGGTCAGCCGGCGCCGCTCGGCGGCGAGCAGCTCCGGGTCGTCGGCGAGCAGCCCGCTGGCGGCCCGGACCAGTTCCGCCGGGTCGTACGCGATCGAGCCCCGGCCGGTCGCGTCGCGCAGCGCCAGGACGGCCACGTACTCACGCAGGAAGCGGGCGGCGGCCGGCCAGTCGGCCCGGCCCAGGCGCTCGCCGAGCCGGGCCAGTTCGACCGGTCCGACCCCGCGTTCGGCGGCCCGCTGCATCAGGTCGCGCAGCTGTCCGGCGAAGGCCCTGGTCCGCAGCGCCGGCCGGAGTTGTTCGGGCCAGCCGATCCGGTCGGTCGACGGGTCCGGGTCGGCCGGGCCGTCCTCGCCGACCACGTCGAGCAGTTCACGGATGATCAGGTCCTGCTCGGGACCGGTGAGCAGCCGTGGTGACGGCTCGCCGCGTTCGGCGGCGGCCCGGCGGAGCAGGCCGAAGGCGTAACCGGAGAAGGTGCGTACCAGGGGTTCGTGCATCACCCGGGCGCCGATGCCGGTGACCCGGGCCTCGATCCGGTGGCGCAGCGCGGTGGCGGCCCGCCGCCCGAAGGTCAGGACGAGGATCCGTTCCGGGTCGACTCCCCCGGTCACCCGGGCGGCCACCGCCTCGACCAGGGTGCCGGTCTTGCCGGTGCCCGGCCCGCCGAGTACGAGCAGCGGCCCGTCGACGTGCTCGACGACCTGCTGTTGCCGGGGGTCGGCGACACGCGCCGGCACGGCCTCGGCCGGCCGACGAACCAGCTGGTACGCCTGCACGCCGCCCATCACACCATGCCGCCCCGACGCTGCCGGGTAGGTAGGGGCCGCCTGTTGACGTCAGGCGCCCCGACCGGGTGACCGGGTGGTTGCGGTCAGTGCAGGCGGCCTTCGATGGCGTCCAGCGCGGCGGCCACCGAGTCGACCACGACCAGCAGGTTCATCGCCCGCTGGTGGGCGAAGTGGGTGGGGGCGAGCCCGGTGAGCCAGTCGAGCAGCCCGGTGTAGAAGCCGTCCTGGTCGAGCAGGACCACCGGTTTGTGGTGCACGGCCAGGGTGCCCAGGGTCCAGACCTCGAAGAGTTCGTCGAGGGTGCCGAGCCCGCCGGGCAGGGTGAGGAACGCGTCCGACTTGTCGATCATCGCGATCTTGCGGCTGGCCATGCCGTCGGTGATCACGAGTTCGTCGGCGTTGCGATCGGCGACCTCCAGGTCGACCAGGGCCTGCGGGATGATGCCGAGGGTGTGACCACCGGCGGCGCGGGCGCCGTCGGCGACCGCGCCCATCATGCCGACGCAGCCGCCGCCGGAGACCAGGGTGTGGCCGCGTCGGGCGAGTTCACCGCCGGTCTCGGTGGCGAGGTCGAGCCAGCGCTGGTCGAGGGTACGGGAGGAGGCGCAGAAAACGCAGATGGCGGCCATCGACTTACCCTTCGCGAGTGGTGGAAGCTGCCTGCTGGTCGGCACCCGCCTGGGCGATGGCCGTCTCCTGGAGCGCTTCCTGCTCCGCGGCGAGCGCGGCGTCTGCGTCGATGATATGCCCGACCGCGGTCGTCACATCATCGGTGACCAGTATCAATTCGAGGTCGGCGGCACCGATCTTGCCGGTCGCGGCGAGGGTGTCCCGCAGCCAGGCGAGCAGCCCGCTCCAGTACGCCTCGCCCATCAGCACCACCGGGAACCGGGTCACCTTGCCGGTCTGGACCAGGGTCAGCGCCTCGAAGAGTTCGTCCATGGTGCCGAACCCACCGGGCAGTACCACGAACGCCTGGGCGTACTTGACGAACATGGTCTTGCGGGCGAAGAAGTAGCGGAAGTCGATCGCCATGTCGACCCAGTCGTTGATGCCCTGCTCGAACGGCAGCTCGATGCCGAGCCCGACGGAGAGACCGCCGGCGTCGGTGGCGCCCCGGTTCGCCGCCTCCATCACGCCGGGGCCGCCGCCGGTGATCACCGCGTACCCGGCGCGGGCGAGCGCGGCGCCGAGTTCTTCGGCGAGCTTGCACTCGTCGCTGTCGGGCAGGCTGCGCGCCGAGCCGAAGACGCTCACCGCGGGCGGCAGGTCGGCCAGGGTGTCGAAGCCCTCGACGAACTCGGAGAGGATCCGCAGCGCCCGCCAGGCGTCCTTGGTCTTCCAGTCGGCCCGGCTGCGGGAGTCGAGGAGGCGCTGGTCGGCCGTACTGGATGGGATGGCGTCGCGGCGCAGGGTGACCCCGCCGCCGTGCCGTTCCGGCCCCCGGACCCGACCGCTACGTCCCTTGCTGTGGCTCATGCGTCCACGGTAGTGGGGCGGCCCGGCCCCGTCGGCAACTCACCCCGGCTGTCGGAAAAGTGCACGGGCCCGAGTGCAACCTAACCGCGCTCGGATGCGTCTTACTATTCACATACCGGGTATGCAGGGGGTCCGGCAGCGCCGTCGGACGCCTTTGGGGGAGGCGCACCGTGATCAACAATAACGAGATCATCCGGCTCCGGCGACAGATGCACCAGCGAATCCGTGCCGTGGTGGCCGAACGCCGCGTGGCCCGCCAGCAGGACCCGGCCGACGACAACACGTTCGACCACTCGACGGTGCCGTCGGAAACGCCCACCGGTTCCGCCGACAACTCGTTGGTCGGCGGCTAGGTCGGACTGATCAGCGGCTGGGCCGGCCGGGCCCGATCCGGCCCGGCCAGCGCCGACGAGCCGCCCGATCAGACCGGCGCGAGCCAGCGGTGCAGGGTGGCCGCCCCGTCGCGGATCTTCCCGATCTCGACGTGCTCGTCCGGCGCGTGTGCGAGGTTCGGGTCACCCGGACCGAAGTTCAGCGCCGGGATGCCGAGCGCGGCGAACCGGGCCACATCGGTCCAGCCCAGCTTCGCCACCGGCTCCTCGCCGACCGCCGTCAGGAACTCGCGGGCCGGCGCGGCACCGAGGCCGGGCAGCGCCCCGGCGGCCACGTCGACCAGGTTCACCTCCAGACCGGCGAACACCTCGCGTACGTGCGCCTCCGCCTGCTCCGGCGACCGGTCCGGCGCGAACCGGTAGTTGACCTCGATCTCGCACCGGTCGGGCACCACGTTGCCGGCGACCCCGCCGTGGATGCCGACCGCGTTCAGACCCTCCCGGTAGACGCAGCCGTCGATGGTGACCGTGCGGGCCTGGTAGGCCGCCAACCGGTCGAGCGCCGCACCGGCCGCGTGGATGGCGTTGTGCCCGCGCCAGGACCGGGCCGAGTGGGCCCGCCGGCCGGTGGTCGCCACGATCGCCCGCAGGGTGCCCTGGCAACCCGCCTCGACCACGCCGTACGTCGGTTCGAGCAGCACCGCGAAGTCGGCCGTGAGCCACTCCGGGTGCTCCTTCGCGACCAGGTTCAGCCCGTTGTAGCGGCTCTCGATCTCCTCCGCCTCGTAGAACAGGTACGTCACGTCGTACCGGGGTTCGGCCAGGCTCACCGCCAGGTGCAGGGCGTACGCCACGCCGGACTTCATGTCCGAGGTGCCGCAGCCGTAGATCAGGTCGCCCTCCCGGGTCGACGGGAAGTTGTCGTTCAACGGCACCGTGTCCAGGTGCCCGGCCAGCACCACCCGCTGCGACCGGCCCAGCTCCGTACGGGCCATCACCGTGTTCTGGTGCCGTCGCACGTCCAGGTGGGGAACCGACCGCAGCACCTCCTCGACGTGGTGCGCGATCTCCTTCTCGTTGAGCGAGACGGACTCGATGTCGACCAGGGCGCGGGTCAACGCGACCGGATCGGCCAACACCTCGGGGGTCAGCGGGTTCTCCATGTCCGGCACGGTACCGTCAGGATTGTGCGGGCGCGGACCGAGCGGCCGAGCTGTGCTGTCCATGACTCGCAGGGCCCCGCAGCTTCCGAGACGAAGGATGACTCGATGACTTCCGCGCAGCCCGCCTGGGGTATCGGACTGGCCACCGTCACCGCCGACGACCAGGTGCTCGACACCTGGTACCCGACCGGCAAGCTGGGCTTGGGCGCCCTGCCGTTGGTCCCCGGCGAGGAGCAGGCGGACGTACTCGACCTGCCGCCGGGAGCGGTCGGCGAACGGGCGCTGCCCGGTCTGCGTACGGTGGTGTTGATCACGGAAATTGGTTCGCTGGCCGACCCGATCAAGGACGCCGCCGACGCGTACCTGCGGTTGCACCTGCTCTCCCACCGCCTGGTGCGGCCCAACGAGCTCAACCTCGACGGCATCTTCGGGCAGTTGGCGAACGTGGCCTGGACCTCGGCCGGGCCGTGCCCGCCGGAGCGGGTGGACGAGCTGCGGGTGATCGAACGGGCCGCCGGCCGCCACCTGGCCGTGTACGGGGTGGACAAGTTCCCCCGGATGACCGACTACGTGGTGCCGTCCGGGGTCCGGATCGCCGACGCCGACCGGGTCCGGCTCGGCGCCCACCTGGCGCCCGGCACCACGGTCATGCACGAGGGCTTCTGCAACTTCAACGCCGGCACCCTGGGCACCTCGATGGTGGAGGGCCGGATCGTGGCCGGGGTGGTCGTCGGCGACGGCTCCGACGTCGGCGCCGGTGCTTCGATCATGGGCACGCTCTCCGGCGGCGGCAAGGAGAAGATCCGCATCGGCGAACGCAGCCTGCTCGGCGCGAACGCCGGAATCGGCATCTCGCTCGGCGACGACTGCGTGGTCGAGGCGGGTTGTTACATCACCGCCGGCTCCAAGATCAGCCTGCCGGACGGGACCGTGGTCAAGGCCCGCGAACTCTCCGGCGTGGCCGGGCTGCTGTTCTGGCGCAACTCGGTGACCGGCGCCCTGGAGGCCCGGCCCCGCACCGGCCACGGCATCGAACTCAACGCCGCCCTGCACGCCAACGACTGACACCCGACGGGTACGGGGTGCCGGCTCGACCGAGCCGACACCCCGCCCTCGTCGCCGAGCGCCTACTTCAGCTTGTACGCCCGGATGACCTGCTGGGTGACCGTGTTACCGGCCGAGTCGGTCGCCTTCGCCCGCAGCGACGCGTACGTCGCCCCGGCGGGGTGCCGTACACCCGCCACCCAACCGGACCTCACGGACCGGACATCCGCGTCCCGCCAGGTACGCCCGTCGTCGTACGAGACCTCGACGGTCAGCCGCCGCACCTGCGCGTCCGGCGCACCGGGCTGCCGCTGCACGGTCACCGGGATGTCGAACTGCCGACCGGCCGGAGCCGCGTTGGTCACGTCGAGCCTCGGCGCGTACCGGATCGCCATCGCCGGCAGCTTGGCGAACTCGTCACCGGGCACCTCCCCGGAGCGGAACGTCCACGCCACCTCGGTCGAGGTGGCCAGCTCCGCCACCGTCCGGGTCGCCGACACGGCCAACCGGTAGTCGGCCTTACCGGCCGGCACCTCGAACTCGCCGTAGCCCGGATCGGGGCTCTCGCCGACCAGCTTGCCGTTGCGGTAGAGCGCGGTCCGGGCGGTGCTGGTCAGCGAACCGCCGCCGTGCCCAGCGGCGTCGCTGTAGATCGACACGCCGACCCCGATCAGGTTCCCCTGCCGGACCAGACCCTCGCCCGGCCACCGCGATTCGGGGAACGACGGCCCGTACGGCGCGGAGTTCCACACCCGCTGGTAGTCCCGCCCGGCCTGGTACGCCGTCGGCCGCGACTCCAGCACCGCCTGGGTCTGCGGGAAGCCGTCGTCGCTCGGGACGGTGAACTCCAGTGCCGATTCCCAGCGGATGCCGGGGTCGGTGCTGACGTACTCGACCCGCTGCCCCGGCACCTTCACCGGCAGGACGATCGCCCAGCCCCCGGTGTTCGCCTCGAACTCCGGGAACACCAGACGGTAGGCCTCCTGCCCGTTCAGGGTGCCCCGGAAGTCGTTGCGCACCGTCGCCAGGTCCCGGTCCCGGTAGTGGCGGACGTACCCGTTCGGGAACCGACCGGGGAAGAAGTCGGCGAGCGCGTACAGGTAGGGGCTGTTGGCGAAGTCCTCGTCCGGACCCGGCTCGCCCCACTGGTGACCGATCTGGGCGCTGAAGCCCTCCGGCCCCGTACCGCTACCGATCGGGCCGGCGGTGAGGTTCTCGAACGAGAAGGCCAGCGTGCTGGTGCCGAAGCCGCCGTCGTCGGTCAGCCAGTTCGCCGTGAGGTCGATCAGCGCCGGTGCGGCGGACCGCTTCGGCACCGTCACCTGGACCGGCCGGGCTCGGCGGGCGTCGAGCGTGATCGAGGTGTTCCCGCTGACGACCAACTCCGGCTGCACCAGCATCGTGGTGTCGTACTCCTCCTCGGCCCGCTCGCGGAACAGGTTGGCGTTCAGCCCGTACCGCCCCTTGGGCAGCCGTACGGTCAGGGTGCCGTCCTCCTCGTACAGGCTGGTGAAGAGGTAACGGTCGAGACCGACCAGCAGGGTGCTGTACTCGACGGCCGGGTTGCCGACCTGGTCGATGTGGGTGAGCGTCAGGTCGTAGCTCTCGACCTCCTTGTGCACCCCGACCGGCGTGGTCACCACGGTCGATCCGGCGGTGGCGGTGAGCCGGCCGGACCAGTAGCCGTCCGCGCTGGCCACGCTGGTGTCGGCGGTCACGGTGACCGCCGCTTGGCCGCCGGCGGGCACGGTGACCCGGTCCGCGCTGACCCGGAACAGGCCGGCCGGTGCGGTCGCCCCGTCCGGGCCGGCGATCTGGAGCGCCAGCTCCAGGGTCAGCTCGGCGCTGCCGGGGTTGCGGTAGGTGACGGTCCGGGTGACCGCCTCGTCGTCCGCGTGCGGCCAGCTGGCGCGGCCGAACGAGAGGCTGGCCGGGTCGGTGGTCACCGGCTGGGTGATGGCGCGGGCCACGTCGACCCGGCCGGCTCCCTGCTGGTACGCGGTGAGCGTCGGGTCGGGCTTGGCCGAGGCCATCAGCGTCGACTTGAACTGTGCCGCGCTCCAGTCCGGGTGCTGCTGGCTCAGGAGCGCGACCGCTCCGACGACGTGCGGGGCCGCCATCGAGGTGCCGGAGAGGCTCACGTAGTGGTCGCCGACCGGGGCGCCGAGTTCGGTGCCGGCGCCCTTGGCCGCGACGATGTCGACGCCGGGCGCGGTGATGTCCGGCTTCACGGCGTCGTCGCCGACCCGGGGGCCCTTGCTGGAAAACTCGGCGAGCTTGTCGTCGCGGTCCACCGCCCCGACGGTCAGGGCGGCGTCCGCGCTGCCCGGCGAGCCGACCGAGGCGTCCGAGTAGTCGTTACCGGCGGAGATCACGAACAGCGTGCCGGTCTGCGCGGTGAGGGTGTTGACCGCCTCTTCGAGCGGGTCGATCTCGGGCGTGTCGTAGCCGCCGAGGCTGATGTTGACCACGTCCGCCTGCTTGTCCACGGCCGCCCACTGGAGCCCGGCCAGGATCGCCGACTCGGTGCAGCCGTAGGCCTCGCAGACCTTGCCGGAGACCAGGGTCGCGTCGGGCGCGACGCCCCGGTACTTGCCACCGGAGGCGGCACCGGTGCCGGCGATGATCGAGGCGACGTGGGTGCCGTGGCCGACGATGTCGCCGGGTTCGGCCTCCTCGCTGAAGTTCCGCGCCTCGGCGACCTTGCCGACCAGGTCGGGGTGGTTCACGTCGACCCCGGAGTCGAGCACCGCGACGGTGACGCCCCGACCGGTGAAACCGGCCTGGTACGCGGCCGGCGCGCCGATCTGCGCCACGCTGTGGTCGAGGTTCAGCTGCCGCTTGCCGTCCAGCCAGATCTTCTCGATCCCACCGGCGGTGTCGGCGCGGGCGGCGCTGCCCTGACCGGTGGTGACGCCGGCCCAGAAGGCACCGGCCCCGGCCTTGGTGGCGGCGACCGCGGCCCCGCCGATGGCGGGCAGTTCCCGGGTGACGCTGGCGCCGACACCGCGCAGCGTGCCGGTGGCGGAGGCCACGGCTCCGGCGCGGTAGGTCACGATCAGCGGCAGATTGTCCCGCGCGGCATCGTGGTAGCGGGCCTGCACCAGCCCGGTGATGTTGAACAGGCGCCGGTCGAGCTGTCCCGACCGGATCAGCCGGGACGCGTCCCGCGGAATCACGTACAGCCCGTCCGGTTCGTAGTTCGCGACGAACTGCATCTTCTCGCGTCCCTTGCCCGGCTGCACCGCACCGGTACGGGCCTCGGGCGACGCGAGCGTGACCCGGTCACCGGTCAGCAGGGTCACGGTGACGGGCTGGGCCTGTGCCCGTGCGGTCGGCGCCGCCGGCTGCGGCTTCGCCGCCGTCGGTACGGGTGCCGCCAGGCCGGCCGAGCCGGTGCCGAGCACCAACCCCGCCCCCAGTACGACCGCGGTCAATCTCCTCGGCATGTGCAACGCAAACCTCCCCGGTCGACATCCAACGGATGCCAGGTCCTGCATGGACACCGGTCAGCATTGCATACTGGGTATGCATCTGATACCCCTGAGACCATCGACAATTCGACCATCTCATAGCTAGTGATCATTTCCGGCACTCCACCCACATTCGACGGAGTCGATCACCCCAGGCACTGCTCATGACGCACCAATACGATCTCCGACGCGTCGACGGTGGTCCGCACCCTCCGGGCATCGCCGGTGGGCGCTCGCCCGGAAGGAAGGCCATGACCTCGCAGAAGGAACGGATGCTCGCGGGCGAGCTCTACCTCGCCGACGATCCGGAGATCGTCGCGGACGCGCAGCGGGCGGCACTGCTGATGGAACGCTTCAATGCGAGCAGCGCCGCCGAACCGGAACTGCGCCACCAACTGCTGACCGAGTTGCTCGGCCAGGTCGGCGACGGGGTCGGCGTACGCCCGCCGTTCTACTGCGATTTCGGCTACCGGATCACCATCGGTCCCGGCACCTTCGTCAACTATGGCGCGATCATGCTCGACGTCGCGTCGATCACGATCGGCGCCGACGTACAGATCGGCCCGAACGTACAACTGCTGACCCCGACCCATCCGACCGAACCGGAGCCGCGCCGGGCCAAATGGGAGGCGGCCCGACCGATCGTGATCGGCGACAACGTCTGGCTCGGCGGCGGCGCCATCGTGCTGCCCGGTGTCACCATCGGCGAGAACACCGTGGTCGGCGCCGGCGCGGTCGTCACCCGCGACCTCCCCGCCAACATCATCGCCACCGGCAACCCCACCCACCCCCTCCGCCCCCTCCCCTAACCCCCCCACCCCGCCCCCACCCCGCCCCCACCCCACCCACCCCCACCCGTCGATCTAGGGCGAATGGTGGTGACTGGAGATCAACTAGCACGTATTTGCCCTAGATCAACGAGGGGGTCGGCCGACGTGGGTACGGCGGTCAGGCGCGTTGGGTGGGGGCGGGGGTACGCAGGTGCGGGGCCCAGCGGCTGGCGGCGTCCTCGGCCAGCGGACGGGAGAAGAGGTAGCCCTGGCCGGAGACGCAGCCCAGGTCCATCAGCAGGGTGCGTACCTCCTCGGTCTCCACTCCCTCGGCCACGATGTCCAGGCTCAGCGTTCCGGCGAGCCGGATGATGCCCTCCAGCAGCAGCAGTTGCCGGCGGGACGACGTCACGGTGGCGGTGAACGACCGATCGATCTTGAGTACGTCGGCCGGCATCTGCTGCAGGTAGCTCAGGGACGAGAACCCGGTGCCGAAGTCGTCGATCGCCACCCGTACGCCGAGGGTCCGCAGCTCGGTCAGTTCCGCCCAGACCCGGTCGTCGTCGCGGAGCAACAGGCTCTCGGTGATCTCCAGCATGAGCAGGGTCGGCGGTACGTCGGCGGTCGACAACGCGTCGCGTACCCGGTCGACGAACCCACCGGCGCGCAGTTGCCGGGCGGAGACGTTGACGCTCACGTACGGCGTGGTGGCCGGTGGCCGGTCCTGGCGCCAGCGGCCGACGGCGGCGACCGCCTGGCGGAGCACCCAGTCGCCGATCTGCTCGATCAGGCCGGTCTCCTCGGCCAGCGCGATGAACTGGTCCGGCGGGACCATTCCCCGGCCCGGATGGTGCCAGCGGACCAGCGCCTCGAAGCCGGCGGCGGCGCCACTGTATAGGTCGACGATCGGCTGGTACTCGACCACGAAGCTGCGTCGTTGCACCGCCTCGGCCAGCGCGGTACGCAGTTCGAGCCGCTGCACGATGGCGGTGTGCAGCTCGGACTGGTAGCGGCACCAGCGGCCCTTCCCGGCGCCCTTCGCCACGTACAGTGCCAGGTCGCCGTGTTTGAGCAGCTCGCCCGCGTCGGTGGCGTCGGCGCTGGTCGCCACGCCGACGCTGACCGATCCGTTGACCAGGGTGTCGCCGACGGCGAGCGGCTCGGCGAGCGCCCGGATGATCTCGTCGGCGAGGGCTTCGGCCTGCTCCGGGTTCTCCGCATCCGGCACAAGGACGGCGAACTCGTCACCGCCGAGCCGGGCCACCAGCCCGGTGGACCCCACCAGTTCCCGCAGCCGCTGGCCGACCGCGATCAGCAGCCCGTCGCCGACCGCGTGCCCGTGCGCGTCGTTGACCGAGCTGAACTCGTCCAGGTCGACGCAGAGCACCCCGACCGTACGGCCGCTGCGCCGGGCGTGGCCGACCGCGGCGTACACCTGGTCCTGGAAGGCCGCCCGGTTCGCCAGCCCGGTCAGTACGTCGTGCATCGACCGGTGGGTCAGTTCGCGTTCGAGCCGGCGCCGCTCGGTGATGTCCCGCATCGTCACCACCAGCCCCCGGACGGTCCGGTCCCGGCGCAGGTCCCGGCAGCTCACCTCCAGGTGGATCCGCTCGCCGTCGGGGCGCCGTACGGTCCAGTCGGCCCACTCCCCCGCCGCCGCGCGGGCCGGTTCGAGCAGGTCGTCGAGCATCTCGTGGTCGTCGGGGTGCACCACCGAGGTCAGCTCGGTGCAGTCGGTCGGCTCGATGCCGATCACGGTCCGGACCGACGGGCTCGCGTACCGGATCGACCGGTCGTCGTCGACGACCAGGATGACGTCGGTGGCGTTCTGCACCACGCTGCGGAAGTACGCCTCGCTGTCCCGCCGGCTGATCTCCTGGCTGAGCCCGATCCGTTCCAGGGCCAGCGCCACCTGTGCGGCCAGCACCTCCAGCGAGTCGCGCAGCCCGGCGAGCACGTCGGCGTCGGCGGCGACCAGCAGGGCACCGACCCGGGGCAGCCCGGTGGCCCGTTCGTCGAGCACGAGCGGGCAGAGCACGGCGGTCTTGAACTGTCCCAACTGCTCGGCGAGGGCCGGTTGGAGCGCGCCGACGCGCAGCACCCGGGTCCGGCGCGCGGTCGCCGCGCTCGGCGCCGGGTAGTACGCGGACGGCTCAGTGACGGCGGGGCCCCAGATGCTCGTTGCCACCGCCGGCACCCCGTCGGCCCGGTTGACGGTGAACACCACCCGGTGTGCGGCGTGCTTCGGCACCAACTGGGCGACGGCGGCGCGTACGGCCCGGTCGACCTCGCGGGCGGCGGTCGCCGAGACCAGGTCGGCGGCGGCCTTGCGGAGGCTGCGTTCGCGGGCCACGACCAGCCGGTGCGCGTCGGCGGCGTCGCCGAGCCGGCTGAGCACCAGCACAAACATCACCCCGGAGACCACCGCGATCACGGTGCCGTCGCGTACGTCGCCGCTGACGGCCTCCAACAGCAGCACCGCCGGGGCGAGTACGGCGGCCAGTCCGAGCAGGACCAGCCGCAGCCGCCCGATTTCGTTGTGCCGTGGCTGCACCGGTTCGGTGAGCCGGGGCATCGCGGGGTGCAGGGCCGCTGCACCCCAGCAGGCGGAGAAGGTGAACCAGCCCAGCTCGATCGGGCCACCCGGCTGCCAGCCGTCGTCGAGCAGGGCGATGCCGTAGCCGATGTCGGCGGCGAGCATGCCGGCGGCACCGATCACCAGCAGCACGGCGGCCGGGTTGGTCCGGGTGGCGGTCAGCAGCCGGACGGTGGTGGCCAGCACCAGCAGGTCGGCCAGGGCGAACGCGGCCAGCGTCGAGCTGCTGAACGGATTCACTCCGGGTCCGGTCAGGTGGGGAGCGAGGACGAAGATCCACAGAAGGAATCCGGCCGAGGTGCTGAAGATCAGAAAGTCGAGGAACTGGGAGCGGTCACGGGCGACAATGTTTGATCTCGTCAGGCCGAGCAGTCCCGCGCCGATCAGGGGGAACATCAACAGATAGGAAACATCTGCCGCCGATGCCGGCGCGTCGCTCGGCAGATCCGTGCCGACACTGTAAAGAACATCGCCGACGGCCAGTAGCACCATGCCGGCGGAAAGCAGCCACCAGGTGTATCCACGGCGCGGGCGGTGCCACCGTACGCCAACCACGACGGCCACCGCCCCACCCAGTCCCACCACCGCGAACAGGACGGTACGCAGCACCGGCACGACGAAGAAACAGCCGACCAGTACGCCCATGACGACGGCATACCAGGCCAATACCTTCCGTGCGGACACGAGCCTCCTGTCGATGATGGAATGTCAACGTCCCGAACCCGCCGAAACGCCGTTGTGCGCCCGGTTTACCAGTCCTCGATCCGCTTCGCCATCACCCCGCCGGGTAGTGGTTCACGACGATGGGTCTCAGCGTCGGGTACCCGACTCTACGAGAGGAATATTCGCCTTGCAGAGCATCGGACGCCCGGTGACCCGGCCCGGCGGGGTCAGTCCGACAGTCGTACGACCACATCGGAGCGGACCGCCGTGGTCTCGATCAGGTCGGCGTTGACCTGGTCGGTGCCACGGGCCCGAGCGGCCGCCTCGGTGACCGGGCGACCGAAGCCGATGTGCCGTTCGGTGAGCCGGTGCAGCCGCTCGCCCGCGTCGAGATCGAGGAACCACACCTCGTCGAGCAGCCCGCGCAGCTCACCCCAGGGCCTGGTCGGCACCAGCAGGTAGTTGCCCTCGGTGACCACCAGCCGCACCTCCGGCGGCACCCCGATCGCCCCGGCGATCGACTCCTCCAGGTCGCGGCGGAACTCCGGCGCGTACACGGTGGTGTCGACGACCGTACGCAGCCGGTGCACCAGGGCCACGAAACCGGCGCCGTCGAAGGTGTCGATCGCGCCCTTGCGGCCGTGCCGCCCGAGGCGGTGCAGTTCGGCCTCGGCAAGATGGAACCCGTCCATCGGCACCAGCGCGGCCGTCGGGCCGAGCGCGGCCACCAACCGACCGGCCAGGGTGGACTTACCGGCGCCCGGTGCGCCGGTAATGCCGAGCAGCCGCCGGGGACCGGCGCCGACGAGGGCACCGGCCCGCGCGACAAGTTCCTCGAAGGTGTACGGCTGCGCCGGTACCGCCACGACCGGACCCGCTCAGTCGCGCGGCTGCGCGAGCACCGTCGGCTCGCTGATGGTGAACCGCGCCTCGACACTGGCCTGGATGCTCTGCATCTGCGGGTCGAGGTCGAGTTCGGGCACACCGTCCATCGCACCCTTGGCCCGGAAACTCTGCGTCGAGCCGACCATCATCATCGGCCGGGGCTGCTCGGAACCGGCATCCGCCAACTGGACCAGGGCGGTCACCCGCGCGCCGAGCGCGTCCGCGTACTCCCGGGCCCGCTCGACGGCCTCGCCGATCGCGGCCCGACGCGCCTCCCGGTACACCGGGCTGCCCGGCCGCAGTTCCCACCACGGCCCGGCGATCTGCGTCTGGTCCCGGTCGGCGAGGCGCAGCATCAGTTCGCCGAGCACGGTGAAGTCGGTGACGGTCACCGTCGTGCTCACGCTGCCGTGGTACGCCACCACCCGCTCGCCGGAACGTTTGACCTCCGGGTACACCTGCAACTGGCCGCTCTCCCGACGCTCGATCGCGGCGCCGTACGAGTCGATCAGCGCGCGTACGCCCTCGGCCCGTTCGGCCAGCCGGGTCAGGGTGGCCTGCCGGTCCTTGTCCCGCGCGGTCGCGGTCACCTGGAAGCGCGCCAGCTCCGGCGGCACCTCACGAAACGCCTCGCCCCGTACCGCGACCACCGGACCATCGACCATGTCCCCAACCCTAGGCGTCGCCGGTCGATCGGGCGAGCGATCGGCTCGGCGGATCACAGCCGTACGGTGGGAACCGGTTGGTCGAGCAGCACCCCGCCGACCATCTCGAACACGTCGGAGCCGACCAGTGCGTGCTGGGTCGCCACGTGCACGTCCCGGAAGCAGCGTTGCAGCGGGCTGGCCCGGCGGATCGAGGTCCCGCCACCGGCGTGGTAGACCAGATCGACGGCCCGGGCGGCGCTTCCGGTCGCGTGGGCGATGGCCAGTCGCAGCCGGGCCCGCCGGTGCACCGGCACCTGCTCGCCGGCCGACACCAGTCGCCAGCACTCGGCGATCTCGCCGACCAGGTACGCCCGCCCGCCGCCGAGGATCGCCTCCGCCTCGGCCAGCACGACCCGACTCATCGGTTTGCCGGCCAGCGGCTGCCCGGTCAACGGGTCGCGTTTCTCCCCCGCCAACCGCGCGAACTCGTCGAGGGCGGCCCGGGCGATGCCGAGCGCGACCGCGCCGATGCCGTACGCCAGCAGCCCGAACACCGGGAACCGGTAGAGCGGCCGGTCGACCCGCGCCGGCCCGAAGAGCGAGATCGAGTACGCCTCCGGGACGAAGACGTCCACCGCCTCGATGTCGTGGCTGCCGGTGCCGGCGAGCCCGACGACGTCCCAGTTGTCGTGGATGGTCACGTCGGCCACCGGCATGATCACGTGCCGTACCTGTGGCATCCCGCCCGGTCCGGGGACCGGGCCGGTGTCGTCGACGACCACGCATCCGCCGACCAGGTGGGTTGCGTGCCGGCTGGCGCTGGCGAACGACCAGCGGCCGCGTACCCGGTAGCCGCCGGGCACGACGGTGGCCCGGCCGGAGGGCGCCGCGACCCCGGCGATCACGAACCGTGGGTCGGCGAGCAGTTCCGTCGCCGTGGGCTCGTCCAGGTAGCCGAGGGTGAATCCGGTGATCGCGGCGATCATCGTGCACCAGCCCACCGAGCCGTCGGCCCGGCCCAGTTCCTCGAAGATCTCGAACATGGCGAGCGGGTCGGCCTCCGTCCCGCCCGCCTCCTGCGGCACGGCGAGCCGGAACAGCCCCAGCGCGGTCAGCTCGGAGAGCAGTTCCTCCGGCAGCGCCCGGTCGTTCTCGATCTGCGGCGCGAGCGCCGCGATCCGGGTGGAGAGAGCACGAACCTCGTCGATCGACGCCTGCGGCATGGCCGCCAGCATAGAACCGGGCTCGGCGGCCGAAGCCATCGACGCCGGCTGCGGCGCGCGGCGCCCCGGTCGGCACCGGCAGCGAGGACGTCAGCTGTCGAAAACGGCTTCGTCCGGGTACGGCTCGGGGTCGGTCACCCAGCCGGCGACGAGAACCAGGCCGGTGGCCCGGTGCACGGCGAGGAACCCGAACGGACGGTCGAAGTCGACGCGTACGAGTTGCTTCCGCTTGGTCTCCACCGGCCTGGCGGACCCGCACAGCCAGGAGATCGCGGTGACGGCGGCGGCCTTGAACCCGGTGCCGCTGAACGTTGCCGTCGCGCTCTGCCGAGCCTGCGACACGGCCACCGGCATCGGGCTGATTCCGGGAAAGTGTCCGTTGTTTCCGTCCATGGCGCTGCGCAGACCGAACAGCGCGGCGTGTTCCGACAGATCGTGCTCACCGGTGACGGTGAAGGCGACCGTCGACGTGACCAGCTCAGGTCGGTCATCGTCCGCCGACACGATCTCCGTCCGTACACCGGGTCCGGCCTCGACGGCCGGCGCCGACGGTCCGGCGAGGGCGGTGATCGCGGCCGGCAGCACCTCCGCGGCGGCACGTGCCGGGTCGCCGAGGGCAAGTACCACGTCGACGTCGTCGCGGCCGGCGACAGTCAACAGGGTCACCGGTCCGGCCTCGGTGTCGACTACCCGTAGCAGGCTCAGGTCGTGCGTCGTGCGATACAGTCCGACCAGGCTCCGGCCCCGCCACGGGCCCGCCTGCGGTGTGCAGGGGTCCTCATCGAACGGCTCGACCCAGTCGGTCACCACCAGCAGCGCACTGGCCAGCAACATGAGGGTCTCGGTGTCCACGGCGACCGGCATGGTCGGGATCAGTCCCTCGGTCTGCTCCGCCGCCCACCGGTCGAGAACCGGCTGATCCACCTCGGGATCACCGGTCAGCTCCCCGCGCAGCGGCTCCGGCACCGCGCGCAGCCACTCTTCGGTCAACGGCAGCTCCGCCCTGGACCAGAAGCCGAGGGCGAGCCGGGTGGTCGGTGAGTCGTCGAGGTCGAAGTCGGCCGGGCTGGCGGCGACGGAGAGCAGTTCCGTACGGGCGGGACCGGTCGCGTACGGGGCCAGCAGCGCCAGCAGCGGGTAGACACCGGCGCCGGAGAGCACCGTCTGCCGCCCGTCGAGCCGGGACGTCCATCGGGCGGTGAGGGTGTTGGCGGCTCGGACACTCACAACGGCTCCCCGGTCATCGGACGGCGATCCCGCACGGTACCCGCTCGCCGCCACCGGCCGGGAACCGAATGTGGCCGGTACGGGAGATCCCGTACCGGCCACATGCTCGGTGGTGGTGCTGAGCTAGCTGGCGTACCCCTCGAACTCCCAGAGGGAGTGGCCGTAGCCGGTGCCTCTCGCGGTGCCGTTGACCCGGATGTAGCGGGCGTTGGCGCCGAGGCCGGTCAGTTCGTCCACCCCGCCGTTGGCACCGGTCACCGAGCGCACGGTGGTCCAGGTGGTGCCGTCGTTGGAGGTCTGGATCTGGTACGCGCTGCTGTACGCCGCTTCCCAGGTCAGTTTGACCCGGCCGATCGCGGTCGGCGTGCCGAGGTCGACCCGGAGCCACTGCGGATCGGCGAACAGCGACGACCAGCGGGTGGTGAGGCTGCCGTCCACCGCCTGGGCGCCGGACATGCCGGCTCCCTCACTGCTGGAGACGAGGGTCGGCTTGTTCAGCAGCAGGTTGGTGGTGGGCTGCGGGTTGGAACCGCCAGTGCTGCCGTACACCTCGAACTCGAACAGCGAGTAGCCCCAGCCGGTGCCCCGGGTGGTGCCGTTGAGGCGTACGTACCGGCCGGTGCCGGTCAGGCCGGTGAGGTCGTCGACCCCGCCGTCACCGCCGGTCACGCTCCGGATGGTGGTCCAGGTGGCCCCGTCGGGCGAGGTCTGGATCTGGTACGCGCTGCCGTACGCCGCCTCCCAGGTCAGCTTGACCCGGTTGATGTTGTACGAGGCGCCGAGGTCGACGTCGATCCACTGCGGGTCGCTGAACGCGCTGGCCCAGCGGGTGCCGGCGACCCCGTCGAAGGCGCCTGCGGCGACGAAGGCGTCTTGGACGCTGGACGACCGGGCGGGCTTGTTCAGCGCCAGGTTGGCGCCCGGCTCCGGTTCGGGATCCGGGTCCGGGTCCGGTCCGGGACCGCCCGGCGTGGTGGAGAGGGTGAACTCGTCCACGTCGAAGTACGGCCCGGTGCCCTTGAACACCAGGTAGAGCGTCCGGGTGCCGGTCGGCGCGGTGACGCCGCCGGTGACCGTCGCCCAGGTGTTGTACCCGCCGGTCGGGACCACCGTGGCCGAACCGACCAGCGGTCCGGTGGGTGAGTCGACCCGCAGTTCGAGGGTGCCGCCACCGCCGGCCGGGGCGCCGACCCGGGCGCTGAACGACTGGACGCCGGCCAGGTTGTACGGGGTGTACGAGATCCAGTCGTTGTTGTCGATGTACCCGATCGCGCCGCCGCCCTGCGCGTTGCCCGGTGCGGTGACCTGGATGCCGCTGGAGTCACCGAAGTGCTCGGCCTGACGGGTACGGGGTTGCAGCACCGCCTGGGTGTGCGTGGTCAGCGGTGCCTGGCCGCCGCCACCGAGGTCGGTGTACTCGGCGTCGATGATGCCGAAGATGTTCGCCGCGGTGTCGTGCTCGCCGTCGGCCGAGGTCTGGATGACCCCGGTGCAGCCCTGCACGCTGCCGAGCTGGTGACCGTGCGAGTCGTGGCCGAGGACGTAGTTCACCTTGACCCGGGCGCAGTCGATCGCACCGTCCTGGGCGTCGGTGACGGTCACGTTGAACGGCACCGCGTCACCGAAGCTGAACGTCGAGCCGTTGAGCGGGGTGTTCACGGTGACGACCGGGGCGCTGTTGCCGACGGTCACCACCACGCTCGCGGTGCCCGTCTTGCCGGTGGTGTCCCGCACCGTCAGCGTGGGGCTGCGTACGCCGTTGGTGGTGTACGTGAAGGTCGGGTTCGCGGCGGTGGAGTCGGTGGTGCCGTTGTTGTCGAAGTCCCAGGCGTAGGTGAACGGGTCGCCGTCGGGGTCGAGGGTGCCGGCCGAGGAGAATGCCACGGTCAGCGGTGCCACCCCGCTGGTGGGGGTCGCGGTGACCTTCGGGATGGGTGCCCGGCCCTCGCGGGCGTACTCGATCCGGTAGAGCGCCGAGTTCGCGTCGCCGTTGAACCAGCCGGTGCCGTAGTCGAGTACGTAGAGGGCGCCGTCGGGGCCGAACTCCATGTCCATGACCTGGGTGCCGGTCCACGGGAACGGGTTGATTTTCAGCGGCTCGCCAGCCGCGTCGAGCTTGATGTTCTTGATCCAGCGGCGGCCGAACTCACCGGCGAAGTAGGTGCCGTCGTAGTACTGCGGGAACGCCACGTCCGAGGTGGAGGCAGGGTTGTACCGGTAGACCGGGCCACCCATCGGGGACAGGCCGCCACCGGTGAACTCCGGCGGGCTGCCCGAGCCGCCGTACGGCAGCCAGGCCGGGATGGCCGGCGGCAGCTGGGTGAGGCCGGTGTTGTTCGGCGAGTTGTTGATCGGGCCGCCGGCACAGTTGTACTTCGCACCCGACGGGCCGCTCGGGAAGGTGTACTCGTTGTACGCGTCGTTGCGCGCCGTGCAGTACGGCCAGCCGTAGAAGCCGGGCTGGGCGATCCGGGCGAACTCCACGTTGCCCGCCGGTCCCCGGTTCGGGTCGGCGGTGCCCGCGTCCGGCCCGTAGTCGCCGAGGTAGACCACGCCGGTGGCCTTGTCGACGCTCATCCGGAACGGGTTGCGGAAGCCCATCGCGTAGATCTCGGGACGGGTCCGCGCGGTGCCCGGCGCGAACATGTTGCCGGCCGGGATGGTGTAGCCGCCGGCCGCGCTCGGCTTGATCCGGAGCACCTTGCCGCGCAGGTCGTTCGTGTTGCCCGAGGTGCGCTGGGCGTCGAACGCCGGGTTGCGGTCGGGCCGCTCGTCGATCGGGCTGAACCCGGCCGAGTCGAACGGGTTGGTGTCGTCGCCGGTGGAGAGGTAGAGGTTGCCGGCGGCGTCGAAGTCCATGTCACCGCCGACGTGGCAGCACATGCCCCGGCTGGTCGGGACCTCCAGGATCAGCGTCTCGCTGGCCAGGTTGAGGGTGTTGTCGGCGTTGAGGGTGACCCGGGTGAGCCGGTTGACGCCGTCCCACGGGGCGAACTGCGCCGGGGTGCCGGTGGCCGGCGCGCCGCCGCCGGGGGTGGACAGCGGCGGGGCGTAGTAGAGGTACACCCAGCGGTTGGTGGCGAAGTTGGGGTCGGCCTTGATGCCCTGGAGCCCCTCCTCGTCGCCGGTGTAGACCGGCAGGGTGCCGGCGACCTTGGTGTTGCCGGCGACGTCGGTGTGCCGGACCACGCCGTTGCGGGAGGTGTGCAGCACGCCCCGGTCGGGCAGGACGGTGAGGGTCATCGGCTCACCGGTCTCGGCCACCCCCTTGGCCAGCTCGACCCGCTGGAAGTTGCTGGTGACGGTGCCGCCGCAGTCGGTGGCCACGGTGCCGGAGGCGCCGAGGATGCCGCCGAGCAGGTGCTTGCGGAAGTTCGCGTCCGCGTACGACGCGTCGGTGTGTCCCATGCCGGTGTACCAGGACCGGCCGCCGCCGTAGTTGTGGCACCAGCTGATCGGGTGGTCGGACCCGTTGCTGCCACCGGTGTACGTGGTCTCGTCCAGCGTGGCGAGCACGTGCACGGTGCCGCGCGGGTTGGTCCGGTAGTTGTACCACTCGTCGAACCGGGACCAGCGCTGCGGCAGGCCGGCGGTGGACGTGTGCACCTGGTCGGCGACCTTGACCGTCGCGGTCTGCTCGGCCGGGTGCGAGGCGAAGTAGGCGCCGACCAGCCCGCCGTACCAGGGCCAGTCGTACTCGGTGTCGCTGGCGGCGTGTACGCCGACGTACCCGCCGCCGGCCGCGATGTACCGCTCGAACGCGGACTGCTGCGCCGCGTTGAGTACGTCGCCGGTGGTGGAGAGCCAGATGACCGCCCGGAACCGGGCCAGGTTGGCGTCGGTGAACTGGGCCGAGTCCTCGGTGGCCTCGACGGTGAAGTCGTTGGCCGCGCCGAGCGCCTGGATGGCGGCGATGCCGGGGGTGATCGAGCCGTGCCGGAAGCCGGCGGTCTTGGAGAACACGAGAACGCTGAACGCGGCTGCGCTGGCCGCCGGTGGTATGGCGACGATGCCGCCCACCACGAGGACCGCACTCAGCACAGCGCCGAGCCACGATCGCAGTGATCTACGCACGGAGAGTCCCTTCCTGGTGCGATGAGGACGGCGTGCGCCGATCACGCCCTTGCCGGGGGTGGTGCCGTCGAGAGCGCTCTCCCGCCCGAGACCGACACGCCGACGGTCGGTGGCTGAGCGAGGTATGCGCATACATCGTTACGGTTGGATTGCGGGCTCGTCAAGGATTGTTTCGGCAATCCTGAGAGCGCTCTCCCAGAGGGTCGAGATGGACCCGGGAACCCGTACCCGATTACAGATTTTCCGGGCCCGAATTGACGGCGGCCGAAGTTCGGACCGGACGGGCGAACGAGGACGCGCCGAGGCGCCCCACCGGCGACGGATCAGCCGGCGAGGCGCTCGGCCGCGGCGGCGATCCGCTCGTCGGTCGCGGTCACCGCGAACCGGACGTGACGTTCACCCGAGGGGCCGTAGAAGACGCCCGGAGCGGCGAGGATGCCGCGCTCGGCCAGCCAGTCGACGGTGGTCCAGCAGTCCTCGTCCCGACTCGCCCAGAAGTAGAGCCCGGCCACCGAGTGGCCGATCGTGAAACCCGCCTTCAGCAGCGCCGGCCGCAGCACCTCGCGCCGGGCCGCATAGCGGTCCCGCTGGGTCGCCACGTGCGACTCGTCGCCCAGCGCGGCGACCATGGCCGCCTGGACCGGCTCCGGCACGATCATGCCGGCGTGCTTGCGTACCGCCAGCAGCCCGCTCACCAGGGCCGGATCACCGGCCACGAACCCGGCCCGGTAGCCGGCCAGGTTGGACCGCTTGGAGAGCGAGTGCACCGCCAGCAGCCCGTCGTACGCTCCGTCGCAGACCTCCGGCGAAAGCACCGAGACCGGCTCGGACTCCCAGCCCAGGGTCAGGTAACACTCGTCGCTGGCCACCACCGCACCGCGCTCACGGGCCCAGTCGACCACCTTGCGCAGGTGCGCCTGCGGCAGCACCTGACCGGTCGGGTTGGACGGGGAGTTGACCCAGACCAGGCGTACCCGCGAGGTCGGACCGACCGCGGTCATCGAGTCGGCCCGCACCACGGTGGCCCCGGCGAGCCGGGCACCGACCTCGTAGGTCGGGTAGCAGACCTGCGGGATGACCACCACGTCCCCCGGCCCGATCCCGAGCAGGGTGGGCAGCCAGGCGACCAGTTCCTTGGACCCGAGCGTGGGCAGTACGCCGATCCCGGCCGGGTCGGCCCCGCAGTTGCGCCCCACCCAGTCGGCGATCGCCCGCCGCAACGCGGGCGTGCCCGCGGTGAGCGGGTAGCCCGGCGCGTCCGACCCGCTCGCCAGCGCGGTCCGGATCAGCTCCGGCACCGGGTCGACCGGCGTGCCGATGGAAAGATCGACGATCCCGTCGGGGTGGCTGCTGGCGACCACCTTGGCGGGCGCCAGCAGATCCCAGGGGAAGTCGGGCAGACCGTCGATCCGGCTCCTCGCCGAACCCGACGGCCCGCCACCGCTACCACCACCGGGGGCCGAGCCCCCACCGGTCGGTACGCCGCTCAGTGTCCCTCTCCGCGCCGCTCCTGTGCCGCGACGAAGGTCGCGTCCTTCTCCACCTTGCCGATCTTGGAGGCGCCGCCGGGCGAGCCCAGGTCCTCGAAGAACTCGTAGTTCGCCGAGGTGTAGTCCTTCCACTGCTCCGGCACGTCGTCCTCGTAGAAGATGGCCTCCACGGGGCAGACCGGCTCGCAGGCCCCGCAGTCGACGCACTCATCGGGGTGAATGTAGAGCATCCGGTTGCCTTCGTAGATGCAGTCGACCGGGCATTCCTCGATACATGCCTTGTCGAGCACATCGACGCACGGCTCGGCGATGATGTAGGTCACCGATCTCTCCTCCGCAAGCTACGCCGCGATCAACCGCGGCGGGTTAGAGCCTAGTATCTCGCCGAGGAGGGGGGCGATCGTGCTCCGACGGCAGGATGTGGGACACCGGGTGGTAGTCCGTCGAATTGTAGGGGTTCGTGGCGACCGACAGCTCTTCACGGATGCTCTTGGTGAACTGGTCGACCTCACCGAGACCCATCTCACCCTCGCCACCGAGCGGGGCAAGCTCCAGGTGCCGCTGACCGAGGTGCACCGAGCCAAGCGGGTCCCACCGGCCCGGCGGCCGAACGCGGCGGCGGTCGTCGCCCTCGAACTCGCCGCCAACGAGGCCTGGCCGGCACCGGTCCAGGACCGGCTGGGCGGCTGGCTGCTGCGCTCCGCCGACGGATGGACCGGGCGGGGCAACTCCGCCCTGCCGATCGGCGACCCGGACCGGCCCCTGGAGGCCGCGATCGACGCCGTCGAACGCTGGTACGCCGACCACGGCCAACCCGCGATCGTCAACACGCCGCTGCCGCTGGCCGCACCGGTCGGCGTGGCGCTCGACACACGCGGCTGGACCACCCGACCGCCGACCCTGACGCAGACCACCACGCTGGCCACCCTCCGGGACCGGAACCCCGACCGGGCCGACCTGCCCCCGGTGGAGCTGGCCGTCGCCCCGTCGGACGACTGGCTCGCCCTGGCCGCCGCCCGCAAGGCCACCCACGCCGGCATCGACCCCGGCGCGAACCCGCTGGAGCGCCTCCCGGCCGCCGCCCGGCACCTGCTCACCGCCGTGGACCAGATCCGCTTCGCCCACCTGTACGGGCCGACCGGCGACACCGGCCGGACGCTGCTCGCCGCCGGCCGGGGCACGGTCACCGGCAACGGCCGATGGCTCGGCCTGACCAGCATCGAGGTGGTGCCCGACGCGCGCCGGCAGGGGCTCGCCCAGCAGGTGATCCGGGCACTGACGCAGTGGGCCGGCGAACTCGACGCGACCGACGCGTTCCTCCAGGTCGAGGAGCGCAACACCGCCGCGGTGGCGCTCTACCGGCGGCTCGGCTTCACCACCCACCACACCTACCTGACCCGGGTGCAGCCCACCGGCTGACCGGGCCTGCCGCACGGTTCAGCGGCGGACCACCCGGCGCGGCTTGGCGAGCTTGGTCTCGGCGTACCGCTTGAGGGACTGGGAGCGGTAGTCCAGGCCGAACGCGGTCAGCAGCAGGAACCCGAGCAGGGTGCCGGCCCCGGCGAACCCGGCATAGAGCCAGATCTGGGAGAAGAACTCCCCCGCGCCGTTGGCGAACGGGTAGCTCCCGCTGACGAACGGCCCGACGATCACGGTCAGCGCCATCGCGCTCAGCACCGCGACCGCGACGTCCCCGCCCCAGCGGGCCACCGGCTCCCGGCGTCCCCGGACGAACGCGATCGTCGCCAGGATCAGCCCGATCAGCGCGAACATGCCCAACGAGAGCCGGTCGGAGGTCTCGACATCGTCGTCGAACCCGAACCGGATCACCAGTCGGGCGACCACGTTGATCAGGAAGAGCACCGCCGCGAGCACCCCGACCGGCAGCCAACGATCCTTCATCGCACGCCTCCAGAAACAGCCGAACCCGTACCGCTGACAGATATTTACCATCCCGACCTGGGAGGTTCCATCAGCCGGCCGGGCGGCTCGGTGGCGGAAGGTTGCCCGGACGCGGGAGAGTGCCGGGGCGCGGGGCGAGCATCAACCGGAACGCGATCACGGCGAAGGCCATCGAGCCGGCGAAGATCATGACGATGCCGACCCAGTTGTCCCCGGCGAGCAGAACATCCCCCTCGCTGGTCTTGCCGGCCGCCACCACCATCAGCCCGAACCACGGCACGGCCGGCAGCGCCACCGCCCACCGCCGGCCCACGGTCGCATGCGCGAACCAGGCCAGCGCCAGATTGGCCAGCACCGCGACCAGCACCGACGCGCCGATCAGGTGGCCTCCGACCCGCAGCGTGGAGAGCAGCAGTTCCAGCGTGGCGGTCACCACCGCGGCGACCACCGCCACCACGCCACCGGCGACCCGGAGCAGCCGGTCGACGATCCCGGCGAGCGCCGCCCGGCGCGGTGGCTGCGGCTCGGGCGACAACTGCGGGGACTCGGACACCGGTGGACTGGACAGTGTCACCGCGCTCCGCTCTCCGCCAGCGCGTCGGTGCCCGTACCGGTCGGGTCGACGGGTTCGGGGGTCAGGCCGGCGAAGAGGTCGTCCTCCCAGCCGTTGGGGCCGCTGCCGGGGCCGCGCTCGCCGACCGCCAGGGTGTAGTACTCCACCCCCATGAACTCGCTGCCGAAATTGCCGGCGATCGCGTACAGCCACGAGTTGTCCGGGATCTGGGTGGCGTGGGCGCGCATCGCCGCCTCCTTGGCGGCGTGCGAGTCGGTGCCGTCGATCCGGGCCGCGACGTCGTCGTCCGGGGTGCCGAAGGGCAGCTCCTCGAACGACTCGATGCCGGCGAACGGGTTGTCCGAGGACTCCCCGAACGCGACCATGCCCGCCTCCAGCACGCTCTTCGGGATCGCCGTCCAGTAGATCTTGGCCGGTCCGAATCCCTCCGCCGTGGCCAGCTCGGCCGCGCGCATCGCCACCCGGTGTGCCTGGATGTGGTCCGGATGTCCGTAGAAGCCGTTCGGGTCGTACGTGACGACCACCTGCGGCCGCACCTCCCGCATGATCTCGACCAGGTGCCCGGCGGCCTCGTCCAGGTCCGCCTGCCAGAACGCCCGGGGGTGGTCGTTGGTCGACAGCCCCATCATCCCGGAGTCGCGGTACCGGCCCGCGCCGCCGAGGAACCGGTGGTCGGTCACGCCGAGCGCCGCACAGGCGGCGGCGAGTTCGGCGACCCGGTAGCCGCCGAGCTGGTCGGCGGCGTCGGCGGCCAGTCCGGCCAGCGCCGGCACGTGGATCTCGCCCTCTTCGCCGAGCGTGCAGGTCACCAGGGTCACGTGGGCCCCGGCCGCGGCGTAACGTGCCATCGTCGAGCCGGTCCCGATCGCCTCGTCGTCGGGGTGTGCGTGGACCAGGAGAAGCCGCCGCGCGGCCGGGTTCGTCACGCAGGTCACTCTACGCGTCCGTTCCGACGGGCCGAGCGAGTCGAGGACCGGACACGATAACCAGCTCAGCCCCATCATCGATCGCGCCACTCTACGATCGGCGATGTGGACTATCCGGAACTGGCCGCCCGTACCCGCCGGTTCAGCCACGGCGCGCCACGGGCGGTGACGGTCGCCGGTGACGGCTCCCGGGTGGTCTTCCTCCGGTCCGCCGGCCCCGAGGACCCGGCCGACGCGCTCTGGCTGTTCGACGTCGCCACGGCGACGGAACGGCTGGTCGCCGACCCGGCCATGCTGCTCGACCACGACCCGGCGACCCCGGCCGGTACGGTGCCGCTGCCGGCCGCCGAACGGGCCCTGCGCGAGCGGCAGCGGCTCCAGGCCGGCGGCATCGGCGGGTACGCCACCGACCCGGCCGCCCGGGTGGCGGTCTTCCCGCTGGCCGGCCGGCTGTTCCGGGCCGACCTGCTGCATGGTGACGTGGTGGAGGTGGCGGTCAGCGGTCCGGTGATCGACCCCCGCCCCGATCCGACCGGGGAACGGCTGGCGTACGTCACCGAGGGCCCCGCCGTCCCGGACCGCCCCGGCCGCCCACCCGGCGCGTACGCCGGCAGCGGTGACCGCCCCGGCGGGCAGTTGCGGGTGATCGAGGCGGACGGCACCGACAACCTGCTCGCCGGTGAGGAGGCCGGGGTGAGCTGGGGGTTGGCCGAGTTCATCGCGGCCGAGGAGTTCGCCCGCTACCGGGGCTACTGGTGGGCCCCGGACGGGCGGTCGATCCTCGCCGCCCGGGTCGACGAGTCCCGGCTGCCCCGGTGGCACCTGCACGATCCGGGCGACCCGGCCAGCCCGCCGAGCAGTGTCGCGTACCCGCGGGCCGGGGGGCCGAACGCCGAGGTCAGCCTGCACCTGCTGGACCTCGACGGCGGCTGGGTCGACGTGCACTGGGACCGGGAGACGTACCCGTACCTGGTGTCGGTGCGCTGGGCCGACACCGGACCGCTGATCACGGTGCTGCGCCGGCTGCAACAGCACGGTCTGGTGCTGGCCGTCGACCCGCGTACCGGGGAGACCCAGGTGCACGCGGAGCTGGCCGATCCGCGCTGGGTGGAGCCGGTCGCCGGCACTCCGAGGCACCTGCCCGACGGTCGGGTGCTGGTCGGCGGCGAGCTGGCCCACGACGGTTACGACGCGCGCTGCCTGTTCGCCGACGGCACCCTGCTCACTCCGCCGTCGCTCTACGTCCGCCGGGTGGTCGGCCCGCTGCCGGCCGGGCCGGGCACGACCGACCTGCTGGTCGAGGCGAGCGACGGGGAGCCGAGCCAGCAGCACCTGTTCCGGGTCCGGACGGCGATCGGCGGCGGGGTCGAGTCGCGCCGGTTGACCGCCGATCCGGGCTGGCACACCGGTGTGGTCGGCGGCGACGTGCTGGTGGTCGGCACCGCCTCGCTGGACCACGCCGGGACCCGTTGGGCCGTCTGGCAGGGCGACCGTGAGCTGGGTCTGCTCGGCTCGTTGGCGGCGAAACCGCCGTACGCGCCGCGTCCGGTGCTGGAACGGGTCACCGACCGCAGGTTGCCGACCGCGGTGCTGTACCCGCGCAGCCACGTCGCCGGCCGGCGGCTGCCGGTGCTGGTCGACGTCTACGGCGGGCCGGGGCACCAGGAGGTGCTGGCCGCCCGGTCCCGGTGGCTGGAGCGGCAGTGGTGGGCCGATGCCGGGTTCGCCGTGGTGACGATCGACAACCGGGGTACGCCGGGCGTGGCGCCCTCGTTCGAGAAGGTGATCCACCGGCGGGTCGCCGACGTGATCCTGCTCGACCAGGTGGACGCGCTGACCGCGCTCGCCGGCAAGCACCCGGACCTGGATCTGGGCCGGGTGGCGATCCGGGGCTGGTCGTTCGGGGGCTGGCTGGCCGGGCTGGCCGCGCTCTGCCGCCCCGACCTGTTCCGGTGCGCCATCGTCGGGGCGCCGGTGACCGACTGGTCCCTCTACGACACCGCGTACGCCGAGCGTTACCTCGGGCTGCCCGACGACAGCCCGGAGGTGTACGCCCACCACTGCCTGCTGGAGATCGCCGGTGAGCCGCCGGTCACGCCGGACGACGCCCGGCCGATGCTGCTGGTGCACGGGATGGCCGACGACAACGTGGTGGCCGCGCACACGCTGCGGCTGTCGGCGGCGATGCTCGCCACCGGGCGCCCGCACGCGGTGATCCCGCTGACCGGCGCCACCCACCAGGCGGCGGGCGGCACGGCCGAGCGTCTGCTCCGGCTGGAACTGGACTTCCTCCGCCGGCACCTGTGACCGGTGGGGGAAGGAGCACCGGGCTCCTCCCCCTTCCGGGTGTGCCTACTTGGCGTGGGCGTTGTAGAGGACGTGGGTGCCGATGACGTCGGAGAAGAAGACCCCGCCGACCTTCGAACCCACCACGCCGGTGAAGTACGCCTGGAACAGCGGCACCACCGGCACGTACTTCTCGTTGATCAGCTGGTCGATCTCGGCCCACCTCGGTCCGGCCTCGCCGGCCGGCAGCGCGCTCACCTCGTCGATGCGCTGGTTGACCTCGTCGGAGTTGAAGTACGACACGTTCGAGTTGCCCTTCGGGCCGAGGCTGCGACCGTCCCAGAGGACCGGGATGGTGGAGGCGGCGCTGGGCCAGTCGGCCGCCCAGTTGGAGATGTAGATGTCGTACTCGTTGCCCCGGGTGCGGGCGGTCGGGTTGTGCTGCGGCGTCTCCACCGTCTTGACCACCACCTCGAAGCCGGCCTTCTCCAGGCTCTCCTTCACCACCGGCGCGGTGACCTGCCCGAACGCGCTGCTGCGGGCCATGAAAACGAGCTTGACCTTTTTGCCGCCGAGCAGTTCCCTGGCCTTCTCCGGGTTGCCGTTGGGGCCGCCGTCCCACGGGTTGGGGTAGTTCTTCCAGCCGATCGTGCTGTCGGCGAGCAGGGTGTGGGTGACCTTGCCACCGGCGTCGCCGCCCTGGGTGAGCACGATGCCCTGCTTGTCGATCGCGTACGCGATGGCCTTGCGGACGTTGATGTCGGTGATCCGTTCGTTGTTGATGCTGAGGTAGTGCACGAACGGCTGCGGCGCGCTGATCGTCCGCTCCTTCAGGGCGGGGTTGTTCAGCACCTGGTTGACCAGCGCCTGCGGGGCGCCGTCGGTGCTGATCGCGTACGCGTCGTCACCGGCGTCGGCGATGATCCGCTCGGTCTGCGCGGTGTCGTCCGGGCCGATCTCCCAGACGAAACTGTCCGGGTAGTCGTGCCGGAGCGGATCGGTCTCGGCCTTCCAGTGCGGGTTGCGCTCCAGCACCAGCCGGGTGTCCTTCAGGTACTCCTTGATCTTGTACGGGCCGGAGGAGAAGATCCGGCGGTCGTACTCGGTCCTGGTGTCCTTGGCGGGTGGCACCGGTGCCGTGGTGGGCAACGAGAGCGCGAACGGCAGGTCGCAGTGCGCCCTGGCGAACGTGAAGACCAGGGTGTGGTCGTCCGGGGTGGTCAACCCCGGCACGGCGGCACTGCCGGAGGTGTACGGACCCTTGTAGGTCGCGTTGTACGCCTGGTTGTCGGCCAGCCACTCCTGGATGTAGGTCGGGCCGCCGTCGATCGACTCCTCGAACGAGCGGGCGATGCCGTACGCGACGTCGGCCGCCCTGACGTCGCTGCCGTCCTCGTACTTCACGCCCTGCTTGAGCTTGTACTCCCAGACCTTGCAGTCGCCGTTGACGTCCCTGCCGGGCGTCTCGGCCAGGTCCCCGACCAGGGTCAGCCGGCCCTGGCCGTCCTCGCGGAACTGGGTGAGCGTCCGGACCAGCAGGTGTTCGGCGGCCATCGCCCCGACGGTGTACGTGCGCTGCGGGTCGAGGTGTTCGAAGTCGGCCTGCACGATGGTGCGGATGGTGCCGCCGCGCTTGGCTCCGGCGATCGCCGGGGCCGGGCCCTGTGACTCCTTCGGGTCGGTGGCGATCGCGCCGGTCTGCTGCCGGGTGTTGCCGCCATCGGGCCCGGCGTCGGTGTCCCCGGTGTTCTCCGAGCACGCCGCCAGCGCCGAGGCCAACAGCAGCGCGACTCCCGTCACGGCTACCGCACGTCCTGTTCGCATCAGTCGGTCCTCCCGTTTCGACTCCGGCGGAGGACAACCGCGCCCCCACCGTTGGTTGACAGAACTTCAGCCCAGCCGTACTCGCGGGTCGATCACCGCGTAGAGCGCGTCGACCAGCACGTTCGCGGCGACGATGAAGACCGCGGCGAGCAGCACGGTGGCCATCACCACCGGCATGTCGAGGTTGATCGCGGCGTTCAGCGACGCCTTGCCCAGGCCGGTGAAACCGAAGATGGTCTCGGTGATCACCGTCCCGCCGAGGTAGGTGCCGAGGTCCAGCCCGGCGATGGTGACGATCGGGGTGATCGCCGCCCGGAGCGCGTGCCGGCCGTACACGGTGGTCCTGGGCAGGCCCTTGGCCCTGGCCGTACGGACGAAGTCCTCGGTCAGCGTCTCCAACATCTGGGCCCGGGACATCCGGGCGTACGCGGCCGAGTTGAGGAAGCCCAGCGCGATCCAGGGCAGGATCAACGCACCCGCCCAGGCCAACGGGTTCTCGGTGATCGGCACGTAGCGCGGGTAGCTCAGCCAACCGGTCTCGTAGACGAAGAGGATCAGCAGCAGCGGCCCGAACAGCAGGATCGGCATGGACGCGCCGACCAGCGAGAAGCCGACCGCGAGCCGGTCGAACACGGTTCCCCGGCGCAGTGCCGAGATCATCCCGACCGAGATCCCGATCAGCAGCCAGACCACCGCCGCCCCGGCGACCAGGCTCAACGTCACCGGCAGGGTACGCCCGACGATCCGCGACACCGGCTCGTCGTTGCGGAAGGAGAACCCGAGGCAGGGGCGGGGGCACTCGCGGGCCGCCGCGCCCTCGCCGATCGTCCGACCGGCGAAGATTCCCTTCATGAAGGCGGCGTACTGCTGCGGCACCGGCACGTCCAGCCCCATCCGGCGCTCGATCATCTCCAGCCGTTCCGGACTGCACACCTTGCCGTTGCCGCACATCAGCTCCGCCGGGTTGCTCGGTACGGCGAAGAAGAGACCGAACGTCAGCACGCTGACCGCGAAGAGTGTGCTCACCGCGAGCAGCAGCTTCCGGACGAAGAATCGGAACATCCCGTCGCCCCCTACCGGGTCGACTTCGGGTCGAGCGCGTCGCGCAGCGCGTCGCCGAAGAGGTTGAAGGAGAGCACGAGCAGGAAGAGCGTGGTGCCGCCGACGATGGTGAAGGTCGGCACCTCCCGGATGAAGTCGACGCTGTCGCTGATCAGCCGACCCAGGTCCGGGGTGGGTTCGAGGATGCCGATGCCGAGGAACGACAGCGCCGCCTCGGCGGTGATCAACGCCGGTACGTTCAGCGAGAAGGTGACCAGGATCGGCGCCCACAGGTTCGGCAGCAACTGCCGGAACAGGATGTGCCCGAGTCCCGCCCCGGCCGCGCGGGCCGCCTCGACGAACTCCCGCTCGCGCAGCGACAGCACCTGCCCCCGGACCAGCCGGGCGGTGTAGGTCCAGTTGAACAGCACGAAGATGGCGATCAGCAGCATCGGCCGGAACCAGGCCGCCTCGGCGTCGCGTACGCCGTAGAACTGGTTGACCGCGACCGGGATGAACGCGAAGCAGAAGATGAAGAACGGGAACGCCATCGTCAGGTCGACCAACCAGGTCAGTACGGCGTCGACCCGGCCGCCCAGGTAACCGGCGACCACCCCGACCACGATGCCGAGCGCGATGGTGAGCAGCGCCGCCGTGAACGCCACCAGCAGCGACGTACGCAGCCCGTAGACGAGTTGGATGAAGACGTCCCGGCCCACGTTGGGTTGAATCCCGAGCCAGTGTTCGGTGCTCACCCCGGCGTAGCCGAGCGGGAAGCCGTTGCGGTCCAGCCGTTCCGGGAAGCGCTCCAGCGGCCCCTTGCCGTACAGCCGTTCGACCAGCGGCGCGGCGAGCGCCAGCAGGACGAAGAAGAGCAGCACGCCGCCGCTGACCATGCCGACCCGATCGCGACGCAGCCGCAGCCAGGCGAGTTGCCCCGGCGAGCGGCCGACGAATCCGGTCGCGCCCACCGGTACGGCACCCGGTTGCGGGCCACCGGCGCCGTCGACCACCGCCGCCTGCGCGACCACCTGTTGCTCGCTCATTCCGGGTCCCCCTGCTCCGGGAAGTGGCAGGCGGTCAACTGCCGGCCACCGTCGCGCGCGACGAGTTCGGGTTCGGTCGAGGCGCAGATCTCCCGCGCCTTCCAGCAGCGGGTCCGGAACCGGCACCCGGACGGCGGGTCGAGCGGGGTCGGCACGTCGCCGGTGAGCCGGATCCGCCCGCTCGGGCCGAGCCGGGTGACGTCCGGGATGGCCGAGAGCAGCGCCCGCGTGTACGGGTGCTGCGGCCGGGTGTATATGTCGGCCCGGTCGCCGATCTCGACGATCTTCCCGAGGTACATCACCGCGACCCGCTGGCAGAAGTGCCGGACCACGGCGAGGTCGTGCGCGATGAAGACGAAGCCCAGGTCCAGTTCCCGCTGCACCTGCCGGAGCAGGTTGATCACCTGGGCCTGGATCGACACGTCGAGCGCGGAGACCGGCTCGTCGGCGACGATCAGCTTCGGTCGCAGGGCCAGCGCCCGCGCGATCCCGATCCGTTGCCGTTGCCCACCGGAGAACTCGTGCGGGTAGCGGTTGTAGTGCTCCGGGTTCAGGCCGACCAGTTCCAGCAGTTCGCGTACCCGTGCCCTGACCCCGCCGGGCGGGGTGATCCGGTTGACCTGCAACGGCATCGCCACGATCCGGCCGACCGTGTGGCGCGGGTTCAGCGAGGCGAACGGATCCTGGAAGATGATCTGGAGGTCCTGGCGGAGCGGGCGCAGCGCCCCGCGCCGGGCGTGGGTGATGTCCCGCCCCTCGAAGGTGATCCGCCCGCCGCTCGGTTCGAGCAGCCGGACCAGCATCCGGCCGGTGGTGGTCTTGCCGCAGCCGGACTCGCCGACCAGGCCGAGTGTCTCGCCGGCCCGTACCTCGAAGTCGACGCCGTCGACCGCGCGGACCAGCGCCGGGGAGCGCCACCCGCCGCGGACCGGGAAGTGCTTGACCAGTCCCTCCACCCGCAACAACGGCTCGCTCACCGGTCCACCCCCGCGCCCGCGACCTGTTCGGCGCGCAGCCGGGTGCGCTCGGGCTCGGTCAGGTGACAGGCGACCAGGTGGCCGCGCTCGACCACCTGTCGCAGCTCGGGGACGTCGGTGCGGGACCGGTCGCCGGTGCGGTCGGCGTAGCGGCAGCGCGGATGGAAGGCGCAGCCCGGCGGCAGGTTGATCAGACTCGGCGGGTTGCCGCCGATCGGCACCAGGTCCGCGTCCGCCGCACCGCGCAACGACGGCACGCTGGCCAGCAGACCCCAGGTGTACGGGTGCTGCGGTCGGCGGAGCACCTGTTCGACGCCGCCGTGCTCGACCGCGCGTCCGCCGTACATCACCAGCACCTCGTGGGCCACCTGGCTGACCACGCCGAGGTCGTGGGTGATCAGGATGATGGCGGAGTTGAACTCGGCCTGGAGATCGGCCAGCAGGTCGAGGATCTGGGCCTGCACGGTGACGTCGAGCGCGGTGGTCGGCTCGTCCGCGATCAGCAGGTCTGGATCATTGATCAACGCCATCGCGATCATCGCCCGTTGCCGCATACCACCGGAGAATTCATGTGGATACTGGTCGATCCGCTTTTCCGGCTGCGGAATCCCGACCCGGCCCAGCATGTCGATCGACCGCTGGCGGGCCTGTCTCCGACTCGCGTCCGGATGGTGGATCCGGTACGCCTCGCCGATCTGCCGCCCGATCGAATAGTAGGGATGGAGCGCGGAAAGCGGATCCTGGAAGATCATCGCCATGTCCCGCCCGCGCAGCCGGCGGATCTCCTCCTCTGGTCGGCCGACGACGTCCCGCCCACCGACCCGGATCGCACCGCCGACCGTGGTCCGCCGCGGATCGTGCAGCCCGAGTACGGCCAGGCTGGTCACGCTCTTGCCGGAACCCGACTCGCCGACGATGCCGAGCGTACGGCCACGATCGACGGTGAACGAGACACGGTCCACGGCACGGACCACACCATCCGGGGTATCGAAACTCACCTCAAGGTCATGGACCCGCAGGTACGGCCCGTCGTCCGCGCGCTGCCGGGGTGCTCCGGACATGCTCTTCGACCGCCTTCCTCCACCCCCGCCGGAACCCGATCTCCATTCGTCACAACCGGTGAACCCGGTGCGCGTCAACGAGGAGAACCCGCGATGGGGGTAGATGGCGAAACTAAGCCACAAAAACGGACGTGTCAGCCGGCAAACAGTAACGACTCCGCATCGAGGAAGGTCTCAGCCCGGTGTCCCGATTCCACCGCGATTGAACCGTTAACATAACTGGCTGACGCGTTGACAACCCTCGACCGAACCGACCACCGGACAACCCGTAAACCGGATCGCGCCACCCCGGTCGAATCGCTCCCGCCCCTCCACCACACCCCTCTCCACCACTCACATCTCCGCTACCCTGCGTGACCCACGGCGCCTACCCACAGCGCCGCGTGGAGCAGGACAGCGCTGCCCTGCACTTCACCGAACCGGTGACCGCCGAGATCATCCCGACCGCCCTGCTGCCCCGCCACTGACCGCCGATCTCGTTTAGGGTCGGGTCATGACCCACTTCGACGTGGCCACGGCCGCGGTGCAGGCAGCACTCGACGCGGGCGCGCGCTACGCCGACGCGCGGGTGATGCACCGGCGCTACGAGTCGATGTCCGCCCGCAACGGTGAGATCGAGCAACTCTCGCAGAACGAGGACGCCGGCATCGGCGTACGGGCACTGGTCGGCTCCAGCTGGGGCTTCTTCGCCGTACCCGATCTCTCCGACGCCGCCGCCCGCGCGGCCGGCACCCGCGCCGCGCGGATCGCCGCCGCCAGCGCCCGCGTGCCCGGTCCCGCCGTCGACCTGGTCCCGACCGGCGGGCAGAGCGGCACCTGGGCGTCGGACTGCGCGGTGGACCCGCTGTCGGTCGCCCTCTCCGACAAGGGCGACCTGCTGGTGCACGCGACCAAGCTGTCGCACGACAGCGGCGCCGACATCGCCGAGGGGCTCTACCAGATCTGGGACACCAGCAAGTGGTTCGTCTCCAGCGAGGGACACCGGATCGACCAGCACGTACGCGAGTGCGGCGCGGGCATCTCGGCCACCGTGATCGGGGACGGGGAGACCCAGCGCCGCTCCTACCCCAGCTACCGTGGCCAGTACGGCACCAGCGGCTGGGAACTGGTCGACTCGCTCGACCTCGGCGCCCACGCGGTCCGGATCGCGCAGGAGGCCCGCGAACTGCTCACCGCGCCGATCTGCCCCTCCGGCGAGACCACCCTGATCCTCGGCGGCGAACAGCTCGCGTTGCAGATCCACGAGTCGGTCGGGCACGCCATCGAACTCGACCGGATCCTCGGCTGGGAGGCCGCCTTCGCCGGCACCTCGTGGCTCGACCTCAACCAGCTCGGCAGCCTGCGGTACGGCTCCGAGCTGATGAACATCACCATCGACCCGACCATCCCCGGCGCCCTGGGCAGCTTCGGCTTCGACGACGAGGGCACCCCGGCAACCAAGCGCGACGCGGTCCGCGAGGGCCGCTGGGTCGGTGTCCTGGCCGGACGTGACTCGGCCGCCGTCGCCGGCCTCGACTACGCCGGCAGCGTGCGCTCCGACGGCTGGTCGCGGCTGCCGATGGTACGGATGACCAACGTCGGCCTGGAGCCGGGACCGCACACCCTCGACGAGATCGTCGACGCCACCGACGACGGCATCCTGATGGACATCAACCGGTCCTGGTCGATCGACGACAAGCGGCTCAACTTCCAGTTCGGCTGCGAGGTCGGCTGGGAGATCAAGAACGGTCGGCGGGGTCGGATGCTGCGCAACCCCACCTACACCGGCATCGGGCCGCAGTTCTGGCGCTCGATGGACATGCTCTCCGGCGAGTCGGTCGCCTGGGGCACCCCCAACTGCGGCAAGGGCCAGCCCGGCCAGGTCGGCCACACCGGCCACCCGGCCGCACCGGCCCGCTTCGCCAACGTACGGGTCGGGGTGCGCGGATGACCGGCACGGCAGCGGCGGTACGCGACAGGCTGGCGGTACGCGACAAGCGAAGGGAACTGTCTCGATGAGCCGGGAACTCGATCTCGCCGGTCGGGTGGTGGAACTGGTCCGGGAGATCGCCGGCCCGGCCGCCGAGGCGGAAGCCGCCGCCACGTACACCGGGCAGTCGCTGACCCGGTTCGCCAACTCGGCCATCCACCAGAACGTGGCCGAGGAGACCACCGGGCTGCGGTTGCGGCTGCACGTGGACGGTCGGACCGCCGCCGGCTCCAGCACCGTCGTCACCGACGAGGGACTGCGCGGCCTGGTCGAGCGGACCGTCGCCGCCGCCCGGCTCTGCCCGCCCGACCCGGCCTGGCCCGGACTGGCGCCGGCGTCCCCGGTCACCGCGGCGGGCAACTGGGACGAGGCCACCGCGAGCGCGTCACCGGACGAGCGGGCCGATCGGGTCCGGGCGTTCGTCGACGCGGCCGGCGGGCTGGAGACGGCCGGCTACTGCCGTACGGTCAACTGGGCCGGTGCGTTCGCGAACAGCGCCGGGCAGGCGGTGACCGGACGGTCGGCCGAGGCGGCGATGGACGGGATCGCCCGCGCCGGCGGTGTCGACGGGGTGGCCAGGCGCAACACCGGCCGCCTCGCCGATCTGGACGGCGCGGTGCTCGGCGCGCGGGCCGCGGCGAAGGTACGCGCCGGGGCGGCACCGGTGGAACTGGCACCGGGACGCTACGAGGTGGTGCTGGAACCGACCGCGGTCGTCGACATCCTGCAGAATTTCGCGCTCTTCGGCTTCAACGGCAAGGCGTACAACGAACGCCGGTCCTTCGCGCAACCGGGTGTGGCGCAGTTCGACCCGGCGATCACGCTGGTCGACGACACGCTCGGCACGCTCGGCCTGCCGTACGACGCCGAGGGCACCCCGAAGCGCCGGGTCACGCTGGTCGAGCGGGGAGTCACCCGTACGGTCGCCCACGACCGCCGGACCGCCGCCGAGGCCGGCGCCACCTCGACCGGGCACGCGGTCGCCGGTGGGGCGTCCTTCGGTGCGGTGCCGACCAACCTGCGGCTGCTGCCGGACGGGCACGGCGAGAACGGCGCCGGACCGGCCGAGGTGACCGGGCCCGTCGTCGACTCCGACACCGCCGCCCTGGTCGCCGGAGTACGGCGTGGACTGTTGGTCACCGACTTCTGGTACACCCGGGTCCTGGACCCGAAGTCCCTGGTCATCACCGGACTGACCCGCAACGGGGTGTGGCTGGTCGAGGACGGCGAGGTGACCACGGCGGTGCAGAACTTCCGCTTCACCCAGTCGTACCCGCAGGCGCTCGCGGCCGGCGGGGTGCTCGGCGTCGGCCGGTACGCGTCGCTGCTGCCGGACAGTTGGGACGCCTCCTGGTGGTCGGCACCGGCGCTGCGGCTCGCGTCGTGGAACTTCACCGGCGGTGCCTCCGGCTGACAACCGACGTCACCCGCGCTCACGACCATGAGTGAAGTTCTGCACAACCACGCCCGGAATAGGTGCTGGGGCTTTCGTAACCGGTAGGACACACGCGAGACTCCCTTGCGCATCGTGCGCCCGGCGCGCGGCGTAACGTGTACGCCGAACTGCGCCGGAAGGCATAGGTCCTGGTGTACTAAGCGCGGGTGGCGCGGCTGTGGGTTGGCGTCGCTGCCTCCGCGCGCCCCGCCGGAACACCATCCGTGCCCGTCAGCCAGACAGGGCCCTGTCAGGGAGACATAGGAATGACTACGACGGCAACGAGGCCGAGGGGTGCGCGACCGCGCGCCGCCATTGCGGCGAGGACGTTGCGTACCGACCGCTGGTGGCTCGCGCCGCTGATCACGGTCATCGGGCTCGGCGCCTGGGTCACCTACGCCACGGTCCGGGTGTTCATGCACGGCTTCTACTGGGTCGAGGATTATCACTATCTGACCCCGTTCTACTCGCCCTGCGTGACCCAGACCTGCATCCCCGAGGCCGCGCACTTCGGCCGGGTGCTGCCGGGCTGGTGGATCATCCCGGACGCCGCGCTGACCCTGCCGTTCCTGTTGCTGTTCCGGCTCACCTGTTACTACTACCGCAAGGCCTACTACCGGGCCTTCTGGCTTTCCCCGCCGGCCTGCGCCGTCCCGGACGGACACCAGACCTACAGCGGCGAGACCCGGTTCCCGCTGATTTTCCAGAACGCGCACCGGTACGCGTTCTACGCCGCCGGAGTCATCTCGCTGATCAATACCTGGGATGCCGTACTCGCCTTCCGCAGCCCCGAGGGCTTCGGTTTCGGTCTGGGCAACGTGATCCTCTGGGTAAACGTGATCATGCTGTGGGCGTACACGCTTTCCTGCCACTCCTGCCGGCACATCGCCGGTGGGCGGCTGAAGCACTTCTCCAAGCACCCGGTGCGCTACCGCTTCTGGACCTTCGTGTCCAAGCTGAACACCCGGCACATGCAACTCGCCTGGATCACGCTGGGCACGCTGGCGTTCACCGACTTCTACATCATGGCGCTGTCCGCCGGCTGGTTCGGCGACCTGCGGTTCATCAACTGAGGGCCTGACATGACTACGCGAATCGAACGGCACCACTACGATGTCGTCGTGATCGGGGCCGGCGGCGCCGGCCTGCGGGCGGCGATCGAAGCCCGGATGGCAGGCAAGCGCACCGCCATCATCTCCAAGTCCCTGTTCGGCAAGGCCCACACGGTGATGGCCGAGGGCGGCGCGGCGGCGGCGATGGGAAACGTGAACAGCCGGGACAACTGGCAGGTCCACTTCCGGGACACCATGCGCGGCGGCAAGTTCCTGAACAACTTCCGGATGGCCGAACTGCACGCGAAGGAGTCGCCGCAGCGGATCTGGGAGCTGGAGACGTACGGTGCGCTCTTCGACCGCACCAAGGACGGCAAGATCTCCCAGCGCAACTTCGGTGGCCACGAGTACCCGCGGCTGGCGCACGTCGGCGACCGGACCGGGCTGGAACTGATCCGTACCCTGCAACAGAAGATCGTCTCGTTGCAGCAGGAGGACAAGCGGGAGTTCGGCGACTACGACGCCCGGATCAGGGTGTTCGCCGAGACCACCATCACCGAACTGCTGCTGGACTCCTCCGGCCCGGACGGCCCCCGGGTCGCCGGCGCCTTCGGTTACTACCGGGAGTCCGGCGAGTTCGTCCTGTTCGAGGCGCCGTCGGTGGTGCTCGCGACGGGCGGGGTCGGCAAGTCGTACAAGGTCACCTCGAACTCCTGGGAGTACACCGGCGACGGGCACGCGCTCGCCCTGCGGGCCGGCGCCACCCTGATCAACATGGAGTTCCTCCAGTTCCACCCGACCGGCATGGTCTGGCCGCCCTCGGTGAAGGGGATCCTGGTCACCGAGTCGGTCCGGGGTGACGGTGGCGTACTGAAGAACTCCGACGGCAAGCGGTTCATGTTCGACTACGTCCCCGACGTCTTCCGCAAGCAGTACGCGGAGACCGAGGAGGAGGCGGACCGCTGGTACTCCGACCCGGACAACAACCGGCGCCCGCCGGAGCTGCTCCCCCGCGACGAGGTCGCCCGCGCCATCAACAGCGAGGTGAAGGCCGGTCGCGGCACCCCGGCCGGCGGCGTCTACCTGGACATCGCCAGCCGGTTGCCGGCCGAGGAGGTCAAGCGCCGACTGCCGTCGATGTACCACCAGTTCAAGGAGTTGGCCGACGTCGACATCACCAAGCAGCCGATGGAGGTCGGACCGACCTGCCACTACGTGATGGGCGGGGTCGAGGTCGACCCGGACACCGCGGCGGCACACGGCCACATCCAGGGGCTGTTCGCCGCCGGTGAGGTCTCCGGTGGCATGCACGGGTCCAACCGGCTCGGCGGCAACTCCCTGTCCGACCTGCTGGTCTTCGGCCGACGCGCGGGCGGCCACGCGGCCGCGTACGCCGACGGGCTGACCGCGCGCCCGAAGGTGTCGGCGACCGACGTCGCGGCCTCGGTGGACCGGGCCCTGGCCCCGCTGGAGCGGCCGGACGGCGAGAACCCGTACACGTTGCAGCAGGACCTCCAGGCGGTGATGGGCGACCTGGTCGGCATCATCCGGCGCAAGGGCGAGCTGGAGGACGCCCTGGTCCGCCTCGCCGACCTGCGGGAGCGGGTGGCGAAGGTGGGCGCGACCGGCGGCCGGCGGTACAACCCGGGCTGGCACCTGGCGCTCGACCTGCGCAACATGCTGATCGTCTCGGAGTGCACCGCGAAGGCGGCGCTGGAGCGCGAGGAGTCGCGCGGCGGGCACACCCGGGAGGACTTCCCGAAGATGGCGCCGGACTGGCGCATGGTCAACCTGGTCTGCTCGCTCGACGGCGACAAGGTACGGCTGGAGCACAAGCCCCTGCCGAAGATGCGGGCCGAGCTGATCCAGCTCTTCGACCGCACGGAGTTGTCGAAGTACCTGACCGAAGACGAGCTGGCCGACTTCGACGCCCTCAGCGAGGGTGTCAGCACCGGCGGCGTGCACGCGCAGGAGGCGGGCAAGTAATGGGCACGAAGCGCCACTTCAAGGTCTGGCGGGGCGACGAGACCGGCGGTGACCTGCAGGACTACCAGATCGAGGTGAACGAGGGCGAGGTGGTCCTCGACGTCATCCACCGGCTCCAGGCCACCGAGGCGCCCGACCTGGCCTGCCGCTGGAACTGCAAGGCCGGCAAGTGCGGCTCCTGCTCGATGGAGATCAACGGCATGCCCCGGCTGGGCTGCATGACCCGGATGTCGACGTTCGAGGAGACCGACACGGTCACGGTCACCCCGCTGCGTACGTTCCCGGTGATCCGGGACCTGGTCACGGACGTCTCGTTCAACTACGAGAAGGCCCGGGAGACCCCCGCGTTCGCCCCGCCGGCCGACCTCGCCCCCGGCGAGTACCGGATGAAGCAGGTCGACGTCGAGCGGTCGCAGGAGTTCCGCAAGTGCATCGAGTGCTTCCTGTGCCAGAACACCTGCCACGTGGTACGTGACCACGAGGAGAACAAGAAGGCGTTCGCCGGTCCCCGGTTCTTCATCCGGGCGGCGGAGCTGGACATGCACCCGCTCGACGCCAAGACCGACCGCAAGGAGTACGCCCAGGCGTCCCAGGGCCTCGGCTACTGCAACATCACCAAGTGCTGCTCGGAGGTGTGCCCCGAGCACATCAAGATCACCGACAACGCGATCATCCCGATGAAGGAACGCGTGGTCGATCGCAGGTACGATCCTCTTGTGTGGCTAGGTAGCAAGATCTTCCGACGGGGTCAGACGGACGGCAACGAGAGCGGTGCGCGCACCGATCCGGCCGTCCCCGAGGCGCACTCCCACGGGGGCGCGTCCGGTGACGTGGCCGCCGAGGAGCAGGGACTGCGCGGGGTGAACTGGCACCGGCAGGTGCCGCACCCGACCACCCCGGTGGTCGACGAGCGCGGGCGGATGCCGCTCAGCGAGTTCACCTTCGACCGGCCGGCCGCTCCGTCGCCGTTCGGCGACGACGTGACCTTCCCATTGCCGGCCGATCACCTCAATTACGCCCACCCCGACCAGAAGGACTGATCCGGCCCTTCACCCCCCACGCACGTCACCGAGGGATCGGCGGTTTCTCCGCCGATCCCTCGGCCCATTCACCCACCCCCCCGCGATTCCCCCACTCCGCGATCCAGGGCAGATGGTGGTGCCCGAAGATTGACCAGTACGCATTTGCCCTGGATCGCGGGCAGGGGCGGGGCAGGTGTGGGCGGTCTAGTGGGGGGTGGTCAGGATGGGGTGGAGGGCGAGGACGATGGGCTCGTCGGCGGGGAGCCAGGGCACCTGGTCGAGCTCGTCGGCCGCGAGCCAGCGCAACTCGGCGTGCTCCAGCCGTTGCGGCTGGTCAGGGCCGAGTAGCCGGGCCCGGTAGACCCGGAGCACCGCCCAACCGTTGGCGAGCGGTACGTCCGTACCGACGCGCTCTCCGACCTCGATCCGGACGGCCAGTTCCTCGGCGCACTCCCGTACCAGGGCGGCAGTCTCGGTTTCGCCGGGTTCGACTTTCCCGCCGGGAAACTCCCACTTTCCAGCTGCCTCGGGCGGCTTTGCCCGAGCGCAACCGAGCACCCGACCGTCCTCGATGATGGCGGCCCCGACAATAACCCTGATTTTTCGCGTTGCGTGATCAGTTGACTCGGCACCGTAGCCGACACCGCTGTCTTCACTCGCCCGTTCGGTCTGCACGGGCATCAACGGTGCCAGAACAATCGGCGGTTCGGGTGCCCTGGGTAGACCGTAGGGCAAAAGAACACGGAACTGTGGACGTGGACACACCAGCCGGGCGGCGACAGACTAGGGGACACCAACTAGGACACGGGATAGCGACGATTTGGCCACAAGCCGGCAACGACGCTTGGGAGGCATCGTGAGACGCGCGCTCTGGCGCAGTCGATCCCAGCGCGACTACCTGACCGACGCGCTCACCCTACTGCCCGGCTGGCACCGGGAGGGGCGTCAGCTCAAACGCACCCTCATCCTCGACGATACCCAGCACTCGGCGCTGACCGAACGCATCAAGATCGCCGCGGACGCCGTACACATCCGGCCGGAACTCCGCCGGCTCGACGGCCACACCCAAATCAAGATCGGCGCGCCCGACGAGGACGCGATCACCGAGAACGTGGTCACCCTCGCCGCCCGGATCGAGGATGTCTACCGCAGCCTGACCAGCGACGACTGACCCTCCGGCAGCCCGGCCACCCGCACGGTCAGGTGGCCGCCTCGGCCGCCTGGTGAACCAGCCGGTTGGCGTCCTCCCGTTCGATCCCGGTGGCCCTGAGCAGGTCTATGGCGGCGGATCTGACCTGCGCCACGACCGCCGCACCCGACAGACCCACCCCCTCCTCGTACCCCAGGGTCGCCTCGTGCACCGCCCGGAGCACCCGCCTGCGCGCATCCTCCGGAACCCTGCCGTGGCGGAACTCGTCGTGCAGCATGAGTACGCCCTCGGAGAGACGCTCCACCGCGATGGACAGCCCCGGCGGGAGCGGTTCGTTGTCCTCGATCAGACCGACGGCGCGGCGGGCCAGTCCCCGACTGCTCCACACCGCGTGATCCATGTGCTCGGCGCCCTGGGCGAACAGGGCCAGGATCTGGCGGCGGTGCCAGCGGGCCGGCGAGAGCTGTACGACCTCCTTCGCCCCCTCGACCGCCGTCTTGAGGTTCTCCAGGTCGGACTCGATTGCTCCGAGGCCCTCGACCGCCTTCCCGAGCCGGGCGCTGTCCCGGGCGGTCATCGCCTGCGCGGTCACCTTCAACTGTCGGGCGAGTTCCTCGATCGGATAGCTGGCCGCCCGTTGCACCACCCGGCGAGGATTCAGCGGCAGGAGCAGCAGGACAACCACCAACCCCACCCCGCCGCCGATGAGCGCGTCCACGAACCGGGGGTACTCAAGCTCACCCACCTCCGGCGAGAGGGCCGCGATCAGCACCGCCGTACCGCCCGCCTGGGCCACCAGCACACCCCGACCGCTGACCAGGATCGCCCCGATCACGGCCAGCGCGACGATCACCCCCAACTGCCACGGGCCGTTGCCGGCGAACAGCATCAGCACGTCACCGATGCCGATGCCGATGGCGACCCCGAGGATCAACGCGATCGTCCGGTGCAGCCGCTGGCCCACCGACGAGGCGATCGTGCCCACCGCCGCGGCGGGCGCGAACACCGGCTGCGGGGTGTTCAGGATCTCGTGCGCGATCCCCCAGGCGAGTGCCGCCGCGACTCCGGCCTGGAGCGCGACCACGATGTTGATCTCGATCTGCCGGAACCGGTCGCGCACCTTGGTCCGGCTCGCCTCGGCCCACCCGCTGAGGATCGCGTCGACCCGTTTCGTGATCGAGTCGGCCGGCAGCGCAGGAACGCGCTGCCGGACCGAGCCGATCCGGACCGAGATCACGGCGCGAATTACCCGCTCCTGGGTGAAACACACCGATGACGCCGTCACCGAGGTTCTGGTGCAGATCACAACCGACGTGGCCCCGGCACCGACCGGTCGGGTGGCGTACCGTCCCTACCCTCGGCGGTATGGCCAACAACGTCACGTATGACCGGCACGAACAGTTCCAGCAGGTCCAGAGCGGCCTGCTCGAGGGCGAACAGATCATCGCTGTCTACGACGCGATCGGCGCCGGCACAGGTTTCGTCGGCCTCACCAACCGCCGCGTGATCATCCAGGACAAGTCGTTCGTGGGCAGGAAGGTCGCCATCACCAGCATCCCGTACTCGAAGATCACCAGCGTCAGCGTGGTGAGCAACAAGTCATGGGGCGGCTCGTTCTTCTCCACCGGCGCGATCGCCATCCACGTCGGTACGCACACCTACGAGGTCGAGTTCCGCGGCGACCAGAAGAGCCACCACGTACACAACGTCATCCTGCACTTCATCTCGTGAGTGGCCGACTCAGACCGGAGGGGCGCACGTCCAGTGGCGGAAGTCCCCGGTGCGGCTCCAGACGGACCGGGCGGCCCGTACGTTCCACGGCAGGTCCAGGGCGACACGTGACTCGACCCCGAAGGCGATCAGTTCCCGGTCGGAGAACTGGAACAGACCCCATCGGCGCGACCCGTCCAGCGCACTCGTGATCCAGTACGGATCGAGTTGTGACAGGCAGGTGGCGAGCTGTACGGCTCCCGCCGGGTCCTCCGGGAACGCCTCCCGCAGGGTCCGCTTGACCTCGGCTCTCGGCCAGAAGGGGGCGTTGATCGAGTCGGCGTACAGCGCGCGTTTCACCTGCTCGTCCACGATCGCGGTCGACGGCAGGCCGGACATGACCTGGAACGCCATCACCCGGGTCCTGGTGTACGGCCCGAACCAGGCATCCGCCGGCAGGTCGAAGCCGTGGGCCTGCAACCGCTCCTGCAACTCCTGCACACAGTGGCTGTTCTCCCCCATCACCAGGGTCGCCGGGCAGTCGCCGGACAGCAGCGGCCGGGCGCCGGCCTCCGTACGCCGGGCGTCCGCCGTCGGCCCGATCGTGACGACAAGGACGCCCAGCAGAGCGGCGACCACGACCCCTGTCACGACGGCCATCGCCCGACGGGTACGACCCAGCCACTGCAACCCTCCGCCGCGCCCGGCAACGAAGCCCGGCACCTCCGGCTCGCCCGGCACCTCCGGCTCGGCTGTCGACTCCGGCGTGACTGTCGACTCCGGGGAGGCCGGCGTCGGTGGCTCGACCTGCCCCGCCGCGATCCGCTGCCGAGCCGACAGCCAGCGCTCCACCTCCGGCGGCCTCCGGCCGCAGACCGTCAGCAGCGCGACGACCAGATCCTCGCGGGGCAGGGTGGCGCGGCCGAGCATGGTGGCGAGCGTGCTGCGGGGCAACCAGTGCCCGGCGGCGGCGGAGCGGCGTTCGATCTCCCGGTAGCTCAGGCCGGACTGTTCCCGGACCTCTCGCAGCAGCGCGACATAGTCGCCGGCCGTGCGGACCGAGGTGACATCGGCCCGGTTGGGGTCGTCGTCCGGCACACGTTCCCCCCGAGGCAGTGGTCACTTCCACACAAACCTTTCTGCACCAGTACACGTCGATATCCGGTGCCGACGCAACCGCACGCCCTCCCGCGCGCCTCCCCGACCGTCCCGGACAGGACCCCCGGACCCGTCCTGAGCAGGCCGGACAGGTGGCGGTATGTCCGGGACAGGCGATGCCGGTTCCGGAAACCGGGCCCGTTGGCCAAGCTGGTTCCAGCAGCGGGGCAACGCCGGCGGGGCGAAGGGCGGGGCGACCGACTGCCGGGCCGTGGTGCTGCGGGGTCCAGCACCGGCCACGAGGGGTAATGGTTCCGGCGACTGACGGGGGCGCCGGAACCATTCCCCGGGCCCGTACGGTCAGCCGCCCGTACCGCGCCAGACGAAAAGTTCGGTGTCGGGCACCCGCTCGGCGAAGATGCCGTGGTCGGCGCAGCGGTGCAGCAGGCCGCGAAGGTCGTCCTCGAACCGGCCCCGGCGCTCACCGAACAGGTGCGGCGCGGAGAACGAGAGGGAGTAGACCGTGGCAACCACGTCGTCGACCGTCCGCTCCAGGACGGCTCCGGCCGGCACCCGCAACCGCTGCGGCTCGGCAAAACCGGCCCGGCTCAGCACGGCGGCCTCGTCGCCGGGCGTACCGTGCGGCAGCACGCCCTGGCCGGCTCGGCGTACCGGACCCAGGTAGTCGCGGACCAGGTCCGCGATGGCGGCGTACGGCGGCACCGGGAACGGAAGATCGGTGGTCGGCACCGGCTCCTTGACGTCGCTCATCTGGACGAAGGCGCCACCCGGTTGCAGCATGCCGCGGATCGTCGCGGCCACCCGGTCGCGCGCCATCCAGTGGAAGGACTGTGCGAACAACGCCATCCGGAAGGTACCGAGACCGGCGGGCAGGTCCTCCGCGCGGGCACGTACCCAACGGACGTTGCCGACGCCGGCGCGCTCGGCCCGCCGCCGGGCCTCGGCGAGCATGTCGGTGTCCGGGTCGACCCCCACGGCCTCCTCGAACGAGCCGGCCAGCGGCAGGGTGGCGGTGCCGGGCCCGCAGCCCACGTCGAGCAGCCGCCCGGTGCCGTCGAGCGCCAGGACGTCGGTCAGCGCGGCGACCACACCGGGGGCGTACGGAAGTCGGCCCGCCTCGTAGTAGGGGGCGCTACCCCGGAACAGGGTCTCGTCCCACTTCCATCCCTGGGGCACGCGGGCCTCCTCGAACGTTGCACTTGCCGACGGGCGCCTGGACTCCGGACCTCGAACCTGAACTCGACGCGATGCCGTAGTCACACAACCATTTACCCATTGACCGCAATCCGAGCCGCCGTCGACCTCTGCCAGTCGCTCAACGCCACCAGGGACGGGCTGGCAGCGCCAGCGCACCGAGGATGGATCACCCGTGGTCCACGCCTATGAACTCGACGGGCCCACCCGGTCGTACGTGCCGAGCGCGATTCATCGAAGCGAGCTGCGCACCACGACACCGTTCACGATCACGCTTGATCTGAATGGGCTGCTGCCTGCACGCAAGGGCTGAGCCGGGCGCCGACTCCGTCGGAGGTTGAACCGGAACGTCACTACACGTTGAACCTGAACTCGACCACGTCGCCGTCCTGCATGACGTAGTCCTTGCCCTCCAGCCGGACCCGGCCGGCCGCCTTCGCCGCCGCCATCGAACCGGCGGTGACCAGATCGTCGTACGAGACGATCTCGGCCTTGATGAAGCCGCGCTGGAAGTCGGTGTGGATCACCCCGGCTGCCTCGGGTGCGGTCGCCCCGACCGGGATGGTCCAGGCACGCGCCTCCTTCGGCCCGGCGGTCAGGTACGTCTGGAGCCCGAGCGTACGGAAGCCGATCCGGATCAGCTGGTCCAGCCCCGGCTCCGACTGCCCGATCGACTCCAGCAGCTCGCGGGCCTCCTCCGCCGGCAGGTCGATCAGTTCGGACTCGACCTTGGCGTCCATGAACACGGCCTCGGCGGGGGCGACGAGCAGGCGCAGTTCGTCGAGGAACTCGGCGTTGCCGAGCTCGGCCTCGTCGACGTTGAAGACGTACAGGAAGGGCTTGGTCGTGAGCAGGTGCAGCTCGCGCAGGTGCTCCACCTCGATGCCGGCGCGGGCCGCGCCGGCGTAGAGGGTCACGCCGGTGTTGAGCAGTTCGGACGCCTTCTTGGCCGCCTCGACCGCCGCCGCCCGGTCCTTGCGCATCCGGGCTTCCTTCTCCAGCCGGGGCAGCGCCTTCTCCAGGGTTTGCAGGTCGGCGAGGATCAGCTCGGTGTTGATCGTCTCGATGTCGTCGGCCGGCGAGACCTTGCCGTCGACGTGCACCACGTTCGGGTCGGAGAAGGCCCGGACGACCTGGCAGATCGCGGCGGCCTCGCGGATGTTGGCGAGGAACGCGTTGCCCCGGCCCTGCCCCTTGGAGGCGCCCCGGACCAGGCCGGCGATGTCGACGAAGGTCACCGGCGCGGGAAGGATCTTCTGCGAGCCGTGGATCTCGGCGAGCTTGTCCAGCCGCGCGTCCGGCAGCCCGACGACGCCCGTGTTGGGCTCGATCGTCGCGAACGGGTAGTTCGCGGCCAACACGTCGTTCTTGGTCAGGGCGTTGAAGAGCGTGCTCTTGCCGACGTTGGGCAGGCCGACGATGCCTAGCGAGATAGCCACGACAGACCAGCATACGCAGGGGTCCCGGTGCCCCCGCCGGGACGGCCGCACGGTGACGTCCGAATCCCGCTAGCACGGGGCCGGACCGCGGGGCACGATCGGTGACGTGGAGTTGGACTTCGAGCGGTGCTACCGGGCGGTCGACAGCCGTGACCAGCGGTTCGACGGCTGGTTCTACACCGGCGTACGGACCACCGGGATCTACTGCCGGCCGTCCTGCCCGGCCGTCACCCCGAAGCGGGAGAACGTCGACTTCTTCCCGTCGGCCGCCGCCGCCCAGCGGACCGGACTGCGGGCCTGCCGCCGGTGCCGACCCGACGCGGCACCCGGCTCACCGGACTGGGACGTCCGGGCGGACGTGGTCGGCCGGGCGATGCGGCTGATCGCCGACGGGGTGGTCGACCGGGACGGGGTGCCGGGACTGGCCGCCCGGCTCGGTTACACCGAACGGCACCTGCACCGGATGCTCACCGCACAGGTCGGCGCCGGGCCGCTGGCCCTGGCCCGCGCCCAACGCGCGCAGACCGCCCGGATCCTGATCGAGACGACCGACCTCGGCCTGGCCGAGATCGCGTTCGCCGCCGGGTTCGGCAGCGTGCGGCAGTTCAACGACACGATCCGGGAGGTGTACGCGGCGGTCCCGTCGCAACTGCGCGCCACCGCACGCAACCGCCCGGCCACCGGTACGGGCGCGGGTACGGTCGCGCTGCGGCTCGCGTACCGGGCGCCGTTGCACGTCGACGCGCTGCTCGACTTCTTCGCCCTGCGGGCGCTGCCGGGGGTGGAACGGGTCGGCGACGGCTCGTACGCCCGTGCGCTGCGGTTGCCGCACGGCCCGGCCGAGGTGACCCTGACCCCGCAGCCCGGATACGTGGCGGCGACGCTGCGCCTGACCGACGTACGCGACCTGGCGCCCGCGGTGGCCCGTTGCCGGCGCCTGCTCGACCTGGACGCCGATCCGGAGGCGGTGGACGGCACCCTCGCCGCCGACCCCGCGCTCACCGCGTCGGTGGCGAAGGAACCCGGTGTACGGGTGCCGCGTGCCGTCGACGGCTTCGAGATGGCGGTTCGGGCGATCGTCGGCCAGCAGGTCTCCGTCGCCGGTGCCCGGACCGTGCTGGGTCGGCTGATCGACGCCCACCCGGCCGACGGGGAACAGCCGGAAACGACAGCGCTGCGGGCGTTCCCGTCGGCGGAGCACGTGCTCGCCCTGCCGGACTCCGCGTACGCCATGCCGGCCGCCCGGCGGGAGACGATCCGTACGGTGGCCCGCGCGGTCGCCGACGGCAGCCTCGACCTCGATCCGGGGGCGGATCGGGAGCAGCTCACCGCCGAACTGACCGGGTTGCCCGGCATCGGCCCGTGGACCGCCGCGTACGTCCTGCTGCGCGCGGTCGGCGACCCGGACGCGTTCCTCCCCACCGACCTCGGCGTACGCCACGGCGCGACCGCGCTCGGCCTGCCCGACACACCATCGACCCTCGCCGAGTACGCCACCCGGTGGCGTCCCTGGCGTTCCTACGCCACGATCCGACTCTGGAGAGCAGCATGAACGAGCTGAACAGCAGCACCCTGGCCACGCCGACCGGGCCGCTGACCATCCTCACCGACGCCGACGGGCGGGTACGCGCGGCCGGTTTCACCGCCGACGTCGAGCCGCTGCTGGCGGTCGTACACCCGAGCCTGCGTGCCCCGGTGCGGCCCCGCGCCGACCTGGGGGCGGTGACCGTCGCGGTCCGGTCCTACCTGGACGGTGAGCTGGCCGCGATCGACGAGGTGCCGGTGGAGCAGTACACCGGCGGCGAGTTCATGGCCCACGCCTGGCGGACCCTGCGCGAGGTCAAGCCGGGTGAGCCGGTGACGTACACCGGGTTCGCCGAGCTTTCCGGCCGGCCGCGGGCGGTCCGGGCGGCGGCGGCCGCGTGCGCCCGCAACGCCGCCGCGCTCTTCGTGCCGTGCCACCGGGTGCTGCGCACCGACGGTGGCCTGGGCGGGTTCCGCTGGGGGCTGGAGGTGAAGAAGTGGCTTCTCGGTCATGAGCGGCAGTTGACGGCAAGCTGACTCCCACCAAATCGGCAGTTACCGATACCGTTGCTGGGTGCCTCCGGAAAGTGATCGTTCCCCTACGTTCCGAGCGGGCACCGGTCCGCACTTCCCGCGCAACCTGTGGCGCCTGCGGCGCTACGTGCGCCCGTACGCCGGACAGCTCGGCTGGCTGCTGGTCGTCGCGTTCGCCGGCACCGCGGCGAGCCTCGCCGTACCGCTGGTCATCCGGGAGGTGGTCGACGGGCCGATCGCGCGGCACGACCCCGAGGGCCTGTTCCGGCTCGGCGCCGTGGCCCTGCTGTTCGGTCTGGCCGAGGCCGCGCTGATCTTCGTCCGGCGCTGGGTGCAGTCGTCCACCGCCCTCGGCATCGAGTCGGCCATCCGCAACGACATCTACGCCCACCTGCAACAGCTTCAGGTGGGCTTCCACGACCGCTGGCAGTCCGGCCAACTGCTCTCCCGGGTCACCACCGACCTCTCGGTGATCCGGCGGTTCCTCTCCTTCGGGCTGCTCTTCCTGATCGTCAACACCGGCACCTACCTCGCCGTGGTGGCGCTCCTGATCCACCTGCACTGGCCGCTCGGGCTGCTGGTCGCGGCGAGCGCGGTGCCACTGTTCCTGATCAGCCGCCGGTTCACCCGCTCCTACCTGGCCGCCTCCCGGCAACTCCAGGACGAACAGGGCGACCTGGCCACCCTGGTCGAGGAGTCGACCCAGGGGCTGCGCACCATCAAGTCGTTCGGGCGGCGCCCGGACATGGCGCACCGGTTCGCCGTACGGGCCCGGCAGCTGCACGACACCGCCACCGGCAAGGGCCGGCTGCTGGCCCGTACGTCGGCGGAGTTCGACCTGGTGCCGAACCTGACCCTGGCGGTGGTGCTGGTCGCCGGGGCGGTCGCGGTGGCCCGGGACGCGCTGACCATCGGCGAACTGGTCGCCTTCGTCACCCTGCAACTGATGCTGATCTGGCCGATCGAGTCCCTCGGCTGGATCATCGCCAACGGGCAGGAGGCGATCACCGCCGCCGACCGGATCCACGAGGTGCTCGACACCACCCCGACCATCGTGGACCGCCCGCACGCGGTCGCGCTGGACCGGTCGGCGGTGCGCGGCCGGCTCCGGTTCGACGGGGTCGGCTTCGGCTACCCGGGGGTCGCCCGACCGGTGCTGCGCGACGTCACCCTGGAGGTGGAACCGGGCGAGACGATGGCGATCGTCGGCGCCACCGGATCCGGCAAGACCACCCTGCTCTCCCTGGTGCCGAGGCTCTACGACGTCACCACCGGCCGGGTCACGCTGGACGGACGGGACATCCGCGACATCCGGCTGACCGGGCTGCGCCGGGTTGTCGGGGTGGCGTTCGAGGAACCGACGCTGTTCTCCATGTCGGTCCGGGAGAACCTCACCCTGGGCCGGCCCGACGCCACCGACGACGAGGTCCGCGACGCGCTCGCGGTGGCCCAGGCCGACTTCGTGTACGACCTGCCGTGGGGGCTGGCGACCCGGGTCGGCGAACAGGGGCTCTCCCTCTCCGGCGGGCAACGGCAGCGACTCGCCCTGGCCCGCGCCGTACTCGGACGACCGGGGGTGCTGGTGCTCGACGATCCACTCTCCGCGCTCGACGTACACACCGAGGCGCTGGTGGAGGCGGCGCTGGCCCGGGTGCTGAGCGACACCACCGCGCTGCTGGTGGTGCACCGGCCGTCGACCGTGGCGCTGGCCGACCGGGTGGCGTTGCTCGCCGACGGCCGGATCGCCGCCGTCGGCACCCACTCGGAACTGCTCGCCACCGTGCCGGAGTACCGGGCGGTCCTCTCCGCCGCCGGGGATCCCGACGACTCCGGCCTGGTCCGCTCGTGAGGGCCACGAAGCCCGAGAGCGGCCGGGACCGTCCGGGCGCCGCCGCGACCGCCCCCGCGACCGCCGCCGACGGTGGGCTGGCCGACTGGCGGGGCATCGCCACCGACCCGGACGCCGAGCGGACCGTCGCCGAGCAGGGCAGTTCCCGTGCGCTCGCCCGGCTCCGGTCCCGCAGCCGGGCGCTGCTCGGCTCCCTGCTCCGGCCGCACCGCCGGCTGATCGGGCTGGCGGTGCTGCTGCTCCTGCTCCAGAACGCCGCCGGAATGGCCGGCCCGTACCTGGTGATGCTCGGCATCGACCGGGCCATCGGACCCCTGCGCGAGGGGAACCCGATGCTGCTGATCGGGATCGCGGTCGCGTTCGTCGCCGCGACCGCCGGCGAGTACGCGGGCAAGCGCGGCTTCCTCACCCTCTCCTCGCGGATCGGCCAGGCCGTCCTGATCAACCTGCGCCAGCGGGTGTACGACCACTTCCTGCGCCTGTCGGTCGGCTTCCACGAGCGGTACACCTCCGGCCGGGTGATCTCCCGGCTGACCAGCGACATGGACTCGATCGCGGAACTCGTCGACGGCGGCATCGACGACCTGGTACTGGCCGGACTCTCCATCGTCTCGGTCGCCGGAGTACTGCTCTGGCTCGATCCGCCACTCGCGGCGGTGACCCTGCTCGCGTTCCCGTTCCTGCTGGTCATCTCCCGCTGGTTCGCCCGCGCCTCCGGGCTGGCCTACCGCCGTACGCGGGAGGCGGTCGCCCTGGTGATCGTGCACTTCGTGGAGTCGCTCGGCGGGATCCGGGCGGTGCAGGCGTTCCGCCGCGAGCCGCGCAACCAGCACATCTTCGCCACCGTCAACGACGAGTACCGGCGGGCGAACCTGCGTGCCTTCCGGCTCATCGCCACCTACTCACCCGGCATCAAGGTGATCGGCAACGTGACCGTGGCGGTGGTGCTGACGTACGGCGGCTGGCGGGTGCTGGGCGGCGACGCGGAGATCGGCGTACTCGCGGCGTTCCTGCTCTACCTGCGCCGGTTCTTCGAGCCGATGCAGGAGCTGAGCCAGTTCTACAACGCGCTCCAGTCGGCCACGGCGGCGCTGGAGAAGCTCTCCGGAGTGCTCGACGAGCAGCCCGGCGTACCGGAGCCGAAGCAGCCGGCGGTGCTGCCGGCCGGCGGCGGTGCGATCGAGTTCCGGGGGGTGACCTTCAGCTACCGGGACGGGACCCCGGTGCTGCCGGAGTTGAGCCTGCGGATCCCGGCGGGGCAGATCGTGGCCCTGGTCGGGGCGACCGGGGCCGGCAAGTCCACCGTGGCCAAGCTGGTCGCCCGATTCTACGACCCGAGCGCCGGCACGGTCAGCCTGGACGGGGTCGACCTGCGGCAGATCGACGACGCCCGGTTGCGCCGGGCGGTGGTGATGGTGACCCAGGAGAACCACCTGTTCGCCGGCTCGATCGCCGACAACATCCGGTTCGGTCGCCCCGGCGCCGGCCGGTCGGAGATCGAGGCGGCGGCGCGGGCGATCGGCGCGCACGACTTCATCACCGCCCTGCCGGACGGGTACGACACCGACGTGCACCGGCGCGGCGGTCGGCTCTCCGCCGGGCAGCGCCAGCTCGTCGCGTTCGCCCGCGCCTTCCTCGCCGACCCGACCGTGCTGATCCTGGACGAGGCGACCTCGTCGCTGGACGTACCGAGCGAACGGCTGGTGCAGCGGGCACTGCGCACGATCCTGCGCGGCCGCACCGCGCTGGTGATCGCGCACCGGCTCTCCACGGTGGAGATCGCCGACCGGGTACTGGTGGTGGACGCCGGGCGGATCGTCGAGGACGGCCCCCCGGCCGGCCTGGTCCGGGACGGCGGCCGGTACGCGCTCCTGCACCGCCAGTGGCGCGACTCGCTGGTCTGAGCGACCGCCGGGAGGGCGGACCGCCGGGGCACGGCCGACGGGCCGGCGGTTACCGCCGGTGACCGACCTTCGTCCCGGATGTCGGTATCTGCGGCCCCGGTCGGATCCGCCGCCTCGGTAGCATCGAGGTCATGACTGATACGGCGAGGAACCAGCGCGCCGGTGTCCCCGAGCGTCCCACCCTGGACGGACTTGAGGAGACCTGGTCGCGCCGTTGGCAGGAGGAGGGCACGTACGCGTTCGACCGTTCCAAGGAGCGGGCGAGCGTATATGCCATCGACACTCCGCCACCGACCGTATCCGGCGAACTGCACATGGGTCACGTCTTCTCGTACACCCACACCGACACCGTGGCCCGGTTCCAGCGGATGCGCGGCCGGACCGTCTTCTACCCGATGGGCTGGGACGACAACGGCCTGCCCACCGAGCGTCGGGTGCAGAACGTGTACGGCGTCAGCTGCGAACCGACGCTGCCGTACGACCCGGACTGGCAGCCGCCGACGCCGCCGATCACCGCCGACGCGCGGAAGAACCCGATCCCGATCTCGCGGCGCAACTTCGTGGAGTTGTGCGAGAAGCTCACCGGTGAGGACGAGCAGGTCTTCGAGGCGCTGTGGCGGCGGCTCGGGTTGTCGGTGGACTGGTCGCTGACGTACACGACGATCGGCGCGCACGCCCGCGCCACCTCGCAGCGGGCGTTCCTGCGCAACCTGGCCCGGGGCGAGGCGTACCAGGCCGAGGCTCCGACGCTCTGGGACGTCGGGTTCGCCACCGCGGTCGCCCAGGCGGAGTTGGAGGACCGGGAGCGGTCGGGGGCGTACCACCGGCTCCGCTTCGCGTTGGTGGCCGACGGCACCGGGGCGGTGGCCGACGGCCACGTGGAGATCGACACGACCCGGCCGGAGCTGCTGCCGGCCTGCGTGGCGCTGGTCTGCCACCCGGACGACGAGCGGTACGCCCACCTGGTCGGCGGCACCGTACGGTCACCGGTCTTCGGGGTCGAGGTGCCGGTGCACGCGCATTCGCTGGCCGACCCGGCCAAGGGCACCGGCCTGGTGATGGTCTGCACCTTCGGCGACCTGACCGACGTGACCTGGTGGCGGGATCTGCACCTGGACACCCGCGTGGTGATCGGGCGCACCGGACGGCTGCTGCCCGAGCCGCCGGACGGGGTCGACCCGGTGCGCTACCAGCCGCTGGCCGGCAGGACGGTGAACGCGGCCCGACGCGAGCTGGTCGCCCTGCTGACCGCCTCCGGTGACCTGGTCGGCGAGCCGAGGCCGGTCACCCACCCGGTGAAGTTCTACGAGCGCGGCGACAGCCCGTTGGAGATCATTTCCAGCCGGCAGTGGTACCTGCGCAACGGTGGCCGGGATGCCGAGCTGCGGGCCGAGTTGCTGGCCCGGGGCGGTGAACTCCACTGGGTGCCGGAACACATGCGGCACCGGTACGAGCACTGGGTGGGCGGCCTCACCGGTGACTGGCTGGTCAGCCGGCAGCGCTTCTTCGGGGTGCCGATCCCGGTCTGGTACCGGCTCGACGACGCTGGCGAGCCGGACTACCGCCACCCTCTCACGCCGGACGAGTCCGCGCTCCCTATCGACCCATCGAGCGAGACGCCGGCCGGCTACGACGAGGCACAGCGCGGCAAGCCGGGCGGTTTCGCCGCAGACCCGGACGTCATGGACACGTGGGCCACCTCCTCACTCAGCCCGCAGATCGTCGGCGGTTGGGAAACCGATCCGGACCTGTTCGACCGGGTCTTCCCGATGGACCTGCGGCCACAGGGCCAGGAGATCATCCGTACCTGGTTGTTCTCCTCCGTGGTCCGGGCGCACCTGGAGCACGGCGTGCTGCCCTGGCGGGACGCGGTGCTCTCCGGCTGGATCCTCGACCCCGACCGGAAGAAGATGTCCAAGTCCAAGGGGAACGTCGTCACCCCGATGGCCCTGCTGGAGGAAAGCGGCGCCGACGCGGTGCGCTACTGGGCGGCGAACGGGCGTCCCGGCACCGATCTGGCGTTCGACCCGGCCCAGATCAAGGTCGGCCGGCGGCTCGCCACCAAGCTGCTCAACGCGTCCAAGTTCGCGCTCGGGCTGGGCGCCGCCGACGCGCTGCGGGCCGAGGTCACCGAGCCGTTGGACCGGGCCATGCTGGCCGGGCTGCGCACGGTCGTCGGCACCGCCACGTCCGCCTTCGACGCGTACGACCACACGGCCGCCCTCCAGGCCACCGAGTCCTTCTTCTGGACCTTCTGCGACGACTACATCGAGTTGGTGAAGGAACGGGCGTACGGCTCCGGTCCGGCCGCCGACTCGGCACGGGCCGCCCTGGCCACCGCCCTCTCGGTCCAACTGCGCCTGTTCGCCCCGTTCCTGCCGTACGTCACCGAGGAGGTCTGGTCCTGGTGGCGGTACGGCTCGGTGCACCAGGCGCCGTGGCCGACGACGTACGAGCTCGGCTCGGTGGCGGCCGACGGCGATCCGGAGCTGCTCCGGCTCGCCGGAGCGGCGCTGACCCAGGTACGCCGGGCCAAGTCGGACCGGAAGCTGTCGATGCGGACCGACGTGCCGCTGGCCGAGGCGCTCGGCCCGGCCGAGGCGCTGGAGCAACTGGCCCTGGTCGGCGACGACCTGCGGGCGGCCGGCCGGATCGCGAAGCTCGACTTCCTGCCCGACCGCGCCCCCGAGCTGGTGATCGCCTGCGCCTTCTGACCGTGCGGCCGGCCCTGCCGACTCTCTCCGCGTTCCGGCGGGGGTCGGCAGGGCCGTCGGGCAGGGTCAGTAGGGCCGGGGTCAGTAGGGCCAGTCGCCGCGCAGGAAGCGCAGGCCGAGCAGGAACGTGATCACCGCTGGTCCGAGCAGCAGGGTGATCGCCTGCAACCGGTACGGGATCCGGTGCCGGGTCAGCTCGACCGCGTTCAGGAAGACGATCACGCCGGCGAGCATCATGAAGCCGCCCCACCAGTCGGTCCCGCCGAAGTCGACCCGACCGGCCCGGAGCAGCAGGAACGTGACCCCGAGCGCCACCCCGCCGAGCGCCAGCATGGCGACCGTACGGTGGGCGGCGCGGGCCAGCGGGTGCACCGGGTGCCAGCCGTACGTGCCGGCGACGGCGAACGACGGCAGGATGATCATCAACGGCCAGCCCTGCCCCATGGCACCGAACATGAGCAGCGCGCCCACCGTGAAGACCAGTACGCCGATGCAGGCGACCAGGTAGCCGCCGAACGCCCGCCCGCCGCCCCGCAGCAGCAGTGGCCCGCCGCTCGCGGCGATCAGCGCTCCGGGTACCAGCACGAAACCGGCCCACCAGTGGAACCGATCAACCGACTGGGCGGTCACGGTGACCGCCGCCACGGCGAGCGCGGCCACCGCCACGCTCCCCAACCAGCTCGCCGCCACTCCCGGCCGACCCGACGTCACGGTACGGATGTCTGTACTCACCTCGCCGACTCTGCCCCCTGACAAGCCCACAAACCATCCCGCCAGCCCTACCATCCCCGGACGGGCTAACCCCCACCACCCCGTTGATCATGAAGTTAGTGCACCTTCGGGCGCCTTGGAGGGGCGCTAACTTCATGATCAACAACAGATTCGGGTGGGGTGGGGTGGGGTGGGGTGGGGTGGGGTCAGAAGTCGCCGCCGCCGAAGTCGCCGCCGCCGCCCCAGTCGCCGCCGCTCCAGTCGCCGCCGTTGGACCAGTCGTTGGAATCGGGGGTGCCGAAGCCGGAGTCGGCGGGGTAGTCGGCGGCGCTGTAGTCGGCACCGCCGGTGTAGCCGACGTCGGTGTAGCCGGCGTCACCGGCACCGCCGTCCCCACCGGCACCGGGGTCGGCGCCGTTGTCGTAGTCCGCGCCGTCGGTAAATCCCTCCTGGTAACCGGCGTCGTAGCCGTAACCGGGGTCGGCGAACGCGGGCGAGAAGAGCGCGTCGGCGATCAGCATGCCGCCGATCACACCCGCCCCGGCCGCCAGGCCGGTCTTCCACCAGGGCGTCGAGTACCAGCCCGACGGCACCGGCCGGCCCTGGTAGCGACCACCCGGGTAGTAGTACGGCGTGCCGGCACCCGGCTGCGGGCCGGCCCGGAATGTCTGCCCCTGGACGTTGACCTCACGCTCGCGGGTCAGCGAGCCGGCACCCCGGGCGGCGGCCAGCGGCGGCAGCTCCGGGCCGGGGTCGAGACCGAGTGCGGTCCGGGCCGCGCGGACGTACGCCAGCCCCTCCAGCGCGGTCTCCCGGGCCAGCTCGTACTGCTTCATGCTGTGGGCCTGCTGGAGTTGGCCGCCGGCCGCGTTGTAGCGCTCCCCGGCGTCGCTGAGCGCCTGCCGGATCGCCGGCTCGTCGCCCCGCAGTCCGAGCACCTGACCGCCCAGTCGCTCGTACCAGCGCAGCGCGTCGGCCCGCGCGTCGGCCAACTCGCGCGCCTGTCGGGCACCGGTCTCCCGGCGCCACCAGGTGACGCCCCCGACCAGCAGAACGAGCAGAACCAAGAGCCATACCATGGGTACGACGGTAGCTCCGCCGACCAACCCGCCCGCCTTTCCGGCGATCCAGGTCACACCGGTGTCGTACGCGTTTGGCATGCTCAGCGGCGTGGGACTGTCGACGGTGCTCGTGGTGATCGTCTGTCTCGGTGCCGGCGGCGCACTGGGCTGGCTCGCCGCCCGTGCCCGCTCGGCGGCTGACATCGCCCGGTTGGACGCCACCCTGCGGGCTACCCGGGACGGGGAGCAACGGCTGGAGCAGTCGATGCGGGCGCTCTCCTACGAGGCCACCGCGCAGTCCCAGGAGGCGGTGTCCCGTGCGGTGGCGCCGCTGCACGAGTCGCTGCGCCGCTACGAGCGGCAGGTGAACGAGCTGGAACGCGACCGGGTCGACGCGTACTCCGAGCTGCGCGAGCAGGTGCGCTCGATGGGTGCGGTCTCCGGCGAGCTGCGTACCGAGACCAAGCAGCTGGTGGCGGCCTTGCGGGCGCCCCAGGTCCGGGGCCGGTGGGGGGAGCACCAGCTGCGCCGGATCGTCGAGGCGGCCGGGCTGCTGGAGCACTGCGACTTCGCCGAGCAGGTCACCTCGACCGTGGAGGACCGGGTGGTCCGCCCCGACCTGGTGGTCCGGCTGCACGGTGGCCGGTCGGTGGTGGTGGACGCGAAGGCGCCGTTCGAGGCGTACCTGACCGCGATGGAGGCGCGGGACGAACGGGGACGGGACGCGCACCTGGACAACCACGCCCGGCACCTGCGGGCGCACGTGGACGCGCTGTCGGCGAAGGCGTACTGGTCGGCGTTCGCGCAGACGCCGGAGTTCGTGGTCCTGTTCGTGCCGGCCGACCCGTTCCTGGACGTCGCGTTGCAGCGGGATCCGACCCTGCTGGAGCACGCCTTCACCCGCAACATCGTGCTGGCGACGCCGGCCACCCTGGTCGCCCTGCTCCGTACGGTGGCCTATGCCTGGCGACAGGAGGCGCTCGCCCGCAACGCGGTGGCGGTGCACGAGCTGGCCAGGGAACTCTACGGACGACTGTCCACTCTGGGTGAACACGTGGCCAAGCTCGGGAATTCGCTGGGTGGGGCGGTGACCGCTTACAACCGTGCCGTCGGATCGCTGGAGTCCCGGGTGTTGGTCAGCGCGCGAAAGCTGGCCGACCTTGGGGTGTCCGGTGAGGAGTTGGCCACGCCGGCACAGGTCGAGCTGACCACCCGCCAACTGCAGGCACCGGAGCTGACCGATAACGACCAGCACAAAACTCACACAGAGTAGTTGGATCGTAGCATACGAATATTCGAATACGATTCGATCAATATCACGGGCTGGTCACAACGATCTCAGGGGTAGTGACAGGATCCCTGCTGACGCGAAGGATGCGCTCACACGTGCCCTGTTTCTAAGGGCCCTGTTCTCTGGAGGAAGAGAACGTGAGCAAACCCCGCACCTGGAGTCGGCGTACCTCCGCCGGTCTCCTCGCGTCAGTCGTGGCGGCGGGCGCCATGACACTGACGGGTGGTGTCACCACCGCCAGCGCCAACCCGTCGACCGAAGCCGACGTTCTCAAGGGGACCCCCACGGACACGTTGGGTTCCCATGACCATGAACTGCTCGCGAAGGCCGAGGCCAACCGTGAGCGGGACGTCACGGTCATCGTGGCAACGGACAAGGGTGAGGCCAAGGATGTCGCGGCGGAGCTGAAGAAGCTCGGCGGCATCATCGGCAAGCAGGAGGACGGCGTCGGCTACGTCCGCGCCCGTATCCCCACCAGCGCGGTACTCAAGGCCGCCAAGCTGCCCGGCGTCGCCGCACTGGACCTGAACGAGACGATCCAGCTCCCGCAGCCGGAGCCCGTCAAGGCGGGCACCAAGGCAGCGGTGACGGCGAGCGGGCCGAGCGCGGACATCGCCGCGGTCAACCCGTACATGCCGACCGGCGAGACCGGCGCGGTCGCCTTCAAGCAGGCGCACCCCGAGTGGGACGGCCGGGGGGTGACCATCGGCATCATGGACTCCGGCGTCGACCTGGACAACCCCGCGTTGCAGACCACCTCCACCGGCGAACGCAAGATCGTCGACTGGTTCACCGCCACCGATCCGGTGTTCGACGGTGACGGCACCTGGCGGGCCATGCTGACCGAGGTGACCGGTCCGGCCTTCAACTACGGCGGGACCAGCTGGACCGCGCCGGCCGGCACGTACAAGATCAACCGGTTCTCGGAGAACATCACCGCGGGCAGTTCCCCCGGCGGTGACGTGAACCGGGACGGCGACACCACCGACGCGTTCGGTGTCCTCTACGACCCGGTGAGCCACGACATCCGGGTCGACGCCAACCAGAACCGCGACTTCAACGACGACCCGGTCATGCGGCCGTACGGCGAGCGCTACGACGTCGGGCACTTCGGTACCGACAACCCGGCCACCGCCGTCCGCGACCAGATCCCGTTCGTCGTCGAGTACCGCGAGGACGTCGACGTCACCCCCGCCGGGCTGCCCGGTGTCGCCGACTTCGTCAACATCGGCATCATCGAGGACGAGCACGGCTCGCACGTCGCCGGCATCACCGCAGCCAACAACATGCTCGGCTACGCCAACTTCGACGGCGCTGCCCCCGGCGCCAAGCTGGTCTCCGCCCGCGCCTGCTCCTGGGGCGGCGGCTGCACCGCAGCCGCGCTCACCGACGGCATGGTCGACCTGGTCGTCAACCGCGGCGTCGACGTGGTCAACATGTCGATCGGTGGCCTGCCGGCCCTGAACGACGGCAACAACGCCCGCGCCCAGCTCTACAGCCGGCTGATCCAGGACTACGGCGTGCAGCTGTTCATCTCGGCCGGCAACGACGGCCCGGGCGTGAACACCCTCGGCGACCCGTCCACCGCGACCGACGTGGTCAGCGTGGCCGCCGGCATCAGCCAGGAGACCTACCTGGCCAACTACGGCTCGGTGACCCGTACGCCGTACCAGCTGTTCTACTTCTCCTCGCGTGGACCGCGTGAGGACGGCGCGTTCAAGCCGGAGATCACCGCACCGGGTTCGGCGCTGTCGACCACGCCGGTGTGGCAGCCGGGCATCCCGGTCGCCGAGGCCGGCTACCAGCTCCCGCCGGGCATCCAGATGCTCAACGGCACCTCGATGTCCTCGCCGCAGGCGGCCGGCGCGGCCGCGCTGCTGCTCTCGGCGGCCAAGGCCACCGGCAAGGACGCCTCCCCGGCCAAGCTCCGTAAGGCGATCTACTCCTCCGCGACCTGGATCGACGGGATCAGCGCGCAGGGCCAGGGCAACGGCCTGTTCAACGTGCCGGGTGCCTGGGACCTGCTGTCCGGTGGCTTCGAGGTTCGCGGCTACGAGGCCAGCGCTCCGGTCTGCACCCCGCTTTCCGACTTCCTGGCGACGCCGGACAAGGGCGCCGGGATCTACAACCGGTGCGCGGTGACCGAGGGCGGCCAGCGGCCGAACGTGGCGAAGAACTACACCGTCAAGGTCACCCGTACCACCGGGCCCAAGAAGGACATCAAGCACACGGTCCGCTGGGTCGGCAACGACGGCACCTTCCGCAACGCACCGAAGAACCTGATCCTGCCGCTGAACCGGACGGTGACCTTCACGATCGAGGCCCGCGCCGACTTCGGCACGCACAGCGCGATCATGCAGGTGGACGACCCGGCGACGTCGATCGTCGACTTCGCCTTCCTCAACACGGTGGTCGTCTCCAACGTGCCGACGAAGCCGAACTTCGACTTCGCCACCAGCGGCACGGTCGACCGCAACCTCACCAAGTCCTTCTTCGTCACCGTGCCCGAGGGCGCGCCGGCGTTGCAGGTAAACCTGAGCGGGATCGCCCCCGGTTCGCAGACCCGGTTCATCGCGATCAACCCGTACGGCGTTCCGATCGAGGGCACGTCGAGCCTGGTGTGCTTCACCAACTTCTCCGACGAGGCGGCCTGCAAGTCGGACGAGCGGTCGTACCAGAACCCGTTGCCGGGTATCTGGGAGTTCGAGGTGGAGTCCCGCCGTACGTCTCCGCTGCTGGAGAACCCGTTCGCGCTGCGGGCCCGGATCCAGGGTGTCGCGGTGACGCCGGCCGTGGTCGAACTGCCCACCGCCGTCGCCGGGCAGCCGACCCCGGTCACCTGGTCGCTGACGAACACCTACGGCCCGGTCACCGTCACCGGCCAGGGCGGTCCGCTCGGTAGCTCGGTGTCCGAGCGTCCGACCATCGGCCACCACGAGACGCAGTCCTTCGAGGTGACGGTGCCGTCCGGTGCCACCCGGTTCAACGCCGTGATCGGCAACACCAGCGATCCCGCCGCCGACCTGGACCTGTTCGTCTACCGCAACGGCACCCTCGTCGGCCAGGCCGCCGATGGTGACTCCGAGGAATCGGTGTCACTGGTCAACCCGGCCGCCGGGGTCTACACGATCCAGATCGACGGGTACTCCGTACCCGCCGGCACCACCGCGTACGACTACCGGGACGTGTTCTACTCGGCCGCACTGGGCAACGTGGCGGCCTCCGGTACCGAGGTGGCACTGGCCAAGACCGGCGCCACCGCCGGCATCACCGGCTCGGTGACCGCCCTGAGTACGCCGGCCGCCGGCCGGCAGCTCTTCGGTGAGTTCCAGGTCGTGACCGTCGAGGGCGCGGTCGTCGGCCGCGGCAACGTGTCGATCGGCTCGGTCAGCTAACTCTCGTACGGCTCCAGAACGTAGAGCCCGTCCCCGGTTGGGGGCGGGCTCTACGCGTACGGCTTCGATGGTCGCGCGGGACGGGTCAGGCCGGCTTGACGCTCTCCACCATGAACGGGGTGCCCTGCTGGCAGGTGGTCATCATGCCGGGCTGCACCCGACCGGTCACCGTCACCCGCGCACCGCTGCGCAACTGCTGGTTCGGGCCGCCCAGCAGCAGGTAGCCGTCGAGCAGCAGGCAGTTCGGTTCCACCCCGGCCACGATCACGCCGGTCAGGGTCAGTGCCCCGGCCGTCGCGGGCGGTGCGGGCGACTTGCTCGGAGTGGGAGTTCTGGGCACGGACCGGGACGGGCTGGCCGGCGCGGTCGAGTTGGCCGGTGGCAGTGGCGGTTCGGCGTTGGGGTCACTGGGCTTCACGGATGACAACGACGGTCCTCCTGACGGGTTGACCGAGGGGGCGTTCCCGGACTCCGCACAGGCGCCGAGTGCCAGGCAGGCGGCGACCGCGGCGAATCCGATCCGGATCGTCTTCATGGGTGATGGGACGTTCCCGGATCCCGGCCCGTTCCACCGCGCGGACGATCCGGTCCGCGTCGCGTGCACGGCGGGGCGCGGTACGGTCCGCGTCGCGTACGCGTCGGCCGGCACCCGCGTACCCCGGTCAGGCGTTGCCGGCGCTGGCGGCCAGCGCGGCGGCCTTCATGTCGCGCTTGAGCTCCTGCGGCAGCGAGAAGGTGAGCCGCTCGTCGGCGGTGGTGATCTCGGACACGTCGGCGAAGCCGCGCTCGGCGAGGTGGTCGAGCACCTCCATGACCAGCTCCTCCGGGACGCTGGCCCCCGAGGTCAGCCCCACCGTGGTCGCGCCGGTCAACCACTCGTCGGAGATCTCCGAGGCGTAGTCGACCAGGTAACCCGCGCGGGCACCCGCGTCGACGGCGACCTCGACCAGCCGGATCGAGTTGGACGAGTTGCGGGAGCCGACCACGATCACCACGTCGCAGTCGGCGGCGATCTGCTTGACCACGTGCTGACGGTTCGACGTGGCGTAGCAGATGTCGTCGCTGGGCGGCGACTGGAGCAGCGGCAACCGGGCCTTGAGCCGGGCGACCGTCTCCATCGTCTCGTCCACCGACAGCGTGGTCTGGGAGAGCCAGACCACCTTCGACGGGTCCCGTACGGTCACCTGGTCGGCGCCGTCCGGCCCGTCGACGAGCTGGACGTGCTCGGGCGCCTCGCCGGCCGTACCGACGACCTCCTCGTGACCCTCGTGCCCGATCAGCAGGATGTCGTAATCCTCGGCGGCGAACCGCCGGGCCTCGTGGTGCACCTTGGTGACCAGCGGGCAGGTGGCGTCGATGGCCCGCAGCGAGCGGTCCTTTGCCTGCTGGTGCACCTCCGGGGCGACCCCGTGCGCGGAGAAGATCACGGTGGCGCCCTCGGGCACCTCGTCGTTCTCCTCGACGAAGATCGCGCCCTGCCGTTCCAGGGTCGAGACCACGTGCTTGTTGTGCACGATCTGCTTGCGTACGTAGATCGGCGCGCCGTAGAGCTTGAGTGCCTCCTCGACGGTCTGCACCGCCCGGTCGACGCCGGCGCAGTAACCGCGTGGCTTGGCCAGCAGCACACGCTTGCGGGTCTGGGAAGTCGCCTCAGCCTCGATCACAGGGCTCAGTCTACGTGCCCGTCCGAGCCGGGGCAGCGGGCCGGCGCAGCACCCCGCGGCGCGCCCGGGTGGTGGGGCGGGGCGGGGTGGGGCTCGGCCCGCCCGGCCGTAGGCTGACCGGATGACCGAGGCCGCCGCCGGACGCAGCACCCCCGAAGAGCCGTGGCCGGTCCGGGTGGTCAGCCAGAAGGTGAGCGCCTGGATCGCCAAGCTGGGCTGGGTCTGGGTCGACGGACAGGTCGCCCAGATCAGTCGGCGCCCCGGCGCCGCCACCGTCTTCCTCACCCTGCGTGACCCGTCCGCCGATCTGAGCCTCACCGTCACCGCCAGCCGGGACGTGCTCGACGCCGGGGCGCCGGAGCTCGCCGAGGGCGCCCGGGTGGTCCTGCACGCGAAACCGGAGTTCTACGCCGGGCGCGGCACGCTGAGCCTGCGCGCCGACGAGATCCGCCAGGTGGGGCTCGGTGAGTTGCTGGCCCGGCTGGAGAAGCTGAGGAAGCTGCTCGCCGCCGAGGGGCTCTTCGACCGCGCCCGCAAGCGGCGCCTGCCGTTCCTGCCGAACCGGATCGGGTTGATCACCGGACGGGCCTCGGCGGCGGAACGGGACGTCCTGCTCAACACCCAGCGCCGCTGGCCGGCGGTGGAGTTCCGGACCATCAACGTGGCGGTCCAGGGGCCGACCGCCGTACCGCAGATCCTCGACGCGCTGCGGGTGCTGGACGCGGACGAGAACGTCGACGTGATCGTGCTCGCCCGGGGTGGCGGTGGGGTGGAGGATCTGCTCCCCTTCTCCGACGAGGCCCTGTGCCGGGCGGTCTTCGGCTGCCGTACGCCGGTGGTCAGCGCGATCGGGCACGAGAGCGACGCGCCCCTGGTCGACTACGTCGCTGACCTGCGGGCCTCCACGCCGACCGACGCCGCCAAGCGGATCGTGCCCGACCTCGGCGAGGAGCAGCGGCTCATCGGCCAGGCCCGGCACCGGCTGGACCGGGCCGTACGCGGTCTACTCGACCGGGAGTCGCACCGGCTCGACGGGCTCCGCTCCCGACCGGTGCTGGCCCGGCCGGAGGTCATCCTCGACCAGCGGGCGGTCGATCTCGGGGCGCTGCGCGACCGCGCCGGCCGCTGCCTGGACCACCGGCTGGGGACCGCGACCGGCGAGCTGCGCCAGACCGTGGCGCGGCTGCGGGCGCTCTCCCCCGCCGCGACCCTGGAGCGGGGGTACGCCATCGTGCAGCGCCCCGACAGCCGGGTCGTACGCGCGGCGGGCGAGGTGGCCGACGGTGACCTGCTCCGGATCCGCCTCGCCGAGGGTGAGCTGTCGGCCACCGTGAACGGCTGACCGGTGCTCCGCCGATCCTCCGTGCCCCGATGTCACCCGGTGCCACCTGCCGTGACCTGCTTTGCTCCTGCCGAGATGGGAAGTCATGACTGACGAGAAGAAGCGGACCGCCGCGCCGGACGAGAGGCTCAGTTACGAGCAGGCCCGCGCCGAGTTGGCGTCGGTGGTCGAGCGGCTGGAGACCGGCGGGACCTCGTTGGAGGAGTCGTTGGCGCTCTGGGAGCGTGGTGAGCGGCTGGCCGAGATCTGCCAGCGCTGGTTGGACGGCGCCCGCGACCGGATCGACGCCGCCCGGCGGGCCCGGGAGAGCAACAGCCCCGCCTGATCGCCGGTACGCGACGGGGACGGCAGGTGGCCGCCCCCGTCGGATGGAACCGGTCAGCACCCGGTACGGGCCTACTTGACCAGGTCGTACACCGAGTCCGGCGTTTCGACGACCTCGCCGGCCGGCGGGGCGCTCGGCGGGGTGGCCGTGCCGTAGTCGGCGTAGCTGACCCGGAGGTCCTGCGCGGCCGTCCGGCCGATCGCCGGGACCTTGATGGTCAGCTGGACGAGGCGGCCCTGCGGGTCGACCTTCGCCTCGAACGGCAGCTTGGTCGCCTGCGGGCCGAGGTTCTTGACGATCGACTGTTCGACCAGTCGCGAATCGGTCGCCTTGGTCAGGTCGATGGTGCCGGTGAAGGTGTCGGTGCCGACCTTCTGTACGTCGACGACGGCCTGGACGAGTTGCGCCGCGCCGGCCGGGTCGACGTCCTGGAAGTCGAAGTCCAGCGCGGCGATCCCCTTGATCCTGGTCTTGTCGAGGTGGTGGTACTTGCCGCTGGCGAGTTGTCCGAGCCCCGGCACGGCCTCCAGCCCCTGACCCTTGATTTTGATCCAGCTGTCCGAGCCGATGTAGATCATGTCCATCGCCAGGACGGAGCTCGCACTGTCGGCGTCGCCGGTGGTCAACTGCACCCGCGCGCTGTTGCTGGGCAGGTGAACCACACCCTCGCCGGCGAGGAGGTCACCCTTCATGGCGAAGCTGAAGTTGCCCTTGGCGATCTCCAGGGTGGAGGCGAGCAGGGCCTGCTTGGGGTCGGTGGAGGTGGCCGGGCTCTGCGAGGCGGCGGTCGTGACGCCCCCCGGCTCGCACGCGGCGAGCCCGGGGACGAGCAGAACTGCGCTGACGAGAACGATGACGGTCGAGCGCCGAATTCTCACGTGAAATCCCCTTCAGGATGTCTCCGGCGTCGATCACGCCGCTGACTGAACGCCGTACCCTAACCCCTAGACATCTCCGACAGAGAACCCTTAATTATTACATAAGCCCAGCCCAGCTCTGACATAAATCCACCCCCACACCCGCCGCCCACCCTCATCCGCGATCTAGGGCAAATGGTGGCAGATAAAGATCAACAAGCACGTATTTGCCCTAGATCAACGGAGTGAGGGTGGGGCGATGTTGGTGGCGCTTCACTGTCAGGCGGTGAGTCAAACCAGACCGGGTGACCCCACCTACATCCTCACTGTCAGGTGAGGTACGAGCGGGGGCCGTGGGCGCCCAGCTCGGCGATCACCGCCGCCGGATCCCCCGCCGCCACCACCCCGAGCAACCGCTCGTGCCGGCGTACGGCGTCCGACGGCTGCGCGTTCTCCGACTCCCGGCGCAGGTTGACCGCCATGTAGAGCTGCAACCGGACCAGGATCGACTCGTAGATCACGGTGAGCTGCCGGTTGCCGGCGAGCGCGACCACCGCCACGTGGAACGCCCGGTGCGCCTCCGCCACGCCCAGCCGGTCCCCGGACGCGGTCGCCGTACGCATCCGCTCGATCGCGTCCCGCAGCCCGGTCAGGTCACTCTCCCTGGCCAGCGGCAGTGCCGAGGTGACCGCGTGCCGCTCCAGCACGTCCCGTACGGCGTACAGCTCGGCCACGTCACGGTCGGACAGGGTGGCGACCCTGGCCCCCCGGCGCGGCACGTGCTCGACCAGCCCCTGCTGGGCCAGCAGCCTCAGCGCCTCCCGCAGCGGTGCCCGGCTGATCCCCAGCCGCCGGGTCAGCTGCTCCTCGACCAGCCGCTGGCCCGGATCGCTCTTGCCGCTCAGGATCTCGCGACTCAGCCGCAGCACGGCCAACTCCACCAGGCTGAAGCTTTCCAGCTCACCATCCACCGGCGATGCGGCCACGTCGCTCACCCTGATGAGTCTGCCATTCCCGACCCGATCTGCCCCCGACCCGGTTTTCCGGACCGGCCGGGGCGCCGGCTAGCGCAGTGACCCGGCCAGGTCGCGCAACTCGCTCTCGCGGGCGGAACCGACCACGATCACCGTTCGTCCCGGCTCCATCAGCACCAGGGCCCGCTCCCCCGCCCGTGCCGTGTAGGTCTGCCAGCTCCGCCCGCCGACCTCGGTCGGGCCCTGCGGCTGACCCCGGTCGGTCAGCTCCGTCGGCAGCAGCCGCTCCGCCGGTACGTTGCTCTGCACCACCTGGACGCCGCCGCCGTCCGGGCTCAGGTAGCCCAGCCGCAGAGTCACCGAGCCCTCCGGCCGCTGGAGGGTGGCGGTCACGCTGCGCCAGCCGTCGGCGAGCCCGGTCGGCTCGCTGACCGGGAACGCGTTGATCGAGCGGGCCTGCGCGACGGTCGGTGACGGGTCGATCTCGGCCGCCTGGTCGCCTCCGAGGAAGACCCGGTAGAACCCGATCAGCAACGCGATCGGGATCAGCAGGACGAGCAGCGAGATCGCCATGTCCTTCGGCGACCGCTCGGAACGGGTGGCGGCCGCCACAACCTCTTCCGTGGCCCGGTCGGCCGGATCGGCCCGATACTGGTCACTCGGAGTGCGGTCACTTGACCCGAGCCCGCCCGGCGCGCGGTCACTCTGGGTACGGTCGGTCGGGGTGCCGTCGAACGAGTCACGGTCGGTAGGCGCAGCGGAGTCCACGTACCCATCTTGGCAGCCGCTCCGGCCGCCGCGACCCGGACCACCCGCGCCCCGAACCTGATCAACGTTCGGACCCGTGCCAGGATCTATGACATGGCCGGCGGCAGGCTCGGCCTTCTGCCGGTTCACCCCGCACCGTCGCGAGGAGGAGCCCCGCCATGACCGTCACCAGGACTCGAATCCCCCAGGACCTGGACCGTAACCTCGCCCTGGACCTGGTCCGGGTGACCGAGGCCGCGGCGATGGCCGCCGGCCGGTGGGTCGGTCGGGGCGACAAGGAGGGCGGCGACGGCGCGGCCGTCGACGCCATGCGCAAGCTGATCAACTCGATCCCGATGCGCGGGGTGGTGGTGATCGGCGAGGGCGAGAAGGACAACGCCCCGATGCTGTTCAACGGCGAGGTGGTGGGCGACGGAACCGGCCCGGAGGTCGACGTCGCGGTCGACCCCGTCGACGGCACCACGCTGATGAGCAAGGGCATGCCGAACGCGCTGGCCGTACTCGCGGTGGCCGAACGGGGCGCCATGTTCGACCCGAGCGCGGTCTTCTACATGGAGAAGATCGCGGTCGGCCCGGCGTACGCCGACGTGATCGACATCAACGCCGGGGTGGCCGACAACCTGCGCCGGATCGCCGAGATCAAGGACACCGACGTGTCCGACGTCACTGTCTGCGTCCTCGACCGGCCCCGGCACGACGGGCTGATCCGGGAGATCCGCCGGGTCGGCGCGGGGATCCGGTTCATCTCCGACGGCGACATCGCCGGTGCCATCGCCGCCGCCCGGGGCGAGTCCGGGGTCGACGTGCTGATGGGAATCGGCGGCACCCCCGAGGGCATCACCGCCGCGTGCGCACTCAAGTGCATGGGCGGGGCGATGCAGGCGAAGCTCTGGCCGCGCGACGACGAGGAGCGGGCCAAGGCGCTGGCCGCCGGGCACGACCTCGACCGGGTGCTGTTCACCGACGACCTGGTCACCGGGGACAACTGCTTCTTCGTCGCGACCGGGGTCACCTCCGGCGACCTGCTGCGCGGGGTCAGCTACCGCTCCGGTGGGGCGTACACGCAGTCGATCGTGATGCGCTCCAAGAGCGGCACGATCCGCGTGATCGACTCCTACCACCGGCTGGAGAAGCTCAACCTCTACTCGGCCGTCGACTACGACGGCCGCCCCCTGGCCGAGCAGGAATGAGCCTGCTCGACACGCGTACCGCCGCACCACCCGCCCCGAACACCCGCCGCCGGGCCGGCGCCGTCGTGCTCGCCGTCGTCTCCGGCAGCGCCGTCGCGGTGCAGTCGCGGATCAACGGCGAACTCGGCGTACGGCTGCACGACGGCATCGCCGCCGCAGTGGTCTCGTTCGGCCTCGGCCTGGTCGTGCTCACCGCGCTGGTCTTCGCCAGCCCGGCCGGGCGGCGGCACCTCGGGGTGTTCCGGTCCGCCCTGCGGGAGGGCTCACTGCGGCCGTGGCAGTGCCTCGGCGGCGCCTGTGGCGCGTTCATGGTGGCGAACCAGGGACTGACCGTCGGCCGGCTCGGGGTGGCGGTCTTCACCGTCGCGGTGGTCGCCGGGCAGTCGGCGAGCAGCCTGGTGGTCGACCGGGCGGGCATCGGGCCGGGCGGCCGGCAACGGGTCACCCCGGCCCGGCTCGCCGGGGCGGCACTCACCGTACCGGCGGTGTTCCTTGCCGTCGGTGACCGTCCGGACGACCCGGCCGGGCTGCTGCTGGCCCTGCTGCCGGCCCTGGCCGGTCTGGGCCTCGCCTGGCAGCAGGCGGTCAACGGGCGGGTCCGGGCCGCCTCGGGCAGCGTGCTGACCGCGACGTTCGTCAACTTCGTGGTCGGCGCGACGGCGCTGTTCGCCGCGTTCGCGGTCAGCCTCGCGTTGCGGGGTTGGCCGTCCGGCGCGCTGCCTGCGCAGCCGTGGCTCTATCTCGGCGGCCCGATCGGAATCCTGTTCATCGCGGTCGCCGCCGCCCTGGTCCGGTTCACCGGGGTCCTGCTGCTCAGCCTGGCGACGATCGCGGGGCAGGTGGTCGGTGCGGTGCTGATCGACCTGGCCGCCCCCGGCGCCGCCGCCCGGCCGGGGGCGTTCACCGTGCTCGGTGCCGTACTCACGCTGCTCGCGGTGGTGGTCGCCGGCCGCCGGGACCGGACCGTACGGGCCGCTCCGGACGGTTAGGCCGAGCCGGCGGACCCGGACGTGATCATCCCCGGAGCGCGAGCGCGTCCTTCAGCGGCGGGGCTCGGGGGGTCAGCCGGCGTCGGAGGAGTGACCGGGGAACAGGTGGGCGGCCGGGTCGATCACGACGGCGGCGTTGTTGACGGCGGTGGCCGCCTCACCGAACCCGGTGGCGATCAGTCGGACCTTGCCCGGATATTCGGTGATGTCACCGGCGGCGAAGACCCTCGGCAGGTTGGTCAGCATGGTGCTGTCGACCAGGATGTGCCGCTTGTCCAGCGCCAGCCCCCACTCGGCGAGCGGCCCGAGGTCGGCGGTGAAGCCGAGTGCCGCCACCACGGTGTTGACCGGCACCGTCTCGGCCGTCCCGCCCTTGACCAGGATCTCCGCGCCGGTGACCGTACCGTCGCCGTGGATCTTGGTTACCTCGGCGTTGGTGACGATCCGCACCGGCAGCTTGCGTACCCGGTCCACGGTCGCGGCGTGTGCCCGGAACTTGTCCCGCCGGTGCACCAGGGTGATCGACTCGGCCAGTGGCGCCAGCGCCAGCGCCCAGTCGAAGGCCGAGTCCCCACCGCCGATGATCAACACGTCGTGGCCGGCCAGATCGGCCAGGTGCGGTACGAAGAACACGATGCCGTCGCCGACGAAACTGTCCGCCGCCGGCAGTGGCCGGGGCGTGAAGCTGCCCAGGCCACCGGTGATCAGCACCGACCCGCAGTGCAGCACGGTCCCGTCGCTCAGGCCCAGCACCGGCCGGTCCGCCTGGTACGACAGCTTCTCGGCCCGTACGCCGAGCAGGTACTCGGGGTTGAACGCGGCGGCCTGCACCACCAGGTTGGCCACCAGGTCCCGGCCCTTGATCGACGGGAAACCCGCCACGTCGTAGATGACCTTCTCCGGGTACATCGCGGTGACCTGCCCACCGGGCTCGGGCAACGCGTCGATGAGCGCGACGGACAGCCCCCGGAAGCCGGCGTAGTAGGCGGCGAAGAGACCGGTCGGACCGGCCCCGATTATGGCGACATCGACCTCACGCATGTGCTCACCGTCGCCTTCCGCCTACGGATCAACATCTGCTGATTTCGACCGTAGGCGGCCGGGCGAGGCCGAGGCAAGACACATCCCATTCCGGGTGCGCCCGTCGGCGGGCTCCACGCCCGGCTGGTCAGGGAAAACTCAGCGTCGACTCGGACGAGTAGGGGTCGCGCTGCGGTCGGCGCCGGAACAGGATCGCCGCCACCAGCCCGCCGATCAGACCGAACAGGTGCCCCTGCCAGGAGATCGGCTCGTCGGTCGGCAGTACGCCGAACAACTGTCCGCCGTAGAGGAGCCCGACCAGCAGGACCACCCCGAAGTTCCACCAGCTCCGCTCGACGATGCCGCGCATGATCAGCAGCCCCAGGTAACCGAAGATCACCCCGCTGGCACCGACCACGACCGAGTTCGCCGATCCGGTGAACCACACCCCCAGCCCGCTGACGATGATGATCACCAGGGTGGAGTAGAGGAACCGGCGGGCCCCGGCGGCGAGCACGAACGTACCGAGCAGGATCAGCGGCACGCTGTTGCTGTAGAGGTGGTTGAAGCCGTGGTGCAGGAACGGCGCGAAGAAGACGCCGTCCAGGCCGTCGATCCGGTGCGGGATGATCCCGGCCGTCGCGTCCAGCCCCATGCCCAGCCAGTAGTCGATCCCCTCGATGGCGAAGAGCACCGGCACGGCCGCGCACATGGCCACGAACGCGCGGCCGAGGGACGCGTAGAAGGCGTCGGTGCCGAACCGGTACGGGTCGCCGCCGCTACGGGAATCGAATGTCACCCTCAAGTAGCTATCAGCTATCGCCGGCAACCGCCACCCGACTCGGACGTTAGGGGTACGAACCCTGCGGTTCGTACCCCTTCGACGTCACTGCCGGTCGCGGCTCAGTAGTAGCCCTTGTTCTGGAAGAACGACCAGGCCCCACAGGGCGTGCTGTACCGACCCTTGATGTAGCCCAGGCCCCACTTGATCTGGGTGGCGGCACTGTTCTGCCAGTCCGCGCCGGCACTGCTCATCTTGCTGCCGGGCTTGGCCTGCGGGATGCCGTACGCGCCGGAGGGGTTGGCGGCCTTGGGGTTCCAGCCGCTCTCCTTGGTCCAGAGCTTTTCCAGGCAGGGCATCTCGGCCAGCGGGAAGCCCGCGTCCAGCATCAGCGCGCAGCCGATCGCGCGGTTGCCGCTGTACTCGTTGCAGGAGTCCGGGATCGGCCCGGTGTACGGCTTGACCGGTGCGTTGGCCGCCGCACTGGCCGCCTTGGCTTCCCGCTTCTTCCGGTCCGCCGCCGCATCGGCCTTGCGCGCCCGCTCGGCGGCTGCCTTCGCGGTCTCCGCCGCCTTGCGGGTGGCCTCCCGCTCGGCGGCCACCTGGGCCGCCATCGCCTGTTTGTGCGCGGCGTTGCGCTCACGCATCAACTGGAACTCCGCGCGCTCGGCATCGGCGACGAGTTGGGCGTTGATGCCGACCTGCTGGGTTTCCCGGTCCTGGCCCAGGAAATATCCGCCGGTGACGCCCACCACCAGCAGTGAGACCGCGAGTGTCCGGACGCCGTAGCGGCTCCACAGCCGACTCACGAAGTGATCCCTTCGTCGGGGACAAGGACGAGCGCGCATCCGGCCGGGGCCGGCGTCTGCGCCGCGGGCAGCTCCGATCCGTCGGATCTCCGGGCCGGAGGACTCGTGGTCATCCGTACCGTTTGTCCCTCGGAATACCGATCATTACCGATGTCCCCGGGACAGGAGTTGCTCGAAGCACACCATTGCGCACAGTGAGTCGGCTGGGAAACCAACAACCATGATTGTGACCTGGGCCACTCAAATTTTAGCCCTAAACTAGGACAAAGGCCCCGGTCAGGCACGTCACAACGGGATGTCCTCCAGCAGATCGGTGACCACCTCGGCGATCGGCGACCGCTCCGACCGGGTCAGCGTGACGTGCGCGAAGAGCGGATGCCCCTTGAGCGCCTCGATCACCGCCGTCACCCCGTCGTGCCGGCCGACCCGGAGGTTGTCGCGCTGGGCGACGTCGTGGGTGAGCACCACCCTGGACCCCTGGCCCACCCGCGACAGCACGGTGAGCAGGACGCCGCGCTCCAGCGACTGCGCCTCGTCCACGATGACGAAGGCGTCGTGCAGGCTCCGGCCCCGGATGTGGGTGAGCGGGAGCACCTCCAGCATCCCCCGGGCGAGCACCTCGTCCATCACGTTGTCGTGCACCACCGCGCCGAGGGTGTCGAAGACCGCCTGCGCCCACGGCGACATCTTCTCCGACTCCGACCCCGGCAGGTAGCCCAACTCCTGCCCACCGACCGCGTAGAGCGGGCGGAACACGATCACCTTCTTGTGCCGGCGCCGCTCCATCACCGCCTCCAGCCCGGCGCAGAGCGCCAGCGCGGACTTGCCGGTGCCGGCCCGGCCACCGAGCGAGATGATCCCGATCGACTCGTCGAGCAGCAGGTCCAGCGCGATCCGCTGCTCCGCCGACCGGCCCCGCAGCCCGAACGCCTCCCGGTCGCCCCGCACCAGCCGTACGGTCTTGTCCGGGGCGGTCCGGCCCAGTGCCGAGCCCCGGGGCGAGTGCAGCACCAGGCCGGTGTGGCACGGCATGCCGGCCGCCTCGTCCAGGTCCAGCGGGTCACCGGCGTACAGCTGGTTTATCTGCTCCTCCCCCAGCTCCAGCTCGGCCATGCCGGTCCAGGTCGGGTCGCTGGCCTGGCCGTGCCGGTACTCGTCGGCGGTGAGGCCGACCGAGGCAGCCTTGACCCGCAGCGGCATGTCCTTGCTGACCAGGATGACCTCGCGACCCTCGGCGGCCAGGTTGAGCGCGACCGAGAGGATCCGGGTGTCGTTGGACTCGTTGCGGAAACCGGGCGGGAGCACCGAGTCGTCGGCGTGGTTCAGCTCGACCCGCAGGGTGCCACCCACGTCGTTCGTCGGCACCGGCTGGTCCAGTCGACCGTGCTTGATCCGCAGTTCGTCGAGCATGCGCAGGGCCTGGCGGGCGAACCAGCCCAGCTCCGGATGGTGTCGCTTTCCCTCCAGCTCGGAGATCACCACGAGCGGGAGCACGACCTCGTGCTCGGCGAACCGGTGGAACGCGGCCGGGTCGGAGAGCAACACCGAGGTGTCCAGAACGTAGGCACGGCCGGTTGGTGCGGGCTCCAGACCGGCGGCCGGGGCCGTGGTGGCCCTCCGTCCGCCCTTCGCACGGCCGGTCGCGACAGTCGCGCCCGGGTTCTGGTCGGCCCTGGAGTTGGTACGGCGAGTCGTCACAGGCTGCTCCGGCGGGCGTGCACCCGGTCCACCCGCGTTCCGCCTCGTCCGGTGCCCGGAACCACGGGGTCGGATGCGGGCCCCATGGATCAGTACGCAGAGTCCGGGCCGGCCGGCTGGCGTGGGATGACCCCTCGCCATGCCTAGACGCTAGCTGCCCGACGGCGCAGCGGCTAGGGCATGCGGAATGCAACTCGCCATAGCCCGCCGACCCGTCGCCACCGGCGCCGGACGAGATCGGGAAGCCCGTCGGGGGGGGGGGGGGGGGGGGGGGGGGGGGGGGGGGGGGGGGGGGGGGAGGGGGGGGGGGGGGGGAGGGGGCGGGGGGGGAGGGAGGGGGGGGGGGGGCAGAC